>DATJFY010000109.1:0-21624 GCA_035495415.1 Verrucomicrobiia bacterium
GTACGCCGGGTTGCGGTGGTCCATCAAAAGCCGGCCGCCGGGCCGGAGCGCGCGGGCCATGCGCCGGAGCACCGCCACGTTCTCCCCCTCCCTGAAATAGCCGAAGCTCGTGAAAAGACAGATCACCGCGTCGAACTCGGCCCGGTAGGCGAGCCGCCGCATGTCGGCCCTGACGAAGCGCAGCCGGCCGCTCTCGCGGTGCGCGCGGCGCGCCTCGCGCAGCATGAGCGGGGAGAGATCGACGCCCAGCGCCCGGTAGCCGCGGCGCGCCAGCTCGGCCGCGTGCCGGCCGAAGCCGCAGGGGACGTCGAGCACGCGCGCGCCGGGCCGGAGGCCGAGGACTCGCTCGGCGAAATCTACCTCCGCGCGTGTGCGCCGGGCCGTCAGGGCGGGCCGATCGGTGGCGAGGTAAGTCGCATCGAAGAACCCACGGAACCACTCGCGCGGCGCCGGCACGTCACCGTCCGTCGCGCTCGAGGAACCCGCCGATGAGCATGGCCAGCCGGTCCGGCGCCTCCTCGGGCGGGAAATGCCCCACGTCGGGGAGCCGCACCACCTCGGGCCGCGTGAAGGCCGACTGCAGGCGCACGAGCTCGGGCTCTCGGACGGCCGGGTCCTTCATACCCCAGAGGATCAGGACCGGCAGATCGCGTAAGCGCTCGCGCCGCTTCCACAAGCGATCGAACCACTCGCGGCTGCCCCAGAGCGCGCGCGCGTAGGCCCACGTCGCCGCCCGCGAGGCGGGATCGGGGAAAGGCGCGAGATACTGCGCGTGAACGCTCGGCGGGAGGCGCGCCGGGTCGCCGAATGCCCGCTTCATGATGAGCCGCGCCGAGAGGTTCCACTCGAGATACAGGTAACGTCCGAGGCGGCTTCCCGCCAGCCGCGCGACGCGGGCGACGCGACGGTCGTCGGCGAGCGACCACATCCAAGTGTTCATCAGCACGAGGCTGTGCACGTTGTCGGGCTTGTCCAGGGCATAGTGCAGGCCGAAGGGCCCCCCGAAATCGTGGAGGACCAAGGTCAGGTCGCGCAGCCCGAGCCGCTCGATCAGCATCTTGAGGTTCGCCGCCTGATGCTCGGGCAGGTACCAGGAGCCGGGCGGGCGATCGGAGAGGCCGAAACCCAGATTGTCGAGCGCGAGGCAGCGGTAGCGCGGGGCGAGCGCCTTGACGAGGTGCCGCCACAGGAACGACCAGTCGGGCGTCCCGTGCACCATGACCACCGGCCGGCCCTGCCCCTCGTCGATGTAGTGCAGCCGGCCCGATGGCAGATCGAGCCACCGCGAGGTGAACGGGTACGCGACGCGGTCGAGCCAGTCCGGCGCGGCCACCGCGCTGGATCAGCAGCCGAGCTTCGCGGCGAGATCCACCATGCTCTCCGCCACCACGTCCCAGGCCTGCTCGGCGCGGAGGTCGCGCGTCTGGGTGGGCCCGTACTCGGTGGGCCGGCGCACGAACGCGGTGTGGAAGCCGACGCGGGCGGCGGCGGCGAGATCACTGTTGTGCGCGGCGACCAGCATGCATTCCTCGGGACGGAGGCCCAGGAAGTCTGCGGTGCGCAGATAGGCCTCCGGCTGGGGCTTGTAGTGGCGCGCGGGCTCGGCGCCGAGGATGGCGTCCCACGGCAGCCCGGCGCGCTTGGCCATGTTCACCATGAGCGCGACGTTGCCGTTGGACAGTGTGGCGAGCACGTACTTCTTCCTGAGGCGCGTGAGCCCGGGTACGGAGTCCGGCCAGGGATCGAGCCGGTGCCAGACGCGGTTGAGATGGTCGATCTCGCTGTCCGAGAGACCCCGGATCTCGAAATCCACGAGCAGCCGGTCGAGGCTCATGCGGTGCAGATCGTCGAGCCGCGTCCACGGCATCGCGCCGGTGCGCACCTTGTCGAGGCCGGGCTGATACAGTGCCCGCCACGCGTCGGTGAAGGCCTCCCAGCTCACGTCGAGACCCTTGGCGCGGCCCAGCGCCTCGCCCTCGCGGATGATGCTCGAGCGCCAGTCCACCACCGTGCCGAACACGTCGAAGCCGAGGGCCTTGACGCCGGCCAGCGGGGACGCCGCCATCAGGCGAGCTTCCACCCCGCGGGATCGGGACGCCGGCGGTGCCACTCCGTCACGCGCTCGTAGGCGCGCGCGATGCGCAGCACGGTGGCGTCGTCGCCCGCGCGGCCCACGATCTGGATGGATACGGGCAGGCCGTCCCGGGTGAAGCCCGACGGCACGTTGACCGCGGGCAACCCGAGGAGGTTCCACGGGCTCGTGTAGCGCGACCCCGCCACCATCACCTCGACGGCGGAGATGTCCTCGAAGCGCTGGGCAGGGCCGGCCTGGCCGGGGAAAATCAGGGCGTCACAGCGCGCGAGGAGCCCGTCGATCTCCCGGCGGAAGCGGGCCCGCAGCCGCTGGGCGCGGAGGAAGTCCTGGGCGGAGACGAGCGCGCCCATGTACATGCGAATCCGCGTGCCCTCGCGATACTTCTCGGGCGCGTGCGCGGCCATCTCGCGGTGGTACTCGAACATCTCGGCGAGGAAGCAGGTCCATACCGCGGGGGCCATGTCCAACATGGGCGCGTCCACATCCTTGAAGGTGGCTCCCTCGCGCGCGAGGACGTCGAAGGCCGCGAGAGCGGCGCTCTTCACCTCGGCGTCGAGGCCCGGCCAGTCCACGTAGTAGCGGCGGAGCAGGCCGAGGCGGATTCCCCGCGCGCCCCGCTCGAGCCCGGCCACGAAGTCGGGTACGGGGCCATGGAGAGAGCCGGGATCGGCGGGGTCGTGGCCGGCGATCGCTTGCAGGATCGCCGCCGCGTCCCACACCGAGCGCGTCATTGGCCCCACGTGATCGAGCGACCAGTCCATGGCGAGCACGCCGCTTCGGCTCACGAGGCCGTAGGTCGGCTTGTGGCCCACGATGCCGCACATCGCCGCCGGCCCGCGGATGGACCCGCCGGTGTCCGAGCCGAGCGCGCCCGCGCAGAGGCCCGCCGCCGCCGCCACCGCCGATCCGGAGGACGAGCCCGCGGGGGCCCGCGTCACGTCCCACGGGTTTCGGCCGGTGGGAAACCGTCCGTCGCGTGCGGGGCGGCCGAAGGCCCACTCGTGCATGGCGAGCTTGCCGAGCACCACGGCTCCCGCCGCGTGCAGTCGCTCCGTGACGAAGGCATCACGCATGGGCACGTGGTCGGCGAGCACCTCGGAGCCGCCGGTCATGCGCACGCCGGCCACCGCGATGAGGTCCTTGAGGGCGAGGGGCACGCCGTGGAGCGGCCCGCGCCGGCTCCCGCGCGACTGCTCGGCGTCGGCGGCGCGGGCGCGCGACAGCGCGGCGTCGCGCATCACTGTGATGTAGGCCTGCAGCACGCCGTCGTGGCGGGCGATGCGCTCGAGGTACGCTTCGGTCGCTTCGACCGAGGAGATGCGCCGCGCCGCGAGGGCCTCGCTCACGCCGGCGAGATCGAGATCGCAGATGGAGCCCGCGGTCACCGCCATGGCTCGTCCTCCGGGGTCAGCGCGGCGGCGCGAAGCGCCTCGCGCTGGGGCAAGTGCTCGAGCCACATCGCGAACAAGAGCTCGCGATCGCGGCCGGTGACGGTGAGGCCGGCGGCGGTCACCTCGGCGTCGAAGCGGGCGCGCAGTGTCGCGTCGTCGGGGGCCATGGGCGGCTAGTCCAGCGCGGGGCGGCGCGCCGCCCACGGCCGCGCCGACTCGAAGGCGGCGGAGGCCTGGAGCACGGTGAGGTCGTCGCGCAGCCGCCCCACGATTTGCAGGCCCACCGGTAGCCCCGACGGCGTGAAGCCGCAGGGCACGGTGGCGGCGGGCTGGCCGGTGAAGTTGAACGGGTACGAGAACGACGCCCAGGGCAGCCAGTCCCACACGTGCTGCGGCCAGTGCTCGGGGTTGAGCCGGTTGACCGGGAAGGCCCCCACCGACAGGCTTGGGGTGAGGAGCAGATCGTACTGGCGGAAGAGCGGCCATACGCTGTCGCAGAAGGCGAGCTTGCGCCCGCGCCACTGGATGTACTGCTCCATGCTGACCTTGTAGCCGTCGGCGATGCAGGCGACGAGACCCGGATCCATCTTGTCGCGCCACTTCGGGAGATGCTCGCCGTAGATGCCGGCCTCGTGGGCGGCCCACATGACGCGGATCATCTCGTGGGTGTCCATGAAGTTGCACTTCACCTGCTCGACGTTCGCCCCGAGGCCCTCGAAGGCGCGCGCCGCCTGCTGCGCCACCTCCGCCACGTCGGGATCGACGCGGAGCCCGTCGAGATCCGGGCTCCAGGCGATCTTGAGCCCCTTCACGCCCTTGCCGAGCAGGCCCACGTAGTCTGCGGGCGCCGCGTCGAGCGCCGTCTTGTCGAGCGGGTCCGGCCCCGCCATCACCGAGAGCATGAGGGCGGCATCCTGCACCGTGCGCGTCATGGGGCCGATGTGGGTGGTGTAGTCGGCGTTCGACACCGGGGCCTGGGACACGCGGCCGTAGGAGGGTTTGTGGCCGAAGACGCCGCAGAAGGCCGACGGGATGCGGATCGAGCCCGCGCCGTCCGACCCTTGGTGGAGCGGTCCCAGCCCGCACGCCGCCCCCGCCCCGGCCCCCGCGCTGGAGCCCCCCGCGGTCATGGCGAGATTCCACGGGTTCCGCGTGGCGCCGGTGAGCGGCGAGTCGCTGAGGCCCTTCCAGCCGAACTCCGGCGTGGTGGTCTTGCCGAGGAACACGCCGCCCGCCTCCTTCAGCCGCCGCACGTACGGCGCGTCGAGGTCGGGCACGCGGTGCTCGTAAATGAACGAGCCGCCCATGGTGCGCACGCCCTTGGTGAAGGCGAGGTCCTTGATGGAGAACGGGATACCGTGGAGCGGGCCGAGCGGCCCGCCCTTCATGACCGCGGCCTCGGCCGCGCGCGCGGACTCCATCGCGGCGTCGCCGAGCACGGTGCAGAACGCGTTCACCTTTGGGTTGAGCCGCTCGATGCGCTCGAGCACCGCGCGCGTGAGCTCCACGGGCGAGAGCGCCTTGGTGCGGATCATCTCGGCGAGCCGGGTGGCGGGCGTGTAGCAGAGGTCGGTGGCGTTCATCGCGATCCCTTTCGTGTGGCTCCGCTTGCCCTCGCGCGGAGCCCGCGTATTATCGCACGACATGGAGGCGTGGCGGCACCCCGGCGCGGACATGGAGGGATTCATCCGCGAGCTCGCGGTGTTCGTCGGCTTCGACGAGGCGGCGATGGCCGCGGTGCGCGCGAGCGCGCCCGCCGTGCTCAAGCACGGCGACGCCCTCACCGCCGCGGTGTACGAGCACTTCTTGAAGTTCCCCCACTCCGCGCGCTTCTTCCTCGGCCCCGACGGCACGCCCGATCGCACGCGCATCGAGCGCCGGCGCCACAGCCTCGCGCGCTGGCTGCGCGAGTCGGCCGAGGCGGCGCTCACCCACGACTTCGCCTACTACCTCCTCGGCGTGGGCATCTCGCACAGCCACCGCGAGTTCGGCCCCGGCGGCAAGGTCCCGCCGCAGCTCATGGTGGCGACGATGAGCGTCACGCAGTCCGCCCTCGCCGACGTCCTCAAGGCGGAAATGCCGGTGGACGCGGCATACGACGCGGCGGTGGCGTGGAACAAACTGCTCCTCATCCACTTGAACGTCTTCCTCGTGGGGTATTTCCTGCCGGAGGCCTAGCGGGGCAGCGGACGCGTCTCGACGACGACGGGCACGAGGACGGGGCTCTCGCGCGCGCTCATCGGGAGATCGATGCGGTAGGTGACCTCGCTGACCCGCGAGGGACAGCAGAGCGCGTCCTCGCGGGCGTAGCGGAGGAACTGCGCGCTCAGGTGCACCGGCGTCTCGATCGTCGCGGTGTGCCAGGCGCCGTCGGTGCGCGCGTCCATGAGGACGGGGGAGAGCGTGCCCACGAAGCGCTCGCCCACGAACACGAAGGCCTGATACGACCACGGCCGGCACATGCCGTCCCAGTCCGACGAGGCGCCGACCACGCTCACGTCGCCGAGCGCGCGCGTGGAATTCGGGAAGAGCCACCAGCCCGCCGCGGTCACCGCGCGCTCGGCGGGCGTGAGGGGTCCGCGGATGCCGGGACGGCAGCGGACGAGATTCTCCGGCTGTTGCGGCGAGGGCGTCGGGGGCTTCGGCACCGCCGCACCGCGCTCATTCCAGGACAGGAGCATCTGGTCGAGCCAGGCGCCGCCGCGCGGGAGGGGAGCGGGCGGCGCGCTCGCGGGCGCGCAGCCGCCGAGCGTCAGCACCAGCGCGAGGAGCGCGGACACCGCGCTCCGCGCCGTCACCCGCGCTGGAACGTGAGGGACACCCCGTTCATGCAGTAACGAAGCCCGGTGGGCGGCGGCCCGTCGTCGAACACGTGCCCCAAATGCCCGCCGCAGCGCCGGCAGTGCACCTCGGTGCGCACCATGAAGAAGCCGCGGTCGGTGCTGGTGCCGATGGCGTTGTCCAGCGGCTGCCAGAAGCTCGGCCAGCCGGTCCGGCTGTCGAATTTCGTGTCGGACGCGAAGAGCGGCAGGCCGCAGCCGGCGCAGACGAAGGTCCCCTTGCCGTGCTCCTTGTCGAGCGGGCTCGTGCCGGCGCGCTCGGTCCCGTGCTCGCGCAGCACCCGATAGGCCTCGGGGCTCAGCTGCGCCTTCCATTCAGCGTCACTTTTGGTGACTTCGAACGCTGGCTCTGCGTGCTTGGGCTTGGCCATGCGCCTAGCCTACCACGCGTCACTCTCGCATTGCGTTCCGCCCCCCGATTGCCGGAGGCTAGGGGCGACATGGCCCGACCCACGGCGGCGCCCGAGCAGCCGGCCCCTGGCACGCGCGCCCCCGGATGGCGGCAGGCCGTGCTCGTACCGATCATCGTCACGTCCGCGGCCGCGCTGGTGTGGATGGTCCCGCACGTGTGGCAGTTCGAGCGGCGGCTCAGCGCGGCCGGCGCGCATCCGACCTTTGTCCTGCCGCTCGCGTTCAGCTCCGCCGAGGCCGAGCGCATCATTCAGCGCTGGCACTCGCCGGAGATCCTGCCGCTGGTCGATCAGGCCCTGCGCGCGGACTGGGCCCTGCTCGGCATCTACACCATCTATCTCCTCTCGAACGGGCTTCTCCTCACCTGGCTGCTTCGGTTCGAACGCCGCTCGTTCGCGCCGGTGCTGATCTGCTATCCAATTTGCGCCGCGCTCTTCGCCATCGCCGAGAACCTCTGCGTCCAGGGGATGCTCGCGGGCATGGCGGCGCGGCCGCCGCAGCCCCCGTCCGGCATCTACGTGGCCCTGGCCGGGGTGACGAGCGCCGCCAAGTTCATCTTGCTCGCCGAGAGTCTCGTCGCCGCGTTGTGGGCGTTGTTCCGCCTGCCCCGCCGCGCCCGCGGGGTGGACGCCCGCGTGGAGGACTTCCGCACGGTATACGCGACCGAGCGGCACTACCTCGCGGAGCGGCGCGCCCTCGCCGGGCTCGCGCCCACGGCGGAGCCGCCGGAGACGTTGCGGCCGCTCGGCCTCGCGCTCTCCGGCGGCGGCATCCGGTCCGCCACGTTCAACCTGGGTGTGCTCCAGAGCCTCGCGCGGTTGGGCATTCTCCCGCACATGGATTACCTCAGCACGGTGTCCGGGGGCGGCTACATCGGGAGCTGCCTCTCCTCGCTGCTCTCGCATCGGCGGGGCCGGCACGGGGGCACGCCCCGCACCGGACGCGAGGCGTACGTGTACGGGCCAGGCGACACGCCGTACTTCGGCACCACGCAAGGCCACTTCCCGTTCAATCCCGACGCGACGACCCAGCCTGCCCTCCGCGAATTCACCGGGCGCGACGAGGTTCGCCACCTGCGCACGCACGGCGACTTCATCATCGCGCGGCGCTGGATCCTCTCCCGCGAGGTGCTGCGCGCGGTGGGCAATCTCCTCGGCGGCATCTTCTACCACCTGCTGATCTTCGCGCTTTTCCTCATCGCCTTCAGCGGACTCTACTGGGGCACGGTGCTGCTGATGACGGGCTCGACGCTCGCGAACATCGTCCAGCTGCCCCCGGCAGGCTACGTTCTCGCCCTGCTCGACTGGCCGCTCGCCGGCGGGGTGGGGCGCTGGGCCCTCTTCTGGTCGGTCGCCATCGGCGCCGTCGTCACCTTCGCGAGCTTCTTCATCGCCGGGCGGGTCCCCTACGTGGTGCCGGAGCGCGTATTCTTCGTCGAGGGTCAGTCGGTGGAGGAGAGCCGCGAGTACGCCTCGCTCTGGGCCGTGTTCATCGTGAGCCTCGTCACCGCCATCCTCGTCACGTGGCACTACGTCGCCCGGACGGGGCCGCGGCTGTCGTATCTACTCCTCCCCCTCGGCGTCTACGTGGGCGGGCAGGCCACCGCACTCCTGCTCCATCCCTTCGTGTCGATTTCGAAGCGCTTCCTGCGCAACGACCGCTCGCGCTTCGCCGCCGCCAAGGGCATCTTCAACTACCTCACCGCGATCTCGCTCGTGGTGGTGTGGATCCCCTACCTCGCCTACTGGGTCTACGGCGCGGGATTCAGTCTCCGGACGATCGGGAGCTGGCTCGGCAGCGTGGTGGCCGCCCGCTTCCTGGTCATGATCAAGGGGGCGAGCGCGGCGGTGCCCGCGACATCGTGGATGGGGCGCCTGGCCACCCTGTCCACCGGCCTCCGCAACGCGCTCCTCGCGGTGTGCGTGGCGGTGATCCTGCTGGGCGGCGTGGTGCTGGTCTGCGCCGCCCTCATCGCCCTCACGCCGCCGGGGGCCGCGCCGGTGCTGCTCGCCTTCGCGGTGGGCTTCGCCGCGCTGGCATTCTTCGGGGCCCTCGGCGTGGCGCTGGACTTCAACAGTCTCTCGCTCCACTACTTCTACCGGGACCGCCTCGCCGAGACCTACCTGCAGACCTTCGTGCCCCGCGCCGACGCGCGGCGGGTGGGCTTCCAGGTCCCCATGCGCGACGACGCGGAGATGCCCCTCACCCACGTGCACGGGGTGGCGCGCGGCGCCGAGGTCGCGGGCCTGCCCGCAGTCACCGCCTCCCCGCTCCACCTCGTGGTGACCGCGCTCAACCTGACCTCGAGCCGCGACATGGCCCGGCGCGACCGCAAGAGCGACTATTTCGTGTTCTCGCGCCTGCACTGCGGCTCGGAGACCACCGGCTACATGGACTCCGCGCGCTACCGGAGCGGCGAGACCAAGCTGGCGCGGGCCATGACGATCTCGGGCGCCGCCGCGTCCTCCGCGATGGGCAGCCGGACGTTCCTCGCCCAGTCCTTCGCGCTGACCCTGCTGAACGTGCGCCTGGGGCAGTGGATCGAGAACCCGCGCTACAAGGACGGCCGCTACGCGCATCGCATGGAGGGCGGCGTGTTCTGGCCGCACTACCTCCTGCGCGAGATCCTCGGCGCGACCAACGCCAACCGTCGTCTCGTGAACCTCTCCGACGGGGGCCATACCGGCGACAACCTCGGCATCTGCCCGCTGCTCAAGCGGCGCTGCGCCATCATCGTCGCGTGCGACGCGGAGGCGGATCCCACGCACACCTTCGGCTCCCTCACCGAGGCGCTGCGGCAAATCTACATCGACGAGAACGTGGTGGTGGACATCGACCTCGACGAGCTGCGCCTGGACGCCGCCACCGGCCGGACCCGCTCGCATCACGCCCTCGGCGTCATCCACTACCCGCGCGTCATCGACGAGACCGGGCGTGAGATCCATCCGCCCGAGACCGGGTACCTCGTCGTGCTCAAGTCCTCGCTAATGGGGAGCGAGCCTGCCACCGTGCTCAACTACCGTCAGGAGAATGCGGACTTCCCCCACCAGACCACGGGGGATCAGTTCTTCGACGACGATCAGTTCGAGTCCTATCGCGCGCTCGGCGAGGCGGTGGCGTTCACGACCTTCGCCAACACCGCGGAGGGCGCCTGGAACACGAGCGCGCGGGACTGGGAGCGGTTCTGGGGCACCGGTACCTGATGGTAAGATGAGTCCACATGAGCGCTCCCGAGCGGCGGAAGACCGTGATGGTGGACGTGGGCGGGGTGCAGGTGGGCGGCCGCCGGCCCATCGTCGTGCAGTCGATGACCAACACCGACACCGCCGACGTGGCGGCCACGGTGGCCCAGGTCAACGCCCTCCACGCCGCGGGCAGCGAGCTCGTGCGGGTGACCGTCAACACCGACGCGGCCGCGCGCGCCGTCCCCGACATCGTCAAGCAGGTCACGGTGCCGGTGATCGGCGACTTCCACTACAACGGCCACGTGCTCCTGACCAAATATCCCGCGTGCGCCAAGGCGCTCGCCAAGTACCGCATCAATCCAGGGAACGTGGGCGGCAAGCACCACGACGACAACTTCCGCGCCATCGTGCAGGTCGCCATCGACAACGGCAAGCCGGTGCGGATCGGGGTCAACTGGGGCAGCCTCGACCAGAACCTCCTCACCCAGATGATGGACGAGAACGCGAGGAGCTCGCAGCCGCTGGACGCGCGCGACGTCACCATGAATGCCATGGTAGAGAGCGCGATCCAGTCCGCGGAGCTGGCCGAGCAGACCGGCCTCGGGCACGACCGCATCATCCTCTCCGCCAAGGTGTCGGGCGTGCAGGACCTCGTCGACGTGTATCGCAAGCTCGCGCCGCGCTCGGACTACCCGCTGCACCTCGGCCTCACCGAGGCGGGCATGGGAGCCAAGGGCATCGTGGCGAGTACCGCGGGCCTGGCCCTCCTGCTGCAGGACGGTATCGGCGACACCATTCGCGTGTCGCTCACTCCCAAGCCCAACGGCGACCGCACCGAGGAGGTGCAGGTCGCACAGCTCATCCTCCAGTCGCTCGGGCTGCGGAGCTTCCTCCCGCTGGTCACCGCGTGCCCCGGCTGCGGCCGCACCACCTCGACCTTCTTCCAGGAGATGGCCGAGGAGATCCAGACCTATATCCGCGACCAGATGCCGGCCTGGAAAGACCGCTACGCCGGGGTGGAGGAGCTCAAAGTCGCGGTGATGGGCTGCGTGGTGAACGGGCCGGGCGAGTCCAAGCATGCCGACATCGGCATCTCGCTGCCGGGCACCTTCGAGGAGCCGAAGGCCCCGGTGTTCGTGGACGGCGCCCTCAAGCTCACCCTCAAGGGCGACACCATCGTTGCCGACTTCCTGAAGATCCTCGACGACTACGTCGAGAAGCGGTACCGCGCCCGCGCCTAGCGTAAGATGGCATCGAGGAGGTACGAATCATGATGCCGCAGTTCGGCGACAACGAGATGAAAGTGCTTCAGGCGGTGCGCCGGAGCGCCATGGATGGATATCGCCTGCTCTCGGTCACCGGTCTGAAGCCGCAGGCGCTGGTGGACGCGCTGCTGAAGCTCGAGGGTGTGGTGAACGTGAAGGGTGAGCTCGTGGAGGGGCGGGTCGGGGAGGCCTACGTCGCGCTGCCTCCCAACAACCGCAGCTTTGTGGACATGGTGCTGGCCAAGTAGACGAGGCCCGTGGCCGGCTTCGCGTCGCCCGACGTCCCCGCCTATGTGTGCTACGCGATCATCGTCGTCTTCGGGATCGTTGTAGCGGTCGGTACCATCAATCGCCTGCTCGAGGGCTACCCCGATCACTGGGCATTCGCCAGTACGTGGGGCCTCTTCGCCGCGCACGCCGCGGTCCCGGTCATCCTCTTCTGGCTTCTGGACTACACCGGCGCCATCCACGACACGTCGATCCTCGCCGCGATCCTGGTCGCCCTGGGCTACCGTCAGATCTTCACGGGAAGTGTCCAGGGCGTTACCCTGCCCGGCCAGGCGGCGGGATTCTGGAAGCCCTTCGAGGCCTGGGTGGCCGCGGTGGCGGACAGGATCGGGACGAAGCAAAAGCTCTATCTGGACCGGTTCGACGAGAAAGTGCGCTTCCTCATCTTCACCGATCCGCAGCGCATGGCCAGCCTCGAGACCCTGGTGCTCTCGATCTCCCAGGACGTGCCGGCCCTGCAAACGGGGCTGGCGGCCATTCCCGCCACCGGCAACGCGGAGGCCGATCGGCGCCGCCGACTCGACATGCTATGGCGAGATCTGCGCACGTCACGCCCGCGCGACTACGGCTGGCTCCTGTACAAGCGGGACATCGTCCGGCGGTGGCGATATTGGATGTGGCTGGGCAATGGACGAGCGAAGCTCATCTCCGGCGCGAGCCTGGTCGTTGGCCTCCTCCTGCTCGCGGGTCTGTCGACCTGGATGTCGGGTGCCGAGGGCGGCATCGCCCGCCGGGAAGCGAGCATGCTTCGCTACCATCAATGGCGATTCCTCAAGCCCAACGTGACCGACCGGGATCAGTGGCGCAGCCAAGAATTCCTGGCCGAGCGCCTTCATGCGGTAGGCGCGGACGCGGGGCGACCGGCGGGCACGGCGCCACCCTCCGAAGCGCTATTGAGCCCGCTCCTGCGAGAGCTGCGCTTCGCCTCCATCGGGGACCGGCAGGCCCGATCCATTCTCGCCCTGGTGGTAAACGGCCACGCCCCTGCCGTCGATGTCTACGTCGTGCCAGAGTTGATCGAAAGCCTGCGGACCGCATCCGAGGGAGTCCGGCTCCAGATCCGGAACGCCCTCGTGGCCATTCAGAAGGCCGACTACCCGACCGCGAAGGTCCCGGACGGTCTCTCGACCTGGGAGCCGAAGAAAGACGAGTCGGCCGGCGACATCGACGTGCGCGTCCGCGACTGGCACGTCTGGTGGGAAAAAGCGCAGAAACCCGCGTCTCCAGAAAAGGCGCCGGCGGGTAGCGCGCCGCGGCACTAGCCGGAACGCCCGCTCCTCACCCCTTCACTTCCATCAGGTAGGACGTGAGGTGGCGGATCTTCGCCGCCCGCATCACGAACACGTCGCAGAAGACAAGATTCAGCGTGCCGCCCTCCTTTCGAGCGCTGCGCACGGCGCCCTCTGCCACGACCACATCGCTCTCCTCGACCATCCGCGCGACCCGGATGGTGGGATGGCCCACGAACGCGTCGTTCTCGATCTCACGGTCGAAGGCGGCCTTGCCGACGGCGTGAAACGCCCCGGGCACCACCCACTCGACGTCGTCGGTCAGACAGGCCAGGATCGCCGCGTGATCCGTCCGCTCGAATGCCTCCATGTACGTCCGCACGGTGTGCTTGTTCTCGCTCATGACGGCGAGGATATCGTCGGGGGCGGCGAGTACACCACCTCGAACTGCTCGCACACGACCGGCATGTCCAGCGCCGGGTCTCGGCCGAGCCGCTGGCATTCGCGCGAGAAGAAACGCCAGTGCGCGTCCTTCCACCAGCGCAGGGTTCGGTCGCTCTCTCCTTCTCGCGCGGCGAAGCTCTCGCTGACGGCGTCGAACAGAACGATGTCCACCTGCGTAGTGCGAATGACACACCGGGGCGCGCCGCTCCAGTCGGTCACGACGCTGAGCGCGCCGACGGTGGGAAGGGGCTTGCCGGTGCACTCGTTGGTCCACAGCAGTCCCGCCGTCGCGCGCTTCTGCCGCGAGAGGACGAGCGCGGCGAGCGCATTGGCAGTGGCCTCGTTGTCGTCGAAGTGGAACGCCTCGTAGAAGAGCGGCCGGGCGTCGTACGCGATCGACGCCTGGAACCGCTCCCAGAACGGCCGGACACGCTCCGGAATCTCCATCGAGGAAGAGGATAGCCACGGAGCGGTCGCGACGCTATAGAATCGCTTCGTGACCGCGCCCGCCCGGCCCCGCCTCGTCCATCTCGCTGAGTGCACCTGGCCCGAGGCGCGCGCGCTGGCGCGCGATCGGCGCAGCGTGGTGCTGCTACCGCTCGGCGCGGTGGAGCAGCATGGCCCGCATCTGCCGCTCCTGGTGGACTGGCTCGGCGCCGAGGAGCTGGCGCGGCGGCTCGCGCCGCATCTCGCCCGCGCGGGCTGGCGGCCGGTGCTGGCGCCCGCGCTGCCCTACGGGGCGAGCCCCCTCGCCGAGCGCTGGCCGGGGACGGTGTCGCTGCGCGGCGCCACCCTGAGCCGCGCCATCGTGGACATCGTGCGCGGGCTCGCGCGCCACGGCTTCCGGCGCTTCGTCCTCACCAACTATCAGGCCGACCCCGGGCACGTGCGCGCGATCGCGACGGCCCGGCGCACGCTGCGGCGCGCGCGCCTCACCGTGCTGGTCGCGGGCTTCTCGCCCGAGCCCGAGGAGCAGGCGCTGATGCTCTCCCCGCTTGTGCTTCGTCACATGAGGAGCCCGAGGCCGGAGCGCGAGTGGCACTCGGGCGAGATGGAGACCGCGCTGGTGCTCGACGCGCGGCCGGCCCTGGTGCGCCGGGCGATCGCGCGGCGGCTGCCGCCGAGGTGGATTGATTTTCGCGCGGCGCTCGCGCGCGGAGCGCGGCGCTTCGAGCAGATGGATCCCGGCGGACGGGGCTACTTCGGCTGGCCCGCGGCGGCGCGGGCGGCCACCGCGCGCCGGGTGATGGCGCTGCGCGCGCGGCTCATGGCGGCACGGATCACGGAGGCCCTCCAGCATGCCCGGCGTTGAGGATCGGATCGCGGTGGTGACGGGCGCGGCGAACGGGCTCGGCCGCGAGATCGCGCGGGTGCTGGCGCGCGCGGGAGCCAAGGTCGCCCTCGGCGACCTCGAGGCGGATGGCGTGGAGCGCACCGCCGCGGCGATCCGGCAGGAGGACGGGGAGGCCGTGGCCATCGCCGGCGATCTCACCGAGGAAGGGCCGGCCGCGCGCCTCATCGAGACGGCGGTGGCGCGCTGGGGCCGGCTCGACATCCTCGTGAACAACGTGGGCGGGAGCCGGAACGCCAAGATCTGGGAGATGCCGGCGGCCGACTGGGACTTCGTCCTGCGCTTGAACCTCCGCAGCACGTTCCTCTGCACGCGCGCCGCCGCGCCGCACATGATGCGCCAGCGCTACGGCCGCATCGTCTGCATGTCCTCGGGCGCGCGCGAGGGCACGCCGTGGACCGCGTACTATCAGGGCGGCGCCGCCTACTCCGCCTCCAAGGCCGGCATCCACGGCTTCGTACGAGACGTCGCGCTCGAGCTCGCCGAGCATGGCGTCAACGTGAACGCCGTCGCGCCCGGCCCCATCGACACCGAGCGCGCCGGCCCGAACCTCCGTCGCCTCGACGCGACGGTGGAGTTCAGCCCGTCGCGGATGACGCCGCTCCACCGCATCGGCGAGCCCATCGAGGTGGCCCACGCCGTCCTCTTCCTCGCCTCGGACGAGTCTAGCTACATCACCGGCCACACCCTCGCGGTCGCGGGCGGGCGCTGAGACGCGCGCCGCGCGCCCCATGAGTTGACACGTCTCGGCCCCGGCCGCATAGTGACGGCAGCCTCGTCGTCACCTCAAGGAGCCGTCATGGTCAACGCCCACACCATCGGAGAGTTGAAGCGCGCCGGCTACACCCCGAAGACCGTCAAGCAGGAGCTGCGCGACAACCTGATCGCGCGCCTGCGGTCCGGCCAGCCGATCTTCCCCGGCATCATCGGCTACGAGGAGACGGTGCTCCCGCAGATCGAGAATGCGATCCTCTCCGGGCAGGATATCGTGTTTCTCGGCGAGCGCGGCCAGGCCAAGACGCGCATGGCGCGCTTGCTCGTGGAACTGCTCGATCCCGAGGTGCCCGCCCTCGCCGGCTGCGAGACCAATGACGATCCCTTCGCGCCGATCTCGGCGGCGGGCCGCGCCCTCCTCGCCGAGAAGGGCGAGGCCGCCCCGATCGTGTGGATCCCCCGCGACCGGCGCTACGGCGAAAAGCTCGCCACGCCCGACATCACCATCGCCGACCTCATCGGCGAGGTGGACCCGATCAAGGTCGCCGAGGGCCGCTATCTCGCCGACGAGCTGACCATCCACTACGGGCTGCTCCCCCGGACCAATCGCGGCATCTTCGCGATCAACGAATTGCCCGATCTCGCCGAGCGCATCCAGGTGGGCTTGTTGAACATCATGGAGGAGCGCGATGTCCAGATCCGCGGCTACAAGGTGCGGCTGGCCCTGGACCTCTTCGTGGTGGCGAGCGCGAACCCCGAGGACTACACGAACCGCGGCCGCATCATCACCCCGCTCAAGGACCGCTTCGGTTCGCAGATCCGCACCCACTACCCGCGCAAGCTCGAGGACGAGATCGCCATCATGGACGCGGAGCGGACGGAGTTCCCCGCCGCCGGCTTCGGCCTGCGGACGCCCGAGTACATGAAGCAGATCGTGGCCGAGCTGACCCATCTCGCGCGCAAATCGTCGGAGATCAGCCAGCGCTCGGGGGTGTCGGTGCGCGTCACCATCTGCAACTACGAGAACCTCTTGTCCAACGCGCTCAAGCGCGCCATCCGCCTGGGCGAAACGCAGGTGACGCCCCGGGTGACCGACCTCAGCGCCATCGTCGCCTCCACCAGCGGCAAGATCGAGCTGGAGTCGGTGGGCGACGGCGCGGAGGACAAGATCCTCGCCAAGCTCGCCCAGCGCGCGGTGCTCAACGTGTTCAACCGCTCGTTCACGGGCGGCGAGCTCGACGAGGTGGTGTCCGCGTTCCAGGGCGGGTTGCGCTTCGAGGCCTCCGACGACATGCCCTCCGCGGAGTACGTGCGCCAGATCGGCGAGGTGCGGCCGCTCCACGCCGCCGCCAAGAAGCTCGGCGCGGGTGATCCGCCCGGCGTGGCCTCCGCGGTGGAGTTCGTGCTCGAGGGCCTCCACCTCTCGCGCAAGCTCAACAAGGACGTGCACGCGGGCCGCTACCGCTACCGGGGCCAGTAGGAGGCCGTCGTGCTTTATCGCTACTCGCGCTGGGACGGCTCGCAGGATGTCCCCGATCCCGACGCGGACGACCTCCTGGAGGCGATGTCCGACGACCTCATGTCGGACGGCGACCTGTGGAGCGCGCTCCGCCGCCTTTTCCAGCAAGGCGCGCCCATGCCGCAGGGCGGCCGCATGCCCGGCCTGCAGGACATGGTGAACCAGCTCCGCAAGCGGCGGCAGCAGCAGCTCGAGCGCTACGATCTCGGCTCCGCCCTGGAAGACATCAAGAAGAAGCTCGACGAGATCCTGAAGACCGAGCGCGAGGGCATCGAGCGCCGGCGGGGGGACGCGCGGGCGCGCCGCGAGAAAGGCGAGATCACGCCCGAGCAGCAGGGCCAGCTCGAGCAGATGGCCGCGCAGCGGCGGCAGAGCCTGGACGCGATGCCGAAGGAGCCGGCGGGGCGCATTCGCGGGCTCCAGAGCTACGAGTTCATGGATCCCGATGCCCACCGCATGTTCTGGGAGCTCATGCAGTCGCTGCAGCAGCAGATGCTGCAGCCGTTCATGCAGGGCCTCCAGCGCTCCATGCAGAACATGACGCCCCAGGACATGGCGCGGATGCGCGAGATGCTGCGCGATCTCAACCGCATGCTGCGCGAGCGCGCGGACGGCAACGAGCCCGACTTCCAGGCGTTCAAGGACAAGTGGGGCCAGCACTTCCCCGGCGTGGAGAGCCTGGACCAGCTCCTCGAGCAGCTCGGCAACCAGGCCGCGCAGCTCCAGTCGCTCATGGACAGCATGTCCCCCGCCCAGCGGCGCCAGCTCCAGGACATGATGCAGTCGCTCTTCATGAAGGACGAGCGCCTCGAGGCCGAGATGGCCCAGCTCGCCATGAACCTCGCCGAGCTGATGCCGATCGACGAGATGGCCCGGCGCTACGACTTCCATGGCGATCGGGAGGTCACGCTCCGTGAGGCGATGAAGCTCATGGAGGAGCTCCAGAAGATGGACGAGCTGGAGCGGCAGCTCCGGCGCGTCCGCGATCCCAAGGACCTCGAAGGGCTCGACCCCGCCGAGGTGGAGCGCCTCCTCGGGGAGAAGGCCGCCCGCGAGCTGGAGAAGCTCCAGGAGCTCACCAAGAAGCTGGAAGAAGCCGGCTATCTCGAGCGAGACGGCGACAAGCTCGAGCTGACCGCCCGAGCCTTGCGGAAGATCGGCGACAAGGCGCTGCGTGACATCTTCGCGCACTTGAAGCGCGACCGCTTCGGGCGCCACGCGGTGGAGCGGCGGGGCGCGGGCGGCGACCGCACCGACGACGCCAAGCGCTACGAGTTCGGCGATCCCTTCCTCCTCGATCTCAAGGAAACGCTGATGAACGCGCTGGAGCGGCAGGGCCCGGGCACGCCGGTGCGCCTGACTCCCGACGACTTCGAGGTGTTCCGCACCGAGCTCTCGACCCAGGCCGCCACCGTGGTCATGCTCGACATGAGCCGCTCCATGATCTTCAACGGCTGCTTCCTCGCCGCCAAGAAGGTCACCCTCGCCCTGAACGCCCTCATCCGCGGTCAGTTTCCGCGCGACCAGCTCCACATCGTGGGCTTCTCCCTGTACGCGCGCGAGTTCCGAGCCGAGCAGCTCCCGGGGCTGCACTCGAGCGAGTGGAGCGTGGGCACCAACATGCACGCCGGCTTCCAGCTCGCGCGGAGGCTTCTCGGCCGGCAGAAGGGCGGCAACAAGCAGATCATCATGGTGACGGACGGCGAGCCCACCGCGCACATGGAGGGGCTCGAGGCGGAGTTCGCCTATCCGCCCACGCGCCGTACCATCCAGGAGACGCTCAAGGAAGTGCAGCGCTGCACCCGCGAAGGCATCACCATCAACACCTTCATGCTCGAGCGCAGCGAGATGCTGATGGCCTTCGTGGAGCAGATGGCGCGCATCAACCGCGGCCGGGCCTTCTTCGCCACCCCGGAGCGCCTGGGCGAGTACGTGCTCGTCGACTACGTGGGCTCCAAGCGGCGCAAGACGGCCTGACCCCGCCCGTCAGGGCATGCAGAGGCCCGCGCCGTCGTAGGGCACGGACGGCGGCGGCGTGGCGCGGATGCGATCGAGGCCGGGAAAGTCCGCCCGCCCGAACAACGCGGCCAGTGCATCCTCGTAGAGCAGCATCCAGCCGGGCTCCAGGCGGAGCAGGTTATCGGCCGGCTGGCCACGGCGCACCAGGGCGAGCTGCGTATCGTACTCGCGCAGCAGCACGTCCCAGTCGCCCTGCCCGAACTTGAAGTCCAGGAACTGGTTGTACACCTTCTCGCCGTAGGCCGTCTCACGTCGCCCGTCCATCGAGATTTTGAAGGGCGGTACCGCGTGGTACATGGCGTAGAGCCCCCAGTCGAAATCGATGGCGAGATTACCGCTGACCCCACTCGTGCGAAGCAGGCCCATCGCCCGTACCGGCTGGCCGAGGGCGGACGGCGGGTCAATGACGATGCAGCCGAAGCGCGGTGCCGCCATCGCGACGAAGAGCACGGCGCCCACCGTCGCGGCGGCGACGAGGACCCGGTTCGCGACGGCCGAAGGCGCGGGAATCGTGCGCGTGTAGGCTCCCGCCAGCTGCGCCCACGCGTCACCGATGTGCTCGCCGGCGAGCACGGCGATCGCCAGCGTGGCGAGGGGAATGTGGCGCCATGCGTTCAGCGGTAGCAGAACACAGACCGCCAACACACCCAGGAGCGGAACACTGCGGGGCCTGCGGCTGTAGTGCCAGCCGAGCGCTGCGGCGGTCACCATGAGCAGGTAGGTCAGCCCCTGACCGGTGCCGAGCAGCAAGGGCTGCCATTCGCTGATCTCGAGACGCGGTACCGTCGCGGTGTGCCAGAGGAAGGGAAGGAGACGGAATCCCCAGGGATTGAGTCCGGTGGCGAGGATGCAGCCGAGGAGAAGCGGGATGGCTGTCCGCATCGATATGCGCGAGGGCGGCCCGAAGAGGCCTCGCCCGACCCAGCGGCGTACGAGCTCGAGCCCCGTCCAGATTCCCAGCACGCCCAGCCCCGCGAGAAACCCCGGATGAAGATTCGCCCAGAGGGCGAACAGCGCCGGCGCGGCGTACAGCCACTGCGCGTCGCCGCGATCCATCGCCCGGAGCAGGAGGAGGACGATCAGGAAGAAGGTGTAGGTAACGAGGTGGGGCCGGATTGTGATCAGGAAGGGCACGAAGAAGTGGATGAGCGCCAGCACGATGATGCCCGCCCGCTCGGCAGGAACGCCCTGGCGACAGAGCAGGCGGTACACGATGCCGAACAAGGTGAGCCCGACGGCAACCTTGAACACGATCAATCCCGGCGGACCGAACGCGGCGAAGAGGCGGAAGAGCCCCAGCTCGAACAGCCACTCGAAGTTGAGCCACTCCTGGCCGGCCGTGACATACGAGAAGGGGTCGGCTTGCCGGATCCGGCCCGTCTGGTGGTACAGGCGGCCGATGGCGAGGTGCCCCCAGATGTCGGGATCGGCGAGAGTCTGGGAGAATCGATAAAGGCCAAGGCCCATGACGAGGGCAATGACCGCGAGCGAGGCTGGGGCAGCCCGCTTCCCGCCTCGCGCCGGACCGGCCGTCACCGTGGGCGATCCCGTACCATCGGTGACGGGAAGACTCGAGATACGAGCCTTACGGGTTGGTTTTCTGCGACCTCCCAAGGGACCCGCGATACAGGAAGAATCCACCCACGATCAAGATCACCGCGATCAACCACGAGCCCATGGGCTGCCACGCGTTTGTCAAAGCAGGCACGATGACGAAGATGATGCCGACCAGTATCGCGATCACGCCGACGATCTTCATGTCGCTCCTCCTTGTGGTCATGAGCTGCATAGTCCGGCAATGAAGTCGCGGTCGACCCGAAGCCGGGATTACACCGAGATACTTCTAGCACGTGACTCGTGAATCCCATTGGTGTTTTCGGCGGTGCGGCGGCGCCCAGCATCCCACGGCGAGCAGAAAATTGGGCCCTCCCGAACCGTCGTGCGATCATCCGCTCGTGGCACGATGGCGGCTCGCTGCACGGGCGGCGGCGGGGCTCGCGCTCCTGACGTCGGCACTGGCTCTTCAGGCGTGCGGGGCACGGTCTGCGCCCCCTCGACCGCCGGAACCGCCGCGTCCCGCCGAAGCGCCACGACCAGCCGAGGCCCGACCGAGCCCGCCGGTTCAGCCGGTCACGGGGTCCGCCGCGATCAAGCTGCTCGCAGGCGTCCAGAAGCCGCCGATCTGGCGCCCCGGCGACCGATGGATCTACGGGGTCCTCATCGGCACCGAGCAAGGCACCAAGACGGTCGAGGTCGTCCAGGTCCCCGACAGCAGCGCGCCGTTCTACGTGCTCCGGATCGATCAGCTCGAGCATTTCTACACGACCCAGCTCCAGTGGGTCGCGCACGCCCGCGAACGGAAGATCGAAAGCCGGATCGATCCTCCGCTGCCATGGTTCACCTGGCCGCTCGAGCCAGGACGACGGTGGACGTACCGGGGGACCCTCCAGGATTCGTCGGCGAGCGTCCAGCGCGAGGACACCTTCCTCGTCCTCGGCGCCGAGGTGCTGGAGGTCCCGGCTGGGCGCTTCAACACCGTCAAGGTGCTCCACGAGAGCGACAAGGGCGACCGTAACGAGTACTGGTACGCCCCCGACGTCCGCTCCTACGTCAAGTGGGTGTGGCACCGGGGCACGTCCACCAGCGAGCAACTGCTCCGTGAGTTTCACACCGCGTCCCGCAACTGACCCGGTTCCCGCCCGATGAGGGCGCCAACGCGGCCGCCGGCCAGGCGCCAATCCGCGATCAAGGCCGCCCAGAGCGCCAGCGTCGCCCAGAAGTACGCGGAACCGGTCATCATCGTCGCCCAGGGATTGGGCTGGAACGTCACCGTCGCCGGGAGCGGCCAGAAGAGCCCGGGCAGCGCAACCAGG
>DATJFY010000110.1:0-4091 GCA_035495415.1 Verrucomicrobiia bacterium
CCGTCGTGCGCGAACACACGGACGAGTCGAGGGGTTGGCGAGTCGGCCTCGACGATCCAGCGCCACCCGTCGAGGTTCAGACTAGCGGGGTCGAGGCCAATCCCTGCCCAGCCGAGACCGATGATTGCCGCCGTCGCGAGGAGGATCCGGCCCCAGCCACCGGTTCTCGCTTTTGGTCTTGCGGGCCGCGAATTGTTCATCTGACGGTCAGCCATGCGCGGATCGTAGGGAACGGTCCGCGCCGCCGTCAATGTCCAGAGTTGGATACGGCGGAACTGTGACGCTTCAGTCTTCCAACCGCGATCCGTTGCGCGCGCCGCCCTGTTCTTTCTCCTTCTCCTCGTCGTTCAAGTAGTGCGCGATCCCCGACACCACCGGCACGATCACCATCACCTTGAAGAGGAGGAGCAGCCACCCCGCGCCCACGCGCTCGTAGGTGAGCGGCGCCTCCCACTTGATCGTCTCCGGCACCTTGAGCCCGGGAATCGCGTCGAGGACATGCCAGAGGAGAAAGTCGGCGAGGGAGCCATGGTCCACCGGCCGCGCTTTGGGCAGAAAAAGCGGCGGCGTGAGACCGTGGAGCAGGAAGGCCACGCTGGCGAAGCAGCCCATCGCGACCACCATGAAGTTGATGTAGAGGGCGACGGCCCCGAGGGCCGGGACGCGCTTGCGCCAGCTGAACGCTTGGACGACCGGGTTCGGGTGCTGGGCCAGCCACTGGCGGCACTGCTCCCGGAGCGAGCGCGAGTAGAGCAGCACCGAGACGCCCGCCAGGAGCAACACCCACACGACGAGGATCCCCACCTGGAGCCACCGGGGCAGCGTCTCCACCACCCACGTGGAGAACGTGTAGGCCAGCGCGCCCGGCGCGAGCAGGAAGAACGCCATCGCGATGCCCCACACGACGGTGCCCACGCGGTGGCACACGAGGGTCAGCGGCTGCGCTAGTCGCGCGGGGAGGAGCTTCATCCCCAGGACCAAGAGGAAGATGATCCCCACCCACGCATACTTCGCGACCTCGCCCGCGCCGATCGTGAGCCAGATGAGGAGGGAGCCGATGAGCCCGAACACCGCGGCTCCGGCTCCGGTCGTCTGGTCGATCCGCTCCTGGTCCTGCGCCATGGCGGCCACGCGATCTTCCCGCGTCACGCTCGCCTGATCAAGAGTCGCGGGCTCGGCATCCGGTTCAAGGCCGTTTCCGGTATACTTCCGATGGTTTTGACGCCATGACATGTCTCCGGTGTCAGCAGGCCTAGCCCCTTGACGCACACCGAGACCGATCAGCTCAGGCGCTCGCTCGAGAGGGCGCTCGATCAGCAAGCGGCCACATCCGACATCCTGCGCGCAATGTCGGGCTCACCCGCCGAGGTGCAGCCCGTCTTCGACGCGATTGTCCGCAGCGGCCTGCGCCTGCTCCACGGCTACTCGGCCAGCATGATGCTCTTGCGCGAGGGCGAGTCGCTCGATCTCGTGGCCTACACCTCGACCAGTGCCGAGGCCGACGCCTCGCTCGTCCATGTGTTTCCGATGCCGCTTCGGACCCTGCCGCCGGGCGAGCGCGCGGTGCGCGATCGTCGACCCCATGCGGTCGAGGACGTGGCGACTGCCGCGGACGTCTCGGACGTCATGCGCGAGACCGGCCGGCGACGCGGATGGCACGCCAACCTGTTCATTCCGATGCTCCGCGAGGATGTCGCCCTCGGCCTCATCTCGATCACGCGCCGGGACCCCGGCCCGTTCGCGGCCGACGAAATCGCGCTTCTCGAGACCTTCGCCGCCCAGGCGGTGATCGCGATCGAGAACGTGCGCCTGTTCAACGAGCTGGAGGCGGCCAACCGCCAGCTCGCCGCCGCGAGCCGGCACAAGAGCGAGTTTCTCGCGAACATGTCCCACGAGCTCCGGACGCCGATGAACGCGATCCTCGGATTCTCGGAAGTGCTGTCGGAGCACATGTTCGGCGATCTCAATGAGAAGCAGGAGGAGTATCTCAAGGACATCCATGCGGCCGGTCAGCACCTCTTGTCCCTGATCAACGACATCCTCGACCTGTCGAAGGTCGAGGCGGGGCGCATGGAGCTCGAGCTTGCCGATTTCGACTTGCCCACGGCCCTCGGCAATACCGTGATGCTGGTCCGGGAGCGAGCGGGCCGACGGGGAATCACCGTGGAGACTGTGCTGGATGGGCGCCTGGGTGAGGTGCGAGGCGATGAGCGCAAAGTCCGACAGGTGACCTTGAATCTCCTGTCGAATGCGATCAAGTTCACGCCGGAGGGCGGCCGCATCGAAGTGACGGCAGTGCCCGGGGAGGCGTGCGTCGAGGTCTCGGTCCGCGACACCGGGGTCGGTATCGCGCCAGAGGATCAGGAGAAGGTCTTCGAGGAATTCCGTCAGGTCGGGACGGCGGACAAGAAGGTGGAGGGCACCGGGCTCGGGCTGGCCCTCTCACGCAAGTTCGTCGAGCTCCACGGCGGCCGCATTTGGGTCACGAGCGAGATCGGGCGCGGCTCGACCTTCACGTTCACCCTGCCGGTGCCCGGAGCGGTGAGCCGACCCGCGTAGCCTGAGCAGGCATTCCTGATCAAGGGCCGCCGCGAGGCGGAGAGGTCTAGCGCCCTGCCGGCGGCGACGCTATACTCTGGCCGTTTCCAATCTGCCCCACACAGTCGAGGCCCCCATGCGCCACTGGCTTCGTGCCCCGAGACGTCCGCTCATCGCAGCGCTCGTGCTCGCCCTTCTCGCCGTGGCGGGCGCCGCCGAAGCGCAGCAGAAGAAGGTCGCCAAGATCGGCTGGCTGGACGCGGGGATGACGCCGACCGCGACCGCGCCCTCCGGCGCCCTCAAGGACTTCGAGGAGCGCCTCACGCAGCTCGGCCGGGTCCCCGGCCGCAACCTGGTGATCGAGCAGCGGTTCGCGGATACCTACTGGGACCGCCTCCCGGGGCTGGCGGAGGATCTCGTGCGCCAGCACGTCGATGTGATCGTGACGATCGGCACGGCGACCGTCTTCCACGCCAAGAAGGCGACCACCACCATTCCCATCGTCATGGCGGGCGCGGGCGAGCCGTTCGAGCTCGGCCTGGTCCCGAGCCTCTCGCATCCCGGGGGCAATGTCACCGGGATCGCCCACAATCCGGGCCCGGAGTTCGCGGGCAAGAGCCTGGAGCTGCTCAAGACGGCGTCGCCGAAGATCTCGCGCATCGCGATCCTCTGGGATTCCCTTGCCCTCCATGAAAACCCCTCGCTCGAGGGACAGCGGGCGGCGGCGGGGCCGCTCGGCGTCTCGCTCCTGATTCACGACATCGCCAACGCCCACTTGGAGGCCGAGTTCGCCAAGGTGCTCGCCGACGTCAAGGCGGAGGGCGCCGACGCGATGTTCGTCTACCCCAATTTCATCGCGGCCAAGCATCGGCGCATGATCCTGGATTTCCTGGCGGCCAATCACATGCCCTCGATGTTCCAGGAGGACACCTCCGTCGAGCAGGGGGCGCTCTTCTCGCACTACGCGAACTGGCACACCCTGCGGCGCCGCACCGCTGACTACGTCGACATGATCCTCAAGGGGGCGAAGCCCGGCGATCTCCCCGTCGAGCAGCCGACCAAGTTCGAGCTCCTCATCAACCTCAAGACCGCCAAGGCGCTCGGCCTCACCATCCCGCCGTCGCTCCTGCTGCGCGCGGACCGGCTGATCGAGTGAAGTCCTGAGGTCCTACGCCGGCACGCACTGAAACTGCCAGAAGCATCGCCCGTTCTCCAGACACACGCACACGGGCACATGGTCCCGTCCTCCTTTCAGCTCTGCCTGAGCGCCTTGTCGATGGCCGACACGATGGCCTTGGCGTGAAGCAGCGCGACGGCTCGGAGCAAGAGCGCCTCGCCTCGTGATCCCGTGAACGTGTAGCGCGTCTCCGCGCCGCTCTTCGCCCCGGCGGGGAAGAGTTGGACACGACCGGCCCCACATTTGCCACGGGCAGATCGCGCAGCTCGCTACGCAGGCGCGCCGTCGAGCGGTAAAGCCGCTCGGGATCCGAGCCGAGGACGGTGAGGTGACGCACCAGATTCAGATCGTTCGCCACGATGATCGCTTCCCATGC
>DATJFY010000111.1:0-42353 GCA_035495415.1 Verrucomicrobiia bacterium
TCATGCTGGCGCGCAGCGCGACACTGCGGCGGGCCTTTGCGCGGCAGTCCCTCGGTCACGACCAGTAATGTCGGCGTGAGGCCGACCGGATCGACCACGACAAAGAGCGTCAACAGCGCCGAGATGGCGAAATCGAACGGCATGGCTGGCATTGTGCCAGCAGCGCGGCCGGCGGTCTTGTGCGCGAATGCAAAAGATTCGAAAAGCCTGGGGAAACGCGCAAGGCCATCAGCGATCCGAGCGGCCACGACGGGAGGGGACAAGCATGGGGACGGACAGCGCAGTGACGGTCGCGGCGCGCCTCGATCGCTTGCCGGCTTCGCGCCACGCGCTCAAGCTGATCACGCTCGTTTCGCTTGGCGGCTGGTTCGAGTTCTATGACCTCTTTTTCACCGCCTATGTGGCGCCGGGATTGTTCAAGGCCGGCCTGTTCAAGCCGACGACGCAAGGGTTGTTCGACCTGCACGGCTTCGCCAGCTTCGTGGCCGCGGGCTTTGCCGGCATGTTCATCGGCACGCTGGCGTTCAGCTGGGTTTCAGACCGCTTCGGCCGCCGCTCGATCTTCACCTTCGCGCTGCTCTGGTACTCGATCGGCGCGCTGGTCATGGCGTTTCAGACGACACCCGAGATGATCAACCTGTGGCGGCTCATTGCCGGCATCGGTCTTGGCGTCGAACTGGTCAACATCGACGCCTACGTATCGGAGCTGGTGCCGAAGGAGCAGCGCGGCCCCGCCTTCGCCTACAACCAGTTCGTCATGTACACCGCCGTGCCGGTCATCGCGTTCCTGGCCTGGCAGCTGGTGCCGCGCACGATCTTCGGCCTGGATGGCTGGCGCTGGCTGGTCATCATCGGCTCGATCGGTGCGCTCCTTATCTGGTGGATCCGCCGCGGCCTGCCGGAATCGCCGCGCTGGCTGGCGCAGCACGGGCATATCGCCGAGGCCGAGCGCATCGTCGAAGATTTCGAGCGCCGCAGCCGTGCTGAGAGCGGAAAGGACCTGCCGCCACCGGAGATGGTCGCCGGCGAAGCCGAGCGCAAGTCCGGCGCCTGGATGGAAATGTGGAGCCCCGCCTATCGCGGCCGCACCATCATGCTGGTCATCTTCCATCTGTTTCAGACCATTGGCTATTACGGCTTTTCGAGCTGGGTGGTCACGTTCCTCATCTCACAGGGCATCGAGGTGACGAAATCGCTCGCCTATACGTTCGTGATTGCCATCGCCGCACCGGTCGGGCCGCTGATCGGCGTCTACTTCGCCGACCGCTTCGAGCGCAAGTGGCAGGTGGCATGCGCCGTCCTCGGCATCGCCGTGTTCGGCCTGTTGTTTTCGCAGCAGACCACGGCGCTCGGCGTGATCGCTTGCGGCGTCGTCATCACCTTGTGCGGCAATTGGTTCTCGTTCTCGTTCCACGCCTATCAGGCCGAGCTCTATCCTACCCGCATCCGCGCCCAGGCCGTGGGCTTCGTCTATTCGTGGAGCCGCTTCAGCGCCATCTTCTCCGGCTTCCTCATCGCCTTCTTCCTCGGCCGTTACGGCACCCTCGGCGTGTTCAGCTTCATCGCCGCCGCGATGCTGGTCGTGTTTGTCGTGATCGGCGTCTTCGGACCGGCGGTCACGCGGCGCCGCCTCGAGGCGATCGCGGCGTAGCGCGCCACGAAAACGTGGCGGGCGTTGATTGGGCTCAGAACTTCTCCAATCGTCGTTGCCGGGCTTGACCCGGCAATCCATGCTGCGCCCTCGATTCGCGGCCAGTCAGCATGGATGCGCGGGTCAAGCCCGCGCATGACGAGGGAAAAGCGTGCCAACCTGATACGAATGCCCTCTGATTCACTTGCCGCTCATTCCGCGGCGGCGCGCCTCTTGGGCCGGCGGACCGCTCGCACCGTCCCGGTGTTTCCGCCGCCGCAGAAGAACTGATCGCCGCCGTCGGACTCGAGGCCCGAGACGTTGACGCCAGACGGCAGCGCAAGTCGCTCCTGGACCTCGCCCGTTTGCGGATCGATGCGCCGCAGCTCGCTCTCGTCACCTTCCCAGGTAGCGTGCCAGAGCTCGCCGTCGATCCAGGTGACCCCGGTGACGAAGCGGTTGGACTCGATGGTCCGGAGGATCGCCCCGGTCTGGGGATCGACCTGGTAGATCTTCCGCTCACGGTAGTGCCCAACCCAGAGCGTCCCCTCGCCCCACGCGAGGCCGGAATCGCCTCCACCACCGGGCGCCGGAATTGTGGCGACCACGCGGCCCGACCGAGGATCGATCTTCTGGATGCGACTCTCGGCGATCTGGTAGAGATACCGGCCGTCGAAGGCGGTGCCGGCGTGCGAGGTCACCTCGATCGAGCGCAGTGTCTTCCCGCTCACCGGATCGAGGACGATGAGCTTGTCACCACTCGCGAACCAGACGTGCTGCCCGTCATACGTGACGCCGTGGACGTGCGCGACGTCGGGAAACGGGCCGTACTCCCGGACGATCTCGGCCTTGGATGGGTTCATGGGCCCATCCTAGCCGCTCGGGAGGGGGGCGGGGAGTAACAAGGTCGTCGCGAAACCCGGCGCAGGTGGCGTCATCCAGCGACGCGCGCGCCCCCGACCATACGAGTGGGCCTTGTCCCCGGTGGCGAGCGCGTCCAACGCCCGCTGGACGGTGCGCTGGCTGGCGCCCAGCGCGAGGGCCAGGGCCGAGCTCGACCACGCTTCGCCATCGGCAAGCAGGGCCAGCACCGACGCGTGCTCGCCGTCGACCGGCGGCGCGAGCACGAGGACCTCGGCCGCGCGGCGCGGCGCCAGCGCGAACCCTCGCGCGGTCGCGGTCACGCGGGCCAGCCGCCGGAGCATCGTCCGGAGTCGCGCGATCTCGACTCGCAGGCGTGCGCGATACGAGTCGTCGGCGCGCTTCGCCCCGAAGGCTCGCGCCACGAGCGTGTCGCGCGCGACGTCGCCGGGCCACGCCTCGGCGAGGGCGCGGGCGAGCGTGAAGAGCACCGGACGCCGGGCGAGCGGGACCGCCGCGCCGGCGAGACGCACGACGTGGCGGCACGCATCCACGACCAGCACCCTCGACGCCATCACCCGCTCGATCTCGTCGAGCAGGAGGACCCGCTCCTCGCCACGGGTGATCAGCCGCGCCGCGGGCGTGTCCATCACGGCGGATGCGCGCTCGACTTCCACGGTCAGCGCCGGGATGCCCGCCTCGATGGCGGCGCCCGCGGCCCGCGTGAGTGCGGCGCGCGCCGCCTTGGTCCGGAGGCGTCGCATCGCGATCCCCGCCGCCACCAGCTCGTGAACCGCTCGGGGCACCGGGGGAAGCGCCGAAGGGTCGAGCTGGGCGAGCATGCGCTCGGCCTCGTCGAGCCGGCCGATCAGGAGCAAGCGCCTGACTTCGAGGTAGCGCGCGTAGGCGGCATTCGCCCGGTCGCCATGCTCCTCGAGCGTCGCCCGCGCCCCGTCCAGGGCCTTCGCCGGCCAGCCGAGATCGCGTGAGGCCAGCGCGATCTCGGCTTCAGCGACCACGCACCTCGCCCGCGCCATCGGCTCCCTCGCGCCGAAGGCCCGTCCGGCGCGCCGAAGAAGCGACTTGGCCCGGGCCAGATCGCCGAGCTGCGCCATCGCGATGCCGCGAAGGGCCAGCGCGGGTGGGTCGTCGCGCAGGGCAACCCGGTTCAGGGCGCCGAGGGGATCGCCGGCGGCGAGCGCCCGTGCCGCGGCCGTGATCAGCGAATCCATCGAAATCCCGTCACACTTGTCACTCCCATGGCGTGGAAACCCAGGGCTAAGTGTATCCCAGGGAGGACACACACCATGACCACGCACAAGACGGGAACTCGCAAGGAATGGCTGGATGCGCGGCTCGCGCTGCTCGAGGCGGAGAAGGACCTCACGCGACGCAGCGACGAGCTCGCACGGCGACGGCAGGAGCTGCCGTGGGTCCGCGTCGAGAAGAGCTACCGCTTCGACACCGACGAGGGCAGCGTCTCGCTGACCGAGCTCTTCAAGGGGCGCTCGCAGCTCCTCGTCTACCACTTCATGTTCGGGCCCGACTACGCCGCCGGCTGCCCGTCCTGCTCGGCGATCGCCGACGGCTTCAACGGGTTCTTCATGCACCTGGCCCATCACGATGTGATGCTGTGGGCCATATCGCGGGCGCCCCTGGCCAAGCTGCAGGCGTTCAAGCGGCGGATGGGCTGGGAGTTTCCCTGGGCCTCCTCGGCCCCCGGCGACTTCAATCCCGATTTCAGCGTCGGGTTCACCCCGGAACAGCAACAGCGCGGCATCGAGTACAACTTCCGCCGCGAGCCCGAGTGGCGCCCCCAGCCGGGTGAAGGACCCGTCAGCTTTGCGGCCATGACCGGGACGGACGTGGCCACGTACACGCGCGAACGCCCGGGCGTGAGCACGTTCGCCCTCGAGGACGGCGTCGTCTACCACACGTACTCCGCCTATGCGCGGGGGCTGGACGGGCTCTGGGGCATGTATCAGTGGCTGGACCGGGCCCCCAAGGGGCGCAACGAGACGGGCGGCATCTGGTGGCGCCACCACGATATGTACGGCGCGCGATGAGCATGCACGGGCACGTGGGGCCGGCCTCCGCCGCGTCCTTCCTCGGCATGTGGGTCGCGATGCTGCCGTGGACCTGGCCGGCATCGCGGCGCTTCCCCTGCGGGTGGGCGCTCGCGATGTCGGCGCGGGTCTGACCGCGATCCTCCTGGCCAGAGCGGTCACCATCGGGGCCGGGGTGCTTCTCATCGTGGGAGCGGCCTCCATGTAGTACTCTCCAGGGACGTCGCACGACGAGGGAGCGGCTCTGACCACGCCTGCCTGGCGGCTCGGCTTCGACATCGGCGGGACCTTCACCGACTTCGTTCTTCAGAACACGGCGACCGGCGCGGTCCTCGTGGGCAAGGAGCTCACAACTCCGGCCGATCCCGCCGAGGGCGTGATGCGCGGTCTCGCCGCGCTGCTCGCCGCGGCCGGGGTGAGCCTGGCCGACGTGGAGCAGGCCGTCCACGGCACCACCCTCGGGGCCAACCTGGTGATCGAGCGAAAGGGCGCCCGCACCTTCCTGATCACCACGCGGGGTTTCCGCGATCTGCTCGAGATCCAGCGCCAGTTCCGGTACAACCTCAACGACTTCTTCGTCGACAAGCACCCGCCGCTGATCCCGCGCAACCAGATCCTCGAGGTGACCGAGCGTCTCCTCGCCGACGGGCAGGTGCATCGGCCGCTCGACCCGGCCGAGGCACGCGCCGCGCTGACCGCGTGCCGCGACGGCGGGGCGGAGGCGCTCGCGGTCACGCTGCTCCACGCCTACGCGAATCCCGCGCACGAGCGGGCGCTGCGCACGCTGGCCGCGGAGATCGCCCCCGGCCTGCCGGTCGTCCTGTCGTCCGATGTGTCGCCCCAGTACCGAGAATACGAGCGCACCAACACGACGGTGGTGAACGCCTACATCACGCCCCGCTTCGCCGGCTATCTCCAGGCGCTCACCGGGCGGCTGGGCGCGCGCGGCTTCACGCGGCGCCTCTACGTGATGCTGAACAACGGAGGCATCGCAACCGCCGAGACCGCGGCCGCGTTTCCCGTGCGCTCACTCGACTCCGGCCCGGCCGCGGGGGCCATCCTCGCCGCGCATGTCGGCCGGCTCACGGGTCATCCCGATCTCATCGCCTTCGACATGGGCGGGACCACCGCCAAGGCCTGCCTGATCGAGAACGGCGCGCCGGTGGGCACGGACCAGCTCGAGGTCGACATGATCGGGATGCGGCGCGGCAGCGGCCTGCCCGTGCAGGTGCCGAGCGTGGACCTCGTCGAGATCGGCGCGGGCGGCGGCAGCCGGGTGCGCATCGAGCGGGGCATCCTCCGCGTCGGGCCGGACAGCGCGGGGGCCAATCCGGGCCCCGCCTGCTACGGGCTCGGCGGTCGAGAGCCGACGGTGACCGACGCCAACTTGCTCCTCGGGTACCTCGACGCGGGCTTCTTCCTCGGCGGCGCCCGGCGGCTCGACGTGGCGGCCGCGGCGGCCGCGGTCGAGGCTCACGTGGCGAAGCCGCTCGGCATCTCGGTCACCGATGCGGCCTGGGGCATCCATCAGCTCGTGACGCTAGCGATGGAAGGCGCGATCCGCATGGTCTCCATCGGGCGGGGCAAGGATCCCCGCAACCTCGCCTGCGTGACCTTCGGCGGCGCGGGACCGATTCACGGCGCGCGCCTCGCCCGCAGCCTCGGGATCGCGCGGGTCATCGTCCCGTTCGCGGCGGGCGTGGCCTCCGCGCTGGGCCTGCTCATCGCCGACGCGCGCTTCGATCTGGCGCGGACGCGCGTGGTGTCGCTGAGCGACGCACCGTGGGACGAGGTCAACGAGCTCTTTGACGCCATGGAGGCGGAAGGCGCCGGCCAGATCCGTGCGACCGGATTGCGCGGCGAGTGGCGGACGCGGCGCCTGGCCGAGGTCCGCTACGCGGGGCAGGGCCACGAGCTGACCGTGGAGATTCCCGCGGGGCGGCTGGGCCCGGACACGCTGGAGGCGATCGAGCGCGCGCATGCCGAGACCTACGCCGGGCGCTACGGTTACGCCGAAGCGCCGGGGATGCCGCTCGAGGCGACGAACTGGAAGCTCGAGATCACCTGCGTGGTCCCGGCGATAGAGGTCGGCTTGCCCACGATCACGACGGTGGAAGCGGCGGACGCCCGCAAGAGCGTTCGGCCAATCTATGTCCCGGAGGGGGGCGGCTTCGTGGACTGTCCCGTCTACGATCGCTATCGGCTCGGCTCCGGCGCCAGCCTCGCGGGCCCGGCGGTGATCGAGGAGCGCGAGACCACCGTGATCCTCCTCCCCGGGGACCGCGCCACGGTCGATGGACACGGCAACCTCCTCGTGGACGTCGGAAAGGACGGCTGAAGAATGACGATGACGGAGCGGCGTGTGGATCCGATCACGCGCGGCGTGGTGTGGGCGGCGCTCCAGTCGATCGCCGATGAATCGGGCACCGCGCTCAAGCAGACCGCCTATTCCCAGGCGGTGCGCGAGGGGCGCGACTTCTCCGCCGCCCTCTTCAACGCGCGGGGCGAGATGGTGGCGCAGGGCGACTTCAGCCCCGGTCACCTCGGCGCGATGCCGTCGATCGTGCGTCACGTCATGCGGGAGTACCCGGCGGGCTCGCTCGAGCCCGGCGATGCGGTGATCCTCAACGATCTGTACATGGGCTCGGGCCATCTCCCCGACTTCTTCATCACCGCCCCGGTCTTCCATGGGGGACGGCTCGTGGGGTTCGTGGTCGATTGCGCCCATCAGGTCGACGTCGGCGGCGCCCAGGCCGGCTCCCAGGCGGTGGAGGGTGTGACGGAGTTCTACCAGGAAGGCATCCGTGTCCTGCCCACGAAGCTCTGGCGCGGCGGCGAGCTGAACCGTGAGGTGATGCGGCTCATCACCGGCAACGTGCGCGTGCCCGACATCGTCGAGGGCGACCTCAAGGCGATGCGCAATGCCGCGCGGGTCGGCGAGATGCGGCTGCTCGATCTGTTCGATCGCTACGGTACCGACACCGTGCTCGCCGCCTGGGACGACATCCTGGCCCACTCGGAGCGCGAGATGCGGGCGGCCATCCGTGAGCTGCGGTCCGGGCGCTACGCGGCGGAGGACTTCTACGACGACTGCGGGCGGGGCACGGACCCCCTGCGCGTCTTCGCCACCGTGATCGTCGAGGGCGATGAGATCACCGTCGACTTCGAGGGGTCGAGCCCGCAGACACGGTCCGGGATGAACAGCGCCTTCAACTACACGCTGTCCTACACCTGGCACGCCGTGAAGTCGGTGCTGGTCCAGCAGTCGATCCCGCAGAACGCGGGTACCATGCGGCCGATCCGCGCGCGGGCGCCCGAGGGCTCGCTGTTCAATCCGCGTCCGCCGGCGGCGGCGGGCGGCCGGGCCGTCATGCAGCAGCGCATCGTGGACGTGATCCTCGCCGCCCTCGCCCAGCCGGCGCCGGACCGGGTCATCGCCGCCTCCTCGCACTGGGCCAACCCGATCTTCGAAGGCATGGACCCGCGCCGGGGGAAGCGCTTCGTGTACTACGACATCGCGGTGGGGGGAATGGGAGCCCGGCCCAGCAAGGACGGCGCCGAGGCGGTGTGCGGGTCGTTCAATCTCGAGAACATTCCGGTCGAGGTCAACGAGAGCAACTATCCCATCCTGGTCGAGCGGCTCGAGCTGACCACCGACTCCGCCGGCCCGGGACGCTTCCGCGGCAGCTGCGGCCTCCGCAAGGACATTCGCTTCCTCGGCACGAGCGGATCACTGTCCAATCTGACGGACCGCCATCGCTTCGATCCTCCGGGCCTGTGCGATGGTCGCCCGGGCGCGCGAGGCGCGACGATCCTGAACCCCGGGACGGCGGGCGCACAGACCCTGCACTCGAAGGCGATCCACCCGCTCGTCCAGGGCGATCTCGTCAGCATGCGCGTCTCCGGGAGCGGCGGCTACGGCGATCCGCTCACGCGGGACCCCGAGGCGGTCGCGCGCGACGTGTTCCTGGGATACGTCAGCGCGAAAGCGGCGCGCGAGGCGTACGGGGTGGCGGTGGACCCCACCACCGGCGAGGTGGATCGACCCGAGACGGGCCGCCTCCGCGCGGCAGGATCCCAATCCGCCGCGACGCCCTAGCGGTCGTCGATCACGCGCTCAGCCGTCCACGGAGATCGTCGACGCTCCGGGCGAGCTGGTCGAAGTCGGGCTCCTGCCCGCCGGGCGTGACGCGATCGACGACTTCGGGGAGGAGCTGCGACAGGCCCTCGGAGGTCTGCTCCGGGGTGAGGTTCGCGTGGCGCGCGATCTCGTCGAGGCCGCCCTGGCCGAAGATCTGGCCGATAGCATCGGGTGAGATCGACATGTTCTGGCCCTTACCCACCCAGGACCGCGCCTGGTCCCCGAAGCCTGAGCGCTGCATCTGCTCGAGCAGCGCGCCCAGGCCGCCGCCGGCCCCCGACACGGCGGCCCCCGCCGCGGCGCCGGCCCCCGATCCCGCGCCGCCACCGAGCACCTGGCCAAGGATATCGCCGAGGCCACCTCCGGCCCGCCCCGCGCCGCCCCGACTCGCGAGCATCGAGAGCACCACCGGCAGCAGCGCCATCATGATGCTGGCCCCGCCGGCGCCGGCCGGGGCCGCGCCCTGAGCCGGACGCCATCCCGCCTGCTGCTGTCCGGCGCCCGCACCCAGCACACCGCCGAGCAATTCGTCGAGAAGCCCCATGATGTCTTTCTCCCTGAGGTCGCGGGCTGCGCGCCATCGACCTGTGACATGAACGCGCGTCCCTCAGGGACGGGCAATAGGACCTTGGTCCAACGACGTGGCCTCATGAAGAGGCTGGCTTGACCTCCCGCATCCAGATCTCGACAACGAGCACCGCGTCGGGGGGAATCAAGCCCGGGATACCCTTCTCTCGATACGCCAGGTGAGGGCCAACCCGTACCTTTCGGTATCCCCCACGCTTCATCCCGACGAGGGCTCGTTCGATTCCCGCCACCGCCTCCCGCGACCCTAGCACGATCGTGTGGTCGACGAAGACGCGACCATCGGCCTGCCTGAGCATGCGCTGAGGCAGGGCTTGCGCCTGCGTCTCGTTGAGCGGCACCTCGTCGCCGCGATTGAGAAAGATCCTGACGTTGTACACGACGCGATCGCCGCGCTCGGCCGCCTTGCCGTCTCCCGCGCGATCGTCGATCATCTCGAGCCCGGAAGAAAGCCGCATCCCGATCGCCTCAGCGATCCGCGACGATCTCGAAGGCCGCGACGATGCGCTCCATCGCGGCCTCGACGTCGTCGCGCGGCCAGCTCCGAACCGTGAGCAGAATCGCCTCCTCCTTGAAAGCCGCCGCGACGATCGTGATGCGCTCGGGCTCGACGGGACTGTCACCGCGCGTGAGACCGTCGCGGCGTTCGGACCGCGCGGCCCCGGGCACGTCACACGGGCGGCGCTCCACGCTCGCGGCGCGAAGACCCGCGGCGGCCCGCTCCACGATGTGGCGGAGATGGCGATCGCCCAGGGGCGTGAGATTGACGGCAACCACGGCGGGCACCTCGCCGCAGAGGGTACCGCCCCACACCTCCACCGTTCGGGACTCCTCGGGGATGTGGCGCGCGCCACTGCTCGCGAAGTCCTGGGGAAGCGTCAGGCGATAGCGCGGCCGTTCGAGGCGTTTCCAGGGTACGGGCTCGGCTCGCCGGGCCGCCGTGTCTCCCTGGGAGCGGTGCCGGTGGCGCGCCCCGGGCAGCCACCACTCCTCCAGCGCCTGCTGCGCATCCTCCTGCACGTGGGCGAAGCCTTCACCGAGCGCGAGTCGCTCGAGGAAGGCGGCGACGATCGCTTCCTGCTGCCTCGTCAGCGTGGCGAGGCGCGGCGGGTAGCGATCGGGCGGCCGGAGTGACCGAACCAGAGCTTCCACCGCCATCCGCGGATCGTCCGGACGGCGGAAGGTGTAGTCGATGAGTCGCGGAAGGTAGTGGCGCCACGACTGCGCGTCGAGGTAGCCGAGCCCCCAGAAGGCAAAGCCCTCGAGATAGGCGTCGGTCGCCTCATCGCGCACGGGGTCGAAGGGCTCGGCCTCGTCATATCCGTCCACCGCACATCCGCCGCGGAGGCTCAAGGGCGGCGGCGCGTCCGCGTCGGCGCGAAACAGCTCGAAGGCCTGCCGCACGATCTCGTCGGGCGTGATGGCGAACCCCTCGCGCGACGTTACCGTCGGCCCCAGCCCCCACCACGCAGGCCACTGGAGAAGCCGGTGCCCGGGAAGATGTTCCCGTTGAAGTTGCCACCGGGGAACGTGCTGATGCTGCCATTCCTGCTGGGGAAGGTGCTGGCGCTGATGGTGTTGCCGCTGGGGAACGTGCTGGCGCTGATCGTGCCGCCGCTGGGGAAGGTGGTGACCCCCACATCCCCCCCGCTGGGGAAGGTGCCGGCGCTGCCGTTGCCTCCGCTGAAGGGACGCTGACCGTCGCCCGGCCCCTTGCCGTCGAAGCCTCGACTCCCGCCGCCGGCGGTCATGCCGGCTCCGCCGTCGTGGCCTCGGAGGAGCTCACGCGAGGCCGTCGTGCCTCCGCCGCGGGGTCGGTCCTCCTTCGGCTGGATGGCCACGTCGCGGCCCGGCACGGCGTTCCGGTGTTCGGGATTGTGCTGCCACAGGGCGCGGCCGGGCGGCATGCTCCGCCGATCGACGAGGAGTGGGTTGACCTTGACGCCGCGGCTCACGTGACGGTGGAAGTGGTCGTGGTGGTCGACACGGACGAAGATGTGGCCGAGGCGCCAGTTGCACCCACCCCAGATCGCGCCACCTACCAGCATCCCGAAGCCGAACGTGAGCTCGGGATAGCCAATCACGGAGTAGGGCGGGTAGTAGGCGTACGGCGGGTACGCCGGATACGGCCACTCGCCGAACACGACATTGGGGTCGTAGGTCGGCACATAGACGATCTCGGGATTCACCGGCTCGATCCTGATGACGGTCTGCGACGGGGCGCCCTCGACGATCACCTTCTGCTGGTCGTTCGACTTCAGCGTGCCGGCTCTGAGCGCCCGCGCCCGCAGGCGCTGGATCGCGGCGAGCACGTCCTTCTGCTGCGCGAGGACGGCATCGCCGAGCCGTTGGGTCCACTCGAGCTCCTTGTCCATCATCCCGAGGACCTGGGGGAAGCGGACGAGCGCCTTGACGCTGTCGTCCCAGTCGTACTTCGTGAGCTCGTCGTCGAGGTCTGCATCGCGCAGGCTCGGATTGGCCTTGGCGAACCGCGCGGCCTGCACCACCTCGAGCGGATAGGTGGACGCCATCATGATGTGGGCCAGCAGCGCGTCCGGATAGAGCGCGATCGGGGCGGCGAGCTGCTCGAGCTGCCCGGGCGGGAAGCGAAGCGCGCTCGCCCCCGGTTGCTGGGCGCGAGGCAGCGACGGGACGGCGAGCACGACCGCGAGGCCGATCGGTAGGCATCGCGTCAGGACGTGACCGAGCCAACGCGTCATGTTCGAGCGAGGAAAGCGTAGCACGGCGTTCATCGCGCGCCCGGCACCGTCTCGGCCTTCATCCACGTCGAATCGGGATTGTAGGTCTTCATCGCGTTCGTCAGCTGTGCGGTCTTCCGGCCGAGATCTTTCTGGTACACGACGCCGTCATGGCTGACGATGAACGTCATGATACCCGAGACGCCGTACTGGGCGGGATACGCGACCAGGGCGAAGCCGCCGATCATGTGCCCCCGCACCACGTAGTCGTACGCGCCGCCGGGCGCGTCGGGTCCTTGCGCGACGAGGATGCGATAGAGGTACCCGTGATAGGGGACGGAGCGGCCGCGCGGGGGAAGCGGATAGCCGGCAATCCTGGCCCTGGCCACGAGCGCTCCGAGCGGACTCTCCGGCTCGCCCGGTCGCGTCTCCCAGTAGAGGCCGTCGCGCTTCCCCTTGGAGCTCTCCAGCCGCTGAGCGTATTCGAGAAGGCCCTTGCCTCGCGACGCGTACTCGCGCTGGGCGTCGACATAGGCCTGGCAGACCTGGATCACCGCGAGCTCGTTCTGCCCGATCCGGCGGCTCAGCAGCTCCTCGTCGCCCGCGTCGGTATCCCAGTACCACTGAGGACCATCCGGCACCAACGGGATGGGGAAGGGGAAGTCATCGTCGCCCACATAGAGGACGACCTTTCCACCACCGCCTTCGAGGCGGTGGGCGCGGTCGTAGGCCGCGGTGAAGCGTTGAAACGCCGCGCGGTCGGCGACCTCGTCGCCCGACCAGACCAGGGGGCCTCCCCGTGGCCCGAGAATCTCGACGAGCACCGTTCGGTCCGCCCCGCGGAGCGCAGCAATGAGCGCACGGACGGCCTCGTCCAGAGACGGAAAGCCTTTCGGCGCCGCCGCGGCGGACGCGGAGGCCTGAAGACCGAGAACGAGTACGAGCGCGATGCCCAGTCTTTTCATCGCCGCCCCCCGCCCCCTCCGCGTCCCCCGCCGCCGGAGAACCCGCCACCACCACGGCTCGCTCCGCCGCCGGAGACGCTGCCTCCGCGGCTCCCCCCGCCGCTGAAGCTTCCGCCGCCGGAGCTTCCCCCGCGCGAGGACTGGCCCCGCTCGCTGAAGGAACGCTGGCTTTGCCCTTGTCCCACGCCTTCGAACGCTCGGCCTCCGGAGGCGCCGCCCTGCCCGCCGATGCCTGAGCCCGTCCCGCGGTCCCCCCCTCGCGAGGGACGCGGCCCGTCCTGACCGAGCCCACCGCCGCGCTGTCCGGCGCCCTGCCCACCACGACCCAGCTCCCCTCGGCCCTGCTCCGCCCGTCCGCGGAAGGACTCCCGCGACGCGACCCGGGCGCTGTCACCCGCTCGATTGAATTTTTGCTGGGTCGCGCGATCGCGATACTGCGCGCCCTTCCGGTGCTCGGGGTTGTGCTGCCACGACCCGCGGTCGCCGCGCGCTCCGCTGCCCCGATCGCCGCTGAGGGGGTTGACCCTGTCCCCGCGGTTGACGTTGCGGTTGAAGTTGTTGTGGTGGTCCACCTCGACGTCGATGTTGCCGCCGCCCCAGTTGCAGTTGCCCCAGATCGCCCCGCCGACCAGCATCCCGGCGCCGAACCAGAGTGCGGCGTAGCCGAGCCCGTAGTACGGGTAATAGGGCGGGTAGTAGTAATACGGGGGATACGCCGGGTAGGGCCAGGGGCCGTAGACGACGGTGGGATCGTAGGTGGGCACGTAGATCACGTCAGGACTCGCCGGTTCGATGATGATGGTCTGCGCTGCCGGCGGCGAGCCCTGCACGATCACGTTCTGCTGTTCGGTGGACTTCAAGTTCCCGGCCGACTGGGCCTTCGCCCGCAGGCGCTGGATCGCGTCCATCGTCTCCTTCTGCTGAGCGAGCACGGCATCCCCGAGCTTCTGCATCCACTCGAGCTGCTTGTCCATCATCTCCAGGACCTGGGGGAAGCCGACCAGGGCCTTGACGCTGTCGTCCCAGGTGTACTTCTTCAGCTCGTCGTTGAGGGCGGTGTCCTTGAGGCTCGGATGGGCTTTGGCGAACCGTGCCGCCTGGATGACCTCGAGGGGGTAGGTGGAGGCCATCATGATATGCGCCACCAGGGGATCTGGATAGAGCGCGATGGGCGCGACGATCTGCTCCAGCTGCTCGTGTGTGAAGGGGGGCGCGTCGGCGCCGGACTGCTGGGCGCGTGGCAGCGGGGGCGCGGCTAGCAGAAGCGCGAGCCCGATCGGCAGGATTCGCGTGACGCCGTACCAGATCGCGCGTCTCACGTCCGCTCCGGGTTCGTCGCGACCCAGCTCATGAAGATCTGATACCCGAGGGCCAGGAGCGTGGCGCCGACGAACATGCCCAGTATGCCCGCAGCCGCCATACCGCCGAGCGCCCCGAGCAGGACCACCGGCATGGGGGCGTCGACGCCCCGTCCCAGCATCAACGGCTTCAAGACGTTGTCGGCCATTCCCGCCACCAGCAAGGCGATCGTGTAGACGATGGCGAGGCCGGTGCCGTAGTCGCCGCTCGACCAGATGTAGACGATGGCCGGGAGGGTGACGATCAGCGCCGGCACCTGCGCGATGCTCAGCACCAGCGTGATGGCGGCCAGGACCCCGGCCCACGGAACGTGGGCGACGAGGAGGGCCACGCCGACGAGGATCGCCTGAACGAAGGCGATGCCGATCACGCCCTGCGCGACGGCCCGAATCGTCGCGGTGGAGAGCCGGGCAAAGGCGTCGCCCCGGTCGACCCCGGCGATGCGCTCGAAGATCGCACGGCTTCCTCGCGCCCCCGCCTCGCCGTACGCCATCAGGATGCCGGCGATGATGAACGACGCGAGGAATTGCAGCAACCCCACGCCGATCCCCGCGACGATGCCGAGCGCCTTCCGGGCCAGCTCGCCGATCTTCGGCTGCATGCTTTCGACGAGAGCCGGCAGGTCGGAATGGGCGCGGGACCAGTAGGTGTACAACTTCTCGCCGACGATCGGCCAGTCCTTGACGCGCTCCCCCGGAGGCGGGACGACCAGGGTGTTGTCCTTCACCGCGTGAACGAAGTCGTTGAGCGAGCTCCCGAACGAATTCAGCAGCAAGGCGGTGGGGGCGATGATGAGGACACAGCCCGCGATGACGAGGACGGTCGCGGCCAGGCCCTGGCGCCCGCCGACCCGCCTCGCGAGCCAACGGTGCAGCGGATAGAGCGTGACGGCGAGGATGACCGCCCAGACCATCAGGGTCAGGAAGGGCGCGAAGACGGTGTAGCACAGCGCGGCCAGGACGGCGATGAAGCCCGCGCGGATCAGGACGTCCAGCAGGCGGGACGAGTATCCTCGCTGGAAGTCGTCGGGCGGCCCGGGCGTGCTCATCCTCTCGAGCGCCTCATCGGTATACGTTGTTGGACGCGTGATCGCCCCCGAGCCAGCGGACCAGGGTGGCGCGCGCATCGGCCTTGCGCGCCTTCGCGATCCGACCGGCATTGGGCGCGTCGAGGGTGAATTCGAGCAGGAGGTCGTTCGGGTCCTTGACGTAGAGGGAGCGGCAGTACCCGTGTTCCAGCACGAAGGTGTCGGGATCGCCCAGGCCGGCGGCCTTGATGCGCCGTTCGATCGCCCGCTGCGTCGCCTTGCTCACCTTGAGGGCGATGTGGTGAAACGGCGTCGCGGGAATCGAGGGGCTGAACTTCCGCTCGTCTCGCTTGTCCGCGAACTGGAAGAACGCCAACGCGCCGCCGTCCGCGAGGCCGAAGAAGCAGTGGCAATACGTGCGGATCTTGCCGAACAGCCGGTCGGATTCGCTCCATGTCGCGATGAGGGGAAGCCCGATCACCCCTTCGTAGAATCGGCGAGTCTTCTCCATGTCCCGGGTGGTGTAGGCGGTGTGATGGAGCCGGCTGGGGAGCTGGGACGCTCGTGGCATGCATGGGCCTCCTGGCCGTGACACTATACGCCGAACGGGGGAGGCGGGCATGGGACGGCTGGACGGGAAGGTCACCATCGTGGCGGGAGGGACGAGCGGCATCGGCCAGCGGACCGCGGAGCGGTTCGTCGAGGAGGGCGCCCGGGTCGTGATCGCCGGCCGGCGCGCCGAGGAGGGGGACCGTCACGCAGCGCCGAGCATGCGGCGGCGGGGCGGCGGCCGCATCATCAACACGGGGAGCATCGCCGGCATCCGGGCCGGCTTCTCGCCTCCGGCATCTCCGGCAAGGCCCCTGGGCCTCCCCGCCGAGGCGACCGCAATCCACTGGGCAAAGTGAAGTGGCCTTCGCTCGCCTTCAGCCCATCCCGGGGGCCGGGCTCCCCCAGGACATCGCGCACGCCGCGGTGTTCCTGGCCAGTGACGAGGCCACCTTCATCAATGGCCACGACCTCGTGATCGACGGCGGCCTGAGCAGCGGGCGCCTCTGGTCCGAGCCGCAGGCGACCTGGATGCAGATGCGCCAGGATCTCGCCGGCGCCTGATCGCCCGCACCTGAGGGGGCCTGAGCCGCCGGCTCCCTATGTTCTACTCGAGTTTCCCCTGAGCGAGAGCCCCGCCCGTCACGCGACCATTCCCCCAGCGGTTCGATCCACTCCTCACCCACGCAGTGACCCCACAAGGAGGCGCCATGCCGCTGGACGCGCAGGCTTTACGTCTCGAGATTCGAAAGGTCTACAGTCAGGTCGCTACCGAGCCGAAGAAGGGCTATCACTTCCATACCGGGCCCGACTACGCGGCCGAGCGGCTCGGCTACCGGTGGGAGGACCTGGCTGAGCTGCCGCCCACGATCACCGCGTCCTTCGCCGGGGTGGGGAATCCGCTCGCCATGGGACTTCCGCTCCCCGGGGACACGGTGGTGGACATCGGCGCGGGCAGCGGGACGGATACCTTCCTGGCCGCCCGCCACGTGGGCCCCACGGGCCTCGTGCTCGCCGTCGACATGACGCCCGCGATGCTCGCCCTCGGCCACCTGCACGTCGCGCTCACGGGACTTCGTCAGGTCGAGTACGTCGAGGGCCTCGCGGAGAGCCTTCCGCTCCCCGACGGCGTCGCCGACCTCGTGATCTCCAACGGTGTGATCAACCTCGTGGCCGACAAGGACAAGGCGCTGACCGAGGCGTTCCGGGCGCTCAAGCCGGGAGGCCGGCTGCAGATCTCCGACGTGGTGGTACACCGTGACATCCCGCCCGCGGTGCGCGAGGACATCGCGATCTGGACGGCCTGAATCGGGGGCGCTCTCCTGGAAGGAGAGCTCCTCGTGAAGATTGCCCGCGCGGGATTCGAGGACGTCGAGGTGACGTGGCGCGGCCTGCCGTTTGCCGGGGCCAGCGGCCAGCGGAAGGCCGACAAGTACGAGACGGAGGGCGTGAACATCCGGGCGCGGAAGCCCTGACGACCCCCTGAGGGTACGGTGTGCCGCCCGTGCTACCATGGCCGCCGGCACACGAACCCCCAGGAGGATTCCATGTCCACGAGGCTCATGGCTCGGCTGGCGCTCGTGCTGGCCTTCGGCGCGCTGGTCTCGTTTCCCGCCGGCGCCGCTGCTCAGGACACCATCCGCATCGGCTGCCCCACCAAGACGTACTTCCCCACCATCCTCGCCATCGTCGCGAAGGAGAAGGGCCTGTTCGAGAAGGAAGGGCTCCGCCCGGAGATCACGATCTACCGCGGCGGCGGCGAGACCTTCGAGGCCATCGCGGCGAACTCGGCGGATCTGGGCACGGTCGCGGTGCCCCTCGTGGCGACGTCCCGGAAGCGCGGCGTGCTCGTGAAGATCGTCGGGGGAAGCGGTGACGAGTGGTCGGGCTGGATTCTCGGGGTCAAGACCGCGTCGCCGATCAAGTCGCCCAAGGAGCTGGACGGCAAGAAAGTCGGCATCACGTCCGCCGGCTCCGGCACCGACACCCTCGCCCTGTGGGCCCAGTCGGAGAACAAGGCGACCTTCCAGCGCGTGCCGGTGGGAGGCGGCGGGCTCGTCCCGAATCTCCTCAACGACAATCTGGCCGCCGCGGTCATCTACTCGCCGCTCAGCTATCAGGTCGTGTCGGAGGCGAAGGTGCGCGTCCTCGTCGACTTCGCCACCGCGATGCCGCCGAATCTGATCGGCGGGTGGGCAGCCACCGAGAAGAACCTCAACGAGCGCCGACCCTTCATCCAGAAGGGGCTCAACGCCCTCTACGGCGCGCTGGAGTACATGCGGAACAACCCCGACTACGCGATCAAGACCATCGCGAGCAACAACGAGCTGCCGATGGAGATCGCCAAGATGGAGTACGAGAAGACCTTCCTCCGGCTCTCGCGCGACGGCAAGATCTCGCTCGGCTCGGTGGAGAAGGCGATGGAGCTCGCGGCGGCGAGCGGCGTGAAGGACATGGCCCCGGCTTCCGAGGTCTTCATGAACATGCCGATCACGCCCACCAAGCCGTAGGGCCATGCGGCGGCGCGAGCGCCTGATCGTTGCCGCCGCCGTCCTTGCGTTCGTCGGCTTCTGGGAGGCCATGGCGCGACTGGGACGGCTCGACGCCGGGGTGGCCCCCGCGCCGAGCACCGTCCTCACCGCCCTGAAGGCGCTGCTTGGCCGGCCGGAAGTGCTGCAGAGCCTCGGGGTGACCGCCTGGGAAGTGGTCGCGGCCTTTCTTCTCGCCGTGCCGGTCGGGCTCTTCCTGGGCTTTCTGCTCGCCGAGGTTCCCCTGCTGAGCGCGCTGTTCCGGCCGCTCGTCAACTTCCTCTTCGGCGTCCCGAAGTCCATCTTCCTGCCCGTCTTCATCTTGGTCTTCGGCGTGAGCATCCCTCAGAAGATCGCCTTCGGCGTGTTCACCACCATCTTCGTGTTGATCGTCGGCGGGACGGCGGCGGTGCAGTCTGTGCCCCGCGAGCTGATCCTGGTCAGCCGCGTCTATGGCGCGAGCCGCGGCCAGATCATCCGCGAGATCTATCTGCCCGCGATGGCCCCGATCCTGCTCGAGTCGATCCGGCTCGGCATGGTGTTCAACATCACCGCGGTGCTCCTGTGCGAGATCTACGGCGCGCGCGACGGCATCGGCTACCGCATCGCGGCCTGGGGCGAGAACGTGCAGATGCCGCAGCTCTATGCCGCCCTCGTCATCGTGGCCCTGGCCGCGGTGGCGGTGAACGAGGTGCTGCGCGCGGTCGAGCGCCGGCTCGCCGCGTGGCGCGAGCGCTCGTGACGCGGCCCCTCGTCGCCATCCGGGGCGTGTCCCAGCACTTCGGGACCGACGGCGCCCGGGTCCCCGCGCTCGAGTCGATCGACCTCGACATCCCCGACGGACAGTTCGCCGCGGTGGTCGGCCCCAGCGGCTGCGGCAAGTCCACGCTCCTCTCGCTGATCGCCGGGCTCCGGCTGCCCTCGAGCGGCGCCGTGCTCTGTGACGGCGAGCCGGTCACCGGCCCGATGCCGCGCAAGGTGGGCATGATCTTCCAGGAGGCCAACCTGCTGCCCTGGCTCTCCGCGATCGACAACGTGGCGTTCCCGCTCAAGTTGAGACACGTGGCGAAAGCGGAGCGGCTCGACGCGGCCCGCCGCATGCTGGACCTCACCGGGCTCCGGGGCTTCGAGGACCGCCTTCCGCATCAGCTGTCGGGCGGCATGAAGCAGCGCGTCGCGATCGCTCGGGGCCTCGTCCAGAATCCCGCGGTGCTTCTCATGGACGAGCCGTTCGCCTCGCTGGACGAACAGACCCGCATGGTGCTGGGCGACGAGCTGCTGCGCATCTGGTCCGAGACGCGCAAGACCGTGCTCTTCGTGACCCACAGCCTGAACGAAGCGGTCTACCTCGCCGACCGGGTCCTCGTGCTGAGCGCCCGGCCCGGGCGCCTCGTCGACGACATCCGGGTGGACTTGCCGCGCCCGCGGAGCTTCGCCATGACCTCGGAGGAGCGCTTCGGGACGTTGAAGGACCGGATCTGGCAGCACATCAAGCACGCGGAGCGGCGATGACCTGGGCGGAGGGGCACGTGCGCTGGTGCCAGGCGCTGCTCTACCTCGGGATCCTCGCCGCCTGGGAGCTGCTGCCGCGCACCGGGCTCGTGCCCCGCCTGTTCGTTCCGCCCCTCAGCGAGGCGCTCGCCCGGCTCGTCAGCAATCATCGGGAGTACCTCGGCAGCCTGCCCACCACGTTCGGCGAGATCCTGGCCGCCTACGCGATCGCGTGCGGCGGCGGCATCCTGCTCGGGCAGCTCCTGGGCGCCTCGGCGACGGCGCGGCATCTCGTGCTGCCGGTGCTCCGCAGCGTCTACGCGGTGCCGCTCGTGGTGCTCTACCCGGCGATGATGGTCTGGTTCGGCCTGGGCTCCGAGTCGAAGATCGCCTTTGCTGCGATCTACGCGATCATCCCCACCATGCTGACGGCGGTCGCGGGCGTGGCCGCGCTGACTCCCGCGCTCACTGAGACGGCCCGCGCCTTCGGGGCGAGCCGCGCTCAGCAGATCCTCTACATCGCGCTGCCCGCGAGCCTGCCCTCCATCGTGGCCGCCCTCCGGCTCGGCGGCGCGCTGGTGATCGTCGGCGTGATCGTCGCCCAGATGCTGGGAGCGGCCGACGGCCTGGGGTATCTGATCACGCGGCATCGCACCTTGCTCGACAGCCCCGGCGTCTACGCCGGCATCGTCCTGGTGTTGGCGATCACCGGGCTGCACGAGCTGGCGCTGCGCCGGCTGGAGCGGAAGGTCGCGGCGTATCGCGGGGTAGGCGACTAGGCGAGAGATCAGCCGGTGACCGTCACATCCGCGCTGACCATGCTGGCCTGCCTGGTGCTCGGGCTCTTCACCGGCGGCATGCTCGTGATCGGCGTCGCGTTCGTCAGCTTCTGGAAGAAGCTCTCCCCGGTGACTTTCACGCCTGGTTTGCCGCCTATTCACACCTCATCGGCCGGCTGATGATCCCGCTGGGCAGCTCGAGTCTCGCCATCACGCTGGCCGCGCTCGTCGCCGCGCGGGCGGGACCGGTGATGCGTCGGCGCTGGCTCATCGTTGCCGAGCTCTCCGCGATCGGGGTGATGGTGACGTATCCGCTCTTCTTCGCGGCCGCCAATGCCGTGTTCGCGCGGGGCGGCCTGTCCGATCCCGAGCTGCGGGCGCTCCTGGACCGGTGGGCGACGTGGCATTGGGTTCGCACTGCGCTGGGACTCCTTGGCTTCGACGCGGCGCTGCGCGCCCTTCAGCGGCCATGACGGGCGCCGCGGTCCGAACAGGATATCCTACGCATGGCCATGGCCATCCGATCCCGGCGCACGCCTGATCCGACCACGGAAGCCCGACGGGCCGGTGTACGCCTCGTCCGCTTCCTCTATACCGACAACGGCGGTATCACTCGCGGGAAGGCCACGCACGTGGACGGGCTCGCGAGCCGCCTCACCGACGGCATCGGGCTCACCGTGGCCATGCAGGCGATGAACATGCTGGATCAGCTCCAGGCCGTCGAAGGCCTCGGCCCCGTCGGCGAGATCCGGCTGGTGCCCGATCCGCAGACCTTCACCCTGCTGCCCTACGCTCCCCATGCCGCGGCCATGACGAGCGACATGCGCACGCTGGAGGGCGCGCCGTGGGAGGCGTGCCCGCGCGCCTTCCTCAAGCGCCAGATCGCGGCCTGTGGCGCGGCGGGGTTCAGCGTGCGGGCGGCCTTCGAGTGCGAGTTCTCGCTCGCGGTGAAGCAGCCGGGCGGCGCCTTCGCCCCGCTCGACGAGAGCCTCTGCTTCTCCACCGTCGGCATGGCGACGGCGGCGCCCGTCATGGACGACATCGTGGCCGCGCTCGAGGCCCAGCGTATCCCCGTCGAGCAGTACTACCCGGAGCTGGGCCACGGCCAGCAGGAGCTGTCCATCGGCCATGCGCCCGCGCTCGAGGCGGCCGACCGCCAGGTCTTCTATCGCGAGACCGTGCGGGCCGTCGCGCACCGCCATGGGCTCTGGGCCTCCCTCGCGCCCAAACCCTTCGTCGACCAGGCGGGGAACGGCGCTCACATCCACTGGAGCCTGTGGGACGCGGCAGGCCGGCGGTCGCGGATGTACGACCCGCGCGGCCGCTACGGCGTGAGCGCGCTGGGGTACCACTTCATCGCGGGCGTGCTCGAGCACCTGCCCGCGCTGCTCGCGCTCACGTGTCCCAGCGTCAACTCGTATCGCCGGCTCCAGCCGCATTTCTGGAGCTCGGCGTTCACGGCGTGGGGCCCCGACAATCGAGAGGCGGCGGTGCGGGTGCCTTCGACGTTTCCGTCCGACCGCGCCGGCTCCACCAATGCCGAGCTCAAGGCGTCCGACTCGTCGTCGAATCCCTATCTCGCCCTGGGCGGCTTGCTCGCGGCCGGGCTCGATGGCGTCACCCGCAAGCTCGACGCGGGCGAGCCCGTGCTCCTCGACCCTGGCGCCCTGTCCGAGCGCGAGCGGGAGCAGCGCGGGATTCAGCGCTACCCGACCACGCTCGACGCGGCGCTCGACCGTCTGGAGCGGGATCCCGTGCTCATGTCCGCCCTCGGCCCGACGCTGGCCCGGGCGTATCTCGCGGTGAAGCGCTCGGAGGCGGCGGCGTTCGGCCGCGAAGACGCCACTTTCGAGACGAAGCACCACTTCTGGAAGTTCTGAGGTGGACCTCGGGGCCGTCCCGATCCTGGATCAGCATTGCCACGCGCTCCTGCGGGACGGCGCCGTGCCGGGCCCCGACGCCTACGCCGCCTTCTTCACCGAGAGCGGCGACCCGGCGATGCATGCGCATCACGCCGCCGAGACCGTGTTCTATCGCTGGGCCATCCGGGAGCTGGCGGCGCTCCTCGGCTGCGCGCCGACCACCGACGCGGTGATCGCGGCGCGCGCGGGTCTGACACCCGACGCGCTCGCCCGGCGGCTGCTCGGCGAGGCCAACATCGCGCTGCTGCTCGTCGATCACGGCTACCAGACCGACGCGACGTGGACCCCCGCCGAGATGGCGACGCGGGTCCCATGTCGTGTCCTGCCCATCCTGCGCCTCGAGACGCTGGCGCAGGCGCTGATCGTCCAGCACGAGACGTTCGACGGCGTGGTGGACGCCTACTCGGCGATCGTCGAGCGGGCGCGCGCGGACGGGTTCGTCGGCCTCAAGAGCATCATCGCCTACCGGACGGGCCTCGCGGTGAAGGTGACGTCACGGGACGATGCCGTCGCGGCGTTCGGCCCCCTCAAGGAGCGGGCGCGGCGCGACGGCCGGGTGCACCTCGCCGCCAAGCCCCTCACCGACTATCTCCTCGTGCGCGCGCTCGAGATCGCCGAGCGCCAGGGCCTGCCGGTCCAGTTCCACACCGGCTTCGGCGACGCCGATCTCGACCTCCGGGAAGCGAACCCGCTGCACCTGCGCCCGCTGTTCGAGAGCGGCCGGTACGCTAGGGTGCCCTTCGTGCTCCTGCACGCGAGCTATCCCTATGTCCGCGAGCTCGGATATCTGGCAGCCATCTACCCCAATGTCTACGCCGACGTGGGGCTGGCCGTTCCCCATCTGGCCGCCGAGGTGCCCGCGATGCTGCGTCAGCTGCTGGGGCTCGCCCCGACGACCAAGGTGGTGTACTCGAGCGACGCCTCGCAGATCCCCGAGCTGTACTGGCTGGCCGCGCGCTGGGGGCGACGGGGCCTCGGGACCGTGCTCGATGAGCTGGTGGCGCTGGGCGCGCTCGCGGCCGGCGAAGCCCTCACGGTCGCGCGGCGCGTGCTCGGGGGCAACGCGGCACACGTCTACGGTGTGCCCTGGCCGTAGCCTCCTGGCGCGGAGTGGCCGATTCATGAGCCTCCCGGTAGCCTGTGAGTATGGCCTCCACCGCTGCCGGCGGTCCTCCCGTCCTGAGGGACCGGGCATTCCTGCTCCTCCTCGTCCTCGTGTCGGTGGCCTTCGCGTGGATACTCTGGCCGCTCTACGGCGCGATTCTCTGGGGCACGATTCTGGCGATCGTCGCCGCCCCGCTGAACCGGCGGCTGACCAGGCGAGCAGGCGGCCGCCGGACCGCCGGCGCGCTCATCACGCTCGTGCTCGTCGTGGTCATCGGAATCTTGCCCGTGGCGGTGATCGGCGGGCTCCTCGTCGACCAGGCGGCCGACCTCTACGCGCGGGTGAAATCGGGTGACCTGAATCCGGCACAGCACTTCGAGCGCATCGTCCACACGCTGCCGGGATGGGCGGTGCGGCTGCTGGAGCGCTTCGACCTCGCCGAGCTCAATGCCGTGCAGCACCGGATTTCCGAAGGCGTGCTGCGCGGCAGTCAGTTCTTTGCCGCACAGGCCCTCAACGTCGGGCAGCGCACCTTCGACGTCGTCGTCGGGTTCTTCGTCATGCTGTATCTCCTGTTCTTCCTGCTGCGCGACGGCGACGACCTGGTACGACGCATCCGCGCGGCGGTCCCGCTGAGCGCCGAGCATCAGCGCGCGCTCGGCGACAACTTCACCCTGGTGATCCGCGCCACCGTCAAGGGGACCCTCGTGGTGGCGCTCGCTCAGGGGGTGCTCGGCGGGATCATGTTCTGGCTGCTCGGCATCCAGGGCGCGCTGCTGTGGGCCGTGGTCATGGCATTGCTCTCGCTGCTCCCCGGCGTCGGGACCGCCATCGTGTGGGTGCCGGTGGCGGTCTACTATCTCGCGACCGGCGCAGTGTGGTCGGGTCTCCTCCTGATCGGGTACGGCGTGCTCGTGATCGGCCTCGTGGACAATGTCCTGCGCCCGGTGCTGGTGGGCAAGGACTCCCGTATGCCGGACTACGTGGTGCTGATTTCCACGCTGGGCGGCCTCGCCGTCTTCGGGGCGAACGGAATCGTCCTGGGACCGATCATCGCGGCCCTGTTCCTCGCCGCCTGGGACATCGTCTCCACCTCCACGGCTCGGTGAGCGCCGGGTGACGCTCCTCCTGCCGTTCGTGGCGCTCTACGCGCTCATGTATGGCGCCTTTGGTGTCTCCTCGCCGTTCATGCCGGCGTTCTTCGCGGCGCGTGGACTGACCGCCGGAGAGCTCGGCGTCCTGTTCGGCGCCGGGACGGCGATTCGCCTCGTCTCCGGCCCGCTGTGCGGCCGCCTCGCGGACCTCACCGGAGCCTTGCGCGGGGTGTTCGCGGTGTGCGCGCTCATCGCGGCGGCGGTGGCGCTGGCTCTCCTGGGAGGGTCCGGATTTCCCGCGCTGCTCGCGATCAGCCTGCTCCAGGCGGCGGCGCTCGCGCCGATCACCATCTTGGCTGACGCGCTGACCCTGCGCGCGTCGTCCGAGGCCCGGGGTGGCGCCTCCTTCGAGTACGGCTGGGTACGCGGGACGGGCTCCGGCGTCTTCATCCTGGGCACGCTGCTGAGCGGGCAGGTCGTCGGCGCCCGCGGCCTCGAGTCCATTCTATGGCTGCAGGCGCTCGGGCTCGCGCTGGCCGCGGGTGTCGTGCTGCGCGTCCCCGCGCCCACGCGACCCAAGCATGGGATGGAGCAGGGCGATCCTCCGCGAACGGGCGACGTGCGGTCCCTGCTGCGGATCCCGGAGTTCCAGCGGGTGCTGATGGTCTCCACGCTCGTGCTGGGCAGCCACGCCATGCACGACACGTTTGCGGTCATCCGCTGGTCCGACGCGGGCATCAGCCCGCCGATGGTCAGCGTGCTCTGGTCGGAGTCGGTGGCGGCCGAGGTGGTGGTGTTCTTCCTCGTCGGCCCCGCGCTGGTGGCGCGGTTGGGCGCCCGGGGCGTCATGGCGCTCGCCGCATCTGCTGGCCTCGTCCGCTGGGTGGTCATGGGGTCCACCACGGCGGCGGTGGCGCTGGCGCTGGTGCAGCCGCTCCACGGCCTCACCTTCGCCGCGCTTCACCTCGCCTGCATGCGCGTGATCGCCGCCACCGTCCCGCCCGGCCTGGCCGCCACTGCCCAGGCGACGTATGCGCTGGGCGCCGCGGGAGCGAGCGCGGCGTTGACGCTCGCCTCCGGCGCGCTCTATGCCCGTCTGGGCGCTCAGGCCTTTCTCGTCATGGCGCTGCTCTGCGCCCTTGCGATTCCGCTGGCAATGGCCGGGCGAGCACGACCGGGGCACAGCGCGACGGCAAGGCGGCCGAAGACGTGATGGGCAATCGGCTGTCGTCGACGTCCGATCGACTCCAGATCCAGATCGTCAGCGTGTCGCCGGCGATCCCGTGGAACGCGCCCGACCTCGCCAAGAGCCGCCCCGCCGCTTTCGAGGCCGCGCGCGGCTCCGGGCATGTCCTCGTCACGTTCAAGCGCGCGAAGCCCCGAGCGCCGTCACTCGTCAGACTTCTGCTGGCGCATGGCCCGCCGCGCTGCCGCCGAGGGCAGATCGCGTGCGATCTGCGCCCGGTAGGCCGCGTCCTTGTAGAGCGTAGCGAGGGTCGGCACGTTGAAGCAGGCGCGGTGCAGCGCGTCCGCGCCGCCACCGTGGAGCAGGATCATGAGCCCGACGTGCACCAGCTCCGTCGCCTGCTCGCCCAGCATGTGGACGCCCAGGAGCTTCATGTCCTCGCGCCGAAAGATGAGCTTCAGGAGCCCCGCGCTGTCCCCAATGATCGCGCCGCGCGCATTGTCCGCATAGCGGGCCCGTCCCACCACATAGTCGACGCCCTGGGCCCGCAGCTCCTCCTCGGTCGCGCCGACCGTGCTGACCTCGGGGATCGTGTAGATCCCGCTGGGGAAGAGCGGGTCCAGCACCTCCTTCAGGTGGTGGCCGAGGGCGGTGGACACGGCGAGGCGCGCCTGCTCGGCGCTCACCGAGGCCAGCGCCGGGAAGCCGACCACATCGCCCGCGGCGAGGATGTTCGGGACCTGGGTCTGGAAGCGCGCATCGACGTGGAGGTGGCCCCGCTCGTCGGTGGAGAGTCCGGCCGCCTCCAAGCGGAGATCCTCGACGACCGCGCGCCGGCCGGCCGCCACCAGCACGGCGTCCGCGCGGAGCGACGCGCCGGAGGTCAGCGTGAGCCGTATCGGGCCGCGCGCGGGCGCCCGACAGGCGGTCACGCGCTCACGCCAGCGGAATCGAATGCCGAGCGTGGTCATCGCCCGCGTGAGGACCCGCGCAATCTCGCGGTCGAGAAATGGGAGCAGGGTCTCGCGGCCGTCGACGAGGTCCACCTTCGCGCCGAGCGCGGCGAACATCGAGGCGTATTCGCTGCCGATCACCCCGGCGCCGATGACGGCGAGCTGCCGAGGCAGCCGCTCCAGCTCGAGGATCTCGTCCGAATCCCAGACTTGGGGATGCTCGAACGGAAATTCTCGGGGTCGCGTGGGCCGGCTGCCCGTCGCGATCAGGACGAAGCGCGCATGAAGCTTGCGCGGCCGGCCGCCCCGAGGCGACGTCGGCACGACCTCGACCCGCGTGGAGTCGAGGAAGCGCGCGGATCCCGTGATGCGGGTGATGCCCAGGCGGACGAGACGCTCGGCGACGTTCGCGCGCGCCGTCGTCTTCACGTGGCGCTCGTGATACAGGAAGTCGGCGACGCGCGCCCCCCGGCGAAGGGAAAGGTCGACCCCGTAGAGCTTGCGGCTCTGGTACCCCGACAACGCGAGCGCGGTCTCGCGTAGGGTCTTGCTGGGGATCGTGCCGGTGTTGATGAGGGCGCCGCCCAGGGCCGACGAGCGCTCGACGAGCGCGACCCGGGCGCCGAGGATGCCCCCCGCGATGGCGCCCGCGAGCCCGGCGGGTCCCGCGCCGATCACCACGAGGTCGAAGTCGTCGGGCTTCGCCCCAGCCGTTCCTTCACGCGCCGCCGGCATCATGTGTCTGCCCTACGGCTTGTAGCTCACCTTCGTGGGCAGCACCTTCCGCATGAGGTCCGGATAGATGAAGCCGCTCCAGTCGACCGGCTTGGCGAGCTTGCCCTGGCTCTTGAGCTGGGCCTCGGCGACGCGGAACAGGTTGACGGTGAAGTCGCTCAGCTCCATATCGAACGTGAGCTTGGTCATCAGCTGCTCGACCAGCGGCGGGTCCAGGTTCTTGAGAAACTCGGACACGCCCTTGGCCGCGCGCGGACGGTTGCGGTTGATCAGGTCGGTGGCGTCGGCGAGGGCGCGAATGAAGGCTTCGGCCGGTGCGGGATTCTTCTGGATCCAGCCGCGGTTCATGTAGATGTACACGCCCTGCTCGAGGATGCCTTCCTGGGTGCGCAGCACCTTGGTGTTCTTCACGGCGCCGAGGCCGCGAGTCACCCACGGCTCCCACACCGCGTACGCGTCGATGTTCCCGCGCTCGAGCGCCGCCACCATCTCCGGCGCCTCGACGTTGACGACGGTGTAGTCGGCGGGGTTCAGCTTGAGCTTCTCGATCATGGCGAGCCAGAACACCTCGCCGCCGGAGCCGCGCGCAATGCCGATCTTCTTGCCCTTGAGCCCGTCGAGGGTGTCGATGTTGCGCCCCACCACCGCGATCCAGCGCACGAGGCGCGTGGCCTGGGCGACCACGACGACATTGGGGTCGAGGTTGTGGTTGGCCACCCCGGCGATCTCGGAGCCGAAGGCCGACTCGATCTGGCCGTTGACCAGAAAGGCGACCATCGCCGAGCCCGAGGGTCCGGTGTTGATGCGGACGTCGAGCCCATGCTTCTTGAACAGGCCCTCCTGCTGGGCCACGTAGTAGGCGGAGAACACCGGATCCACTCCGGTGGCAATCGTCATCTTCGTCTGTGCCGCCGCCGGCCCCGCGCACAGCAGGGTGGCGAGCCCCAGCAAGATCCCCATCGGGCGTCTCAGCATGCGCGCTCTCCCTTGCGGCGGCCTCTCAGGTCGCCGGCGAGTACTTCCCCGCGAACGTGTAGATGCTCCAGCGAAACATGCGGTCCACCGCGAAGCCGAGCAAACCGAGGCACACCAGCGAGACGAAGATGTCGTCCACCAGCATGAACATGCGGCCGTCCCACAGCATCTTGCCGAGCCCCTCGTTGGCGGCGATCAGCTCGGCGGCCACGATGGTAGTGAAGGAGTTGGCCATGGCCAGCCGCATCCCGGTGAGAATGTACGGCACCGTCGCGGGCAGCGCCACGTGGAGGAAGATCTGCGCCCGCGTCGCCCCCAGCGCCTGCGCCGCGCGGATCTTGTTGGGCGCGATGGCCGACACCCCCGCCGCGGTGTTGAGAATCACGATGAAGATGGTCGTGTAGACGATGAGAAAGATCTTGGACGCCTCGCCGATGCCGAACCAGATCACCGCCACCGTGATCATGGCCACCGAGGGAATGAAGCGCAAGAATTCGGTGTAGGGCTCGAGGATCTTCCGGAGCGACCGGAATGAGCCCATGGCCAGGCCGATCGGGATGCCGAGGAGGGAGCCCGCGATGAAGCCGGCGAGGATTCGCTGGACGCTCGCCCAGAGGTGCTCGATCAGCACCCCGTTGCGCAGCAGCACCATCGCCTTGCGGAACACGACGGACGGCGGGGGAAACAGCACCGACCCGACCAGGTACACCGCGGCCAGATGCCACAGGGTGAACAGGCTCGCGAACCCGACCAGGTACCCGCCGTACCGGCTCCACCAACGTCCCATGGGTCACTCCGCCCGGGCGTTCGACTTGGCGACTTCGTCGCGGATCATCTCGTACACCTGCCGGTAGTACCGGAGGAAGACATCGTCCGTCCGGTCGCGCGCCCCGTTCAGGCTGACGTCGAGCACGCCCTTCACGGCCGCGCGCGGCCCCGCGCGCATCACGCCGATCCGCGTGCCCAGTGTCACCGCCTCGTCGATGTCGTGGGTGATGAAGAGCACGGTGGTCCGCATGGCGCGCCAGACCGTCACCAGCTCCTGCTGCATGAGGGCGCGCGTCTGGGCATCGAGCGCGGCGAACGGCTCGTCCATCAAGAGCATCGTCGGCTCGTTCACCAGCGCCCGCGCGATCTGGATGCGTTGCTTCATCCCGCCCGACAGCTCCGCCGGATACTTCTGCTGCTGACCATGGAGACCTACCAGCTCCAGATAGCGCATGGCGCGGTCGCGCCGCTCACTCTTGGTAACGCCTCGCATGCGGAGCCCGAACTCGACGTTCTCCACGGCGGTCAGCCACCCGTAGAGCGAGTCGTCGCCCTGGAAGACGACCCCCCGGTCGCGGCTCGCGCCGGTCACCGGCGTGTCGCCCATGAGGATCTCGCCCGCGGTCGGGCTTTCGAACCCGGCGACGAGCTTCAGCACGGTCGTCTTGCCACAGCCGCTGGGGCCGAGAAGGCAGAAGAACTCACCGGCCTCGATGGCGAGGTCGAATCCTTCGACGGCAACGTAGTCGGCCCCTTGCAGCGACCGGTAGGTCTTCTGCACGTTGCGCAGGCGCACGAGGGACATCGGCCGGGAGCGTAGCACAGGGACAGGGTCCCAGCGTTCCCTCGAGCCTCGTCTCGACCGCGCGGCGCCGGGCCGCCGCCGAGATCAGGGCGCCTTGCCGGTGAGCTCGATGACCTGGCCCGCCCGCAGCACGGAGGCCTTGAAGGTCTCCCCGGTCTTCATGGCGCCGATCTTTTCCCGGATCTTCGGCACGTCGGCGTCGCTCGTGATCGCGATGCCGGCCATCCTGAGCACGATGTCTCCTCGCACCACGATCTCTCGCCCGCCGATTGTCGCGATGCGGTCCCCGCCCTGCAGGCCCATCTCCCACGCGGGCGAGTCCATGGGCACGACGCTGACGAGGAAGCCGCTTCCCCCGGGAACATTGAAAACCTCCGCGAGGTCCCCGGTGACCACGATGCCTTCCAGCCCGATCCATGCCCATTCCCGCTCCATCAGGAAGTAGCGCACGCTCTTCGTCGTCACCGCGAAGCCGAGCCCTTCGCTGCCGCCCCCCTTCGAGATGTTGTGACTGACGATGCCGATAACCTCGCCGGCCAGGTTGAACATGGGCCCGCCCGAGTTCCCGGTGTTGATGGTCGCCGTCGTCTGGAGGAACTCGGCCAGAGGCATCGAGCGGTACGCGGTGTTGGGGAGCCACTTCGCGCTGATCCAGCCGGCGCTGAAGGAATGCACGAGCCCGTAGGGAGCGCCGATGACCAGGACTTGGTGGCCCACGCGGACCTGATCGGAGTCGCCCAGCCGTGCGGGCTGGATGCCCGCCGGCCGCCGCGCCAGCTGGATCATGGACAGGTCGGCGGCGGGCTCGGAGGCGATGACGCGCGCGGGAATCGTCTCGCCGCCGGCGAACTCCACGGTGATCTCGTCCACCGCGTGCACCACGTGGGCGGCGGTAATGACCTTTCCGTCCGCGGAGACGAGGACGCCAGAGCCGATCTCGCTGAAGTAGACGAGGCCCCGGGTGCTCGTGACCTCCCGGCCCTTCGCCCTGATCATGGCCACCGCCGGGCTCACCTTCCGGTACATCTCCTCCACGTCCTGCGCCTGGACGCGGCCCGGGACGCCGCCGAGGAGGGCGCTGACGAGGAGTCCCCCGAGCAGCGCGACAAGCATGGTTACGCGGCCCGGATGACGCGGCCGGCGCCGGAGACACCCTCGGGCTCAGGCAGCTTCCCGTCGCGGATGACCGACCGGCCGTTCACGAACGACCACTGGATTCCGCTCGAGCGCGCGACGTAGCGCGGCCCACCGTCCGGCATGTCGTGAACGATCTCCTCCTCGTGGCAGGCGATGGTGCGGGGATCGAAGACGGTGATGTCCGCGGCGAGACCGGGGGTGAGCCGGCCGCGGTCCGGAATGCCGAAGATCTCCGCCGGCGCGCTCGTGATGAGGCGCACCGCGGCCTCGAGCGGAAGAGCCTGACGCTCGCGCACCCAGTGGCCGAGGAGCTGGCTGGTCTGGCCCGCCTCCGAGAACTGGGTGATGTGGGCGCCCGCGTCCGAGAGACCCAGGACCGCGGTGGGATGCAGGAAGATCTCCGCGACCGCGGCGGCGTCGGTATTCATCGTGGCCGACATGAACTCGGTGCGGAAGTCGTCCGCGAGCGCCAGGTCGAGGAACGCGTCCACCACGTCTTTGCCGGTGTCGCGGGCCAGCTCCACCACACTCTTGCCCGCGAGCCCCTGGAGCTCGGGCTTCACCGCCCTCTTGACCCGCAGGGGCACGACGTCGCCGTTGAAGAGGGCAGAGCGGCGGATGTTCTCGCGGAAGTCCGCGCGGAAGGCCGGGTCGGCGAGGATGCCGCGCCACTCCGGGGGCTTGGCCTCCAGCACGCGGCGCCAGGCCTTGTAGCGCCCGAACACGAAGCCGTTGGTGACGGTGAAGGTCGAGGTGAGGGGCGAGCACGTGCCCTGGGGATGGAGGCGCAGGCCCTCGCGCCACGCCGCTTCCACCTTCTCGAGAATCTGGCGATGCTCGTCGGGACGCACCGGATTGTGGCGCACCGACACCATGGTGACCGGCCGCCCCGACGCGCGCGCCAGCTCCGCGTAGCGATCGACCTCGGCCACGCGGTTGGGGCGGCTTCCCCCGATCGTGAGCTCCACGATGCCGCGCCCCGTCGAGCCCATCGCCGCCGCCAGATACTCCAGCTCGCGATCACTGCCGAGCCGGCTCGGCACGGGACGGCCGCGGTCGCCCACGTGGTTGAGATTCGTCGTCGAGGAGAAGCCGACGGCGCCGTCGGCCATCGCCCGCCGCACTTCCGCGGCCATGCCCTCGAGCTCTTCGGCGGTGGCCTCGCGCTCCCACGCCGCCTCGCCCATGACGAACTGGCGGACCGCGGAATGGCCAATGAGGGGCGCCACGTTCACCCACAGCGGCAGGCGATCCAGCGCATCGAGGTACTGCCGAAACGTCTCGAAGTCCCATTGGATGCCCTTCTGCATCGCGTCGAGGGACATGCCCTCGACGTACTCGAGCATCTTCATGAGGGTGAGGCGATCGCCGGGACGGCAGGGCGCGATGGTGAAGCCGCAATTGCCCGTGACGATGGTCGTCACGCCGTGCCAGGACGTGCACGAGGCGCTGGGGTCCCAGGTGAGCTGAGCGTCGTAGTGCGTGTGCGGATCGATGAACCCGGGCGCGACGACCAGCCCGCCCGCGTCGATTTCGCGCTCACCCCGGCCCGAGACGCGGCCGACCTCGGCGATGCGGCCCCCGGACACCGCCAGGTCGCCGGGATGACCCGGCGCGCCGGTCCCGTCCACGATCAGGCCACCGCGGATCACGAGGTCGTGGGCCATTTGAGGCTCTCCTCTCGAAGGCGTTCGTGGGTCCGAATCAGCGCGTCGCCGTGACGGCCCAACTATCCCACCGGACCTCGTATCCAATCAAGGCGGGGGGGAGAGTTTGCTATGGTAGGGCAATGGCCGATCGCGTCCTGGAGGGCCCTCCGAGCGCCGCGTCGCGCGCCGGCCTCCAGACGGGCGCCGCCGCGGCCGTCACCAATTTCTCGGTCATCCTGTCGCTGAGCTTCTGTCACCTGCTCAACGACACCATGCAGTCGCTGGTGCCGGCGCTCTATCCCATCCTCAAGACGTCCTACGGCCTGAGCTTCGGTCAGATCGGGCTGATCACGCTGGCCTTCCAGTTCACCGCTTCGATGCTGCAGCCGGCGGTGGGCCTCTACACGGACCGGCGCCCGCAGCCCTACTCGCTCACCGTGGGCATCGCCACCACGATGATCGGGCTGCTCCTGATGTCGCAGGCGGCGTCGTATCCGATGATTCTGCTGGCCGCCATGATGATCGGCATGGGCTCGTCGATCTTCCACCCCGAGGCGTCGCGGGTGGCGCGCATGGCGGCGGGCGGACGGTACGGTCTCGCGCAGTCACTGTTCCAGGTGGGCGGCAACATCGGCTCCGCGTCGGGCCCGCTCCTGGCTGCTTTTGTCGTGGTGCCGCACGGGCAGGGGAGCATCGGCTGGTTCTCGCTGCTGGCCCTGATCGCGATCGTCGTGTTGATCCAGGTGGGTGGGTGGTACGCGCGTCACCGGACGTCTTCGCGGCCGGCGCGCCGCGCCATCGGCCGCAGCGTGCCGGTGGCCGATCCGACGCGCGCCGCCGCGCTGCCGCGGCGCAAGGTGATCTTCACGGTGGCGATCCTGGTGGCGCTGCTCTTTTCCAAGAACGTCTACAGCGCGAGCCTCGGCTCGTACTTCACGCTGTACCTGATCGACAAGTTCCACCTTCCGGTGCAGACGGCGCAGCTCTATCTCTTCGCCTTCCTGGTCGGCATCGTGTTGGGCACCATCGCCGGCGGGACGGTGGGCGACCGCATCGGCCGCATCCCCGTGATGTGGTTCTCCATCCTTGGTGCGTTCCCGTTCGCGCTGATGCTTCCCCACGCGAATCTCTTCTGGACTGGCGTCCTCGCGGTGACGGTCGCCTTCATCATGGCCTCCGCGTTCTCCGCGATCCTGGTGTACGCCCAGGAGCTGATCCCGGGTAGGGTCGGCCTCGCCTCGGGGATGTTCTACGGGTTCTCATTCGGCCTCGGCGGACTCGGCGCCGCCGCTCTCGGCCGGCTCGCCGACTACACGAGCATCGCCACCGTGTATCAGCTCACCCCATTCCTGCTGCTGCTGGGGCTGCTGGTGGTCTTGCTCCCGCGTCACCCCGGCGCGGCGCCGTGACGCCGACGCGGCCGAGCGGCCTCCGCTGCGCGTACTTCGTGGCGGTGACGCCGGCGCGCGCGGCGGAGCTGCGGCGCGATCCGTCGGCCGTAGCGGCCGCGCGCGAAGGCAAGCGTGAAGAGGTCAGCCTCGCCCACTACTGGCACGGCGTGCAGTATCTCCTCGCAGGCCAAGGCGAAGCGCGGCGTCGCGATCGTGATGACGCTGGAGCCGATGCCCGACCTCGACGAGGACGATGGGGCCAGCGGTCGGCTGCCTGCATCGACTCCAGCGGCGACGTCCGCCGCGCCGGCGAGCCGCGGCGCCACGCTCCTCTCCGGCGCGAGCGGGCGGCGCTATCACCGCCTCGAGGGGAAGCCTCGGAAGGCGCTCGACGAGACCTTCGCTCGCCTCGGCGATCACCCGCTCGGCGATCTCGCCATCCTACCGGTCCTCGCCGACTCGGCCGTGCGTACGTATCGGGTTGACGATGGAAAGGCTGTCGCCGCCTGCGTGATGAATGGGGATCGGGCTGCGAGCACCACGTTTCTCGCCTTGCTGGCCAAGGGGGCGGTGCTCGTCGTGTCGGACGCTTTCGTCCTCGAGAAGCCGAAGAAGCGAGTCTTCGCGACGATGATGTCGAAGGCCAACCCGGCGGAGCTGGAGGCGACGCTCAGGAAGCGGCTCACAGAGCTGGAGAAGGCTCAGGGCGACCCCGTCGTCTTGCCATCGGAGCTCATGTCGGCGGCAAAGGCATGGGAAGCCTGGTGGGCGAAGCAGGCCCGGCTAGCCGCGGTTCAGGCGCTATGCTGAGCCGCGCGCGCGGGCAGGTCGCCCGACTCTCCGCCGCACTTCGCGATCGATCCTGAGAAATCTTCGATGTGGCGCGCCAAAGCGCTCAATTTCGCGGATCTCGCCGTTGGCATCCAAGATGCTCTGCTCTACGCCGGGTCCGAGTGAGAGGCCCCGCGGAGAGCGTGTCCATGAACGACCGCAGCATCGCGGAAGGGCTGGCGCTGAATGCGCCACGCCCGCTGCCTTACTGTTCCTATCCGACCGCGACCGATATCGCGCAGCACGGCGTGCAGCCGCTGCCAGAGACGCTGCCGTTGGTGAATTTCCAGCGGGCGCGGCCGCATCGAAGCCGCTGGTACGCCGCGGTGCCCGCCGCGCGGCTGACGCCTGAGCAGGTCATGCAGCTGGCCGAGGTGGTCGGCACGTCGTTCGCCCGCCGGGAGCCCCAGTGCCGCCATCTCCAGCCCTCGCGCTTTCCGCCCATCGGGCTGCACGAGGCCCGTCACCACGATCACTTCGGCACCGCCTCGTTCGGGCCGTGGAGCGAGGAGCGGTTGCTCTACTGGTTCGTTCGCCTTCTCATCCTCACGGACCCGGCGAGCCCTCGCGCCGCCATCACCCTCAATTCCGGGACGCTGATGCAGTCGCTCGCCATCCTCGACGGGGACGGGCACGTGATCGGCGGCGCGCTCAACGAGACGATGCCGACCCTCGACGCTCCGCCGACGGTCCGGGAAGGAGATCCGTTCCTGGACGCGGTCCTCGCCTACGTGGATCCGGTGTTCGCGCTGCTCGGCGCCCAGGACGCGGAGGCGGTGAAGGCGCTGTCCGTGGCCTACCCGCAGTTCCGGGACGCGCTCGTCGCGGGCAAGGTCGGCCATCACTTCATGGTCGCTCGATCCGAAGCGCTCCCGAAGGCCGACACCTTCGAGCTGGTCGCCGACACCGCGTCGCGTTACCGGGGCCTCGGGTTTGCCTTCATGCTCGTCGAGGCGACCAATCAGTGGACGGGCGCGGCGTGCGAGATGCTGGGCGGCACTCGCGTCCACTTCGCGCCGTTCCGCGCGCGGCGCACGGTGCGTCGGAGCACGGCGCCTCTGGACGGCGCCGTCACCAGCCCCGACGGGTACCTCGCGAGCAAGGACAGCGGCAGCATGCTCTACGTCATCCGCGTCACCTAGCCGCGGCTCTTCCTCGGACGGCTAGTCCACGCCGTCGACCATCACCACGTTGCACCTTCTGATACGCGGGCGAGCGATACCACGCCTCGGCGGCGGCTCGGCTCGGGAATTCGACGATGACCGTTCGCGCGAAGGGCCATTCTCCCTCCAGCACGGACAGCCCACCGCCGCGCACGACGAATTTGCCGCCGTGGCTGACGATCAAGTCCACCACCTTCTGTACTCCGCGACCATGGCGAGGTCATATGAACGTTCCTGTGCGATGACGAACGCGCGCATCGATCGATCCTCCCCTCTGATCGGACGCCTCTGGCGGCGCCGCCGGCACGATAGCATAATGCGCCACGATGCGTGACGAGCGGCCCACGGCCCCCGAGCTGACGGCGCCGGGCGTGTTCCCCGGAGGCCGCGGCCCACAGCTCCTTCCGTTTCGCGAACAGATCCCGCAGCCCTCGACCGAATACCGATCCGCCCTGGGCCGATGGCTGCGGGGCGGCGAATCCCTGGACGGCCACGCCGATCGGCACGTCCCCACGTTTCCGTGGTGGAAGGTCATCTGGTTGACGGGCGTGGACTACTTCTCGACGCTCGGCTATCAGCCCGGCATCGCCCTGCTCGCGGCGGGCGCGGTGGCGCCGATCGCGACCGTGATCCTCGTGGTGGTCACCCTGCTCGGCGCCCTGCCGGTCTACGCCCAGGTGGCCCGACGGAGCTATGCCGGGCAGGGCTCCATCGCGATGCTCGAGAACCTCCTCAGCGGCTGGAAGGGGAAGGGGCTCGTGCTCATCCTGCTCGGGTTCGCCGCGACGGACTTCGTCATCACGATGACGTTGTCGGCCGCCGATGCCGCCAAGCACGCCATCGACAATCCCTTCCTCCATCCCGTGCTCGGCGAGCACCAGATCCTCGTGACACTCGTGATCCTCACCGTGCTGACCGCGGTGTTCCTGAAGGGATTCAACGAGGCCATCGGCCTCGCCGCCACCGCCGCCGTGCCCTATCTCCTTTTGAACGTCGTCGTGCTCGGCCGCTGCACGGTCGAGGTGCTCATGCACCCGACGCTCCTGGGCGACTGGCGCTCGGCACTCGCCGCCAAGGGCAGCGCCCCGTTGCTGATCGCGGGCGCCATGCTGGTGTTCCCCCGGCTCGCCCTGGGTCTCAGCGGGTTCGAGACGGGGGTGTCCGTCATGCCGCTCATCGACGGCGGGCCGGCGGACCGTGACGTGAGCCCGCGGACGGGCGTCCCGCTGGGACGTGTCACCAACACGCGCAACCTGCTGCTGACCGCGGCCGTGATCATGAGCGTCTTGCTGATTCTCTCGAGCTTCGTGACGGCGCTGCTCATCGCGCCAGCCGACTACGCGGAAGGCGGAAAGGCGAGCGGGCGCGCCATTGCCTTCCTCGCTCACCGCTACCTCGGGACTGCCTTCGGGACGATCTACGACGCGTCCACGATCCTCATCCTCGGTCTCGCCGGCGCGTCCGCGATGGCGGGGCTGCTTCACCTGATCCCTCGGTACTTGCCGCGCTTCGGGATGGCGCCGCGCTGGGCGGCGCTGTCGAGGCCCCTGGTGCTGTTGCTCTTCGTCGTCGACATCATCATCACCCTGGTCTTCCGCGCGTCCGTGGAAGCGCAGAGCGGCGCGTACGCGACGGGCGTGCTGGTGTTGATCCTGTCCGCCGCGTTTGCGGCGACGCTCGCCCTCTGGCGAGAGCGCCGCCGGCTACTGGCCTCGTACACGGGCATCGTCTGCGTGGTCTTCGCCTACACGCTCGTGGACAACTGCGTGGAGCGCCCCGACGGCCTGATCATCGGGGCCATCTTCACGGTGCTCCTGATGACGGCGTGCGCGATCAGCCGCTCGATTCGCTCGGTGGAGTTCCGAATCCCGTACGGCTACTTCGCCGACGCCGAGAGTTGGCAGCTCGGGCCGGAGGTGCGCGGCAAGAAGGTGCACCTGGTGCCGATTGCGACCGACTCCGTCGACGCCCGCCAGCGCAAGCGCGCCGAGATCGTGCGGCACTACAACGTGCGGGGCCCGTTCCTGTTCCTGCACGTGGGCCTGCTCGACAATCGCAGCGAGTTCACCGCGCCCCTCAAAGTCCGCCTCCGCAAGGAGGGTGCGGACTACGTGGCCGAGGTGTTCGGGGCGGTCGCCATCGCCAACACCATTGCCTACCTGAGTGAGGCGATCGACCCCATCTCGATCTTCATCGGGCTGACCCGCCGCGATCTGATGAGCCAGGCGATGCGCTATCTCATGTTCGGGGAAGGGGAGACCGGCCTGATGGTCTACACTATCCTCCTCCGCTACTGGGACTGGACGCCCGAGGACGACGTGCGGCCGCTGATCTTCTTGATGTCGGATTGAATCGGATCGGGTAGAGTCGCCGCCAATGAGGCGAGCCGCGGCAAGTCTGGGGTGGGCCATCGCGCTGACGGTCCTGCTGACGCTGGGGCCGGGGCCGAGCAGCCTCCTCCACGGGCTGGCGTCTGCGCCCGTCGCCGAAGCCCAGCTCGCGGCGATCGATCGCAGCGGCCGGCTCGGCGACGCCGACTACATCATCCAGGTGCCCGAGAACTGGCGCGGCGGGCTGGTCGTCTTCGCGCACGGCATTCAGCGCGGCCCGGGCCGGGGCGACGTGCGCATGCTGCCCATCGCGAGCCACGTTCTCGGGCAAGGCCATGCCTGGATCGCGTCGGGATATCGCGCGCGCGAGTACCAGCCGCATCTCTTCATCGAGGATCTCGCCGTGCTGCGGGAGCTCTTCCTGAAGGAAGTCGGGCGACCCCGCTGGACCATCATTTACGGCATGTCCATGGGCGGGCACATCGCGACGGCGTCCCTGGAGCAGCGTCCGGAGCTCTACCAGGGGGCCCTGACCGAATGTGGGCTCGTCGACGGCATCGGGATCGCGGACTATCTGACCGCGTACGCCGCCGCGGCCGAGCTGATCTCGGGAGTACCGATCCTCGACGCGCCGGACCGGCTGGCGTTCGGGTCGCTGCTGGGTGGCCTTGTCCGGGAGCTCGGAATGCCCGACTCGTACACCCCGAAGGGGCGGCAATTCGACAGCGTCGTGAAGTATCTGATGGGCGCCGATCGCGCGGGGAATGACCTGCCGCTTCGCCTCCAAGGTCTGCGTGCGCGCTATCTGCTCAATGTCAACTATCGTCCCAAGGACCTCGAGAACGAGACGAATCCGGGGCTGCGCGCCGCGAGCACCGTCCACATCAAGTACCGGATCGATCCTGGCCTGGGCCTCACCGAGGACGAGCTCAACTCGCGAGTCCGGCGCATTCACCCATTCAAGGACGCGCGCTCGGCCGATCCGGTGTACGCGGAGCCGACAGGGCGCATCACGGCGCCGCTGCTCACGATGCACGAGACCGGCGACGCGTGGGTCCCGCTGAGCCTCGAGCAGTCGTACAAGCGGCGCACGATTGCGGCGGGAACCGATCACCTGCTGGTACAACGTGTCATTCGCGGGCCGGGCCATTGCTCGGTGGACGGCGACACTCGACGGCAGGCCTTCGACGATCTCGTGCGCTGGGTCGAGCACGGCGTCCGCCCCGATGGGGAGGACGTGCTCGCGCCCGATCTCTCGCGCATCGGGCTCAAGTGGACGCCCTACCTGGATCCGGAGGATCCGCTAGCCCCGCGCCGGTAGCCGCTCAGCCCACGCCGCCCATCTTGCAGAGGGCGCGCCACTCGGCGTCGGACACCGGCTGGACGGAGAGGCGCGAGATCCGGACCAGGGCCATGCCGGCGAAGCGCTTGTCCGCCTTGATCTGCTCGAGCGTGACTGGGGTCTTGAGGGCCTTCACCGCGGCGACGTCGATGGCCGACCAGGCGGAGTCGGTCGAATCCGGGTGCGCCTCCGCGATCACCTTGACGATCCCGACGATCGCGCGCTCCTTGCCGGTGTGGTAGAAGAACGCTTGCTCGCCCTTCTTCATCGCGCGCAGGTGATTCTGGGCCGAGAAGTTTCGGATGCCCGTCCACTCCGAGCCGGCGCGTCCCTTCGCGACCTGCGCGTCCCACGACCAATCATCGGGCTCGGACTTCACCAGCCAGTACGCCATCGCGCCCTCCTCTCTCGCTCACAGTAGCCGACCTTGCGGCCTTCGTCGAGACGCGCTAGGGTCCGGCGTGCACACGCTGCTCCTTCTCGACCCCGGCAACTTTCACGCCGCCCTCCGCTACGGGCGGCGCCGCCGCGCGCGGCCGACGAGATCGTCGTCTACGCCCGCGGGAGCGCGGAGCGTCGGGACTTCCTCGCGCTCGTGGAGCGGTTCAACCGGCGCCCTCAGGCGCCCACCTGCTGGCGTCCCGCCCTCGTACGGTGACGGGCTCGACTACCGTGGTCACGCCGAGCTCGCGTACCGGATCGGCCCCGTCACCGCGCACGCGCGGACGCGGTGGGAGCGGGCGCCCGGGCCCGGGGGGCGGCGATGCGCCTGGTCGCCCCGCGGGACGCGTGCCGCTATCCGTCTGGAGCAACGCCCGCGCACGGGCCATCGTCGCCGCGCGTTCATGGAGACCCACGCCGCGCGCCTCGCTACGAGGTGAGCCTGTCGCCCTCGCTCGACCTGACCGCGAAGGGCCGGCACACTCAGGCGCCGCTCAGGGCCTCGCCCAGGCACTCCCGACCTGAAGGTACACGGCAGTGTTGTCCGGCCCGACCGCGAGATCCAGGCCCGCGTGGATCCCATACTTGCGCGCGAGCTCGTAGCGGAAGCCCACGCCCCCGGTCGGGAGGACGCGCCGATTGTGCACCCGCTCGAAGTCGTTCCACGCTGCGCCCACGCCGGCGAATCCCACCAGGCTGAAGCGCTTCCAGAACTGCCACCGCATCTCGGCCTCGGCCTGCACGACCTCCTCGCCCTGATAGCGCATGATGGGCGCCCCGCGCAGGCTGATGAAGGGACGCAGGTAGAAGGGCGCATCGCCGAACGTCGCGGAGGCGTCGCCACGCAGTCCCAGGTAGAGCGTGGACAGCAGCGGCAGGTAGTGGATCGCCGTGAGCTGCACCCGCTGGAGCTCGTCGTCGCCGCCGAGGGCCGGACTGAAGACCCCCACGACGGCCTCCGCGAAGGTGCCACGGGTCGGCGTGAACAGGTTGTCACGCGAGTCGTAGGTGAGCGAGGGAGTCAGGCTCGCCTCGTTCGAAATGCGCTCGAAGTCCGGCCGCCCGGGCGTCCCCAGGGGCTTGTCGAACGTGATCCGTGTCGAGGCGAAGGCGTAGCCGATTCCCACCCAGAGCGGCGTCTCGCCAAGGCGGTATTTCACCCGGACGACCCCGCCCGTGGGCTCGAGGGTGTAGCGCAGCGGGTGATCGTCCAGCAGTCGATCCTGGCCGATGCCGTGGAAGTCGAGATTGGCCGAGAGATGCGTGAGACCCACCTGCGTCTGCACCCGATCGTTGAGCCAGTGGCGCACGTCGGCGAACATGACGCCCCACGTGCCGTTCTCGGTGCCGAGCCCGCCCAGGAGCGTGATGTCGGGGCGTCCGAAGCCCGCCTGGGCCTGGCCGAGAGGCTCGCTGATGAACATCAGCCCCACCGCCGCGCCGTAGCCGACCGCCGGCTCCGTGATGGGGATGGCCACGGGGAGGAATCCGTACTTCTCGTCCAGGAAGGCGCTCACGTCGAGCCACCCGTCGTCGGGAGATCGGAGCTTCGACGGCTTCGACGTCGCATCCATCGTCGGGGTGGTGGCGGTCTGGGCGGAGACGCCGGAGGTGCACACGAGCAGGGCCAGCACGACAGAAAGGGCTCGGCCGAGGACGCTCGCCATGGGACAGCGCGATCATCGCACGCTCCGCCCCGAAGGATCTAGCGCGGCGACGCGGCTCAGGCCACGCTGATCGTGCCGCGCCCGCCGTCGACCGTGATGCGCTGCCCGGTGGTGATGCGTGAGGTGGCCCCGGCGACGCCGACCACCGCGGGGATCCCGTACTCGCGCGCGACCACGGC
>DATJFY010000112.1:0-5865 GCA_035495415.1 Verrucomicrobiia bacterium
TGCGTCTGGGCGAGCGCGATTACACGCCGCAGGAGATTTCCGCGATGATCCTGTCGCGACTGAAAGAGATCGCGCGGCAGCGGCTGGGACGTCCGGTTCAGAAGGCGGTGATCACCGTCCCCGCCTACTTTTCCGACGCCCAGCGCCAGGCGACGCGCGAGGCGGGCGAGATCGCCGGCTTCACGGTCGAGCGGATCATCAACGAGCCGACCGCGGCCGCCCTCGCCTACGGGCTCGAGAAGAAGCAGGACGAAGAGGTCGCGGTGTACGACCTTGGGGGCGGGACCTTCGATATCTCGGTCTTGGAGCTGGGCCAGGGGGTGTTCGAGGTCAAGTCCACCAACGGCGACACGCACCTCGGGGGCGACGATTTCGATCAGCGTGTCATCGACTGGGTCGCCGACGAGTTCAAGAAGGAGCACGGCGTCGACCTGCGCAAGGACCGCATGGCGCTGCAGCGCCTCAAGGAGGCCGGGGAGAAGGCGAAGATCGAGCTCAGCTCGACGGTCCAGACCGAGGTCAATCTCCCCTTCATCACCGCGGACGCCACCGGGCCGAAGCACCTGGTCATGACCCTGACGCGCGCGAAGCTCGAGGCGCTCGTGGCCGACCTGATCGAGCGGACCGCGGAGCCCTGCCGGCAAGCCATGAAGGATGCCGGCGTCACCGCTGCCGACATCGACGAGGCCATCCTCGTCGGCGGTCAGACGCGCATGCCGAAGGTCCAGGAGCTCGCCAAGCAGCTCTTCGGCAAGGAGCCGCACAAGGGCGTGAATCCCGACGAGGTGGTCGCCATCGGCGCCGCCATCCAGGGCGGGATCCTGGCGGGAGAGGTCAAGGACGTCGTGCTCCTCGACGTCACGCCGCTCTCGCTGGGCGTCGAGACCCTGGGAGGCGTCACGACCGTCCTGATCCCGCGGAACACGACCATACCGACCAGGAAGGGCGAGACCTTCAGCACCGCGGCCGACAACCAGCCCTCGGTCGACATTCACGTGCTCCAGGGCGAGCGGCCCCTGGCCCGCGACAACCGGACCCTGGGCCAGTTCCGCCTGGACGGGATCGCCCCGGCTCCACGCGGCCTCCCGCAGGTCGAGGTGGCCTTCGACATCGACGCCGACGGGATCCTCAACGTCTCCGCCAAGGACATGGCGACGGGCAAGCAGCAGCAGATCACGATCACCGCCTCGTCGGGCCTGGGCAAGGCGGAAGTCGACCGCATGGTGAAGGAGGCGGAAGCCAATGCCTCGGATGATGCCCGGCGGCGGCAGGAGATCGAGCTGCGGAACCAGGCGGATGCGCTCGTGTACTCGACGGAGCGCGCATTGGCGGAGCACGGCGCCAAGCTCTCCGGTGCTGACCGGCGTACGGTCGAGCGAGCGCTCGACGAGGCGCGCGAGGCGCTGAAGGGCGGCGATATCGAGCGTATTCGCCGAGTCCAGGATGATCTGAGCCGCGCGGCCCGCACCCTGGCGGAGGCCGCGTCCCGCCCGGCGCCGCCGGGCGGAAGCCCCCCCTCGTCCGGCGGGCCGCAGGCGGGCGACGTGGTCGACGCCGAGTTCAAAGAGGCCGACGAGCCCAAACCGTAAGGAGGGATCGATGGACGCTGGGTTGCTCATCGCACGTCTCATCGTGGGGCTCGGCCTCGCGGCGCATGGGACGCAGAAGCTCTTCGGGTGGTTCGGCGGCCATGGCTTGACGGGCACGGGAGGATTCTTCGAGAGTCTCGGTTTCCGACCCGGGGTCCTCTTCGCCCTGGCCGCCGGTCTGGGGGAGCTGGGTGGCGGGTTGCTCACCGCGGCGGGCTTCCTCGGGCCCGTGGGCCCCGCCCTGATCACCGTCGTCATGCTGGTGGCCATCCTGACCGTGCATCGGGCGAATGGGTTCTTTGCGTCGGCGAACGGGGTCGAGATGCCCTTGATGTACCTGACCGCCGCCCTCCCGCTGGCCTTCACGGGTGCCGGTGCGTACTCGGTCGACGCCCGGCTCGGCTTCGATGCGCTCCGGGGGCCCACGGTGGCGTGGATCGCGCTCGCGGCGGCGATCGTTGTGGCGCTGATCAACGTCGCGCTGCGCCGGCCGTCGGCGCCCGCCCGCATCGCGGCATGAACGACGCGACGGGCGCCGAGACGGGCGACCGACCGGAAGCGCCGGAGGTCGAGCGCCGGCGGCAGGCCCTCGAGGAGGAGCGCCAGCGCCATCTCCGGCTGCTCGCGAGCTTCGGCAATCTTCGACCGCGCGGGGCCCGGCAGCGCGACGGACTGCGGCGTCCGGCGCGGGTCGTGGTGGCCACCGCCGAGGAGCCCGTCGGACCGTGGCGGTGAAATTCCGTGACTACTACGAGGTCCTGGGAGTGCCGCGCACGGCCTCCGCGGCCGAGATCAAGCGAATGTACCGCCAGCTCGCCCGGAAGCACCACCCCGATCTGCAGCCGGTCACGGAGCGGGCGAAGGCGGCCGAGCGCTTCAAGGAGCTCAACGAGGCCTACGAGGTCCTGAGCGATGCCGACAAGCGGGCCAAGTACGACGCGCTCGGGGCGAGCTGGAAGGGCGGGATGGACTTCACCCCTCCTCCCGGCGCGGAGGCGAGCGGCGGGGAGACATGGTCCGCCGAGGACCTGGGCGACGTCAGCGACTTCTTCGCCTCGCTCTTCGGCCGATCGGGAGGACGGCCCGGCCGTGCTCGAGTCCCGATGCCGGGCTACGACGTCGAGGTGGAGCTGGCGGTCACCCTGGACGATCTCCTCCGGGGCGGCAAGCGCCGGATCCAGATCGGGGAGGGCAAGACCCTCGACGTGGAGATCCCCATCGGGCTGCGGGACGGTGTCGTGCTGCGGCTGGCCGGCCAGGGAGGGCCCGGCACGAGCGGGGGCCCACCCGGCGACGTCTACCTCCACGCGCGCATGGTCCCGCACCCGCGCTATCGCGTCGCCGGCGACGACCTGGAGATGGAGCTGTCGATCTGGCCGTGGCAGGCGGTGCTCGGAGCGGACGTGAGAATCGATACTCCGGACGGGGCGGTGACGCTCACGGTGCCGGCGGGCACGCAGAACGGCAGGCGGCTGCGCCTGCGTGGCCGGGGGCTGCCCCGGGCGGATGGGGCGCGTGGAGACCTCTATGCGGCGGTGCGCATCGTCGTGCCCGAGCGCCCCAGCGCGCCGGAGCGGGAAGCCTACGAGGCCCTGCGACGCAGCGCCGCGGCGCCGGCCGACCGCCCGGCCGGGGAGTGACCGGCATGCGCACGCGGTCTCGGCCATGGCAGCCCGCGCCGATCGTGAAGGCGTCGCTCACCGCCGAGCGACGGCTCACCCGCGACGAGCTGGCGGCGGCCGCCGGCGTCTCATCGGCCCAGCTCGATCACCTGGTCCGGACCGGTCTGGTCGAGCCGGTGACCCGACGGCCGGACGAATTCAGCGTCGAGGCCGCGCCGCGGCTCCGGCGGATCCTGCGGCTCAACGCAGACCTCGGCATGGACCTCTTCGACGCGGCGATCATCGTGGACCTGCTGGAGCGGGTGGACCACCTCCAAGCAGAGCTGGCCCGCCTACGGGGCGGTCGACCCTGAGGGGCAAGGAGAGGCCGACATGGATCCCAACCGGTTGACCGAGAAGGCGCAGGACGCGATGCGCCAGGCGCAGAGCATGGCGCAGCGCGAGGGGCAGACGCAGATCGAACCCGAGCATCTCGCGCTGGCCCTGCTCGAGCAGGACGGCGGCGCCGTGGCGCGCGTCGTGGAGAAGGCCGGCGGCAACGCGGCGACGCTGATGCAGCGGCTGCGCCAGGCGCTCACGCGCCTCCCCCGGGTCTCGGGGCCCGGCGCGCAGGGGGGGCAGGTCTACCTCTCGCCCCGCATGGGCGAGGTCTGGACCGGTGCCGAGGCCGAAGCGCAGCACATGAAGGACGAGTTCGTGAGCGTCGAGCACCTGCTGCTCGCGCTCGTCAAGAAGGATCGAGCCGTCGCCGACGCCTTCCAGGCGGCCGGCCTCACCCCGGACAAGCTGCTCGAGGCGACCGGGGCGGTCCGGGGCGGCCAGCGCGTGACCAGCCAGACGCCGGAAGGTACCTACGAGGCCCTCGAGAAGTACGGGCGTGACCTGACCGCGCTCGCCCGGCAGGGCAAGCTGGATCCGGTCATCGGCCGCGACGAGGAGATCCGGCGCGTCATCCAGATCCTCTCGCGCCGGACCAAGAACAACCCGGTGCTGATCGGAGCGCCGGGCGTGGGGAAGACCGCGATCGTCGAGGGGCTCGGCCAGCGCATCGTCCGCGGGGACGTGCCCGAAGGGCTCAAGGGAAGGCGCGTCGTGACCCTCGACATGGGGGCGCTGGTCGCGGGCGCCAAGTACCGCGGCGAGTTCGAGGAGCGGCTCAAGGCGGTTCTCAAGGCCGTGCACGATGCGCAGGGCGAGGTCATCCTCTTCATCGACGAGCTGCACACGGTGGTGGGGGCGGGGGCGGCCGAGGGGGCCATGGACGCGAGCAACCTGCTCAAGCCCGCCCTGGCGCGGGGCGAGCTGCATTGCATCGGGGCCACCACCCTCGACGAGTACAAGAAGCACATCGAGAAGGACGCGGCGCTCGAGCGGCGGTTTCAGCCCATCATGGTGGACCAGCCGACCGTGGAGGACACGATCTCCATCCTCCGCGGGCTCCGGGAGCGCTACGAGGTCCATCATGGCGTCCGCATCAAGGACTCCGCGCTGGTGGCGGCCGCCGTGCTGTCCGACCGCTACATCTCCGACCGGTTCCTGCCCGACAAGGCCATCGACCTCGTCGACGAGGCGGCGGCCCGGCTTCGAACCGAGATCGACTCGATGCCGGCCGAGCTGGACGAGATCACGAGACGGATCCTGCAGCTCGAGATCGAGCGGGAGGCCTTGAAGAAGGAGAGCGACGCGGCGTCCCGTGACCGGCTGGGGAAGCTCGAGGAGGAGCTGGCCCGCCTGCAGGCCGAGGCCGGGACGCTCCGCCAGCAATGGGAGCGCGAGAAGGCGGCGATCGAGCGGCCCCGGCAGCTGCGGAAGCGAATCGAGTCGGTGAAGGTCGAGATCGAACAGGCCATGCGCGCCTACGATCTGAACCGCGTGGCCGAGCTGCAGTACGGCACGCTGGCGTCGCTCGAGCGCGACCTGAAGGCAGAGGAAGAGCGGGCGCAGGCTGGCGGCGGCCGCCGGCTCATCAAGGAGGAGGTCGACGAGGAGGACATCGCGGAGGTCGTCTCCCGGTGGACCGGCATCCCACTCTCGAAGCTGATGGAAGGCGAGATGCAGAAGCTCCTCCGGCTGGAGGAGGAGCTCCACGAGCGCGTGGTGGGACAGGACGAGGCGGTTCGGGCGGTGGCCGACGCGGTGGTCCGGGCCCGGGCCGGCATCAAGGATCCCAAGCGGCCCATCGGCTCCTTTCTCTTCCTGGGGCCGACCGGGGTCGGGAAGACCGAGCTGGCGCGGGCCCTGGCCGCGACGCTCTTCGACGACGAAGACAACATCGTGCGCCTCGACATGTCGGAGTACATGGAGAAGCACACCGTCGCGCGGCTGATCGGGGCCCCACCCGGGTACGTCGGGTACGAGGAAGGCGGCCAGCTCACCGAGGCGGTGCGCCGGAAGCCCTATTCGGTCGTACTCCTCGACGAGATCGAGAAGGCGCATCCGGACGTCTTCAACATCCTGCTCCAGATTCTCGACGACGGCCGCCTCACCGATTCGCAGGGGCGCACGGTGGATTTCCGCAACACCGTGATCATCATGACGTCGAACATCGGGAGCCAGTTCATCCTCGAGCACGCCACCGGCGACTGGGCTCTGGTCGAGACGCAGGTCACCCAGGCGATGCGGCAGCACTTCAAGCCCGAGTTCCTCAACCGCGT
>DATJFY010000113.1:0-66240 GCA_035495415.1 Verrucomicrobiia bacterium
AGGATCGAGGCCAGAACCTCCATGCTGTCGAGCTGGAACAGCGCGGTGCGCACCAGCCTGATGTGCGGGTAGTACTCCTTGTTCATCTGCGGCGTGTCGCCGCCGCGCAGTCCCGGCATGCCAGTGGAATGGAAGGAAATGGGGAACCGGCACTCCGCGGCGGCGCGCCACAGCGTGTCCCACGATTTGTGCCAGAGCGGCGGACTGATTCGCTTGAAAGCAAGATCGCCGCCCTTCATGCCCATGCCGGCGCAACGGCGCACCTCGCGTGCCGCCGCTTCGGGATCGTGATTGGGAATGACAGCCAGCGGGAAGATGCGCGTAGGATCGGCACGGCGCGCGAAGTCGACCGCCCAGTCGTTATAGGTCGCGCCACACCAGCTTCGCAGCTTCGGGTCGGCGATCATCTCGCCCAGCATCAGGCAGCCATAGACGAACTCCGCCTGCTGGCCGTCGCGATCGAGGTCGGCGATGCGCAACTCTGGCGTCGTCGGGCGGGCGATGGCGCCAGGCCGGTGATCCCAGCGGAAACCGGCTTCGTGCATGGCATCGATCCGCGCCAGCAGGCCCGGGCGATGTGGCGCGAAGGAAGGACCTACCGCGTTCCACAGGCCCTTGTCCTTGCCGTCGACCAGCCAGTGCAGGCCGTCCTCACGCTCGATCGTGTGCGGAACGCGGGATCGCCATTGCGCGGGTGCCGCCGAGGACCAGAGATCCGGCGGGCAGTAAGTAAGATCGATGTGATTGTCGCCGGAGATCAGGTCGAGAGACATGATCTCTGGTAGCAGGCAGTGAGGGCCCGCGCTACCGGCCCAGCCTCGCGCTCCAACTCAGTTCAACCCGTACAGCCGCTCGACGTTTTCCTTGGTGATCTTGCGGCGCACCGAAGACGGGAAATTGGCGAGGTTCTCGTTCAGCGTCTTGATCGATTCCGGCCACAGGCAATCGGGGTGCGGATAATCGGCGCCCCAGATGATGTTGTCCTCGCCGATCAGCGGCACGATCGGCTCGAGGTACTGGTCCTGCTGATAGGTCACGAAGCCCTGGCGGCGGAAATAGTCGCTGGGCTTGAGCTTGAAGCCGAGCGCGCGGCCACGGTCCTCGTACTCGGTATCGAGCCGGTCGAACACGTACGGCAGCCACGTCACGCCGGACTCGCCCAGGACGAACTTGAAGTTCGGGTACTGCTCGCACGCACCCGACGCGATGATCGACACCAGCACCTCCATGGTGTCGAGCTGGAAGAGCGCCGAGCGCACCAGCCGCCACTGCACCATGTACTCCTTCTCCATCGCCGGCGTGTCGGGCGTACGCAGCCCCTTGAAGCCGGTGGAGTGGAACGAGATGGGGAAGTTGCACTCCGCCGCGGCTTCCCAGAGGGCATACCAGTCGCGGTGATAGATCGGCAATCCCATGCGCTTGAACGCGAGGTCGCCACCGCGCAGCCCGAGCTTGGCGCAGCGCCGCACCTCGGCCGCCGCATCCTTGGGGTCGTTGTTGGGAATGATGGCGAGGGGGAACACGCGGTTCGGGTCGCTCGCCTTGGCAAAGTCGGCCGCCCACGTGTTGTAGATCGAGTTCGCCCACGCGCGCTGCGCGCCGTCGGCGATCAGATCGTTGATCATCAAGCAGCCGTAGATGATCTCCTTGTCCACCCCGTCGCGGTCCAGATCGGCCAGCCGGAGCTCCGGGGTGGTGGGCCGCGGCCGGGCGCCGCGCTGATAGTTCCACTCGAAGCCCACGTCCTTCATCTCGTCGATGTGGGCGAAGACTCCCTTGGTGTACGGGAGGAACCCGGGTCCCACGCCGTTCCACATGCCGCGGTCGACCGCGTCCACGAACCAGTGGCAGCCGTCCTCCAGCTCCTCGACCCGGGGCACCAGGAGCTTCCACTTGGCGGGCGCCTGCGAGGACCAGAGGTCGGGCGGGCAATAGGTCAGATCGATGTGGTTGTCGCCCGAGATGAGGCGGTCGGTCATGGCGCGCTCCTTTGCGGGACGAGGAACGTGAGGGTCTGAAGGCCCGTGGCCGTGATCATATCAGAAGAGGCGGAATCAGATCTGGCCGACCCAGTCCCGCGTCGCCACCGCCTTCCACCGCGCGCGAATGGCCTCGCGCTGGGCGTCGGGCAGCCGCCCGTCCAACAGCAGCGCGGCATTCTCCCGCCAACGCTCGGGCTTGGTGGTGCCCACGATGGCGGTGTGCACGCCGGCCTCGCTCAGGGTGAAGCGCAGCGCCGTTTTCACGCCGTCGCGGGCCGCGCCGCGCAGGAACGGGTAGTCGAGCGCGCGCAGGCGCTCCCAGTAGTCCTGGTAGTAGGGCTCGGCGGGCTTGCGCGCGTAGCGCCAGGCCACGTTGGCGATGGGCCGCTTGGCGATCACGCCGAGTCCGCGCTCGCGCGCGAGCGGCAGCGTCAGCTCGATCGCCTCCTGATCCGCGATGCTCACCGAGGTCTGCAGCGTGTCGAAGCGCCCCGACTCCACCGCCCAGCGCGCCGCGACGCCGTCGCCGCTGTAGCCGATGTACCGCGTCCAGCCCCGGCTCCGGGCCGTCTCCAGGGCCGCAATGGCATCGCCACGCTCGAGCACGTCCAGCGAGCACGAGTGGAGCTGAACGAGGTCGACCCGGTCCGTGCGCAGGCGCTTGAGGCTTCGCTCGATGCTCCGGAGCAGCGATGCCGGCCGCCAGTCCGAGCGCCATTCCGCGCGGGCGTGACCGCACTTGGTGAAGAGATGGAACTCGCCGCGCCGATGCCCCACCGCCCGCCCGATCAGCTCCTCGCTGTCCTCGTAGCACTCGGCGGTGTCGATCACGTTGAGGCCGGCGTCGAGCGCGCTTCCGAGCAGGCGCTCCACCGACCTGAGGCTCGCCTGCTGGTAGCCGATCTCGGAGCCCCCGAAGCCCAGCACGCTCGCGTCCATGTCGGTGCGCCCGAGCCTCCGCCGCTGCATCGCGCGCGCCATGCTAAGATCCAGCCCCGTGACCCCGGTCGAGATCGGCGTGCTCCTGCCCACGCGCGAGGCCGTCATGTCCTCTCGCTTCGAGACGGGCCCCATGCTGGCGCTGGCCGAGCGCATCGAGGCCGCGGGCTACGACTCGATCTGGGCCGGCGACTCCATCCTGGCGCGGCCGCGCTTCGAGCCCCTCACCCTCCTCGCCGCGGTGGCCGCGCGCACCCGCCGCGCTCGGCTCGGCACCGCGGTGCTGCTCCCCGCCCTTCGCCATCCGCTGGTGCTCGCGCATCTCGTGGCCACGGTCGACCGCGTCGCGGAAGGCCGGCTGCTCCTCGGAGTGGGCATCGCCCCCGACTCGCCCGCGGTGCGCAAGGAATTCGAGGCCTGCGGCATGCCGTTCGCGCAGCGGGTGGGGCGCCTGGAGGAGTCGCTCGCAATCTGCCGCGCGCTGTGGACCGACGCCGACGGGCGGGGCGTGACGTACGCCGGCCGCTACTCGCAGCTCACCGACGCGCGCCTGCTTCCCACGCCGCATCGTCCCGGCGGCCCCCCGATCTGGATGGGCGGCGAGGTGGAGGCGGCCACGCGCCGGGCGGGACGGCTCGCTCAGGCCTGGCTGCCCAACAGCGTCACGCCCGAGGCCTGGGCGGAGGGCTGGGCGCGCGTGCAGGCCGCGGCCCGGGCCGAGCACGGCCACGCGGATCACCTCGTGCCGGGGCTCTACACCACGCTCCACATCGGGCGCGACACGAAGACTGCGGAAGCGGAGCTGCGGCGTTTCGTGGAGTCGTACTACGGGGCGCCCTACGAGAGCATCGCGCGGATCCAGGGCTTTCACGGCGGGGACGCCGCCTCGTGCCTGGAGCGGCTCCAGCGCTTCGTGGCGGTGGGCGTCCGCCACATCGTGCTGCGCTTCGGCGGCGGCGATCAGATGGAGCAGCTCGAGCGGGCCACCCGCGAGCTGCTCCCGCGCCTCAAGGGCTGAGCGGCTCACCGCTCACCGCGCCGCGCGCGCGGCCTGGATCGCGCGCCACACTCGCTCGCTCGTCGCCGGCATGTCGAGCGCCACGCCCCCCAGCGGCGCGAGGGCATCGACCACCGCGTTCATGACTGCGGGCAGCGCGCCCACCGTGCCCGCCTCGCCCGCGCCTTTGGCCCCGAGTGGGTTCAGCTTGGTGGGGACGGGCCGGCTCTCGATGTGCATGTCGGGGAAGTCGTCAGCGCGCGGCATGCCGTATTCCATGAACGAGGCGGTGAGGAGCTGCCCCGACTCGCGGTCGTAGACCACCTGCTCCATCAGGGCCTGCCCCACGCCCTGGGCCACGCCGCCGTGGATCTGCCCTTTCAGCGTGAGCGGATTGATCACCGTGCCCACGTCGTCCACGACCGTGTAGCTCACCACGGCCACCGCGCCGGTGTCCTCGTCTACCTCCACTTCGCACACGTGGCAGCCGTTGGGCCAGGTGTCGGCGGGCGGCGAGAAGGTCCCCGTCTCGTAGAGCCCCGGCTCGACGCCGGGCGGCAGCGACGCGGGCGTGAACGCGGCGCGCGCCACGTCCTTCAGGGCCACCGCCTTGTCCGTCCCCTTCACCGCGAAACGTCCGTCCGCGAACGTGATGTCGGCCTCCGCGGCCTCCAGCAGCTTGGCCGCGATGCGCCGCCCTTTGGCGATCACCTTGTCGGCGGCCAAGGTGAGCGCGGTGCCCCCGATCACCGTGGAGCGCGAGCCCATGCTGCCCATGCCGAAGGCCACGCGGTCGGTGTCGCCGTCGATGTAGCGCACGTCCTCCGGCGCGATGCCCAGGCGCTCGTGGAGGATCTGCTTGAACGTGGTCTCGTGGCCCTGGCCCTGATTCTTGGTCCCCATGAAGATGGTGGCGGTGCCGCTCGGGCTGAAGCGCACCTCGGCGAACTCGGGCTGGGGCGAGGCCGCGCGCTCGATGGCGTTGACCACCGCGAGGCCGCGGAGCTTCCCGCGGCGCCGGGCCTCGGCGCGCCGCGCTTCGAAGCCGGCCACGTCGGCGGACGTCAGCGCCTCCTCCATGCTCTTGTCGAACTCGCCGCAGTCGTAGGTCATGCCAAGCGCCGTCTTGTACGGCATGGCGGAGGCGGGAATGACGTTCTTCCGCCGCAGCGCGACGCGGTCCACGCCCAGCTCGCGCGCCGCCTCGTCGATCAGCCGCTCGATGACATAGGTCGCCTCGGGCCGTCCCGCTCCGCGATAGGGGGCGGTGGAGTTGGTATTCGAGAACACGCACGACACGTGCACGTGGGCGACGGGGATCGTGTAGACCCCCACCAGCGTGGCGACATTGCTGAACGTGGCGAGGAGGTTCCGGTCGGAGGACACGTAGGCGCCCACGTTGGCCAGCGTGCGCACGCGCAGCCCGACGAAGCGGCCGTCGGCGTCGAGCCCGAGCTCGGCCTCGGTCACGTTGTCGCGCGCGTGCTCGTCGGCGAGGATGGCCTCGCTGCGCTCGCAGGCCCACTTCACCGGCCGGCCGAGCCGGCGCGCCGCCCACAGCACCAGGCGGTGCTCGGGATACTGCCAGCCCTTGGTCCCGAAACCTCCGCCCACGTCGCCGGCGACGACGCGGATGCTGTGCTCGGGCACCTTCAAGATGTTGCTGGCGAGCGCGGTGCGCACGCGGTGGGGATACTGCACGTCGGCGTAGAGCGTGTAGCGCTCCTCGCCCGGATCCCAGACGCCGAGCGCGCCGCGCGGCTCCAGGTATTGCGCGTGCACGCGGGTGATGTCGAAGCGGCGGCGGATGAGGTGGACGGCGCCCGCCATTGCGGCGTCGGCGGCGGCCTTGTTGCCGGCCTCGTAGACGCTCGAGATGTTGTCCGGGCACTCGTCCCACACCGACGGCGCCCCCGCCTTCGCCGCATCGGCGGTGCCCGTCACCGCGGGCAAGGGCTCGTAGTCCACGTCCACCAGCTCGGCGGCGTCCTTCGCCTGAGCGAGGGTCTCGGCGATGACGAGGGCCACGGGATCGCCGATGTATCGCACGCGCTCGGGGGAGAGCCCGAGATGCGGCGAGGTGAACATGGGCGAGCCGTCGGGACGCTTGCGCTTGAGGGTCATGCGCATGGTGCCAAGCTTGTCCTTGGCGAGATCGGCGCCAGTGAGGAGAGCGACGATGCCGGGCGCGGTGAGGGCCGCGCCGGCATCGATGCCGCGGATCCGCGCGTGCGGGTGCGGCGAGCGCAGCACCACCATGTGGACCTGGCCTGGGAGGTTGACGTCGCCCTGATATCGGCCGCGCCCGGTCAGGAGGCGCACGTCCTCGAAGCGCTTGACCGGCTGGCCGATCCCGAACTCGCCCATTGGGGGGGGGGCGGAGACGCCGCGCGGCTACCGGGCCGCGGGCTGCGCGCTGACGGGGAGCGCGGCCTCCACCTGGGGCTTGTGCCCCCAGAGGGTCCCGCGGTCGTGTCGCTGCACGATCCAGGTGCTGTCGTCCACGAGCCGGCCGCCCCAGCCGTACTCCACTTCGAAGCCCGACGGCGTCATGACGTAGAACGAGACCATCTGGTCGTTGGAGTGCCGGCCCAGCGTGGTGGCGAGCGGCGCGCCCGAGCGCGCCGCGATGTCCATGGCGGCGCCGACGTCGTCCAGCGAGTTGGTCTCGAGCATGAAGTGCCACATGCGCTTGTCCCGGCTGCGCGGCAGATCCTTGGCGGCGGGCTGGAAGGCGATGGAGTGATGACGCGGGTTGCAGTGCAGGAACACCATGGTGCCGATGTAGTCGGAGATGCGGAAGCCGAGCGTCTCGGTCAAGAGCCGCACGCTGTCGTCACGGGTGGTCGAGCGCAGGACGACGTGGCCGAAGCCGAGCGCGCCGGTCTTGAACCCGGACATCGAGCGTCCCGGCCGAAACGGCGGATCCCACCGCGTGTACAGCCCCACGCAGAGCTCGAAGGGCACCTCGCCCGTCTCGAACTTCACGAGGTCGAGCACGCGGCGCTGGGTGATCTCGGCGGGCGTGCCCGGGGTGATCCGCACGCCGGCGGCGCGCAGGGCCTCCTTGCTCTGCTCGTACTCGGCGTGGCTGGCGGCCTGGAGGCCCACGTAGACGACGTCGTCCTCGCCCGAGGGATGGAGGACGATGCGGTGATGGCACTCGTCCATGCGGAGGTAGACGCCCCCGTCGGAGGCGCCCTCGACCACTTGCATGCCGAGCACGTCCGACGCGAACGTGCGCCAGCGCGCCAGATCGCTCACCCCGATGCCCAAATATGCGAGCTGTGACACTGCCATGTCGTGTCCCCTTTCACCCCGTCGCGGGGCGTGCCCCATGAATGCTAGCATGTCGGCAGGAGGATCATCGCCATGGCCTATACCCTCGAGCAGTTCGCGTCGACCTGTCGCGCCATTCTCGAAGCCGATCCCGGTCCGGACGGGCGCAAGAAGGTGTGCGCCGTCGTCCAGGACGTGCTCAAGGACAAGGCCTTCGTCGCCAAGCACCTCGGCGACGACGTTCCCGAGCGGAAAGTCCTCTACGAGGACCCCACGCTCGGGTTCTGCATCCTCGCCCACGTGAACCGCGGCGCGAAGGAGTCGAACCCTCACGATCACGGCACCACCTGGGCGATCTACGGCCAGGCCGAGGGCTCCACGGTGATGACCGACTGGGAGGTGCTGAGCCGGCCCGCCGCCGACAAGCCGGGCAAGGTGCGGGTCAGGGGGAGTTACCCGCTCGAGCCCGGCATGGCTCACGTCTACAACGAGGGCGACGTCCACTCCCCGCGCCGCGATGGCCCGACGCGCCTCATCCGCATCGAGGGGCAGAACACCGACCGCATCAAGCGCTACCCCTACGAAAAGGCGTGAGCCGGCGCGCATGATCAAGAGCGTCACCCTGCTCACGCGCAAGCCGGGGCTCACCCACGAGCAGTTCATGCGCCACTGGGTGGAGATTCACGCCCCCCTCGCGCTGAGAGTGCCGGGCATCCGCCGCTACGTACAGACTCATCTCTTGGAGGAGCGGACGCGGCCCGACGTCCCGTCGGCGGATTTCGAGATCGATGGGATCGCGGAGCTCTGGTACGACGACCACGACGCGATGCGGAGGGCGCTGGCCTCGCCCGAAGGCAGGGCGCTCTACGCGGACGGCGCGCTCTTCATCGGCCGGGTGAAGACCTACACCACCCAGGAGCTGACCGTCATCGGCTGAGCGCGCGGCGCCGAGCGGGCGTCATTCAATCACGCGCTCGGCTCGCGAGAGGAGTGAACGCGGCATCGTGAGCCCCAGGGCCTTCGCGGTTCTGGCATTGATGGTCAGGTCGAATCGCGTCGGCCGCTCGACCGGCAGATCCCCGGGGCTGGCGCCCTTGAGGATCCTGTCCACGTGGCTCGCCGCGCGCTGTGCCACTTCCTCGAAGTTTGCCGCATACGCCATGAGTCCGCCCGCCTCGGCGTGCTCGGTCATGCCGTAGATGGTCGGGAGGCGTCCTTTCGCCGCGAGATCGGCAATCCGCGTACGATGCTGGAAGAACACCGCGTCGGCGAGCACGACGAGCGCCTCGGCTCTTCCGCGCCTCATTTCCGCGAACGCGCTCTCGAGATCCTGCGGCGTCCGGGCCTTCACCGTCTGAATCGTCACCTTCACCGGCCGGGCCGCCGCCAGGACCTCCTTCACCACGCTGCCGTGTCCCGGGTGATCCGCCCTGATGAGCAGCGCCACCCGGGACACCCGGGGCACGGCCTCTGTGAGCAGCTCCAAGCACTTCCCCCCAATCTCCGGACCGGCGATGAGACTCACGCCGGTCACGTTGCCGCCCGGGCGCGCGAGATTCGCGCCGAGGCCGAGCGACTGGGGCTCGGGCCCGATGGCCACGATGGGAATGGTGCTCGTCGCGTCCTTTGCCACGGTGACCGATTGGGATTGCCGGCCGCGATCACGTCTACCTTGAGCCGGATGAGCTCCGCGACGAGCGGTCGCAGCCGGTCCGACTGTCCATGCGCCCAGCGGTACTCGAAGGCGAGGTTCTGCCCATCCACGTAGCCGAGCTCGCGCAGCCCGTTCTTGAATGCGTTCACCACGCGCAGGACTTCAGGGGTCGGAGCGGCGAGTCCGAGCCAGCCGATGCGAACGGTGTTCGCGGGGGCTTGCGCCTCCGCCGCCATCGGCGCGGCGGGCAGGGTGAGCGCGACAAGGAATGCGGTCCGGAGGATCAGCCGTGGAAGCTCCGCCGGCCCTCGTCGCGATTCCAGAGCCGGACGAGATGACGCTTCTGATCGGGCGCCGCGCCGTCGTTGAAGGGCGTGCGGGCGTGAGCGAAGCGGCGGTTGTCGAGATACTGCAGCTGCCCACGCAGGATCGTCAGCTCCACCCACCGCGCGGGCGCCTCCACCAGCTCCCGCATCGCCTCCAGGGCGTCGCATCCGTCCGCATCCAGGGTCTGGCCCGCCAGCTCCGCGCCGGTCTCGATGAGCGCGCGATTGTAGCGACACAGCGGCCCGTCGGCGCTCGCGGCGAAGACCGGCTGCCACGTCACCTTCGCGTCGTCCGGGTCGTGCTCGGCCTGCCGGTCGAACGGGAACGGATGATAGAGCCGCTTGAGCAGGTCGGGCGACTGGCGGCCCACGGTATCGTGGGCGTCGGTCAGGCTCACGAAGCGGCTCACACCGCCCTCCGCGGCCTGGTTCAGGCAGAGCAGGCCCACGTACTCGGGGGGCAGCGCGAGCCACGGGGCGTCGGTGTGGAACTGGAGCTCGAGGTTGGTGACCGAGCGGCGTACCCCGTACTCCAGGCGCTTGCCGGTGTCGCGGACGTCGTAGAGCATGGTGCCGTCCCACTTCTGGGCGACCAACCGGCCCAGCAGGGAACCGAGCACCCAGCCGATGGCGCGATTCTCGTCCTCGGAGTACCGCTCCACCAGCACCCGGTCGACGACGGCGAGCCCGAGCGGCCCGCGCAGCCGCTCGCCCACCTCGGTCATCACCGCGCGGCAGGCGGTGAAGCCTTCCACCGGCGGCGTGAGCAGCACGGTGGGGAGAGGATCGCGCCGGAGACCCGCGACGAAGCCTTCCAGCTCCGCGGCCGCCCGCTCGGGAAGCGGGACCACCCAATCCGGCGACGGCATGGCCTGCCCGCTAGGCGCACGCGACGGCGTAGGCGTCCGCGGTGCCGTCGGGCAGCGGATACTCCTGCCAGCGCTGCCCGCCGTCCTGGGTGCCGAACACCTGCCCGCAGCGCGAGACGCAATACACCTGATCCGGGTCCTTGGCATGCAGCGCAATGCCCATCATCGTGGCCTTGGCCTTGATGCCCCGGTCGATGCGCCGCCACGAGCCGCCCAGATCGTCGCTCCGATAGAGCGAGCCGTCCTCGCTCCGCGCGGCGGGGCTCAGCGCGGTGAACAACGTGCGGGGACTGTGCGGCGACACGCAGATGTCGCGCGAATAGGTGAGCGGCGAGAAGCGGCCAATCTCCATGTCTTCCCAGTTGACGCCCCGATCGGTGCTGCGGAACACCCCCATGCGCACGGCGAGGAACACCGTGCCGGGCGCGGCGCTCGAGACGCAGAGGGCGTGCGTGTCCATCATGCCCTCGATCTCGGTATCGCTCACGATGCGGCTCTTGAGATGGGGCTGGTCGGCGAGCTTGATGAGGGGCCGGCTCATGTCTTCCCACGTCTCGCCGCCGTCGCGGGAACGGAGCACGCCATCCACCTCGAGCCCCGCGTAGAGCTCGCGCGGCTGGCTCGGATCGGCGGCCATGCGGGTGACGCGGCAGTCGAAGCTCATCTTCACGTGGCCCGGGGTGCGCAGGCCGAGCTTGCGCCACGTGTCCCCCCCGTTCTCGCTCTTGTAGATCGCCGCGGGCGAGGTGCCGGCGTACATCAGACGGGCGTCGCGCGGGTCGAAGAGGAAGGACCAGACCTCCTTGGCGCCGTCGGGGAACGGGACAGCAGTCCAGTGATCCCCGCCGTCGGTGCTGCGGTAGGGCCCTTCCTGGGTGCCGGCATATACCACCTGGGCGTCGCCGGGATGCACGGCGATGGCGTGAATTTCGCTCTCCGCGGACAGCCCGCCCCCTAGCTTCTCCCAGCGCGCGTCGCCGAGCGCCCGGCGGAACAGCCCGCCGTGCGCCGTTGCCGACCCGCCGAATCCCCGCGCCGCACCCGCATAGATCCTCGTGACCATGTCGGCCTCCCTTGGTCTCTCATCCTGACCCGACGTCGTGCTCCCGACTCTACCCCTTGTCCACCACCCCGCGCACCTGGTCCGGCGGCACCGCGATCTTCACGCCGGCGCGCTCCTCTTGAAGCAGCATGGCCACCCGCGAGTCGCGCCCGCCCCAGCCGCGATTGAGCGCCTCGGTCAGCTCCTCCAGCGCGAGATTCGCCACTCTCATGGGCACGCCGAACTCGCGGCCCACCGCGGTGGCCAGCGAAACGTCCTTGTGCGCGAGCTTGAGCGCGAAGGCCGGCGGATCGAACGTGCCGGGCAGGAACTGATCGATCAAGCCGTCGAACGTGCGGCGCCGGCCCTGCGCGCCCTGCCGCACCGCCTGGAACAGCGTGAGGGGGTCCACGCCCGCCTTCACGCCCATCGTGAACACCTCGGCGAGGGCGGTCTGGATGGCGTAGCCTGCGCAGTTGTGGACGAGCTTGGCCACCGAGCCCGCGCCGATTGGCCCCACGTAGTACACCTGATCGCCGATGGCGTCGAGCACCGGCTTCCACTTGTCGAACTGCGCCCGCTCGCCGCCGATCCACAGCGCGAGCTTGCGCGTCTTGGCGCCCCGCGGGCCTCCGCTCACCGGCGCATCGAGGAGATGGAGGCCCTTCTCGGCGAACGCGGCGTGGAGCCGCCGCACGAGGTTCGGCGCGTTGGTGCTGAGGTCGAAGTAGGCGGCGCCGCGCTGCATGCCGCTGATGAGCCCGTCCGGGCCGAGGGCGACCGCCTCCACCTCCGGCGGACCGGGCAGCGAGGTGAAGATCACCTCCGCGTCCTTGGCGACTTCTCTCGGTGTGGCGGCCCACACCGCGCCCGCGGCGAGATGCGGCCCCGCGGCGTCCTTCCTCACGTCGTTGACGATCAGCGCATGGCCCGCCGCCTGCAGGTTGGACGCCATGAAGGCGCCCATGGTGCCGACCCCGATGAATCCGACGTTCATGCGGGTCCTCCTTGAACCGGGAATGACAGCGCGTAGAATCCTCGCACGAGAAAGGAGCGTTGACCATGCCCCCTGCCCCCTACCGGATCCATGCGGTGCGCTACGCCCACCGGACGTGCACGACGTCGGAGGCTTTCTACGGCGATCACCACAACGGTCCCATGACCATGGACTACTTCGTGTGGGCGCTGACCAACGGCTCGGAGACGGTGGTGGTGGACCTCGGCTTCACCGAGGCAGTGGGGACCGCGCGCGGGCGCCAGTTCCTTCGCCCCATCGACCGCGGCCTCGCCGAGGTAGGCGTGGACGTGACGCGCGTGCAGCACGTGATCCTCAGCCACTTCCACTACGACCACGTGGGCAACTACGCCCTGTTCCCGAATGCGACGTTCTACGTGCAGGACGCCGAGATGGCGTTCTACACGGGGCGCAACGCCGCGCAGGGCGCGTTCCGGCGGTCGGTGGAGGTGGAGGACATCTGCGCGCTGATCCGCCTGAACTACGATCGCCGCCTCGTGTTCGTGGACGGCGGCATGGAGGTGGTGCCGGGCGTGCGGGTGCAGAAGGTGGGCGGACACACCGCCGGCATGCAGATCGTCACCGTGGCGCATGCCAGGGGGCAGGCGGTGGTGGCCTCGGACGCCTCGCACTACTACCGGAACTTCGAGGAGCGCATCCCGTTCAACACCTTGCACGACCTGCCGGGCATGTACCGCGCCTTCGACACGATCCGCGAGCTAGCGTCCAGCCCCGAGCTGGTGCTCCCCGGCCACGACCCCCTCGTGCTCGAGCGGCTCAAGAAGGTGGGCAACGGCATCGTCGAGCTGTGATGTCGGCGCGCGCGGCCCGCGGGGTAACGCCACCAACCACACGATCATCGAGCCCACGTGGTCAGGAGAATATGACCGGCGACACGCCCCACAGCGCCGCCGCGGCCGTGGTCAATCGGGCAATGAACTGGCGGCCGCTCACTCGCGCGACGGCCTCGAGACGGCTGTGCACACCGAGCTTGCCGAGTATGCTCTGTACGTGGTTGCGAATTGTCGCCCGGCTCACCTTCAGGTGGTCCCCCATCTCGCGGGTACCCATTCCCCGGGCAAGGAGCCCAATCACCTGTAGCTCTCGTGGCGTCAGACCCGAGTCCGGCAGCTCGCCCGGGGCCTTCGTCGGCTCGGGCTCGACCGGCTCCCGTACTCCCGGCGTCGCGGTGACCTTGCGGAACAGATGGGCCACAACGGTTCGGCCAGGGTAGCGCGCGGTGAGCGTGCTCACGTTGAGCCAGACGGGACGGCGAGCCTTGGTGAGCGCCCGCATGTCGAAGCTCTCGGCGGCCCGACCTCCGTGCGCCAGGGCCATCACTCGGCAGTCCGGCTCGCAAATCCGGATGCCGCCGGCGTCCCGCCCCGCGAGGACCTCGCAGCACGGACGCCCGATGACCTCGCCCGCCCGGTAGCCCAGGATTCGCTCGGCGGCCCGATTCCAGGCGAGGATACGTCCATCCCGGCCGACGACGAGGGCCCCGTCGGCGGCACCGGCGAGCGCGTCCGTCAGGTCCAACTCCAACTGCTCCATCGTCCGCCCTCCGCAACAGGCATCCCTGCCATGCCGATATTGCCGGGGGCATGCTAAAGGGGCGCGTCCGCTTCGTCAATGCGACCTTGGGCCTACGGAGAGCCCCGGACGCGACCCTAGAACCGGTAGCCGAGGGTCAACGTGACGATGTGCGCGGTGTAGTCCTTGAAGTCGTTCCCCTGCCAGATGGAGGTCACGCCGGGGAGGAAGGGATTCAGCTGGTTGGTCTGCCAGTTGTCCTTGTGGAACATCTCGAACGCATAACCGACGGTGGCCGTCCAATGCTTCAGGAAGTGATAGCGCGCGGCCATGTCGAGACGGAACATGCTGTCGTCGGTGGCCGGAAAGTGCGGGGCCGTCGCCGTGTTCCGCTGGGAGAGCGAACCGCTCGTCACCGGGTCCGGGTTGCGGTTCGCCACGTCGCTCACGGCGTACTCGAACCGGGCGCCGAACAAGAGGTCGAGGGTCCGGGGGATGAGCGCCGCGCGCAGCCCGACATAGAACGTCTCGATCGTGTCGGTGGTGGTCGAAATCCAGTCGAAGTCGGGGAAGTCGAGGGCGAACCCGCCGCTCACGGGCCGGCTGCGCGAGCGCTGCCGCTGCAAGATCGACTCGTGATTATAGCCGGCGGTCAGCGAGATCCGGTCCGACGGCGTCCAGGTCAGATCGACGCCGGCCGTCCACGCGGTGGCGTCCTGCAGCCCGAGCGTCGAGTTGTAGTAGTTGTCGTTCCGAAAGCTGGTGCTGAATGATGTGGTGAAGTTCTCGATCGGCATGAGCTCGATCATGAGGTCCACACGTTGCCGGTCGCGGTCCGACTCGTCCAGCTTACGGAGGAGGGGCGACTGGGCGGTCGAGATCGCGTCGGCAGCCACATCCTCCACGGTGGTCCGTTCGAGCTGCGCGGCGGGGTCATATCTCCCGATGCGACGGAACGAGGGCCGGTAGGTCAGGCGCGCGAGCAGCCACTCCAACGGTGTGACGTCCAGGACCGCGCGGGCGAAGTACTCGTCGCTGTTGTCGACCTCGCGGTTCTTGGAGCGATTGATGTATTCCCACCCGCCGCCGAAGCCCACGGCCGCCATCGTGCCGAAGCGCCAGCGGGCCTCGGCGTCCACGTTCTGCCGGGTCTGCTCGAAGCGGGCGGCCCGCTGCGCCTCCGCGGTGATGCTCCGATCGTTGACCACGTTGGCCGCGAAGATGTGCTCGTCGGTCATGTCGTTGAAGTCGAAGAGCCGGTACCGGAGCGTCAGGCTCAGCGGCGGCAGCGGCCGGCTCGTCGCGTTGAAGTTCACGGTCGTGATCCCGACCGTCCCGTCGAGACTCTTGGCAGGCAGTCCGAGGAGGGGCGAGGAGGTCAGCGCCGGATTGATCGTCTGGGGCTGGAAGGACTGATCCTGCAGGCGCAAGCTGTAGGACACGTTGCCGCTCAGGTGCGTCCGCCACCAGGGCAGGCTGACGCCGCCGCCGAGCGCGAACGTGTGCGCGGTGTTGTTGGGCGTCAGCGCGATCTGGCCGCGCTCGGGGGCGCCAGTGGCGTCACCGCCGCACCCCGGCGAGGCCACGGTCACCGCCGCCGTCAACCCGAAGCAGGGGTTGTCCGCCCTCACCGCGTCCAGGTCGTTGCGGAAGGCGGAAAAGCCGTAGGAAAACTGCAGCTGCCACGTCTCCCGCGCGATCACCGCCTTGACGCGGAAATCGTGGGTGGTCTGCTGGATGGGCTCGAGGATCTCGTAGAAGTTGTTGCCGGGGGACCCGAACGCCATACCGAACGGCCGCTCGCCGTCCTTGCGGATGTTCGTGTACTCGGCGGTGATGTCGAGCCAGGGCGTCGGCGTCAGCTTGAAGAAGAACCGCGCGTCTTTCCGGAGGAGCGAGATGTCGTCCGGCTCCCCCGCCGAGTTATGCGCGTTCAGCGGCGTGCGTGGGGTAGGCAGCACGAAGAACCCGGGCGGGTTCTCGCCGGCCATGAAGCGCGCATTGGTCGAGAAGGTGTGGGGGATCTGGTTCCACTCGAACCCGCCTTCCCACAGGCCAAGGCGTCCGACCCCGAGCAAGTACTCCTGGTCCTTCAGGCCCCACGCGCGCCCTCCGAGCTCGATGAAGTGCTTCTCGTCGTCGGTACGGAGCCGGAGCCTGAGCGACTCGAGGAAGAGGCCCTCCTGGATGTCCCGATACTCCTGGAACTTGGCCTGCTCGTTCTTCGACGGCTCATCCGGGAGGAAGCGGACGCCCGCCTCCAGGCCCCCCTCGAGCACCCAGCCGCCGAGCGGGGTTTGGGCCCAGGCCGGGGCCGCCACCAGCGGCGCCACCAGCACCACGAGGATCAGACCGATCCGTCCGATCGCTCTCATCATGCGCTCCTAACGGGTAAAGGCGTGGCCCGATGGGTGGTTGGAGCCGTGGATCTGGACGTGACAGTCCGAGCAGGATCGCCCCATCACGAACTTGAGGGAACCGGTATCACGGCCGTACGGCGAGGTCGGATGTCGGCTCTCGATGTGGCATTGCTGACAGAGCCGCGGCCGGGACAGCTTGAGCATCTTTTCGTGGTTGGAGCCGTGCGGATCGTGGCAGTTCGCGCAACTCTCGACGACGGGCGCGTGCCCCCACAGGAACGGCCCGCGCTTCTCGGCGTGGCAGTTGAAGCACGTGTCGTTCAGTGAGGGCTCCTTGAGGAGCGCGGGGGTGATCGACCCGTGGGGGTTGTGGCAGGAGGAGCACCCCATCTTGCCCTCGAGCATCGGATGGCGAGAGAATTTCGTGGCGGCCGCCCGCTTGTCGATGTGGCAGGTGCCGCACGTCTCCATGTCGGTCGGGCGCGCGAGCTGGTGGCGGGGGGAGATGTCCTCCATCACCTTGTGGCAGGCTGTGCACGCCACGTCGCGGGCCTCGTGGGCGCTGCCCCGCCAGAACATGTGACTGCCCTTGTTGTGGCAGGTCATGCACATCTGGTTGCGCTTGTCGACGGGCGTCTTGTCGTTCTTGGCGAAGCTGATCATGCCGCCCACGCCCTTGCCGCCCCCCTTGGCCACGTGCTCGCCACCGGGGCCGTGGCAGTTCTCGCAGGCTAGGCCCTCCTGCGAGTTGCGGGGCTGCCTGAGGAAGAGGCGGCCCATCTTGGTGTGCGAGAACTTCTCGAACTGATCCTGGTGGCAGGCCCTGCACGTCTCGGCACCCACGTATCCCTCGGGCAGAGCAGCCGGAGCGGGTGGCGCTCCCGCGGATGGCGTCGTCCCGGGTTGCGTCGTCGCGGGTGGCGCTCCCGCCGGCGCCTTCTGGGCGGGCGCGGAGGCAGGCAGCAGCAGAGCGCCCGTGATCACGCCGACCGCGATCAGGGTTGCGCCGGTGGCGCCGAGGACGCTCACGCGCCGAGCAGTGATCCTATCCATCGGCCCGGGGGCTCGCTACCCTTCATCCTGCCGATCAGATCGCTCACGATGAGGGCCTCTCTTCCCAGCCGCGGGTAAAGAGCAAACGCCTAGTGGAGCGGAAATTAGCATCTGGCTGGTGCCGGCCGCATGATGCATTTGCACTACCGGCGGGGAATTGCGGGACCTAGTGGAAGACGAGGCCGCCGTCAACCACCAGCACCTGGCCGGTGACACTGTCGGCCCGGCAGAAGGTCTCCACCTGCGCGGCGATGTCCTTGACGTCTGCGCCGCGGCCCAGCACGACGGACTTGCGCACACTCTCCACGACCGCGGGCGGGATGCGCTGGGCCATCCGCGTGCCCTCGATGAGACCGGGCGACACGCAGTTCACCGTGATGGCCGGGGCCAGCGCGACCGCGAGGCAGCGGGTGAGATGTACGAGCGCCGCCTTGCTGGTCGCGTAGCCGATGGAGCTGCCCGTGGGCCGGTGGCCGGCGATGCTCGCGATGTTGACGATGCGGCCGGCTCCCTGGGCGCGCATATGGGGCACCGCCGCCTTCGCGAGCAGGAATGGGCCCCGCAGATTCGTGTGCTGGAGGCGATCCCAGACTTCCACCGTCAGCTTGTCGAGCTCGGGGAACGGGATGCCGATGTTCCAGCCGGCGTTGTTGACCAGGATGTCGAGACGACCCAGGCCGGCGGCGGCGGCGTTCACCGCGGGCTCGCACGAGGCCGCGTCCGCCTGGTCCAGCTGGACCATGGTCACCTTGCGCCCGAGCCCCTTCACCACGCCGGCGACCTTCTCCGCGCCGTCCTTGTTGCCCAGATAGCCCACCGCCAGGTCGCAGCCCGCGCGGGCCAGCCGCTCGCAGATCGCCGCGCCCAGATCGCCCGAGCCCCCGGTGACGAATGCCGCGCGCTCCTGCAGGTCCATCAAGCCTCCACGATGAACCGCCAGGAGCTTCCATGGCGTCGGATATGGCCGGCGGTCGGATGGTGGAAGTGCGTCCCGAGCACGCGCACCGGCCCGTCCGCGTAGCGCTCGCAAAAGGCGCGCCGGGTTTTCCGCGCATGCTCCACGTCGGAGTCGAAGTGGCTGCCCCAGCCCGGCTCGGCGACCTGCACGGGACAGTGCATGAGGTCTCCGGTGATCACCGCTTCGCCGTCGCCGCCCCGGAGCCGCACACTCACGTGGCCGGGTGTGTGGCCCGGCGTGGGCTCCAGCCAGAGCTCGTCGGACACGCGGTGATCCATGTCCACGAGCGTCGCCAGCCCGGCATCCAGGACCGGCTGCACGCTGTCGGCGAGGATGCGCCGCGTGTCCTCATCCTTCTCGCCGGACCAGTGCTCGAACTCCCGCCGCGCGAAGAGGTGGCGGGCGCGCGGGAAGGTCGGCACCCAGCGGCCGTTCTCCAGGCGCGTGTTCCAGCCCACGTGATCCACGTGCAGATGCGTGCAGATCACGAGGTCCACCGACTCCGGCGGCACCCCCGCGGCGCGCAGATCGCTCAGGAACTGCGTCCGCATCATGTGGAACGGCGCCCGCCCTCCGCGATCCTTGTCGTTGCCCACGCAGGTGTCCACGAGCGCGGTCAGGCCCGGCGCGCGAATCACGAAGGCGTGGATACTCTGGAGGAAGCGGCCCTTCTCATCCAGGAAGTGCGGCGCCAGCCAGTCGCGGTGACGCTCCACCGCCTCGGGCGTCGCGTCGGGAAGGAGCCACGTCGGCCGGGTCGGCCCCGCGCGCTCGACCACGGCGGAGACGCGGAGGCGGCCGAGGGTGAGATCGCGCATGGCGGGACGATTATCGCCGGGCGGCCGCGCGACGCAAGCCCCTGTACGATTTGACCCGCTTCGCGTAGCGATGCTACGGTTGCCGCGACCGAGCCGGACCACATCTCCGGAGGCTCTTCATGAACTGCGTCCGGTGTCACACGGAGAATCGCAGCGATGCGCGATTCTGCCGAAAGTGTGGAACTTCGCTCGCGGGCTGTCCCGGTTGTGGCGCGCCCATCGAGGCGGACAGCACATTCTGCGATCGTTGCGGAATCCTCCTGTCGGCTCCCCCACCCGGACATGTCATTGGTTCCGAGATCAGAGAAGCCCACGGTGGCGTCTCTACTGAGGCGGAACGCCGGCAGCTCACGGTGATGTTCTGCGACCTCGTCGGGTCCACTGAATTGTCCGTGCGTCTCGATCCTGAGGTGCTCCGGGACGTTGTCCGCTCGTACCAGCGAGTGTGCGAGACCGAGGTCGGCAAACTACATGGCACAGTCGCCCAGTATCTTGGAGACGGTCTTCTCGTGTACTTCGGCTATCCAGTCGCCCGGGAAGACGATCCGCGTCGGGCGGTCCGAGCGGGTCTCGCCATCATCGAAGGCCTGGCCAAGCTCAATGTGACGCTGCAGCGTGATCGCGGATTCACGCTCGCCGTTAGAATCGGCATTCATACCGGCCCCGTGGTGGTGGGCGCGATCGGTGAGGGACGCCGTCGGGAGTCCCTGGCCCTCGGCGAAACGCCGAACATTGCAGCTCGTCTCCAGGCGCTCGCGGAGCCCGATACCATTGCAATCAGCGCTGCCACGAACAGACTCCTCCGAGGAACCGTCGCTACAGTCGACGTCGGCCTTCGGCCCGTCAAGGGCCTGCCCGGACCGATCCGCCTTTACCGGGTGGAAGCCACCGGCCATGCCCTATCTTCATCGCCTGCGGTGACCGAGACTGCGGTCACTCCGCTCGTGGGACGCGACCAGGAGATCGGCCTGCTGCTCGAACGCTGGGAGCACGTCAAGGATGGCCGGGGCCACGTCATCCTCCTCGTAGGAGAGCCGGGAATCGGGAAATCCCGCCTCGTGCAGGCCCTGAAGGAACGCATCCCGGGCGAGCAATGTCACCGATGGGAAGGCCGCTGCTCAGCCTATCACCAGGACAGCGCGCTCTATCCTCTCATCGACCTCTTTGAGCACGCCTTCCTATTCGAGCGTGACGACACTTCCGTCCAGCGTTTCGTGAAGCTCGAGACCGGGCTGAACCGCTTCAATGCCGCGTCACCAGAGGCGCTCGCTCTTTGGTCCGCATTTCTATCTGTGCCCACACCGTCAACAATCTCGCCGGCGGAAACCACTCCCCAGCGCCAAAAGGAGAGAACGCTCGAGGCCATCTCGGCAGTCCTGCTCGCGCTCGCCGCCGAACGCCCGCTTCTCTTGATCATCGAAGATCTGCACTGGGCGGATGCGTCAACCCTCGAGTTTATCGATGTCCTCTTTGGGCAGGTGCCGACAGCACCCATCCTCCTCCTCATGACCTCTCGACCGGAGTTCCGGCCGCCTTGGACCACTCGTAGTCACTTCATGTCGCTGACGGTGAATCGCGTCACTCGCAAACAGACCGAGCTGATGATCGGGCGGCTCACAGAAGGCAAGCCGTTGCCCGCCGAGGTGGTACACGAAATCGTCGCCAAGACTGACGGCGTGCCGCTTTTCGTCGAAGAGCTCACCCGCATGGTGATCGAGTCGGGGCTTGTGTCTGATCGGGGTGATCGCTACGAGATCACGGATTCGCTCCTGCCGTTGGCGATTCCATCCACACTGCAGGACTCACTCATGGCAAGACTGGATCGGCTGGCCACGGTCAAGGAAGTCGCGCAGATCAGTTCCGCCCTCGGCCGAACGTTTCACTACGAGCTGCTCCGGGCAGTGGCCGCACTCGATGAGGACGTACTCCGGCCGTCCCTTACGCGGCTCGCGGAATCTGACTTACTCCATCGCCGCGGCGCACCGCCCGACGCGACCTACGTCTTCAAGCACGCGCTGATCCAAGAGACTGCGTACCAGTCCATGCTGCTGAGCCGGCGGCAGCAGCTGCACACCCGCATAGGGGATACGCTCGTGGAGCGGTTTCCCGTGATAGCGGCGACCCAGCCGGAGATCGTGGCGCACCACTACACCGCGGCTGGATTGGCGGATCAGTCCATCGATTACTGGAGCCGGGCCGGACGGCGCGCGGTCGAGCGCTCGGCTAACGTCGAAGCTAGTGCTCACTTCACGAGGGCGCTGACCATCCTGGCCTCGCAACCCGCAGGCACCGAGCGGCTTGGGCGGGAGCTCGCGCTGCGGACGGCGCTCGGACCAGCCCTCATGTCAACCAAGGGCCTGGGGTCACCCGAAGTCGGCGCAAACTATCGACAAGCGCTTGAGCTCTGTCGGCAGCTCGGCGAGCGGCCGGAGCTCTTCGCGGTGCTCCGCGGACTGTGGGAATTTCACGAGCTGCGGGGAGAGCTCATGATCGCGTGTGGCCTCGGCGAGGAGCTCTTTCGTCTGGCCCAGGCGGCCGATGATCGGGCCCTGCGCCTGGTCACCCATGATGTCCTGGGCGACACGCTCTACTGGTGCGGCGACTTCATTCGAGCGCTGGAGCACCTGGAGCAGGGCATCGCGCTCTACCGCCCCGCCGAAGATCGCGATCTCGCCCATCAACATGCTGGTTACGATCCTTGCGTCGCCTGCCTGATCTTCTCCGCATACGCTCTCTGGTACCTGGGTTATCCCGATCGCGCCGCTCGGCGGATCGACGAGGGTCTGGCCCTGGCGCGCGATCTGTCGCAGACGATCAGTGAATCGTTCGCGATCCAGTTCGGCGCGGTGATCCACCACCTCCGTCGAGAAGTCTCGCTGGCGAAGCAGGCGGCGGAATCCAATGTCAGCCTGTCGGCCGAGCAAGCCAACGTCTTCATCCTTGGATGCAGCATGGTCGAAGAAGGATGGGCGATCGCCCACGAGGGAGACCACGCACGAGGGGTGGCGCGCATCATCGAGGGAATGGAGGTGTGCCGGGGCTCCGGCGCCACCCTCGAATTCCCGCATTGCTGGGCAGCTCTCGCCGACGCCTGCCGGGCGGGCGGGCGCATCGATGAAGGTCTTGAGGCGGTGAGTGCCGGGCTCGCTCAGGCTCGCGACACCGCCGCACTCTTCAATGAGGCCGAGCTCCTGCGGCTTCAGGGCGAGCTGCTGCTCTTGCGCCCCGATCCGCCTCTCGGCGACGTCGAGCGGTGTTTCCGTCAGGCTTTGGAGATCGCCCAGCGCCAGACGGCGAAGTCGCTAGAGCTACGCGCGGCGATAAGCCTGGGCCGGCTGCTCATGAGAAAGGGCAAGCGCGCGGAGGCATATCAGCAGGTGAGCGCCGTCTACGGATGGTTCACGGAGGGCTTCGATACCGATGATCTGAAGGACGCGCGCAATCTGTTGACGACGCTTACTGACTGAATCGGAACTCCGGGTCACGCAGGGCGGATCCGCGCGGAGGCCCGCCCCCGTCCTTGACAGCTCGCCGCCCCCGGCCTAGTGTCCGGGCGTGGCCGCTATTGACTCCGCGCTCCGCGCGGCACCGGCCCTGCCCCAGCGCGCGGGCTGGAGCCGTCCACTGCGCCGCCTCAGCCGCAGCGTGGTCGTGGTGGTGGGGGCGATCGGGGCTGCCCTCATCGTGGGCATGGCGCTCTTCGCCAATGTGATCGCCCCGTCGCCGCCCGACGAGCAGAACTTCGACTTGATCGAGGCGCGGCCGAGCGCGCAGGCGTGGTTCGGGACCGATAAATTCGGCCGCGACGTCCTGAGCCGCGTGATCCATGGCTCGCGCATCTCGCTCTACGTGGCCACGACGTCCATCTCGGTCGCCATGCTGGTGGGCGGCGCGCTCGGCCTCGTCGCCGGGTTTCTCGGCGGGACGTGGGACAACCTCATCAACCGTGTGCTCGACGTGTTCTTCAGCGTGCCCGGCCTGCTCCTCTCCGTGGGCATCGCGGCGATGCGCGGGCCCGGGGTGAACAGCGCGGTGATCGCCATCGCCATCGTCTACATCCCGGTGTTCGCGCGCGTGATGCGCGCGCCCGTGCTCGCGGAGCGCGAGAAGGAGTACGTGGAGGCAGTGCGCGCGCTGGGCGCCGCGCGGTGGGCGGTGGCGCTCAAGCACGTGCTCCCCAACGTGATCTCGCCCTTCGTCGTGCAGGGCACTGTCGCGTTCTCCCAGGCGATCTTGATCGAAGCGTCGCTGAGCTATCTCGGGCTCTCCGCCCAGCCGCCCACGCCGTCGTGGGGCAACATGCTGAACGAAGGGCGCACGTACCTGGAGACCGCGCCCTGGATCTCCGTCTTCCCCGGCCTCGCGATCATGGCCGCCGTCCTCGCCTTCAACTTGCTGGGTGACGGCCTGCGCGACGTCCTCGACCCCAATGAGCAGTGATCCCCGCAGAGGAGGCCACGCCATGAGCAACCCGGTTTCCGCGCCGCGCGACCCGAGCCGTCTGAGCCGCCGCCAGCTCCTGCAGGCGGGCGGGCTCACCCTGGGCGCGCTCGCCGTCGGCCGCCACGCCTACGGCCAGGCCCCGAAGGACGGTGGCACGTTCATCTCGGCCCGCACCACCGAGGCCACCGGCCTCGACCCGCAGCTCGTGCCCGCCTTCTCGCGCAGCGCGCGCTCGCCGCTCACCTACAACCAGCTCGTGCGCCTCGAGCCCGACATGACGCCGGTGCCCGAGCTGGCGGAGTCCTGGGAGACGAGCAAGGACGGGCTCACCTGGACCTTCAAGCTGCGCCAGGGGGTGAAGTTCCACGACGGCCAGGAGTTGACCTCGGCCGACGTGAAGTTCACCTTCGACCGCCTGTTCGAGAAATCGCCCGGCAAGTCGGACTTCATCGCGGTGGACAAGGTCGAGCCGACGGGCAAGCACCAGGTGAAGTTCGTCACCAAGGAGCCCTTCGCCGGCCTCCTCGCCGCGCTGGGCGGCTTCTGGGGCTTCATCATCAGCGAGGCCGGGATCAAGAAGCACGGCGACCTCAACAAGGCCGCCCTCGGCACCGGGCCCTACATGCTCGACGACTGGAAGGTCGAGCAGCAGATGGCGCTGAAGAAGAACCCGCACTACTTCAAGAAGGGCCTGCCTCACGTGGACCAGGTGGTGCTGCGCGTGATCCCGGACGAGGCCAACATCGTGGCCGCGCTCCGCACCGGGCAGATCCACCACGCCTTCATCGAGGACAACAAGAACTACAACCTCCTGAAGGACGAGAAGTCGCTCACCGGCTACCGGTCGTCCCGGCTCGGCTACGACTTCCTCAACATCAACGCCTCGCGCGGGCCGCTGAAGGACGTGCGCGTGCGTCAGGCCATCTCATGGGCGGTGGACCGCGCCCAGATCATGCGCGTCGCGACCTCCGGCTTCGGGCGCCTCACCGCCCCCGCCACCGCGCCCATGAAGCAGTGGCAGCTCCCCGAGGAGCAGTGGATGAAGTACTACAAGCCGGATGTGGAGAAGGCCAAGAAGCTCATGGCGGAGGCCGGCCAGGCCGCGGGCTTCACCGTGAAGCTCGGGGTCATCCCCACCTTCCCCACCATGGTGTCGGGCGCGCCGGTCATCGCCGCCCAGCTCAAGCGCATCGGCATCAACGCCGAGATCGAGAACGTGGAGTACGCGGTATGGATCAAGCGCTGGCAGGCGAAGGACTTCGACATGACGATGAACACCACGCCAGGCTACGCTGACCCCGACACCGCGTTCTTTCGCGCGCTCCACTCCACCAAGGGCCAGAACTGGAACTCGTGGAGCATCCCCGACCTCGACGCGATGCTGGAGGAGGGCCGCCGCACCCTGGACCAGAAGAAGCGCAAAGAGATCTACGACCGGGTGCAGATCATGATCCTGGAGAACGTGCCGCACCTCTGGCTCTTCTCCGCCGACACCATCGACTTCACCCAGTCGAGCGTGAAGGGCTTCCGCCAGCATCCCACCACGCTGCTCTACGGCTTCGAGGGGGTCTGGCTCGACAAGGCCTGAGCCCGCGTGACCCGCTACATCGCCGTCCGACTGTACTCGATGGCCCTGTCCCTGGCAGGGCTGACGATCCTGATTTTTCTCATGCTGCGGCTCATCCCGGGCACCGTGGTGGAGCAGATGATCGGCATGGACGCCGTCTACAGCCCCGTCATGGTGGCCCAGCTCAAGGCCTTCTTTGGCCTGGACCAGCCGTGGTACGTGCAGTACGGCCGATGGATCGGCCAGCTTCTGCAGGGCGATCTCGGCACGTCGTGGCGCACCGGGAAGCCGGTGTGGTCGCTCATCCTCGAGCGCCTGCCGGTGACGCTCGAGCTGACGCTCTTCTCGGTGGCCTTCGCGCTCGTGGTGGGCATGGCGGCGGGGGTGGTGTCGGCGGTGCGTCGCGACGCCGCGCTGGACCACGTGACGCGCGTGGGCACGCTCCTCGGCCTGTCGGTGCCGGTGTTCTGGCAGGGCACCATGCTCATCCTGTTCTTCTCGCTGTACCTCCGCTGGATGCCCCCGGTGATGTGGGTGGACTTCTGGACGGACTGGAAGCGCAACCTCACCATCATGCTGCTGCCCGCGCTGTGCCTGGGCACGGCCAGCGCCGCCAACATCGCGCGCACCACACGGGCCTGCATGCTCGACGTGCTGCGGTCGGAGTACATCCGCACCGCCGCGGCGAAGGGTCTCGCCGGCCGCATGGTGATCCTCAAGCACGCGCTCCGGAACGCGCTCATCCCCATCGTGACGGTGGCGGGTCTTCAGCTTGGCATCCTCCTGGGCGGCACCGTGGTCGTCGAGGAGGTGTTCACCCTGCCCGGCGTGGGCCGGCTCGTGCTCTGGTCCATCTATCAGCGCGACTATCCCCTCACCCAGAGCACCATCCTCTTCATCGCCGTGCTGTTCATGACCCTCAATCTGCTGGTGGACCTGCTCTACGGCTATCTGGACCCGCGGGTCCGCTACAGCCGCTGAGCCTCACGCGACCGGAGACTCTCATGCGCGCATCGGTGCTGTTCGAGCCGGGCAAGCCGTTGGCCGTCGAGGAGCTGGAGCTCGAGCCGCCGAAGACCGGTGAGGTGGCGGTTCGCATGACGGCGAGCGGGGTGTGCCACTCGTGCCTGCATGCCGCCGACGGATCCTGGAAGGGCGTGCCCGTGCCCATCGTGCTGGGCGACGAGGGCGCGGGGGTGGTCACCGCGGTGGGCCCGGGCGTGAATGACCTCGCGGTCGGCGACCACGTCATCCTCTCGTGGGCGCCCACCTGCGGCCGCTGCCACTACTGCGTGATCGGCCGTCCGAATCTTTGCGAGAAGCGTATGCCCGGTCGCGGCGTGTTGCCGGACGGCACGAGCCGCATGTCGTTACGCGGCCACACCGTGTACCAGTACGGCCACGTGGCGACGTACGCCTCCAGCACGGTCGTGCACGAGTCGTGCGCCATCCGGATCGATCCCGCCATGCCGCTGGACCGTGCCGCGCTGATCGGCTGCTCGGTGATGACGGGCGTGGGCGCCGTGCTCAACACCGCTCGGGTGCCCGCCGGGGCATCGATCGCGGTGTGGGGGGTGGGCGGCGTCGGGCTCAATGTCGTCCAGGGCGGGGCGCTCGTCGCCGCGCATCCCATCATCGCCGTGGACACCGTCCGGAGGAAGCTCGAGCACGCGACGGCCATGGGTGCGTCGCACGCGATCGACGCGTCCACGGAGGACCCCGTGCCGGCCATTCGTCGCCTCACCGGCCGCGGTGCCGCGTACACATTCGTGGCCGTTGGCGCCACGCGGCCCATCACCCAGGCGCTCGAGGCCCTCGCGCCCGGCGGGGTGTGCGTGCTCATCGGCGTGCCGGAGACCGGCGCCACCATTCCCCTGGACGTCCGCCCGGTGGTGACGGCGGAGCGCGAGATCCGTGGCTGCTCGTACGGCAGCGCGCGGACTCGCGAGGACCTGCCGATGCTGGCGCGTCTCTACCTCGCCGGCCGCCTCCGCATCGATCAGCTCATCAATCGCCGCTACGGTCTGGAGGAAGCCAATGAGGCATTCCGCGCGCTCGCCGCGGGCGAGCTGGCGCGCGGCCTCATCGTGTTCTGAGCTCGTGCGCGAGCTGGTCTTCGCCCTCGAGTTTCGCGGTCGCGCGGGCGCCGTCGCGGGCCTGCCCTCTCAGCGCCGCGCCCGCACCAGTGCGCCGAGCCAGAGCCTCCGGACGATCCTCACTGCCGACGGCGTCCAGGCGAGCGTCGAGATCCTCCCGGGTGACACCGCGGAGCTCGACTCGCGGGTCGAGCGCTTCCCGGACGGGTCCTTCGTCGAAGACGGCCGAATCTCTTATGGCCGTGCCGGCGCCATCACGTTCGTCACGAGCGGCCGCGGCATCGTGAGGCCGAGCCCGATCGCGGGCTGGACGGAGGGCGCGGTGCTATGGAACGTCACCGGAGGCGACGGGCGGTTCGCGGGGGCGCGCGGGCTCATCACGTCATCGTTCACCGTGAGCCCGGATGGTGAAGTAATCGACCATCACATTGCCCGAATTTACATCCAGGATTTACATTAGCGCATTAAACTTTCTCTATTCATTCGTCCTCGCCATGTGGTGTGAGCGCTTCTATAACCTATAGGACTTAGTTATGTGCTGTTACGTGTGTGACGCCCAGGTGTCACTTGGACAAATTTCGAGGACTGGGGTGTGACCGAAGTGTCACGGAAACGATGAGTATCCTTGATGTTCCCGGTAAGAATTACTGGCCCGGTGATTGCTACTCCCCCAGCGATGCCCGACGCCTGGGTTTCTCTGCACGAAGCGGTGAGTGCGTTCAAGCGGAGGTTTATCCTTGACGTCCTCTCTCACTTCGATGGCAATCGCAGCCGCACCGCGGCGGCCCTTGGCATCGAGCGCACCTCCTTGCTTCGCCTCATACGCGATCTCAGCCTCTCCCCGCTGCCGCGCCCTCAGCGAGGCCGACCGGGCGCCTCAAGGGGCAATCACGAATCCATGAAGGTGTGCCCCAGATGTCAGGTGGACCTACTCAGAAGCAGGGTTCTGGAGTCCTTCACGACCCAAGATCATGGGAAAGCTTCGTGAGCGCTATGAATGAGCGGGACCAGGTTCCGTTCCTCGCTGCGGAGGACATGCCGGTGGCGCCGCCGGTAGTCAAGGTGCTGTCGCCACAATATCTACGGCACTACGTGGCCTGCCCGGTTGCCGTCGAGGGCGCCACCGTCACGGTGGCGGCGGCCGATCCCACAAACCCGTTGCTTCTCGATGACCTCCGTCAGTTCCTGGGCGCTGACGTTCGGCTCTGCCGCGCGCCGGCCGACGCCATCCTCGAGGCGATCGGCCGCGCTTACGAGAGCGGCACCCCGCTGCAGAAGATCGTCGACGGTATTGATCAGCACGAGGCGGGCGCCGAGCCCGCCGCTGAGACGGACGACGTCACCGTTCTGCGCGACATGGCCTTCGAGGCGCCGGTCGTCCGCCTCGTCAACCTCCTGATCGACGAGGCGGTGGCCGCCGATGCCTCCGACATCCACGTGGAGCCGTTCGAGGAAAACCTCCGGGTGCGTTATCGGATCGACGGGCTCCTCTACGACCAGGAGGCTCCGCCGCGCCGGCTCCAGGCAGCCGTGACCTCGCGCATCAAGATCATGGCCGAAATGAACATCGCCGAGCGCCGGCTGCCCCAGGACGGCCGCATCCGGCTCAGCGCGCGGGGCCGGCGCGTGGACATCCGCGTCTCCACCGTGCCCACGATCCACGGCGAGTCCATCGTGATGCGGCTGCTCGACCGCTCGTCCATGTTTCTTCCCTTCGACCGGCTGGGCATCGCCGCGGGGCCCGCCGCCGCGTTCGAATCGCTCGTGCGCCGGCCCCACGGCATGGTGCTGGTCACCGGCCCCACCGGCGCGGGCAAGACCACCACGCTCTACGCGGCGCTCGACAAAATCAATGCCCCCGAGCAGAAGATCATCACGATCGAGGATCCTGTCGAGTATCAGCTCAAGGGCGTGAATCAGATCCCGGTCCGCCCGGCAATCGGGCTGACCTTTGCGAGCGGGCTCCGTCACATTGTCCGTCAAGATCCCGACGTGATCCTGGTGGGCGAGATCCGCGACCGCGAGACGGCGGAGATCGCCATTCAGGCCGCCCTCACCGGCCATCTCGTGCTGTCCACGCTTCACACTAACGACTCCGCGGGGGCAGTGACACGCCTCCAGGACATGGGGTGTGAGCCCTATCTCGTGTGCTCGGCCCTTATCGGCGTGTTGGCGCAGCGACTGGTCCGGCGCATCTGCGAGGCCTGCCGCGTCGCGGACCGGCCGGAGCCCGCCGATCTTGTCGCCCTCGGCGTGGATGCGAACTCCGATACGCCGCTCTGGCGCGGTCACGGGTGCGACGCCTGCCGCGGCACCGGCTACCGCGGACGCACCGGCATCTACGAGCTGCTCCGGCTCACCGAGGACGCGCGCGAGCTGGTGCTCTCGAAGGCGCCCGCAGGCGCACTCCGCCGCCACGCGGTGGGGCGCGGCATGGTCACGCTCCGCGAGGACGGGTGGGCGAAGGCGTGCGCGGGCCTTACCACCGTCGCTGAGCTCGTGCGCATTACCCAGGAGGACGACGCGGCATGACCACCTTCGCGTACCGCGCGGCCGACCGCCACGGGCGCACCCTCGACGGGGTCATGGAGGCGCCGGACGTGCGCACCGTGGTGGAGAAGCTGCGCGAGGACGCCTGCTTCCCGATCCGCATCGCGCCGCGCGAAGAGCGGGCTCGCCTCGCTCTCAGCCTCGACGCGCTCGCACCGCGCGGCGTGCGCGGGCGCGACCTCGTCGCTTTCACCCAGGAGCTCGCCACCCTCGTCGAGGCGGGCCTGCCCCTGGACCGCGCGCTCGCGATACTCGGCGAGCTGACGCCCTCGGCGCGGCTGCGCGCGGTGACCGGCGCCCTGCTCGCGGCGGTGCGCGGCGGGACCTCGCTGGGCGATGCGCTCGCCCAGCATTCGCCACGCCCCTTCTCACGTCTCTACGTGAACATGGTGCGGGCGGGCGAGAAGGGTGGCGTGCTCGACGCGACGCTCAAGCGCCTCGCCGAGTACCTCGAGGAGTCGCAGGCACTTCGCGACACTGTCGCCTCCGCGCTGATCTACCCCGCGCTGCTCGCCACCGTGGGCGCGGGCGCCGTTGTCTTCCTGCTCGCGTTCGTGATCCCGCGCTTCGCCGATATCTTCAAAGACCTCGGCGGGGCTATCCCATTGCCCACGCAGATTCTCCTCGAGGTGAGCGGGGGCTTGCGGCGCTTCTGGTGGGTTCTCGCGATACTCGGCCTGGGCGCCGCCGTCGGCGCCCGCCTGGCCCTCGCGGTGCCCGGCGCGCGGCTCGCGGTGGATCAACTCGTCCTGCGCTTGCCGCTGGCGGGCGAGGTCGTGCGCAAGGGCGAGACCGCCCGCTTCGCGCGCATTCTCGGCACGCTCCTTCGCAGTGGGGTCCCGCTCATCGGCGCCCTCACCGTGGTGAAGGAACTACTCGCTAGCCAGCCAATTGCACGCGCCGTCGACGGCCTCACCGACGGCGTCCGCCGCGGCGCCGGGCTCCATCAGCCGATGGCCGCAGCGAAGGTCTTCCCTGCCCTCGCCGTTCACATGGTGCGCGTGGGCGAGGAGACGGGCCGGCTGGAGGAGATGCTGCTCAAGGTGGGCGCGGTCCTCGAGGCCGATACGCGGCGGCGGCTCACCCGTCTCGTCGCGCTCGCCGAGCCCGTGATCATCCTGGTGATGGGCCTCCTCGTGGGCTTCATCGTGCTCGCGATGCTGCTGGCCATCTTCTCGATCAGCGAGCTGCCGCTGTGAGCCGCCCCGACCTCCGCGCCTCCCTGACAAACAGCCGCGGCTTCACGTTAGTGGAGCTGCTCGTCGTCATCATCATTCTCGGCCTGCTCGCCGGCCTGGTGGGCCCTCGACTCTTCGGACGCGTGGGCCAGTCCCGTCAGGCCACCGCGCGCGCCCAGATTGAGCTTCTGGGGGCGGCCCTCGATCAATACCGCCTGGACGTCGGCTCCTATCCGGCCTCTGGAGTGGGGCTGGCCGCGCTCATTCAGAACCCGAACATCCTCAACTGGAACGGCCCGTATCTCAAGAAGAGCGCGGTCCCGTCCGATCCGTGGGGCCGCCCCTACCAGTACAAGTGCTGCCCGGGGGATCACGGCGAGTACGACATCTGGAGTCCGGGCGCCGATGGCGCGCCAGGCGGCGACGGCGAGAACGCTGACGTGGGGTCGTGGTGAGCATGCGGACCTCTCGGGGCTTCACGCTGATCGAGCTGGCGGTCACGATGCTGGTGGTGGCGCTTGCCGCGGCGGTCGTGGCCCCCTCGATGGGACGAAGTCTCGAGTCGCTGCGCCTGCGCTCGGAGGTGGCCGGCGTCACGTCGTTCCTACGCGCCGCGCGCGAGCGGGCGATTACACGGCGCGACACCGTCGAGGTCATGGTGGATGAGGAGGGGCACGCCCTGGTACTGCGCCCCGGCGACGGACGTCCGCGCGTCGACGAGCCGGGCGCGGTTCGGCGCCTCACCACGATGCGCATCGAGGCCGATCCGCCGAGCGCGCCCGCCCTCACTTTCCTCGCCCATGGTGCGTCGACGGGCGGCCGCTTCCGGCTGGAGGCTCCGGGGCCCGTGGTCTACACGGTGACGGTAGAGCCCTTCACCGGCCGCGTGACGGCGCGGCGGAGCGAGTCGTGAGGGGCCAGCGCGGCTTCACCCTCTTGGAAGTGCTGGTCGCCCTCGTGATCCTGGGCCTGGGCGCGGTCGCACTGATACAGCTGAGCGCGCAGGGCCTGCGGCTCGTGAAGCAGTCGGTCATGCATCAAGACGCGGTGCTCCTCGCCGACCGCCTCGTTCGCGAGATGGTTCCGCTGGCCGAAGGTGTCCAGACCGGCACCGACGGCGATTTCTCCTGGGAGCGCCGCGTGGCCACGGTCGGCACGCCCGATGCGCTCCATCCCACCGCCGGCCCCAGGCCCCGACTCCTGTCGCTCACGGTGACGGTGCGCTGGAGCCGGAGCGCGGCCGTGACCCTTGCCACGTTGCGGATGGCTCCCGACACATGAGCGCGCCCAGAACTCGGGGCTTCACGTTGATCGAGGTGCTCATCGCCCTCGGGATCGCCGCCGCGGCGCTCGGCATCACATTCGGCGCGGTACGCGTGGGACTGGCCGCGTGGCGTCAGGGGGAGGCGCGGGCCGAGGACCTGCAGCACGCGCGGAGCCTCGTCGCCGTGCTCGAGCAGGTGGTCGGCGGCGCGCATCCCTATCGCACCGGCGCCGGGGATTCAGCGCGCATCCTCTTCGAGGGTGAGCCCGAACGTCTCGGCTTCGTCACCACCGCGCCGGCGGTGCCGGTGCCCGCGCCGATCGCCTTCGTGGCGGTGCGCCTCGTCTTCGAGGACTCGGCGCTCACGCTTCGGCAGGGCGTGCTCCCTGCCCACGACCCCCTCGAGGGGACGAAGCCGGCGCTCACCGATACCACCGTCACCGCGCTCCGCTTCCGCTACCTTCGCGCGCAGGACGCCTCGTGGAAGGATCGCTGGAGCGGCGCTGACGAGCAGGGCCTGCCCGCGGCGGTGGAGGTCACGCTCACCACCGCGCGGGGCGCCGGACCGCCCGTGGTCATCCCGATCCGGACGGTGAGCCCATGACGCGCCCCGCGACCGATCAGCAAGGTTTCGCGCTGATGGCGGTGCTGCTCGGCCTCACGCTCCTCACCGTGGTCGTGCTCGAGTTCACGTTCGCGATGCGGCTCGAGGCGTCCGCCGGGCATGCATTCAAGCAAGACCGGTTTGCCGCGCACCTGGCGGAGGCTGCCGTGCAGCGGGCGCTGCTCGAGATCGCGAGCGGCGCCACGGTCGCGGCGGATGCCAAAGGCCGACTCACCTTCTATCGGACCACGCCGGGATCGACGCTGGCCACGCCCTTGCCCGCGCTGGATCGCGAGGGTGTGCCCCTGGGCGCGGGCACGTTGAGCTATCGCATCTCCGATGAGGAGGCGCGGCTCGACCTGAACCTCGGCTCGCCCGGGCGACTGCGCAAGCTCCTCGAGGCGCTCGGCGTGAGCAGGCAGGCGCGTGACGTGGTGGTCGACTCGCTGGAGGACTGGAAGGACGCCGATGAGCTGCACCGCGTGAACGGCGCTGAGAGTGACGATTACTACCTCCGCCTCCCTGTCCCCTATCGCGCGCGGAATGGGCGTCTGCAAGACATCGTCGAGCTGCGCCAGATCCGGGGGATCACGGCCGCGCTGTACGACGGTACCGCGGAAAAGCCGGGCCTCGCCGGCCTCACCACCGTACATGGCCGCAGCACGATCAACATCAACACGGCGTCCGCCCCGGTGTTGGCGGCGCTCGGTTTGCCCGACGCCGCAGTTGCCGACATCGTGCAGTCGCGCGCCCGCGCGCCCTACACCGTGGTGCCGCCCCGCTTCGCCGGGATCGGGCTCGGCGCAAGCAGCAGCACGTTCCGCATCGAGGCCGAGGGCCGGGCGGCGGCGGGGCGCCCGATCCGCATCGTCGCGGTGGTGCAGCGCCGCTCGCCGCAGCCCTCCAGAGGCCCCGCGGATACCCTCAACGCGCTCGGGCTAGCCGTGCTGGCCTGGCGCACCGGAGAGATACGATGAAGCGGTCGCGCGTGGGCCTGGTGATCGAGGACGAACACGTCGCCGTCGCGGCCGTCCGCAAGGGCGGACAGCCGGCGTATTTTCGCCTCAGAGCCGACGAGGCCCTGCCCGCGCGGCTCACCGCGCAGCTCCGCGCGCGCCGCCTGGGGACCCGGGCGATCCGGATCGGCCTGGACCGGAGCCGCGTGATGGTGAAGGCCATCGACGTGCCGCGCACCGCGGAGGAAAACCGCCGGTCCCTGGTAGCCTTCGAGCTGGAGCGCCATCTGCCGTTCGCCGCCGAGGACACGCGCTTCGACTGGGCGCCCCTGCCCGGCGGCACGGACGGCCTCGGCCGCGTGCTGGTGGCGGCAACCGAGGGGCGCACGGTGGACGGGGCCCTCCGGCTCGTCGAGTCGACCCACACGCGGCCGCGCTCGGTCACGGTGGCCTGCCATGGGCTGCCGAGCCTCCTCGAGCGCGGCCGGCTGCCGAGCCGCGTCGTGTGGATTCATGGCCGCGGCGCGCGGACCATCCTCCTCTTCCTAGAGGGCCGGCAGGTGCGGCTGAGCCGGAGCGTGCCCAGGGGAACCGGACCCGAGCTGGCCGCGGAGATCGAACGGAGCCTGCCGCTCGCGGGCTGGACGCAGTGCGAGACGGTCTGGGTCTCGGGCGACGAGGCGCCGGATTTTCGCTCGAGCTTCCGGCGCGGTTGCCTCAAGGTGGCGATCGCGGCGCCGCCACTCGGCAAGACGGCAACGCGCCTCTTGAAGCGGCTGCCCCCCGAGGAGCGCGGCAGCGCGCTGCTCGCTCTCGCGGTCGCGGCGGGCCGGCGGCGCCCGCCGCTGGATCTCGTGCCAGGAGCACTGCGGGCGCGCGTCCTCTCGTGGGCCCAGGCCTTCACCGCGGGTATGGCGGTAGCGGCGGGTGGGCTCGGGCTCGCGCTGCTACTGGCCCATGGCCATGCGCAGAGCACGCATCTCGCGCGGCTCAACGCGGAGATCCGGCGCCTCGACCCCGAGGTGAAGGCGGTGGAGCAGCTGGGCGCCGACGTACAGCTCCGCCGTCAGCTGCTGGCAGTCCTCCACTCGGTCCAGTCGGGTGGGCTTCAGCCGCTGCCTGTCCTCAAGGACCTCACCGAGCTGGTGCCGACGGACGCGTGGGTCCAGTCGGTGTCGCTGGGTCGCGAGGGTCTCGAGGTTACCGGTCAGGCGACGACGGCGAGCGCGCTGATCTCCCTGCTGGAGGGCTCGCCCTGGCTCGAGCGCGTGGAGTTCACCTCGCCGGTGACGCGCGCTCAGGCGAAGGAACAGTTCCGCCTGCATGCGGACTGGGAGAATCCCGCCCGCTCATCCGCCGACGCCGAGCCCTCCCGGCCGGTCAGGAAGGGGCGCTAGCATGCTCGCCCTTCGCAAGCGTGAGCGCACGGTGATCGCGGTTGGCCTCGTCCTCGTTCTAGCCGTGGGCGGCTACGTGCTGCTGCTCGAGCCCGCGCTCACCCGCCAGCGCCAGGCGGCGGAGACTATCCTGGCTCGCGAGGCCACCCTCGAGGGCCGGCGCGCCGTTGTCGCGCGGCGAGATCGGCTGTCGCTTGAGCTCGAGATGCTGGAGCGCCACGTCGACGAGGCCTCGGTTGGGCTCCTGCCCGGGCCCACCGCACCGCTTGCCGCGTCAGCCCTCCAGAAGATCATGAAGGACCTCGCCGCCGGCGCGGCGGTCGACGTACGCAGCGAGCGTGTCCTCACGCCTCAGGAGCTCTCGGGCGTGCTCGAGATCCCCTTGGAGTTGACGGTGGCGGGGAGCATTCGCCAGATCGTCACGCTCCTGGCGCGGCTGGAGCGCGTCACCAGCACCGTCGCCGTGAAGGACATGAAGATCCGCGTGGCGGCGCCCGGGCAGCCGCGCGAGCTGCTCGCTACCCTCCTGGTCGCGGGCTATCTACGGCTCGGAACCTCCGCGCCTCCTTCGCCGGGGCGACCGCCTTCTGGAGATCAGACATGATCGCCACCGCCGCGCGTTGGGTGCCCTGCGTGATTCTCGCCCTGCTCGCCGTCGCCGCGGGCGGCGGGCTGGTACGCGAGATCAGATCGCGGCCGCTGCCGCCGCCGCCCGCACTCGCCGAGCCCGCGCCGATCCCGGTGATGGTCGTGGGCCGCCGCCCGCGCGGCCCGGTGGAGACGGCACAGTACACGATCATCGCGATGCGCAACCTCTTCTCGGCGTCGCGCAGCGAGTCGACCGAGACCACGCTCGCCGCCACGGGGCCCCGCCCATTCCTGCATGGGGTGGTCCTGGACGGGCCGAAGAGTCGCGCCTACATTGAGGATCCGGCGACTCGGCGCGTGTTCGGCTATGCGCTGGACGACCCCATCGGAGGAGGCAGGCTCGTGCGCATTCTCGAAGATCGAGTGGTGATCGGTCGGCCCGAAGGCGTCATGGAGATCATGCTGAAGGATCCCTCCAAGCCCCGCCCCGAGTCCCCGGCTGCTCCGACCATGCCCGGCATCCCCCCAGCACCGCCGGCCTCCGAGGCTCCAGCGGCGCCCGCGGCTGATTTGCCGCCGCGCATGTCGCCCCAAGGGCCGAAATGAGAACAATCGCGCGTGTCCTCCTGCTCGTGCTGCTGGTGACGGCATCGGCCACCGCCGCCGACCCGCCGCGTTCGGTCGTCCTGAACTTCGACAACGCGGACGTCGAGGTGGTGGTGCAGGCAGTGGCGGAGATCGTGGGCTTCAACTACGTGTTCGGACCGAACGTACGCGGGCGCAAAGTGACGGTGCAGACGGTCGGAAAGATTTCCCGGGAGGACCTCCTGCCCTTCCTCCTGACCATTCTCGACGCCAATGGCCTCGCCGCCGTCCAGACCGACGGCGTCTATCGCATCATCACGCGCGAGGGCGCGTCCCAGACGCCCGTGCGCACGGTGGTCGGCCGAGAGGCCGCCCCGGGGCCGGCGGGCGGCGAGATCATCACCCAGGTCGTACCGCTCGCCTTCCTCAGCGCCGCCGACGCCGTCACGATGCTGCGTCCCTACGTGGCCGCGGAGGGCTCGTTAAGCGCCCACCGCGAGACCAATCTCCTCATCGTCACCGACACCGCGTCGAACATCCGCCGGCTGCTGGACATCATCAAGGTCATGGACGTGCCGGTGGCGCTCGAGGAGCCGCAAATCATCCCGCTCCAATACGCGGACGCGCAGGAGATCGCCCAGCTGCTCAACCAGATGTTCGTCACCGGCCGCGCCCGCGGGGGCGGCGGTGCCATCGTCTCGCCCGGCGTGCCCGCGGCGCCGCCCGCCCAGGGGGCGCCGCCGGCGCCGCGGGCGCCGATCGTCGGGGGTGAAGCGGGCGGCTCGCCCGAGCGCCCGCCCCTCATCATCGCCGAGCGCCGCTCGAACTCGCTCGTCGTCCACGCGCGCCGGCAGGATCTCGAGGCGATTCGCCGGCTGGTGGAGCGCCTCGACGTCAACATGCGCGGGGGCCAGCAGGTGTTCGTGTATTTCGCGGAGAACACCAAAGCGCGCGATCTGGCGACCACACTGGACGCCATCTACGGCCGCGGGGATCGCGGGCCCGCGATCACCGGCACCCAGGTCCCGCGCGGCGGGAGTGGCATCGCGCGCGACCTTTCGGGAACGCCCATTCCGCCCCTCGCGCCACCACCGCCCATTGCGGTGCCGTCGTCCGGCGCGGTGCCGGTGAGCCTGCCGCCCGAGGTCCCGGGCGGTAAGCCGGAGATCCGCTTCATCGCCGACGAGGTCAGCAATGCGGTGATCGTGACCACCTACCCCCGACTCTGGCAAGAGATCCAGGAGACGATCAAGCAGATCGACAAGATGCCGCGCCAGGTGCTGATCCAGGTGCTCGCGGTGGAGGTGACGCTCACCGACGACACCAAGCTCGGCATGGACTGGGCGGTGCGCAGTGGAAAGTTCACCGCCACGTCCTCGCCCTCGGGCCTCTTGCCCGGCATCCCGCCGCAGAGCCTCATCCCGCTCGGCGGCCCGGTTCCCGCGGGCCTCAGCATGTTCGCGTTCGCCACCGATCGTTTCCTCGCCGCGCTCAACGCGCTCGCCACTCATAATCTCGTGAACGTGCTGTCGAACCCCTCGGTCATGACCACCGAGAACAAGAAAGCGGTCATCAACGTCTCGACTTCGGTGCCGATCGTGACGTCGCAGCAGGTGCCGGTGGCGACCGGCGGCATCACCGGCAACGCCATCACCCAGACCGTGGAGTATCGCGACGCCGGCGTCATCCTCACCGTCACGCCGCGCATCGGCGAGCAGGGCACGGTGGCCCTCGAGGTCAAGCAGGAGGTCAACGAGGTCGGGCAGAACGAGCCGCCCCCGATCAACTCCCCCCGGTTCACGAAGCGCGAGGCCGAGACCTCCGTGGTGCTCATGAACAACCAGACCCTCGTGCTCGGCGGCCTGATCCAGAACCGGCGCACGACGACGCAGAACGGTGTGCCGTTCCTCCACCGCATCCCGATTCTCGGCTTCCTCTTTGGCTTCAAGGAGGAGCGGATCGAGAAGACCGAGCTGGTGCTGGTGATCACGCCGCGAGTCGTCGGCACTGCGCTCGAGGCCGCTCGCATCACCGACGAGATGCGGCGCGCCACGCCCGATCTGGAGGAGTCCATCCGCCGGGCGCCCCGGACGGCCCCGCCGCTGATCGAGGTGCCGCCGCCACCGCCGCCGGCGCCCCCGCGGCCGCCCGGGCTCGACTGAGGCGCTACTCGCGGAAGACGGCGCGCCAGCCGCGGTCGCCGATCTCGATGCGCTCGACGCGCACGAGCGCGAGCGCCCGCCAGGCGGTGTTGAGCAGGGTGGCGAGCGCCGCGTTCTTGCCCGAGTCCGTCGTCTCCGCGTCGGGCTCGAAGAGCGTGCTCTCGAGCAGCCCGCCGCCGTTGGCGGTGGCCAGGGCCGCCGCCGGCGCCGCCTTCTTTTTCTTCTTCGGCTTGCCCATCGCTAGCCCTCCACCCCGGCCAGATACACCTTGGCGCGGGTCAAGAGCGTGCCGTGCTGTTGCATCTGGTCGTCGAGCGCCCTGAGCGCCGCCTCGTTCGCGGTGAGCTGCTCCCGCAGATGGGCGTCGGCGTCCGGCCCGCGCGCGGCGAAGCCTCCGACCGGCGCCGTGGGGTCGGCCAGCGCGCGCTTGATCGAATTGATGGACGCGAAGAGGCGGCCGCGGTAGGTGGTGACGCGCTCGAAGCCTGTGCCCACGTCCGCCGGGCGGCCGGCCGCGGCGATGATCTCGAGCGGCCCCCCGGGCGTCCGCTGACCGAGGAGATTGCAGGGATAGGCGCCCGGCGCCAGCGGCGCCAGCGCGTCTAGCTCGGTGACGAGCCCGCGGGCGCCGGTGTCGCCCCGCGCGGACAGCGTCTTGAGTGTCTGGTAGTCGGATGCCATGGCGGCGGTGGAGGACAGGCGCACGCCGAGGTCGCCGCGCAGCGCCGGGCTCACGCCCCGCTCGAGCACGGCATGGGTGGGAATGGGCGGGCCGAGCGCGCCGCCGGGCCCGATGGCCATGTCGAAGCCGAGATAGCCGATGACCAGCGGGCGGGCGAAGTCCTCGGCGAGCGAGATGCTGCTGGACGAAGCCGAGACCACCTTCACGGTGCCGCCGGGGATCAGGTTGCCGCCGCCCGCGCGCTCCATGGCCGCCGCGATCATCGCGTTGAGCTTCTCGATATTGCTCGTGTAGGCCTCGAGCGTGTTCTTGGAGGGGTCGGTGCCGGCGTTCGGCACCACCAGGTCCACCGGCTTGGAAGCCCCGCCGGAGGCGGTGAGCCCGGAGCTCTTCGATCCCTGGAGGGACACGTTGATGCGGCCGGTGATGTAGACGCGCGAGACCACGCGGACGTAGTTGGTCTTCTGCGGATCGCCCCCGAAGAACTGGAGGAACGGACGGTTGGCCTCGGCCCACCGTCGCACGTCCTCGTAGAGTGAGATCGTGTCGATACCGTAGGTGCGCGCCTCGGCGATCGTGATCGTGCCCTGCGTGGCGTCGCCCCCGAGGAGCGAAAGTCCCACCGGAATCCCCTGCACCGGCAGGGCCACATTGAAGCCGCCCCCGCGGCGCGCCGAGAAGGAGTAGGTGGGGAAGGAAGCGTTCGGCGCCAGGGTCCACGACGCGGGCTTGCCCGGCTCCAGCCAGAACTTCGGCAGTGGGTGCTGGGCGTCGCCCGCCTCGAACGACTGGCGATAGAACGTCTCGTAGCCCCTCGGGTCCAGGCGGTAGATGAGGTTGTCGAACGGCATGAAGCCGCGCTCGCGGTAGGTCTTGGCCTGGTCTTCCACCGTGGTCTGCACGAGGAAGATGTCACCCGGCTGGAGGTCCTCGGTGAGCGGATACACGGGCAGGACCTGGCTGGCCCGGATCACCATCGACCAGTCGCGCGCCACGCGCTGCAGCTCGCGGTCACTCATCGCGCGCGCGCACCCCATCGCCGACAGCGCCAGCAGGATCCAGACGATCAACCGCATGCGTCCCTCCTCCCGCGCGTCGGGCGCGCGCTCAGGCTCCGCGCACTGTTCGCTCTTGCACCGCCTTCAGCATGTCCGCGTCGAACGCTTCGCGGATCGGCAGCCCTTCCTTCTCCTGGAACATGCGCAGGGCCGAACGCGTGAAGCGCCCCACCACGCCGTCCACCGGGCCGGGGTTGTAGCCGAGATATACGAGATAGGCCTGGATGCCGCGCACGGCCAGATCGGGCAGCGCGCCCGTCACGTACTTCTGGTGCGCCGCGCGGAGGCGCTCGTCGTAGGAGTTCTGCGCGTAGGCGGGGCCGTTGTAGGCGGCGGCGAAAGCCGGCCAGTTGTGGGCGCGCAGGTGCGCGACCGCGCCGATGGTTCCGATGAAGTGGGCCATGCCTGCGAGCTGGGCGTTCTCGGAGTCCACGAAGGCGCTGACCAGCGGCTCCACGTCCGTGAATCCGGCGGCCTTGAAGTTGTCGCCCATGACCTGCCCGAGTCCCCAGGACGCGCTGCGGAGCGCGGCCACGCGGTCGAGCTTGATCGCGCGGGCGAGGCGGTCGTACTCCCGGGCGCCGCCCAGGTAGCCGCCCCACTGGGGATTGCTGATGTCCGGACTTTTTTCGTCGAAGCGACGCTTGGTCAGGCGGCTGAAGTAGTGGCGCTCGAAGAGGATGAGGGGACGGCGGTCGGCGAGATAGCCGCAGCCGCGGGTCTCCACGGTGAGCACCGCCCACAGCTCGGCGGCGCGCACCCCCAGCATGTCGCAGGCGGCGGCGACGCCGTCGGCGTCCAGCACCTGACCCCCGCCCTGGAAGGCGACCGGCATCGCGTTAGCGCGCGGCGCGCGCGTCCGCGGCCTCGAGCCAGCGGGCGTCGAGCGGCGTAGGCCGGCGGGCCAGGCGCTGGCGGAGGAGCCGTGCGGCGTCCTCGCCACGGCCGAGGCGTAGGTACGCGACCACCATGGTCTCCTCGATGATTTCCCACTGGGCGTGGCTGCCGCCCATGCGGTGGATCTCACCCTGGATGGGCTCGAAATGGCGAAGCGCGCCGGCATGATCGCCCGCCGCGAAGGCGGCGATGCCCTGGGCGAGCGGATAGCCCACCTCCGCCACGGGATGCCCCTTGCCGGCGAGCGCGCGCAGGCTGTCGAGCAGCGCGGTCATCGCCTGCGAGTCACCGCTCGCCGCATACGCAAGCGCGGCGTGCACGTCGCCGAACACGAACCCGGGCCGCGCCACCTTTGCGGCCAGCGCGGCGAGCGGCGCCCAGCGCGCCCGACCCTCGTCGTGGCCGTAGAGCCGGAGCCGCCAGAGAGCGGCGGGCCCATCCATCACGGCGAGGCGGGGATTGGACGCGGGCTGGATGTCGCGGTCGAAGATCTCGAGCACGCGGTCGATGCGGCCGCGGTGGAGCTCGAAGAGGCCGAGGTGCCAGGCGAGGTGGCAGTGATACGGCGCGTCGCGGTCGTAGCCCTCGAGCCACGGCTCGAGGAAGGCAACCCCGCCGTCGTGATCGAGGGTCTCGAAAAAAACGTGGGCGATGTTGTGGCTGGCGTTGGCGTTGCCCGGGTACTGGGCGAGCGACCGCTCGGAGAGCGTCCGGGATTCCGCGAACCGCTTCGTCTCGTGATAGACGAAGGCCAGCTCCGACTGGAACCACCAATCGTCGCCGAAGGCGGAAGCGAGGGCCTCGAGGTAGGCGGTGCGATACGCCTCTCGGTCGGCGCGCCCGCTGAACCCGATGCTGCTGCTGGCCTGCTTCACGAGGAGGGCGTCGCGCGGGAAGTCCCGCGTGTGCGCCTCGATCAGCGCGAGGCCCCGCGCGGTCTCGCCGCCCACAATGGCCGCGAGAGCCTCCACGTGCTGCTGCTCGCGGCGGCTGGCGCCCCCGACGCGATCGCGCGCGCGGCCGACGGCGGCCCGCGCGGCCCCGGCGTCGGCCATGAAGAAGTGATGGAGGGCCTGCCCGGCGTGGGCCATGGCAAAGCCCTCGTCGGCGGCGAGCGCGGCCGCGAACGCGGTGTCGGCGCCGCGGCTGTAGGCGAGGAGGCGATCCATGCCGAGCTGAAGCTGCTCGGCGGCGACGGAGGACGGCGTGGTCAGCGGCAGGCCGTAGCGATCGGTGCGGGTCATGCGCTCAGTCTTGAACGGAAGGCGGGCAAAGATCAACAGATCTCGCACGGAGTCGACCCACGCGAGGAAAGCTTGCCCGCCACCAGGCCGTCCTCGAGCATGCGCTTCCAGATCTTCTCCGCCACCTCGTCCACGGGAATGACGCGGCCGGTGTTGGCCAGCTCGCTCGCCACCGTCGCTTCTCCCGCCGACTCCCAGACAAGCTGGCCCGTGCCGGTGTCCCAGAGCTGGAGCCAAAGCCGAAGGACGAGCACCCGGGTCCGCACGATCTTGATCCCCGCCACCTCGAAGCGGTCCAGGAGAGAATGATCGATGGCGGTGATGCCCGGCAGGAGCGCGTAGCGGCAGTCGAGCGCCGCGCCCAGCCGTCCCAGCCGCTCACGCTCGAGGATGCCGCTGCGACCGAACCCGCTCAGGAGATCCGCGTACTCCCCCGCGAGCCCGCGCGCATTGACAGCATTCACCACCTCCCGAGTGGCGAGGGGGGCGACCGGCGGCGACAGCGCGGGCAATGTCCGGGCGAGCGCATGGGAGAGCGAGACGCTGAATCCCTGGAGTGCCCCCGGCGCCACGACGGGCAGCACGGCGACGGGCCGGCGTCCCACCTCGGCGAGCTCGAGGCCGCGCGCGCGGGGCGTCGAGCTCGTGTGGGTCTCCCACACGTAGAGCGGTGAGCCGCACGCGGCCAGGAGGACGGTCGAAGCGGCGAGCAGCGCCGCGCGGAGCCGGCGGGCCATGGCCCCCTCCTTCTACCGCGTCGTGGCCCACGCGTCGCGTGGGACCTTGGTCCTAGACGCTGGGGTAGGATAGCCCCGAGGGAGGGCCCACATGATCACCAAGTTCTCCAATGTGTATGCCGGGCACGTGGATCTGGGCGACATGGGCCAGGCGGCTACCCCCGCCAACGACCGCCGGTACTCGAACGCGCACCTGGCGTCGGTGTTCGAAAAGACCGGGGCCATTGCGCGCGTCATGGACGATCACGGGTTCCACACCCTGTGGCTGGCCGAGCATCACTTCCAGCACGAGGGCTACGAGGTCATCCCGAACATCCTGATGGCCGCGGTGCACCTGGCCCATCTCACCTCGCGCCTCCGCATCGGCTGCGGGTTCAACATCACGCCCATGTGGCACCCGCTCCGCCTCGCCGAGGATTTCGCCTCCGCCGATATCCTCACCAAGGGCCGCACGGTGTTCGGGGTGGGACGCGGCTATCACACCAGAGAGGTCGAGACGTTCGGCGCCCCCATGCTCGATGGGGAGGCCAATCGCGCGCTCTTCGAGGAACAGGTCGAGATCATCATGAAGGCCTTCACCTCGGAGTCCTTCTCGCATCAGGGCACGCACTACACCCTGCCGCCGCCGGTGCCCTATCGCGGCTACGAGCTCAAGGAGCTCACCCTCGTGCCACGTCCCGTTCACGTGCCGGTGCAGACGTGGCAGCCGGTGGTGAGCGCGAGCGCGCGCGGCCTCGACTTCATGCACCGGCACGGGATCAAGGGGCTGATCGGCGGCGGCGCCGCCACCATGGCGCAGAAGTCCATCTACGCCTTCCAGGAGTCCGCTCAGCGCGCGGGCAAGGACTGGAAGCTCGGTGAGGGGCTGAGCCTCGGGATCTTCTACCACCTCGCCGACTCGCGCGAGCGCGGGATCCGCGAGATCACGCCCTTCTACGAGGAGCACGTGAAGATGTTCGGCCCCCTCGGCTTCGTGCCCGGCATCACGCCGGCTCAGCTCGCGGCCTCGACCAAGCGGGGCGGCTGGGACGCGGCGGGCGTCCCACGCGTCGAGGACTACATGAAGGTCGGCGCGTGGTTCGCGGGCCCGCCCGAGGAGCTGGTGGCCTACCTTCGCGAGCTCGAGTCGCGCTTTCCCGGCCTCGAGTACGTGCACCTCTCCAACAGCATGGGGACGCCGAAGACGGTCATGGTGGAGCAGCTCGCCTGGCTCGGCAAGGAGGTCATGCCGCACTTCACCGGGCGGTGATGGCCGCGGGCGAGCGGCGCATGCCGCCTAGTCGGTGATCGAGCGGTAGATCTCGACTTCCGCCGGGCCCTCGGTGAGGCCTTCCTTCTCCCGCCGCTCGCGATAGGCGGCAAGGTGCGGAGCCTTCCGGTGCACGTCGAACGCCGCGTCGTCCTTGTACTGCTCGTAGAAGATGAAGAGGTCGGGATCCTTGGTCGAGCGGTGCGGGCGATACACCAGGCATCCCGGCTCGGCCTTCTTCACCGCGGCGACCTGCTCCTTCAAGAGCGCGGCGAGCGCGTCGCCCTTGCCCTTGGCCGCCCGGATCTTCGCCACGACGGTGAGCACGTCCGGCATGTCGGGTCTCCTTTCGTTCAGGCGCCGGCGCGGCGCGGTACCCAGCGCACGACCCGTGTCCCGCTGTCCACCCGCAGGCTGATCAGCGCCGCGGCGAGCAGGAACAGGCAGGCGACGGTGTACATGACGCCGTAGCCGCCGGTCGATTCGAAGAGGGCGCCCGCGATCGAGGATCCGAGGGCGGCGCCGGTCTGATGGCAGAGGAAGATCACCCCGAGGATCGAGCCCACCGAGTAGCGCCCGTAGATGTTCGCGGTGAGCATGGACGTCATCGACATGGACCCGGCGATGGTGGCCCCCCCCACCGCGGCGACGGCCAGGATCGCGTAGGGATTGTCGCGGATCAGATACAGCCCGGCAAAGACGAGCGCGCGCCCCGCATAGATGCTCCCCAGGACCGGCCGCGCGCCGTAGCGGTCGGCAAGCGCCCCCAGCCCCATCGTGAACACGATGCTGGAGACGCCGAGCACGCCGATGATCCACGAGGCGAAGATCGGGGTGTAGCCATGGTCGGTGAGCATCGGGACGCCGTGCGACGAGATGAGGCTCATCGAGAACCCGCAGGTGAAGAAGGATCCCGCGAGCTGCCAGAAGGCCACGGTGCGGAGCGCCTCGCTCGCCGGCGTGCGCACGGGGGCGACACGCGTCGCCTCGGGCGCGAGCGCATCGCCGTCTGCGCCGAGGCCCAGGGACTCCGGCGTATCGCGCACGACGAGGAGGCAGAGGGGCAGCATGCCGAGGAGCACCGCGCCGCCCATGATGCCGTAGGTGGCGCGCCAGCCGTAGGTCTCGATGAGCCAGGCGACCACCGGCACGAGGAGGCTCATGCCCGTCATCGAGGCGCTGCCGAGCAGCGACACCGCCATCCCGCGCCGCCGGTTGAACCAGCGCGACACCACCGCGTTGGCGACCACGGGCCCGGTGGCGGCGAGTCCGACGGACGCGAGCACGCCGTAGATCAGCGCGAGCTGCCAGAGGTTCTGGCAGAAGCCCACCAGCGCGAGCGAGGCTGCGAGCAGGAGGGCGCCCGCGGAGGTGACCACGCGCGGCCCGAGCCGGTCGGCGAGGCTTCCCACCCACGGCATGAAGGCGCCGTAGAGGAAGAGACCCAGCGCGATCACGAGGGAGAACGCCGCGCGGTCCACGCCGAGATCGGCCACCATCGGCTTGAGGAAGGGACCCACCGCGTGGCGGATGCCGGCGGACATGAAGACCATCACCGAGAAGGACACCGTGATCCACCAGCCGTAGAAGACGCGGGAGGAGGAGGCCATGGGAGCTTCCCCGACTATAGCAGAGGCGTGCGCGCGGACGCGGTGGCCAGCGTGGGCCGCCGGAGGAGCGTGACGGCGAGCGGACCGAACGTGAGGATCGCCCCCACCGCGTTCAGGATGGCGAACCCCCAGAGCCCGAGGATCATGCCGCCGACCGCGGAGCCGAGGGCGCCCATGAGCCCCATGAAGAGATCGGCCAGGCCCTGAATGGACGCGCGCTCCGCCGGGGCGAGCGCGTCGGTCAGCAGCGCGCTTCCCGCCACGAACGCGAGATTCCAGCCGATCCCGTTCACGAAGAGGCCGAGGATCACCAGCGGCCCGTTGGTCCCCGGCGCCAGACCGGCCAGCATCACCGCCGCGATGAGGACGAGCGCGCCAAGCCCGATCATGGGCAGGCGCCCGAAGCGATCGCTGAGCCAGCCGGAGAGGGGCGAAGACACGTACATGCCGGCGAGGTGCAACGCCACCGCGATGCCGATGACGCCGACCCGATGCCCCTGGTCGTGGAGATACACCGGAGAGGTGGACGTGGTCGCGATCATCACGAACTGGCTCACCATTAGCGTGGTCAGCGCGATCTGCACCCGGAGATCGCCGAGCAGCTCGGCGAACGTCCGCGCCCGATCGGCGGGACTCGACGCCGACTCGCGCGCGGCGCTCGGCTGCCGCTCGAGCTCGCGCGCGATGGCGAGAGGGTCGGGTCGCAGCAATGCGGCGTTCAGCAGGGCAGCGACGCTGTAGCCCGCCACACTCACCAGAAAGGCGCTCGCGGTGGACGCGATGCCGAGGGCGGCGCCCACGCGCAGCGCGGGGTCCATCAGCATCGGGCCGATCATCGAGCCGGCCGCCGAGCCCCAGACGATGATGCCCATCGCCTTGCCGCGTCCCGCCGGCGGGGTGATGTCGGCCGCAGCATAGCGCGCGAGGAGGTTCGACGTGTTCCCGATACCGAAGAAGGCCATGCCCGCCAGCATCACCGCGAAGCTCCCCATCATCACGCCCAGCATGCCGATCACCGCGCCCGCCACCGCGAGGCTGTAGCCCAGGGTGAGCCCCGGGCGCCGCCCCGCCCGGCCCATGAGGCGCGCGAGGGGCCAGCTCGCCAGCGCGGTGCCGAGCGCGCCCACCGACACAGGGAGGCCCGACCACGTGTTGGTGCCGGTGAGGCTCGCGGCGAGGATGCTGCCGACGGCGAGGCTCATCGAGTGGCCCGTGCTGCCGCAGACCTGGGCCACGAAGAGCGTGGTCATGAGTCGGGCGCGGCTCGGGATGCGGGCCGACGACGCGGTGGGTTGGGTCATGAGGACGATGCGTCGATGATAGCAGAGGCGCGACCCCGGACGTGTGGGCGCCCGGGGCCGGCGTGAGCCGGCGGGAGGTGACGCGCGCGCTACTCTCCCGCGAACAGTGCCTTCTTGATGATGGCGTGCACGCCCCAGTTGCCGTCCACCACCTGGGTGATGCCGAAGTCCGCGGCCACGGAGAGGAGCGAGTTGGCCTCGTCCTCGGTGAGATGGCGCGTGCTCATGAGGAAGTGCCGCGCCTTGCGAAAGGCGTCCACCATGGCGAGGTCCACCGACGACTTGGAGTAGATGTCGGATTGCGCCTTCGCGCCCAGGTCCGTGAGGTATTTCGGGTAGCTGAAGCCGTGGAGCACCCATTCGTCCTGGGTCTCCAGCAGCGGGTACTCGAGGCCGGCGAGCGCGGTGCCCGCCAGCGAATCCTTCTTCCGAAGAATCAGCTGGAACGTACCGGTGAGCGAGCACTCGATGGCGGTGCCGCAGAGCTCGGAGTCGCCCTGCGAGGCGTGGGGATCGCCGGCGGAGAGCAACGCGCCCGGCACTGCGACGGGGTAGTACATCGTGGCGCCCTTGCCGATGCGCCAGTTGTCGATGTTGCCGCCCACGTAGTGCGGCGGGATCGAGTCGACGTAGTCCGCCTCGCTGGGCGCGAGGCCGAGCACGCCGAAGTGCGGGCGGATGGGCACGCGGATGTTCTTCAAGATGCCGTGGTTCTCCTTCACCGTGGTGTGGTCCACGGGCACGCCCGGGTAGTCGATGGTCTTGTGCACCACGCCGAAGGGATCCGTCTGGGGCGTCCACTGGAAGTTGTAGACGCCCTTGGCCCAGTTGCGCTCGCCGCTGGCGTCGATCTCGTAGATGGTGATGACCTCGCGGGGCTTGGGATCGGTTTCGAGGTGCTTGTAGTGGAATCCCCACCAGGCGGCGGCGTTGCTGCCGAAGGCCCTGCCCTTGTACTGGGGATTGGCGCACGGCCGCGGCCGCACGTCCACGATGCGCACCTCCAGGATGTCGCCGGGCATCGCGCCCTTCACCGCGACCGGTCCCGTGCAGATGTGCACGCCCAAGCCTTCGCCCGCTCCCCGGCCGAACAGCGTGGCCTGCATGGGGCCGGCGCCGCGCCGGTCCACGTGCTTCCCGTTGCGGTCCCAGAAGTACACGCTCTCCGCGCCCGGATCGCCCTTCACCATGCGGTCGGCGTCGTCGTTGGCATGGTGCGTCAGGGTCTCGAGCGTCACGTAGTCGCCCGAATTCACCTCGACTTGGGGCTTCAGGAGCTTGCTGAAGTAGCCCCAGTGCACCGTCTTGTCCGTCGCCGGCACGTAGTAGTGGTTGGTCGTGCCGGGCACGCGGCCGGGTTGGGCCTGGGCGCTGGACACCGACGAGAGCTGGGCGCCGACCGCCGAAGCGGCCAGGCCTCCCACCGCCGCCATCCCCTTCAGAAAGTCCCGACGCCCATTCGCTGCGTCATCCGAGATTCGCTCGTCCATCGACATAGGCAGACTCCTCCACGGAAACAGGGGTTAGGGGTGGGTCGCCGGCTGGTCGGAGGGTCCTCGTGCATGCTTGCCTTCGAGGCACCGCCACGACGCCGCCCCACCATAGTTGGGCCGCGGGGGCAGGTCAAGCCCCGAAGGGGAAGGATTTACCCGACTGGAGGACGGTAAGCTAACGGGTCACCCAGCCGTACCACCGATGGCTGGGCCGCGGGCCCTCGTCCAGATACGCCATCTTGATCCGGCTGAGATAGTCCTTGGGGACTTCGTTCCGTTTGGCATTCACGTCGACGTGGAAGAGGCGCGCAGCGTTGAGGCCGAAGATCCCTTCCTTCACCGGACGGGTGAGCGGGGCGTAGCCGTGCGTGTCGATCAACGCCTGCGGGATCTCGAAGCGGCGGAAGGCCTCGATCTGCCACTGCGGCGTGCCGTACCAGATGGAGTCGGTGCCCCACAGCACGTGGTCGGCGCCGAAGGCCTCGATGGCCTGGCCGAGCAGATGGGCGCAGGCGGTGGGGTTGTACGTGACGAGCTGGCCGAAGGTGGAGCCCAGCTCCATGTAGATGTTCTTGAGCGCGGGCTCCTTCTTCCGCATCTGGCAGAACTCGGTGGTCCAGGGAAGGTCCGGACCCTGGCCGATACCCGCCACCGACTGCAGCCCCGCGTGATAGGCGATGAAGTCGAGATCGGGGAAGTCGCGCGCGGCCTTGATCATGTCGCGCGGATGGTTGTAGTCGGCGACGGGCCCCAGCGGCAGGCCCTTGTGGATGCAGATGCGCTTGACGCCGAGCTTCCGCGCCCGCTCGAGCATCGGGTAGGCGATCGTTTCGTCGTCCACGAACCAGCCGTGGCCGAAGCCCTGGGGAGCGGCGCCGGTGTAGCCCTTCCACGCGTCCACTTTCAGCGTCTGGGCCTGCTGATCCATGAAATCCAGGTCGGTCTGGCCGAGCTGCGGCGTGATGAGGCCGTGGGCGAGCATGCGGCGCGACTGGGTCACGCGATTGATCTCGTCGCGAATGTGCGTCATCTCCTTGGGCGGCACCACCGCTTCTTGCGGATACGGGCCGGGCGGCGTGGAGATGAGCCCGATGGCCGTCTCGCTGTCGAGGAACACCTCCTTCACCATGTTCGACCAGGACAGATCGGCGAAGGTGCCGGTGTCGCCGGCGAGCTTGGGGTTGAGCCGCTTGGAGCTGCCGCGGAGGCCCAGCAAGGCTCCCTTGGGCACGCCACCTCGGCGCCCCGCGTCCCCCGCGGGATCGTAGGCCGAGCCCACGTAGTGGAGCTGCACGTCGAAGATGAAGTAGGGGGCGCCCGCGCGCTCCTGGAAGGCGGCGGCCTCCGCCGCCTCCACCGGCAGCACGTCGAAGAAGCGTCCGTACACCGCGTTCATGGCGAGCAGCGCGGCGGCCATGCCGGTGCCGGTACGAAGAAAGTCACGGCGCGTGAAGCCGAGGCGCGGCGCGAGCCGCGCGGCATCGGCGAGGAGACGGTGCTCGACCTGCGCCTGCTCCGGTGTCTGTGGCAGCGGCGGGAATTCCTCGTTGGAGACGAGGCGCGTGGGGAGCGGCGCCTCGGTGCTGAGGCCCTGGCGCATGCCGGGACGGACGCGAAAGGCGAAGGGGTTGCCGGTGGGGTCCTCTCGGTTCTTGGGCATCGCGGCGCCTCCTCTGGCTCGGGCCAGTATAATGCTGGCCCGTGGCCCCCGATCCGATGACCTCACTGCTGGAAGGGCTCACGCTGACCCGCCTCGACGACGACCGGTTCAACGGGCGGGCTATCGAGCGCACCCGGCCGCGCATGTTCGGCGGAGATCTGCTCGCCCAGTCGCTCCTCGCCGCGGGGCGGACCGTGAAGGACCGGCGCGGCCATAGCCTCCACGTGAGCTTCCTCGCGCCGGGTGATCCGACGACGCCCATCGAGTACCGCGTGCGGCGGCTGCGCGATGGCCGGCGATTCGCCCAGCGGCAGCTCTCGGCTTGGCAAGGCGAGCGCGAGATCCTGATCGCCACCGCCTCGTTCACCGCGGAGCCGCCCGAGAGCCATGTCCATCAGCACGAGGCCATGCCGGAAGTGCCAGGGCCCGAGGGTCTGCCTTCCGAGCTGGATCAGCGCAAGGCGGAGGCGGATCGGCTGCGTCCGGAGGACCGGCCGTGGCTCCTCACCGAACGCGCGGTCGAGGTGCGGCAGGTGAACCCCGTACCGCTCGTCGATCCGACGAAGGTCCCGCCGGTGGCGCACACGTGGATACGGGCGGTGGGCCGGCTGCCCGACGATCCCCTGCTCCACGAGGCGGCGTTCGCCTACGCGTGCGACATGACGCTGCTCGACATCACGTGCTACCCGCTGGGCCTGGCGTGGCTCGACCCGCGCGTCGAGCAGGCGAGCCTTGATCACGGCATGTGGTTTCATCGGCCGTTCAAGATGGACGAATGGCTCCTCTACGTCCAGGTGTCGCCGGTGGCGGCGGAAGGCCGGGCATTGGCGCGCGGCAGTCTCTTCACACGCGACGGCGCGCTGGTCGCCTCGGTGATCCAGGAAGGCGTATCCCGACTGCGCGGAGGCGCAGCATGAGCTTCGGCGGCGCCGAGACGGTGTTCCACGCCTTCATGGCCACCGCGACCACCGCGCCCGACAACGCCTTCCTCTGCGCGCCACCCGCGCCGGGGCGCGCCTATCACCCCGACGGCACGGAATACACCTACGCCCAGGCGCGCGCGGAGGTGGAGCGGCTCCGCGACGCGTACGCCGCCGCCGGCTATGGCCATGGACACCGCGTGGCGCTGCTCCTCGAGAACCGCCCCGAGTTGTTCTTCCACTATCTCGCGCTGAACGCGCTCGGGGCGGGCATCGTGCCGGTGAATCCCGACTATCGCCACGACGAGCTGACCTATCAGATGGATCACTCCGGGGCGCATCTGGCGGTGTCGGTGCCCGAGCGGGCGGCCACGCTGGACGCGGTGGCCCGGGAGCGGACGAAGCCCCTCCCGGTGGTGAACACCGCGGCATGGCCGTCGGCGCTGCCCAAGGCCGGCGCCGCGCCCCGCACGGGATCGCCCACACTGGACACGGAATGCGCGTTGCTCTACACCTCCGGCACCACCGGCCGACCCAAGGGCTGCGTGCTGTCGAACTTCTACATGCTGAACGGCGGCGCCTGGTATCGCGATCTCGGCGGGCTGCTCGCCGCCCAGCACGGCGGCGACCGCATCCTGAATCCCCTGCCGCTGTTCCACATGAATTGCCTCGGCATCACCGGGACGCGCGTCATCCTCACCGCGAGCTGCTTGATCCTTCCCGAGCGCTTCAGCCCGCGACGCTGGTGGCCCGACGTGGTGGCGACGCGCGCGACGGCCATTCACTACCTGGGCGTCATGCCCCCGCTCCTGCTCAACCAGGCGCCGTGCCCCGAGGAGCGCGAGCACCACGTGCGCTTCGGCCTGGGCGCCGGCGTGGAGCCGCAGCTTCACGAGGCGTTCGAGAAGCGCTTCGGATTTCCGTTGGTGGAAGTGTGGGGTATGACGGAGACGGGCCGTATCTACGCGGACCGCGAAGAGCCGCGCCAGATTCACACGCGTGCGTTCGGCCGGCCTCACGGCGGCTTCGAGGCACGCGTGGTGAACGATGCCGACCGCGAGGTGCCCGGCGGCGTGGAGGGGGAGCTGCTCGTGCGCTGGGGCGGCCCGGAAGGCCCGCGCCACGGATTCTTCTCGGGCTACCTGAACGACGGGAAGGCGACCGACGAGGCCTGGCGGGGAGGCTGGTTCCACACCGGCGACACGGTCAAGCAAGCCACGGACGGGATGCTCGTGTTCGTCGATCGCAAGAAGAACATCATCCGCCGCTCGGGCGAGAACGTGGCCGCCGCCGAGGTGGAGGCGGTGCTGCAGGCCCACGAGGCGGTGGCACAGGTGGCGGTGCTGGCGGTGCCCGACGAGCTGCGTGAGGAAGAAGTCATGGCCTGCGTGGTCGTCATGCCGGGCGTCGAGCCCGACACGGGGCTCGCCGGAGCCCTGATGGACTGGAGCCTCGCGCGCCTCGCCTACTTCAAGGCGCCGGGCTGGATCCTGTTCGTGGAGCGCCTCCCGACCACCGGGACACAGAAGGTGCAGAAGACGCACATCTTCCCCAAGGGCGAGGACCCGCGCCGGCGCCCCGGCGCGCTCGACCTGCGGGAGCGCAAGAAGCGGAGCTGACCAGAGAAAGGGAGCGAGCCATGAGACTCCAGGGTAAGGTCGCGCTGATCACGGGCGCCGCGAGCGGCATGGGTAAGAGCGAGGCGGAGATCTTCGCCAAGGAAGGCGCCAAGGTGGTGCTGGCGGACGTGCTCGACGCCGAGGGCAAGGCCGCGGCCGATGCGATCGGCGCCAATGCCCGCTACGTGCGCCTCGACGTGACGAGCGAGCCCGCGTGGGAGCAGGTGATCGCCACCACCGTCGCGCAGTGGGGCAAGCTCGACGTGCTCGTCAACAATGCCGGCATCAGCGGCACGTTCGACCCCGACATCATGAGCACGGCGGCCTGGGACAAGCTCATGGACGTGAACGCCAAGGGCGTGTTCCTCGGGATGAAGACCGCGCTGCCCGTCATGGTCAAGCAGGGCGCCGGGTCGATCGTGAACATCTCCTCCGTGTCCGGCTTCGCGGCCCAGCTCGGCATCCACATGGCCTACAACGCTTCGAAGGGCGCGGTGCGGCTCATGACCAAGTCCGCCGCGGTGCAGTACGCGCGCAAAGGCATCCGCGTGAACTCGGTGCATCCCGGCGTGCTGCCCGCCATGCGCACGTCCAAGCTCACCGCCGACCCGACGTATCGCGACAAGATGCTCGCCGCCGTCCCCATGGGCCGGGCCGGCCGCGTGGAGGAAGTGGCCCACGCCGTGCTGTTCCTCGCCTCCGACGAGGCCTCGTACATCACCGGCACCGAGCTGGTGGTGGACGGCGGCTGGCTCGCGATGTGAAAGGAGACCCCACATGAGCGCGACCACCGTGCCCGCCACCGGTCTTCAGCTCCGCACGCTGGTGAAGAAGGATGGGACCCTGGAGCTCTCGCTCACGAGCGTGCCGACGCCCGAGCCCAAGCCCGAGGAAGTCATCGTCCGGATGGAGGCCTCGCCCATCAATCCGTCCGACCAGGGCCTGCTCTTCGCAGGCGCCGACATGAGCGCGGCGAGGGCGTCCGGCACGCCGCAGAGCCCGGTGGTGACGGCCACCGTGCCGGCGGCGGCGCTCAAGGGTCTCGCCGGGCGCTTCGATCAATCGCTTCCCGCCGGCAATGAGGGCGCCGGCGTGGTGGTGAAGGCGGGCGCGTCACCGGGGGCCCAGGCGCTGCTCGGCAAGACCGTCGCGATCTTGGGCGGATCCATGTATACCCAGTACCGGTGCATCAAGGCAGTGCAGTGCCTCGTGTTGCCGCCGGGCACCACCCCGGCGGAGGGCGCCTCCTGCTTCGTCAATCCCCTCACCGCGCTGGGCATGGTGGAGACCATGCGCGCCGAGGGGCACAAGGCGCTCGTCCACACCGCGGCGGCTTCCAATCTCGGGCAGATGCTCCAGAAGATCTGCCTCAAGGACCAGGTGCCGCTGGTGAACATCGTGCGGAAGCCCGAGGCGGCGGACGTGCTGAAGAAGATCGGCGCCACCTACGTCTGCGTGTCGAGCGCACCCACGTTCATGGACAACCTCACCGAGGCGCTGGTGGCCACCGGGGCCACCATCGGCTTCGATGCCACCGGCGGCGGCCCGCTCGCGGGTCAGATCCTCACCGCCATGGAGATCGCGGCCAATCGCACCGCGAAGGAGTACAGCCGCTACGGCTCCACCGTGCACAAGCAGGTGTACATCTACGGTGGGCTCGATCGGACGCCGACCACGTTCACGCGCGCCTTCGGCATGGCGTGGGGCATCGGCGGCTGGCTGCTCACCCCGTTCCTCCAGAAGATCGGCTTCGAGGCGGCTCAGAAGCTGCGCGAGCGGGTGGCCGCGGAGATCACGACCACGTTCGCGAGCCACTACACCAAGGAGGTGTCGCTCGCGGGCGCGCTCGATCCGAAGGAGATCGCCGTGTACGGCCGGATGGGGACGGGCGCGAAGTACCTCATCAATCCGAACAAGGGGGTCTAGCGGGCCTGCCGGCGCTACGACGCGGCGACGCCGAGAAGCTCGCCGACGAGGAAGGTGACGGCGGAAGCCAGCGCGACGACCAGGAGCTGACGCAGGGCGGACCAGATTACACGGCCGTTGGAGAGATGGCCCAGCGTGCCGCCGATGCCCAGCGCGGCCATGCCGGAGAGGACGAGTGACGTCGCAATGGCGGTGGGGCGCGGCGTGATGTACCACGGCACCAGTGGAATGGCGGCGCCCGCGGCGAACGCCACGACCGAGGACAGCGCCGAGGTCCACGGCGCGCCCAGCTCGTCGGGGTTGACCCCGAGCACCGCGCGCGAGTAGACGCCGAGGGCGCGCCCGGGGTCCTTCGCGATGTCCTGGGTGACGCGCTCGGCGATCGCGGGCGCGAAGCCGCTGCGTACGAGGGTGTCGCGGATGACGTGGCGCTCCCGCGCGGGGTCCTCCGCCATGGCGCGGCGCTCCTCCTCGAGCAGGCGCTCGAGCAGCTCGACCTGCGCGCGCATCGAGACGTACTCCCCCGCCCCCATCGAGCACGCGCCCGCGACGAGGCTGGCCAGCCCGGCGAGCTTCACGATCCCCGCCGCGTCGGTGGCGCCGACCACACCCAGGATCATCGCGGTATTGGTGACGAGCCCGTCGTTGATGCCCAGCACGGCCGCCCGCGCTGCGCCGCTCTGCACCTCGACGGCACGCTGGCGACGGTGCGCGGCGGCCTGTTCCGCCTCGCTCGCCTCGCTCATGGCGTCCCATGATAGCGCGGGGCCGGTTTGACACCCGCTGCTCCGCGCGTCATCATGCCCCCCGCACATGGGAAGGAGGAATCTGGCCATCGACCTCGACGCGCTCCTGACACCTCGCTCGGTCGCCGTGCTCGGAGCCTCCGAGCGACCGTCCGTCGGCCGCACCATCGTCGAGAATCTCGACCGCATGGGCTTCGCGGGCGCCGTCTATCCCATCAATCCCCGATACGACACGCTGCTCGGCCGCCGCTGCTATCGGGCGGTGGAGGATCTGCCCGCGGGGGTGGACGTCCTCGCGTTCTGCGTGAATCACGAGCGCGTCATCGAGGGTCTGCGTGCGGCGGCCGCGCGCGGGGTCCGGGCCGCGGTGGCCTTCGACGCGGGCTTCGCGGAGAGTGACGAGACGGGCCAGCGACGACAGGAGGAGCTGGTCGCGATCTGTCGCGCCGCCGGCATCGCCTTCTGCGGCCCCAATTGCATGGGCGTGATCAGCCCGCACGACCGGAGTCTCGTCTATCTCAACGCGTTGCGCGACCCGACCCCCTTGCCTGGAAACGTCGGGCTGATCTCGCAGAGCGGCTCCATTGTCATCGGCCTGCTCGCGGATTGCCGGCGCTTCGGGTTCAGCCGGGTCGTCTCCACCGGCAACGAGGCAGTGATCGTGGCGGCGGACGTGCTCGAGTACCTCGTCGACGACCCGGCCACGCGGGTCATCGCGATGTTTCTCGAGAGCGTGCGGCAGCCGGAGCGCTTCGTGGCCGCCCTCGACCGCGCCGCCGCGCGCGACAAGCCGGTGGTGGTGCTCAAGGTGGGCCGCAGTGAGCGGGCGCGCCGCGCCATCACCAGCCACACCGGTGGCCTCGCCGGCGAGTCACGGGTGATCGAGGCCGTGCTCCGCGCGCATCGGGCCATCGAAGTTCACGACATGGACGAGCTGACCGAGATGCTCGCCGCCTGTCAGGGCGCGCGGCGGCCGGGCGGCCGCCGCATCGCGGTGGTCACCAATTCCGGCGGCCACACCGAGCTGATCCTCGACGTCGCGGCGAATCTCGGCATCGAGCTGCCTGCGCTGTCCCCCGGCACGCGGGCCGAGGCCGCTCGCGTGATTGGCGCGGTGGCGGGCGACGGCAATCCCCTCGATTCCTGGGGCAACGGCGATTTCCAGACCAATGTGCCGCATGCGCTACGCACCCTGGGGGCGGACCCGGACATCGACGCGGTGGTCTGGTGCACCGACAGCATGGACGGCTCGGCCCTCGGGACCCCCGAGCGCTTCATGACGTATGCGTCGATGCTGCTCGAGGGCGCGAAGGGCGCGGCCAAGCCCTACTACTTGATGGGCACGCGGCCCGGAATCTTCCGGCGCGATCAGCACGAGCTGCTGAGCGCTCAGGGCATCGCCATGATCGGCGGCACGCGCCAGGGACTGCGCGCCATCGATCGCCTGGCCCGCTGGGGCGCGCCGCCCGCCGCTCCGCGGCCCACGCCGTCACGTCCGATCCCGACGCTCGCCACGATGCTGCCGGGCGCCGCCGGACGGCGGACCATCCACGAGCACGACGCCAAGCGCCTGCTCGCCGCCGCCGGCCTGCCTGTGGTGAAGGAGACGCTCTGCGCGACGCGCGAGGCCACGCTCACCGCGGCGGCCGCCCTCGGCTACCCGGTGGCGCTCAAGTTGGTCGCCGACGAGGTGCCGCATCGCTCGGACCTGGGCCTGGTGGCGGTGGGGCTGCGCGACGCGCGGGACCTCGGCGAGGCGTGGGACCGGATGGCGGCGACCCGCGCGGACACGCTGGCGGGCGTCGCGATCGCAGGCTACGTCGTGCAGCAGATGGTGAGCGGCGGCGTGGAAGTGCTGGCCGGCGTGAGCCACGACCGCGAGTTCGGCCCGCTCCTCGCGTTCGGCCTGGGCGGTGTCGCGGCGGAGGCGCTGGGCCACGCGACGCTGCGGCCGCTTCCCCTGCGGGTGGGCGACGCCGAGGCCATGGTGGCCGATGTGCCGGCGGCGGCGAGGCTGCTCGCTGGCTTCCGCGGCCAGCCGCCCGCGGACATCGAAAGCCTCTGCCGCTGTCTCGAAGCGCTCGCCGACTATGCCTGGGCCGACCGGGCCGCCGTCGCCGAGCTCGATCTCAACCCCATCAAGGTGCTGCCGCGCGGCCGGGGCTGCGTCGTCGTCGACGCGCTCCTCGTGCCGCGGGCCCCGCGCTGAGGTGCCCATGACCGCTGACCTCGTCAAGTACGCGGCGGACGGCCGCGTCGGCATCGTGACCATCAACCGCCCCGACAAGCTGAACGCGATCAGCCTGGAGCTCAAGCACACGCTCATCGAGCGGCTCCTCGCCGCCGATGCCGACCCTGCCACCAGCGTGGTGGTGCTGCGGGCGGAGGGGCGCGCCTTCAGCGCAGGCTACGACATCTCCCCGAATCCCGCGCGCGCGGCCCGGCGCGGGAATGCCCTCGCCTGGCACGAGTCACTGACCGACGACATCCGGCTCGAGATGACGCCGTGGGACATGCGCAAGCCGGTGATCGCCTCCGTGCAGGGGCACTGCCTCGGCGGCGGCTGCGAGCTCATGATGCTCTGCGATCTCGCCATCGCGGCGGACGACGCGATGTTCGGCGAGCCCGAGATCCGCTTCTCCAACGTGGGGCCCGGCCTGGTGATGCCGTTCGTGATCGGGCTGCGCCGCGCGCGCGAGATCCTCTACTCCGGCGACCCCATCGACGCGAAGAAGGCCCTCGAATATGGGATGGTGAACCGCGTGGTCCCCCGCGCCCAGCTCGAGGCGGCGACGCTCAAGTGGGCGCGCCGCCTCGCCCTCATCTCGCCGGAGGCGCTGATGGGCACCAAGCTCGCGACACGGCGCGGGGCGGAGGCGGCGGGTTTCCGCAATGCGATGCTCGCCGGCCTCGACGTGCTCGCGCCTCTCTACGCCGCGCGCACCGAGGTCGGGATGAAGTTCGACGAGATCCGGGAGAAGGAGGGGCTGGGCGCGGCCCTCAAGTGGCGCGCCGCCCAGTTCGCGGAGTAGCCCTGCCGCGCGAGCTCGCGGGTCTGGCGCGCTTTCACGAAGCCCAGGCTGCGCCCTCGGCCGGCTTCGACGCCGCGCGGCGCGAGCTGCGCGCCGGACGGAAGACCGGCCATTGGATCTGGTGGGTGTTCCCCCAGCTGCGGGGACTCGGGTCGTCGCACCACAGCACGTACTACGGGATCGCCGGGCCGGAGGAAGCCGTCGAGTATCTCCGCGATGACGTGCTCGGGGAGCGCCTGGTGGAGGCCGCGGCCGCCGTGCGAGGCCACCTGACCGGCCCGCGGCCGCTCGATCTCGTCACGTTGATGGGCGGGATGGTCGACGCCCGGAAGCTCGTATCGTGCATGACCTTGTTCCGCCACGTCGCGCACCGGCTGGGCGGCGTCACGGCGCCGCCTCGATTCGCCGTCATGGCCGGCCACGCGGACGCGATCCTGGCCGCCGCCGCGGCGCAGGGTCATCCGGCCTGCCGGTTTACCGAGGAGTCGATCCGCCGCTGACCGGCCTCGTGACCGCCGGCGCGGCCGGCCCGCTCAGCGGATCGGCGCCGTGCGGCGCCGCCGCGGGCACGGGCGCCCGACGCCGCCACGCGGCCCGCTCGCGGAAGCGCTCGAGGTAGAGGTAGATCACCGGTGTGATGTAGAGCGTGAGGAGCTGGGAGAGGATGAGGCCGCCGACCACCGCGAGACCCAGCGAGCGCCGCGAGTCGGCGCCGGAGCCGAGTCCCACCGCGATGGGCAGCGTGCCCATGAGGGCAGCCATCGTCGTCATCATGATGGGGCGGAAGCGCAGCAGGCAGCCCTGGTAGATCGCCTCCGCCGCCGGCCGGCCGCTCCGCTGGGCGTCGATGGCGAAATCGATCATCATGATCGCGTTCTTCTTCACGATGCCGACGAGCATGATGATGCCGACGAAGCCGTAGAGGTTCAGCTCCTGGTGGAAGATCAAGAGGGTCAGGAGCGCGCCCACGCCCGCCGACGGCAGGCCCGAGAGAATGGTGAGGGGATGGATGAAGCTCTCGTAGAGGATGCCCAGGATCAGATAGATCACGATGATCGCGGCGAGCAGCAGGAGCCCGAGCCCCTGCAGCGAGCGCTGGAAGGCCTGCACGGTGCCCTGGAAGCTCGTGCTGAGCGTCGCGGGCACGCGCACCTCGCGCTCCACCTTCTGGATCCGTTCCACCGCGTCGCCGAGGGCCACGCCGGGCTGGAGGTTGAACGAGATCGTCACCGCGGGCAGCTGGCCCAGGTGGTTGACGGTGAGCGGACCCACCGTACGCGTCAGCTTGGCCACCGTGCCGAGCGGCACCAGCTTGCCGGTGGTCGAGCGGATGTAGAGCGTTCCGAGCGCGGCGGGATCGCGCTGGTACTGCGGCATCAGCTCCATCATCACCCAGTACTGGTTGGTGGGCGTGTAGATGGTGGACACCTGAGGCGCGCCGAAGGCGTTGTTGAGCGCAGCCTCGATCTGGAGCGCGGTGACTCCGAGGGCGGACGCCTTCTCCCGGTCGATCTCCACCAGCACCTGCGGGCTGGAGATCTGCAGGTCGGAGTTGACGTCGAGGAAGCCGGGCAGCTTTCGCAGGCGCTCGAAGAGAATGGGTGACCACTCGTAGAGCCGCCCCAGGTCGGCGTCCTGCAGGGTGTACTGGTACTGGCCCTTGGTGAGATTGCCGCCGATGCGGATGGTGGGCAGCACCTGAGGGTACACGTTGATGCCGGGAATGCCGGAGAGCTTCTTCCGGAGATCCTGGACGATCTCGTCGGCGCTGGGCCGCTGGGACGCCGGCTTGAGGCGCATGAAGATGCGCCCGGTGTTCATGACCACGCTCGAGCCGCTGGCGCCGATGCCGGAGAAGAACGAATCCACATAGGGCTGATGGCGGACGATGTCCGCCACCTTCACCTGATGCTCCATCATCCCCTCGAAGGAGATGTCCTGGGCCGCCTCGGTGAACGCGAAGACCTGGCCGGTGTCCTCGTTGGGGATGAAGCCCTTGGGCACGATCACGAAGAGGTAGCCGGTGAGCACCACCGTGGCCACGAAGACCATGAGGGTGAAGCGGGGGTGGTGCAGCACGGTGCTGAGTGTCCGCTGGTACAGGCCGAGCATGGCGGTGAACACCCGCTCGGAGGCGGCGTAGAGGCGCCCGTGCGACTCGGCGGGAGGGCGCAGGAAGCGGCTGCACGCCATCGGGGTGAGCGTGAGCGAGACGACGCCGGACACGATCACCGCCGCCCCGATCACCACCGCGAACTCGTGGAGGAGCCGGCCCACGATGCCGCCCATGAACAGCACGGGGAGGAACACCGCAGCCAGCGAAGCGGTCATCGAGACGATGGTGAAGCCGATTTCCCGCGCGCCCACCAGGGCCGCCTCCATCCGCGGCATCCCCTCCTCCATGTGGCGCACGATGTTCTCGAGCATGACGATGGCGTCGTCGACGATGAACCCGACGGCGAGTGTGAGGGCCATGAGGGACAGATTGTCGATGGTGTAACCGAGCACGTACATGACCATGAACGTGCCCACGATCGACATCGGGAGCGCCAGACTGGGGATGATCGTGGCCGAGAGGTTTCTCAAGAAGAGGAAGATGACGAGCACGACCAGCGCGATGGCCAGCATCAGCGTGAACTGCACGTCGTGCACGGAGGAGCGGATCGAGACCGACCGGTCGTAGAGGGTGTTGAGGCTCACCGCGGCAGGCAGCTGCGCCCGCACCGCCGGCAGCACGCGATTGATCGAGTCCACCACCTCGATGGTGTTGGTGCCGGGCTGCTTCTGGACGGCCAGCACCACCGCGCGCTCGTCGTTGTACCAGGAGGCGACCTTGTCGGTCTGCACGCCGTCGATCACCCGGCCGAGCTGCTCGAGCCGCACCGGCGAGGCGTTGCGATACGCCACGATCATCGGCCGGTAGGCGGCGGCGCTGGTGAGCTGGCCGGTGGCCTGGACGCTGAAGGCCTGGTTCGGGCCCCAGAGCGTGCCCGTCGGCATGTTGACGTTGCTGTCGGCGAGGGCCTTCTGCACCTCGTCGATGCCGATGCCGAGCGTGGCCATCTTGCTGGGATCGAGCTGCACGCGCACCGCGTACTTCTGCGAGCCGAAGACCCCCACCTGCGCCACGCCGTTGATGGTGGAGATGCGCTGGGCCAGATTGGTCTGCGCGTACTCGTCCACCACGTAGAGAGGCAAGGTCGGCGAGCTGACCGCGAGGTAGAGGATCGGCTGGTCCGCCGGGTTCACCTTCTTGTAGGAGGGAGGCGTCGGCATGCCCGGCGGCATCTGGTTCTGCGCGGCGGCAATGGCCGCCTGGACGTCCTGCGCCGCCGCGTCGATGTTGCGGTCGAGCGTGAACTGCATGGTGATCTGGGTGGTGCCGAGCGCGCTCGTCGAGGTCATCGAGTCGATGCCCGCGATGGTGGAAAACTGCTTCTCGAGCGGTGTCGCCACCGCGGAGGCCATGGTGTCGGGGCTCGCGCCAGGCAGGCTCGCGGTGACCTGGATGGTCGGGAAGTCGATGTTGGGGAGGTCACTGACAGGCAGCAGCCGGTAGGCCATGATGCCAAAGACGAGGATCCCCGCCATGAGCAGGGTCGTCATGACAGGGCGCCGGATGAAGAGGTCGGTGCTCATCCGCCTGCCTTGGCCGGCGAGGGCGCGGCGGGCGCCGCGGGCTTCACGTCCACCCGCGAGCCCGGCACGAGCCGGAGCTGGCCGTCCGTCACCACGCGCTCGCCCGCTCGGAGCCCGCTCGTGATCACCACGTCGCGGCCGTCCGCCGCGCCCGGCACCACCGGCCGCGCTTCCACCGTCTCGTCCGCCTTCACCACGAACACGTACTGACCCTTCTGCCCGCTCTGTACCGCCTGCGACGGGATCACGATCGCATTGGGCTGGCGGGTGAGGATGAGGGAGACGTTCACGAACTGACCGGGCCAGAGGGTGTTGTCGTCGTTGGGAAACGTGGCCTTGACCTGGATGGTCCCGGTCGTCGCGTCGACGGTGTTGTTGATGAAGGTGACCTTGCCCCGCGCGACGGTGCCGGGCGCGCCCGGGGGCCGCGCCTCCACCGGCAGCTCGCCGGCAGTCCGGTAGTAGTGCTTGATCTCGTCGAGCTGCGCCTCGGGCACCGCGAAGGCGACATAGATCGGATGGATCTGATTGATCACCACCAGGGGATTGCCGACGTCGTTGGCCTTGACCACGTTGCCCTGGTGCATGAGCAGGTTGCCGGTACGGCCCCCGATGGGCGCGCGGATCTCCGTGTAGGTCAGCTGCACGCGCACGTTCTCCACCGCGGCCTCGTCCGCCCGCACCAGCGCCTTGGCCGTCTCGATCGCCGCCTTGTCCGCGTCGATGGTGGCGCTGAGGCTACGGACCTTGGTGACGATCTGGTCGTACTGCTCGCGCGCCACGAAATCGCCCGCGAGCAGCTGCTTGTACCGGCGCTCGTCGACCTTGGCGTTCTCGACTTCGGCGGTGTCCTTGGCCAGGATGGCCTGGGCCTGCAGCACCGCCGCCTGATGCTGGGCCAGCGTCGCCTGCGCCTGGAGCAGGGCCGCCTGCAGCTGGCGCGGGTCAATGGTGAAGAGCGGCGCGCCCGACGCCACTTCCTGGCCCTCGGCGAAGTGCACCTTCAGCACCTCGCCGTTGAGCATCGAGAGCACCGAGACGGTCGAGAGCGCCTGCACATTGCCGATGGCGTTGACCTGCACGGGGACGTCGCGTGCGACCACATCCGCCACCGTCACCGCCACGCCGGGCGGGGGGCTCTTGGCGGTGGCGGGATCCGCCGCCTTGTCGCAGGCGGCGAGTCCGAGGACGGCGGCGAACACACCTGCGATCAGCGCCACCGGGGCGAGGCGGGGCGGGCGCATCAGACGCGCGCGCCCGCCGGCTCCGGCCGGCGCGGGACGAGAGCCTCGGAGAAGCGGCGCAGGAACTCGGCGCGCTGCTTGCGGAACAGGGGATCTGCCGGGCTCTTGCCCGTCACCATGCGGGTCACCTGCGGAAAGGCGAGAGGGTAAGTGAGCACGCCCAGGATGGTCAGCAGGAGGTGGCCAGCGTCCAGATCCCCCGGCACGTGGCCGCGGCGCTGGCGCTCGCGCAGATCAGCGAGGGCCCGTCCCAGCGAGGCCTGGCGCTCGTCCTCGCGGATCACCCGCCCGTCGCCCGAAGCGAGCGCTTCCCACTGGATCAGCCGGATCCAGTCGCTGTCCTCGCATGCCATCTGAAACCAGTAGGCGAGGCTCTCCCCGAGACCGGCCGGCGCCTCGGTGATCCACCCGGCCCGCTCGCGCAACTTGCGGTCGAAGATCTCGCGGAAGAGATCTTCCTTGTTCCCGAAGTAGTGGTAGAGCATCCGCTTGTTGGTCCGCGCGCGCCGTGCGATGCGGGCCACGCGCGCCCCGGCGAAGCCCTCCGCCGAGAACTCAGCGAGCGCCGCGGCAAGGATGCGGGTCCGGGTGCCTTCGGGATCGCGCGGGTGTGCGACGGACGAGCGCTTGATGCGGGTGGCGGTCGACATGGGTAGGCCCACATAGTAACCATTCGGATACTTCCGGTCAAGCGGGCCCCACAAAGCGCGGCGATTTCCCGTGTAGAAACTACCAGGTCATTTGCACTTTGATGTAGTGGTAACCGTGACGCATCCTATTGAAATAGCAGTGTTCTAACCTGGCACATACTGTGCTCCGGCTACGCAGGTTCCCGCACCCGTGGATCCTCAAGGTCTTGACCGAGGAGGGAGTCCGCATGGCGATCGCCCCAACGGTGTCCGACTCCGAGCTCGACAGCGCAGCGCTCCTCAATGCCCTGCACGCCCTCCGGCGGGGTGACTTCTCCGCGCGGCTGCCGTCGAGCTGGCCGGGGATGGCCGGCCGGATCGCCGATGCCTTCAATGACATCGTGGCGGTCGCCGAGGACCTGGCGTCGGAGCTCGAGCGGCTCAATCGCGTGGTCGGCAAGGAAGGCAAGATCACACAGCGCGCTGCGCTCAGGGGCTTGTCCGGAGAATGGCTCGCCTGCGGCGCCGCGGTCAACTCCCTGATCGACGATCTCGTGGCTCCCACCCACGCCATGGCGCGCGTGATCGGCGCCGTCGCCAAGGGCGATCTTTCGCAGACCGTGCTCCTCGAGCGGGATGGCCGGCGCATGGAAGGCGAGTTCCGGCGCACCGCGACGACCGTCAACAGCATGGTTTCGCAGCTCGGATCGTTCGCGTCGGAGGTCACCCGCATCGTCCGCGAGGTCGGCACCGAAGGCAAGCTGGGCGGCCAGGCCAATGTTCGGCGCGTGGCGGGGACGTGGAAAGACCTCACCGACAGCGTCAACTCGATGGCCGGCAATCTCACCGGCCAGGTCCGCAACATCGCCGAGGTCACGACGGCTGTCGCCAACGGTGACCTGTCCAAGAAGATCACCGTCGACGTGAAGGGCGAGTTCTTCGAGCTGAAAAACACCATCAACACCATGGTCGATCAGCTCCGCTCCTTCGGCTCCGAGGTGACACGGGTGGCACGCGAGGTGGGCACCGAGGGGCGGCTGGGCGGCCAGGCCCGGGTGGAAGGCGTCTCGGGCACGTGGAAGGACCTCACCGACAGCGTCAACTCGATGGCCGGCAACCTGACCGCTCAGGTCCGCAACATCGCCAACGTCACCACAGCGGTCGCGCGCGGCGACCTCTCGCGCAAGATCACGGTCGACGTCCGCGGCGAAATCCTGGAGCTGAAGGACACCATCAACACGATGGTCGACCAGCTCAACTCGTTCGCCTCCGAAGTGACGCGCGTCGCGCGCGAGGTCGGCACCGAAGGCAAGCTCGGCGGCCAGGCGGCCGTGCCCGGCGTCGCCGGCACCTGGAAGGACCTGACCGACAGCGTGAACTTCATGGCCGGCAACCTGACAGCCCAGGTGCGCAACATCGCCGACGTCGCCACCGCCATTGCCGGCGGCGACCTGTCCAAGAAGATCACGGTGAACGTATCAGGCGAAATCCTTCAGCTGAAGGAAACGCTCAACACCATGGTCGACCAGCTCAACGCCTTTGCCGGCGAAGTGACGCGCGTCGCGCGCGAAGTCGGGACCGAGGGCAAGCTGGGCGGGCAGGCGCAGGTGTCGGGCGTCGCCGGCACCTGGAAGGACCTCACCGACAACGTCAACTTCATGGCCTCGAACCTCACCGCGCAGGTTCGCAACATCGCCGACGTCGCCACCGCGATCGCCGGCGGCGACCTTTCCAAGAAGATCACCGTGAACGTCTCGGGCGAAATCCTGCAGTTGAAGGAAACGCTCAACACCATGGTCGACCAGCTCAACGCCTTTGCCGGCGAAGTGACGCGCGTCGCCCGCGAGGTCGGCACCGAAGGCAAGCTCGGCGGTCAAGCCATCGTGCCCGGCGTCGCCGGCACCTGGAAGGACTTGACCGACTCGGTGAACTCGATGGCCGGCAACCTGACCGGCCAGGTTCGCAACATCGCCGAGGTGACGACCGCCGTCGCCAACGGCGACTTGTCCAAGAAGATCACAGTCGACGTGCGCGGTGAGATCGCCGAACTGAAGGACACCATCAACACCATGGTGGACCAGCTGAACGCCTTCGCCAGCGAAGTGACGCGGGTGGCCCGCGAGGTCGGCACCGAGGGCAAGCTGGGCGGCCAGGCTCAGGTTCCGGGCGTGGCCGGCGTGTGGAAGGACCTGACCGACAACGTCAACGCGATGGCGAGCAATCTCACCAACCAGGTCCGCAACATCGCCGACGTCACCACGGCGGTGGCCAACGGCGACCTGTCGCGCAAGATCACGGTCGATGTGCGCGGTGAGATTCTCGAGCTGAAGAACACCATC
>DATJFY010000114.1:0-93730 GCA_035495415.1 Verrucomicrobiia bacterium
CAGCGGGAACGACATCTCGACAACCTTTCCTTCCTGAATCTCCGCGGCGGCCGCCTTCGTGACTGCCGACGTCACACGGTTCGTCGCCCCGGTCTGATCATTCGGCCCCCATGGCGAGGGGGGGACCAGGGTCTTGCAGTCGGTTTGCGCGAAGGCGAGTGACGCGGAAGCGAGCATCATGATGGCGGATGCGGCAATGGCTGACCGGAATCTCATGCCACTACTCCTTTCGCCCGTGAAGGAACGGCACGGCACGCGTGTGGGCGGTGCCCGACGGCGGGATTCTGCTTCGTTCGCCCACGCGAAGTCAAGGGTCCGTAGACGGCCGGTTCGCCCCGTCCGGCGGGAACGCGCGTCAGCCGCTCGAAGGCCGCGATCGTTGCTCCCCCGGCACGCGCATGGGATAATTCGCCGCACCCACACCACGCGGGAGGAGCCCATGCCGAACATCACCGTTCAGTGGTACGCCGGACGCACCGACCAGCAGAAGCGCGAGCTGACCCAGGCCATCACCGAGGCGATGGTGAAGATCGGCAAGACCACCGCCGACCAGGTCCACATCGTCTTCCAGGACGTGGAGAAGTCGAACTGGGGGTACAACGGCAAGCTCGCGAGCGACAAGTAAGGATGCCGCCGACCATGGATCGCATCGGGGACCTCAAGGGCATCATTCCCGCCACCGTCCTGCCCCTCACTGCCGAGGCCCAGATCGACGAGCCGGCGCTGCGCAAGTACATCCGCTGGATCGCCGGCCAGGGCATCCGCGCCGTCGCCGTGAACGTGGACACCGGCGAAGGTCCCCACCTCTGGCACGACGAGAAGCTGCGCGTGCTCCGGATCTACAAGGAGGAGCTGGCGGGGACGAACATTCCGATCGTGGCCGGGCTCGGCGCCTCCTTCACCGCCCAGGCGGTGAAGTACGCCGGCGAGTATCGCGACGCGGGAGCGGACGCCTTCCTCGTGTTCCCCATCACCGCCTATCTCGGCCAGCCCCTGGATCCCGAGGTGCCGTACCGCTACCACAAGGCCATTGCCGAGGCGGTGGGGATGCCGATGGTGATCTTCACGCTCCAGCCCGCGCTGGGCGGCGTGGCCTTCGACGACGAGACCCTGCTCCGCCTCATCGAAATCCCGCAAGTCGTGGCCATCAAGGAGGCGTTGTTCGACGCCAAGCGCTTCCGCGAGATCGTGGACGTCGTCCGCCGGGCTCCGCGGCGCATCACCGTGCTCACCGGGAACGACAATTTCATCTGGGAGTCGTATCTCCTCGGCGCGGAAGGGGCGCTGCTGGGGGCCTGCGCGGTGACCACCCGGACTCACGTGGAGGTCCACGCGGCGGCGATGCGCGGCGACTGGGCGACCGCGCGCGAGAAGGGCGATCGCATCCAGAAGGTGGTGGACGCGGTGTTCGCCGCGCCGGTGCGCGACTACCGCGCCCGCTCCAAGGAAGTGCTGGTGATGCAGGGCGTGATCGAGCACGCCTACATGCGGCCTCCGCTCTTGCCGGTGAGCGCCGAGGATCGTCAGCGGCTCAAGAAGGCGCTCGAGGAGGCGGGGGAGCTCTAGCCCCCGCCCCCGCGTGAGCCCGCCCACCCTCGACTACTCGGACTGGACGGGTCTCCTCGCCGACATCGTCACGCCGGCGGGGAAAGTGGACTACGAGGCGCTCGCCGCGCAGCGGGACCGCCTCGGCGGCGTGATCGCGATGCTCGCGGCGGCGAGCCCCGAGTCCGACCCGGAGCGCTTCCCCACCGAGGAGCATGTCCTCGCCTACTGGATCAACGCCTACAACGCGTTCGTCCTCGACGCGGTGATCGAGGAGTATCCCATCCGCTCGGTATGGAAGGTGCGCGATGGGCAGTTCTTCGAGCGGGCGCGTCACCGGGCGGGCGGCCGCCTCCTGAGCCTCAACGAGATCGAGCACCGCATCCTCCGCGAGCGCCATCGCGAGCCGCGCATCCATTTCGCGATCAACTGCGCCTCCAACGGCTGCCCGCCCATGCGGCCCCGGGCCTATGAGCCCGACGGCATCCGGGAGACCCTGGACGCGGCCACCCGTCAGTTCCTCGCCAGCGAGTGGAATTGCCGGGTGAACGACGCGGAACGGCGCATCTACGTGTCGCGGATCTTCCGGATGTACGCGGAGGACTTTGCCGGCGAGGTGGACTCCACCGAGGCCTATCGGGAGGGCGTGCTTCGCTTCGTGGCCGCACACTCCGGACGGTCTTACGAGTCGCTCGCCGGGCACGAGGTCGTCTACAACGTCTACGATTGGGGCCTGAACGACGCGCACCGGGACCCGCGCCTGCGCCCCATCCGCTTCCACGAGAGCGTGGAGACCTTCCACGAGGGCGATCCCGGGCTGCGCGAGCTCTACCTCTACGACGGGAACTTCTGCAACCGCGACTGCGCGTGGTGCACGGTGTTCGGCTCGCCCAAGGGCTGGCACGTCGACTATTCCGCCCAGGTGCTCGACGTGGCGGCGGCCCACGTGGCCCCCGACGGCAACATCAAGTTCTACGGCGGCGAGCCCACGCTCCACGCCGACGGGCTCATCGAGGCGATGCGCGCTCTGCGCGCGCGCGGCTTCCGAGGCCTTTTCACGATCTTCTCGAACGGCGTGAAGGCGTCCAGCCTCGTGCGCATCCTGGAGGCGGACCCGCGCACGGAGGCGGTGCTGAACTACTCGATCTACCTCGGGCGCGACGCGGAGCCCCTCCCGGCCCGCGCCAAGGACACCCTCGAGGCCTGGGCCGCCGCGCATCCCAACCGGGTGTTCAGCGGCTACAAGGTGCTCTACCGCGTGGGCGCGGGCGTGGACCAGCGCTTCGACGCCGACCGCGGGGCGGACTACCACGCGCTCACCGGCTGTGTCATGTGCTTTCCCGTGCTGCGATCGACCGGGGAGTTCCACGCCTGCCCCTTCGCTGTGGAAAGCGCGGCCCCGCACTACCGGCTCGGCGACCTGGACACGCCGCGGGCCGAGGTGTTCGCGAACTACCGGCGCTTCAGAAGCTGGGCACGCACGGTGCTCGACCCCGCGGCGCGCGCGCGCAAGCTGACGAGCTGCGAGATGTGCCACCGGCACGTCAGGGAGCTCCCCACCTACGCTGATCGTCGCTGAGCGCGCGCGATCGCCCGAGAGGACGGCATGGCCAGGCTCAAGTTCGGCTTCATCCCCATCGAAGGCGGGCACTACTATGCCGACGCGCTCGCCGAGGTCACGCGGGCGGAGGAGCTCGGTTTCGACTCCGTGTGGATGGAGGAGCACCACGCGGTCGTGAACCACTACTGGCCGTCACCGCTCCCCGTGCTCGCCGGCTTCGCCACCCGCACGTCGAAGATGGTGCTGGGCACCGATATCCTCGTGGCGCCCTTCTATCATCCGACGCGGCTCGCCGAGGACTGCGCGCTGCTCGACGTGATGTCGAACGGCCGCTTCGTGCTGGGTATCGCCATCGGCTACAAGCCCGACGAGTTCGCGATGTATGGAGCCGAGCTCGAGAAGCGGGGCGCGCGCTTCGAGGAGCAGCTCGCGATCGTGAAGGGGCTCTGGACCCGGGACCGCCTCGCGTTCAAGGGCACCTACTACCAGGTGGAGGGAAGCCTCGAGCCCAAGCCGGTGCAGAAGCCCGCACCCCCCATCTGGATCGGGGGCTGGGGTGACATCACGCTGCGGCGCGCGGCCACGCTCGCGGACAACTGGATTCCCGGTCCCACCGGCGAGCTGCCGCGCCTCCTCAAGGGCAAGGCGCAGTTCCAGGCCAATCGGGGCGCCGCCGGCCTTTCGCCGGTGACCAACTGGCCGCTCACCCGCGACGTGATCATCGCCGACACCGAGAAGCAGGCGCGGGAGCTGGCGGAGCAGCACATCATGGTCTCGTACCGGAAGGAGTACGCGGGCGGATGGCGGCACCCGTTCATCGATGCCGCCATCGCCACCGATCTCGACAAGGTCAAGAAGGACCGCTTTCTGATCGGCAGCCCGGACCAGGTCATCCGCGACCTCACGCCCTTCGTCGAGCAGTACGGGATGACGCACTTGATCTGCCGGGTCTTCTTCCCGGGTATGCCGCACCGGCACATCATGCGCGAGCTCGAGCTCTTGGCGAAGGAGGTCATGCCGGCATTCCGGTGAAGCTCGCGCTCAAGGCCTCCTCCTTCCACGTCCGCCTCCTCCGCACGCGGCTGCCCTTCCGCTACGGAATGGTCACCCTCACGCACTTCCCCCTGCTCCACCTCGCCGTCGACGTCGAGACCGCGGAGGGTCGGCGCGGCCGCGGGTATGCCGCCGACAATCTCCCGCCCAAGTGGTTCGACAAGGACCCGCGGAAGTCGTTTCGCGACAACGTCGCGGACCAGCTGGCCGCGATCCGCGGCGCCGAGGCCGCCTATCGGGACGCCGCGCGGGCGCCGCGCCCGTTCTTCGAGATCTGGCAGGACGCCTATGCGGCGGCCCGCGGCGCGGCGCTGGCCCGGGGGCTCAACGGGCTCACCGCCTCCTTCGGCTCATCCTTCTTCGAGCGCGCCCTTGCCGACGCGGCGGGCCGGGTGGCCGGGCTCGACGTGCCGGGCATGCTGCGGGCCAATACCCTCGGCCTCCGCCCCGAGGCCGTGCACGATGGGCTCGCGCTGGCGGATCTTCAGGCGTGGGCGGCGGCGGCGGCCCCCGACCGCCTGGCCGTGCGCCACACCGTCGGCCTGCTCGACCCCATCACCGCCGCCGACGTTCCCGCGGACGGCTGGCTCGGCGATGGGCTGCCTCAGACCCTGGAGGAATGCATCGCGCGGCACGGCCTGGACCACTTCAAGCTGAAGGTCGCCGGCGCGCTGGACGCGGATCTCGAGCGCCTGACCGCGGTCGCGGTCACGCTGGATCGCCTCGTCCCGGGTTCCTACCTCGTCACGCTCGACGGCAACGAGCAGTACAAGTCCATGGACGACTTCGCGGCCCTGGTGGAGGCGATGCTGCGCACGCCCGCCCTCGCCCGGCTCACGTCCTCGATCGCGTTCATCGAGCAGCCGCTCGACCGCGCGATCGCCCTGGATCCCGCCGCCACCGACGGCCTTGCCGCGCTGGGGCGGAGACTTCCGATGCTCATCGACGAGAGTGACGACGCGCTCGACGCCTTCCCCCGCGCCGTCGCGCTCGGCTATCGCGGGGTGTCCACGAAGAACTGCAAGGGCATCGTCAAGTCGTTCCTCAACCGCTCGCTGGTGGAGCGTGACAACCGTCGCCGTGCGCCCGCCGAACGCTTGTTCATGAGCGCCGAGGACCTCACCAATGTCCCCGTGGTGCCGCTCCAGCAGGATCTCGCCACCGTGCGGGCCCTCGGCATCACACACGTGGAGCGGAACGGGCACCACTACGTGCGCGGCCTCGCGCACTGCTCGGCGGCGGAGCGGCGGGAGGCGACGCGCCGCCATGCCGATCTCTACACGGGCGACGAAGACCAGGCGCTGCTGCGCATTACCCAGGGCCGGCTCGACGTGCGATCGCTCGCGGTGCCCGGCTACGGCGTCGCCTTCGAGCCCGATCTCGACGCGATGATTCCGCTGGAGAACTGGACGCCTGCGTCCCTGGAGGACACCGCCTGACCGCCTACCGCATCAACCGGTCCTTCGCGTGGAACGCGGCGCACCCGCCCAAGCTGCCGGCGCGCCCGCGCAAGCTGCGTCCCGCGCCGCCCGTCAGCCTCTTCGACCGGACACTCGCCTCGCCGATCGGCATCGCCGCCGGGCCGCTGCTGAGCTCGAAGTGGATCGAGGCCTATGCGCGCCTGGGCTATGGAATCTTCACCTACAAGACGGTCCGCTCGTCCGCCCAGGCGGCCCCGTCGCCTCCCAATCTCTTGCCCTGCCGCCTCGGGGATCCGTCGGTGACGGTAACGCGGCCACCGCGACGCGCCGACCCGGCGGACCTGACGCTCGCCGTGTCGATGGGGCTGCCCTCGCCGCCCCCCGAGGCCTGGCGCGCCGACATCAAGCGCGCCCGGGCCAAGCTCGGCGCCGAGCAGCTCCTCATCGTGAGCGTGGCCGGCACCGCCACGCCTGGCGGCGATGGCGAGCAGCTGGCCCAGGACTACGCGCTCTGCGCCCGCTGGGCCGCCGAGGCGGGCGCGGACGTGGTCGAGCTCCATCTGGGCGCGCCCAACAGCGCGAGCGAGCGCGCCACCATGGTCTATGAAGACAAGGAGCTGGCCGGCCACATCGTCGAACGGGCGCGGCGGGCCGCCGGGGGCCGCCCGCTCCTCGCCAAGCTTGGCGCGCTGTCCGGGCCCCGCGCGCTCCACGAGCTCGCCACGCGCCTCGCCCCCTGGCTGGATGGGTTCGTGCTGGTGGGCGGGCTCCCGCGCCGGGTCGTCACGCCGGAGGGGAAGCCGGCCTTCCCAGGCCCGGGACGCGAAACCGCGGAGGTGGCGGGTGCCGATCTCTACCAGCCCTGCCGCGTGCAGATCGAGGAGCTGATCGCCTGGCGCAAGGCGGGCGCGTGGGATCGGCGTATCCTCGCCGTGGGCGGCCTCACCACCACCGCGCGCGCCCGGGTCGCCCTCGAGTCGGGCGCCGCGGCGGCGCTCGTCGCCACCGCGGCGCTCGCCGACCCGCTCTTCGCCGTGCGATTCCGTCAGCAGGGGTGACGCCGATGCGGCTCGAGGGCAAGGTCGCGATCATCACCGGCGGCGCCGCCGGCATCGGCCTGGCCTATGCGCGGCGCTTCCTCGCCGAGGGAGCCCGCGTGGTGATCGCCGACGTGGTGGATCCGGCCGCCGCCGCGGCGACACTGGGGGCGCCGGACCGGGTGCTGGCGCAGCGCGCCGACGTGAGCGATGCCGCCGCCATGCGCGCGCTCGCGCAGGAAACCATGTCGCGCTTCGATCGTATCGACGTGCTCGTGAACAACGCCGCGGTGTTCGCTTCGCTGACCCCGCGGCCCTTCGAGGAGATTCCCGATGCGGAATGGGACCGCGTGATGGCGGTGAACGTGCGCGGCGTGTGGAACGCGGTGCGGGCGGTCACGCCGATCATGCGCACCCACGGCGGCGGGCGCATCGTCAATGTCGCCTCCGCCATCGTGGCCAAGGGCACCGCGATGCTCCTGCACTACGTGACCTCCAAGGGCGCGGTCGTGGCGATGACACGCGCCCTCGCGCGCGAGCTCGGCGGCAGCGGGATCACCGTCAACGCGGTAGCCCCCGGCCTGATCCTGAGCGACACCGTGCAGGCCAACCCCGCCATCACCGAGTTCCAGGCGGACGCAATCATGCGCGCGCGCTCGCTCAAGCGCGATGCCTTCCCCGAGGACGTGGAGGGCGCGGTGATCTTCCTCGCTTCGGACGAGAGCGCGTTCATGAGCGGCCAGACCCTGATCGTGGACGGCGGCTCCGTCTTCTCGACCCTGTGAGAGGCCGCTCCCATGGCTGAGCTCCACGCCGTCCCCGTGATCGACCTCGCCCCCGCGCGCGCGGGCGCCGCCGCCCGCCGCGCCATCGCCGCCGCCATCGACGAGGCCTGCCGCGAGATCGGCTTCTTCGCCATCCGCGGCCACGGGATCCCCGACACCACCGTCGAGGCGGTGCGGGTCAAGGCCCACGACTTCTTTGCGCGGCCGCTGGCGGAGAAGGTGGCGGCCCGGCATCCGGTCGCCGGCACCAATCGCGGTTATCACGCGGTGGGCGGCGAAACCCTCGCCGCCGCCAACGACACCGAGGCCCCGCCGGATCTCAAGGAGTTCTTCCACGTGGGCCCGGTGGACGTGCGCGACGACGCGTACTACACGAGCGCGCTCGGACGCCGGCACTTCCTGCCCAATCTCTGGCCGGCGGCGCCCGCCGGCTTCGCCGAAGCGGCGACCACGTACTACCGGGCGATGAGCGCGCTGATCGTCGAGCTCATGCGGCTGGCCGCCCTCGCCCTGAACGTGCCCGAACGCTTCTTCGACGACAAGGTGGATCGTTCGATCGGCACCATGCGGCTCAACTACTATCCCGCGCAAATGGCGCCGCCGCGGCCCGGCCAGCTCCGGGCGAGCGCGCACACCGACTACGGCGGGTTCACGATCCTGAGCGGGGAGGACGTGGCGGGCGGGCTCCAGGTACGGCGTCGCGACGGCGCGTGGGTGGACGTCGCCACCCAGCCGACGACCTTCGTCGTGAACATCGGTGATCTCCTGATGCGGTGGACGAACGATCGCTGGCTGTCCAACCTCCACCGGGTCGTGAATCCTCCGGCCCAGGCGGGGCGCACGGCGCGCCTCTCCATCGCGTTCTTCAATCACCCGAACTACGACGCGCTCATCGAGTGCCTGCCCTCGCAGGGTCGCGCGCGGCATGCGCCCGTGCTCTCCGGCGAATACCGCGACGGGAAATACGCCAAGACCCTCGCGCCCACCGCGGCGCCGAGCGTGTGAGGTGACGACCATGCTCTATCGTCAGTTCGACCGAAAGGCGCTGGATGCCGCCTACAACAACACGGAGGCGGTGGGCCAGGCGCGGCGCGATCACTACGTCGCGGGCTGGACGTCCCGCTCGGACGCGTTTCGCGCGCAGCACCGCGGCCGCCTCGACCTTTCCTACGGCGGGGGGGCGCGACAGCGCCTCGACATCTTCTCCTGCGGCGCCGCCGGCGCTCCAACTGTCGTGTACATCCACGGCGGATACTGGCAGGCCAACGACAAGGAGCCCTACGCCTGCCTGGGCGAGAGCCTGCTGCCCGCGGGCTGGAACCTCGCCCTCGTGGAGTACACGCTGGCGCCGGCGGCGCGGCTCGACGCGATCGTGGCGGAGATTCGGGCGGCGGTGGCGTGGGTGATCGAGCATGCGAAGGAGCATGGGGGCGATCCGCGACGGGTGTTCGTGGCCGGTCATTCCGCGGGAGGTCACCTCACCGCGATGGCCATGGGGGACCCGCGCGTGGCGGGCGGGGTCGCGATCAGTGGGCTCTTCGACCTCGAGCCGATCCGCCTCTGCTATCTCAACGACAAGCTACGCCTCGACCCTGCCGAGGCCGCACGGAACAGCCCGCTTCTCCACCTGCCGCCGCGCGCGGGGCCGCTCGTCGTCACCGTGGGGCTCGGCGAGCTCCCCGAGCTCATCCGCCAGTCAGCCCAGTACGCCGAGGCGTGGACGAAGGGGGGGCTGCCCGGCCGCTATCTGCCCCTGCCTGGCCACGAGCATTTCTCCATCCTGGAGGAACTGGCGCGGCCGGATGGGGCCATCCTGGCCGCCTTGAGGGCACTGGCCGAGGGCTGACGGCACGCCGGTAACAGGCATTGTGATGAAGGGCACCTATCGTGTAACGTCTTCGTAACATGATGGGGGCCCCCGGATGCTCCGTCAGGTCGGAAGCCTTGCGCCCGGCCGAGCCGGCCACGCTGCCATGACGCTCCTCCGCCTGCTCGCGCGCGACGCCGAGCGCTTGTGCGACATGGCCGGTGTGTCCATCACCTTTCTCACGCGGGTCGGCTACAAGACCCTGAACCGCTTGCACGTGCATCGGGTCTTGGCCGGGTTCGAAACCGGCACGCAGTACGCGGTCGCGCCCGAGAGCCTGCGGCTGGGGTTCGATTCGCTCACCGACCGCCATACGCTGCTCGGCCGGCCCCTGGCGGCCTCGCCGCACATGGGCCTGATCACCGCCTTGTCGCGCGGGGCATCGACTCGAGACAGCGACTACGCCACGCGACTCCAGGCGGGCACGTTGAGTCATGGGCTCCCTGTGGCGTTCGACGAGGATCACGTTCGCCGGCGCTTCGCCGAGCAGGATCGGGAGATCGCCGCCGGGATGGTCCCGCGCGTGCGGACGGTGGTCATCGGCGGAACCCGGTACATCCTCGACGGCAAGCATCGGGCCGCGCATGCCCTGCTGCGCGGGGTCACCGTGGACTGCACCGATTGCACGCCCATTCTCTTCGAGAGCGTGTTCCGGTACGTGTACTACGTCCGCCCCAGCCGGCGACCCGAGCGCTTCGCCCGACACCTCGAGGTTCTCGGTCCGGTATACGAGCGCGCAATCGGCGACGCCATGCCCGCTCCCCTCGCCTCGCGAACCTAGCTCGCGAGCTCGCGGTGCCCCAGTCGCCCTCGCGCGTGGTACAGCGCCCGTAAGGTCCGCACCCCCGTCTGACCGGTCAGACACAGGAGCCCGTAGGCCAGGCTGGAGACCTCGGATGGCCTCCATGTCCAGGCCTTGAAGAAGTGGCGGCGCGCGAGCTCGATCTCGTTGGCCGCGAAATAGCGGCGCGCGCAGGTCCGGTGCACCCGGTTGAAGCGGCCGCGGAGCCGTCCCTGCGGCCACTCACGACAGAGGTCGGGATTGGCGTGCACGAAGGCATCGAGGATGGCGACGTTGGCGAGCGACTTCCGGCAGAGCGTCGCGAGCTCTTCCGGCGCCTCGGCCTCGTAGTACGCGAGCGGCGTGGCGAGGTAGCCGAACTGCGTCACCTGCGAGAGGCGGACCCATAGATCGTAATCCTGGACCAGCCGGTACGTGGGATTGAAGCCGCCGACCTTGCGGAACAGCTCCGCGCGAACGAGGACGGTGCTGGTCCCGATGGAGAAGCGGTCCAGCACGAGCTGCTGCGTCACCCATCCCGACGGCACGGAGCGCACTGGCGTGTCGGGACGGGGCTCGCCCCGGCCATTTCGGAACCAAAAGTAGTTGGAATGGACGAAGCCGAGGGAGGGGAAGGCCCGGAGCAGCTCGAACTGACGCTCGAGCTTGTCGGGAATCCAGAAGTCGTCGTCGTCGAGCAGCGCGAGCCACGTGCCGCGAGCCGCGTCGGCGGCGGTGTTCCGCGCGACCGCGGCGCCCTGGTTTTCCTGCCAGATGTACTTCACCCGTGGGCCAAAGGATGACGCGATCTCCCGAGCCTCGTGGGAGCCGTCTTCCACCACGATCACCTCGACGGGCGAGTACGTCTGAGCGAGGACGCTCTCGATGGCGCGGCGAAGGAAGGCGGAGCGCCGGTATGTCGGAATGATGACGCTGACCAGCGGCGGCGTGTCGTCGGTCTCGGTCATCAAGGAGGTCACTCCCGACCAAGCATACGCCTCCCATCAAGCCCGCGCCTCGGTCCAGGGCGAGGGGTGAGGCACCCCGGGGGGAACCCGGTGCGCCCACGGGCGGGCGGCCTCGAACGCCGCCGCCGCCCGGAGGACGGTGGGCTCCGCGCCCCGCCGGCCGACGATCTGCAGGCCGATGGGCAATCCCTCGGAGGTGAAGCCCGCCGGGATCGAGATCGCGGGCAGGCCGAGCACCGAAAACGCGTAGGTCAGGAAGGAGCGGCCGAGTACCGGCTGATCGAGCGGGAACGGCGGAGTCGCGGTGGTCGGCATGATCCACACGTCTCTTCCCGCGAGGAATTCCTGCACGCGAAGCCAGAGCGTGGTGCGCAACAGCTCTCCGCGCGCCACGTCGGCGGCGGTGAGCGCGAGGCCTTGTTCGGTGTTCTCCACCAGCCCCGCCTGCAAGACGGCGCGGTGGCGCGGCAGCTTCTCGGCGTGGCGGGCGACCATCAGCACACCGCGCGAGAGGCGGACGATCTCCGGCACCTCGCGCATGTCCGGGCACGCGGCCTCGAGACGCGCGCCCGCGGCGCGGAACGCGCGCACCGCCTCCTCGAAGACCTTCGCCACGTCGGGATCCACCGTGACCAGCCCGCCGAGGTCGGGCGTCCACGCGATGCGCCACCCTTTCACCGAGGGCTGCCGCGTCGCCGTCGTCAGCCCGCGCGTGTCCGCCTCGTACGAGATCGGCGAGCGCGCGTCCGGGCCGGCCATCACCGAGAGCATGAGCGCCGCATCGGCCACCGTGCGCGCCATCGGTCCCTCGACGGAATACGTGTCCCAGGCCAGCACCGAGGGATGGCGCGGAATCAGCCCGGGCGTGGTCCGGAAGCCGACCACGCCGCAATGGGCCGCCGGTCCTCTCAACGATCCGCCGAGATCCGTGCCCTCGGCCAGGGGGCACATGCCGGCGGCGAGGGCCGCCGCCGAGCCGCCGCTCGAGCCGCCGGCGGTGCGCGCGAGGTCCCAGGGGTTGCGCGTCGCGCCGAACACCGCGTTCACCGTGTTGGGGCCGAACGCGAACTCGGGGGTATTGGTCTTCCCGAGCACGATCGCCCCCGCCGCCCGAAGCCGTTCCACCACGAGCGCGTCGACCTCCGGCACATGATCTTTGAAGAGGGTCGAGCCGTACGTGGTGAGAATGCCCTTGGTCTGCGTCACGTCCTTGATGCCGACCGGCACCCCGAACAGGGGCGGCAGGGCCCGGCCCCGCCGCATCGCCGCGGTGGCCCGGCGCGCCTCGCGCAACGCCTCGTCCCCGACGAGCGTCACGAAGGCGTTCACCCGGAGATTCACCGCGTCGATGCGCGCCAGCGCCGCCTGGACCACTTCCAGGGGCGAGACGGCGCGCCGCCGATAGAGGCGCGCGAGCTCCACGGCGGGGGTGAAGGCGAGATCGCGAGGGATCGTCATGGCGGCCTCAGCTGAGCGCGCCCGGGCCGGAGGGCCGGGCGTTCAGGGTGTCGTAGATCTCCAGCGCGAGCCGCCCGAAGGCGGGATCGGCGCGCTGGGCCATGGTGCGGGGACGCGGCAGCGGCACGTCGAACACGCGCGCCACGCGGCCGGGGCGCGGCGTCATGACCACCACCCGGTCGGCGAGGAACACCGCCTCCGGAATCGAATGTGTGACGAAGACCACGGTCTTGCGCCGCGCCGCTGGCCCCGCCGTCTCGCCCCACACGCGCAGCAGCTCCAGGTTCATCTCGTCACGGGTCATGGCGTCGAGCGCGCCGAAGGGCTCATCCATGAGGAGGATCGGCGGATCGAGGATCAGCGCGCGACAGAGCGCCGCCCGCTGCTGCATGCCCCCGGAGAGCTCGCGCGGATACTTGTCGGCGAACTCGGCGAGGCCCGTCGTCAGCAGAAGCTCGAGGGCCCGCGCGCGATAGTCCGCGCGCCGGTGGCCCGCAAGCTCGACGGGCAAGAGCACGTTGTCGAGCAGGCGCCGCCAGCGGAGGAGCACCGGGGCCTGGAACACCATGCCCACGGCGGGCAGCGGCGCCAGCACGTCCTGACCGTCGACGCGGGCCCGGCCCAGGCTGGGCGGCCGCAGCCCCGCCACCACCCGGAGCAGTGTCGATTTGCCGCAACCTGAGGGCCCCACGAGGGCCACCAGCTCGCCGCGGCCCACGCCGAAGCTGATCGCCCGCAGGGCCTCCACGGGCCCGCTCGCCGAAGCGTAGGTCATGCCCACGCCCTCGAGCTCGATCAGCACGGCGCGGGTCGCGCGGCCGGCTCCCGCGCCGCCTACCGCATGCTCTTCGGCGGCTCGATCTTGGTGAGGAACGAGTTCGTGAAGACCTCGTCGCAGCCGACCTTTCTCGGCACGTCCATGTACGTGTTGATCAGCTCGACGGTCCGGCACATCTTGGCGCGGTCCATCCAGCCGATTCCATTCTGGGCATAGCGGTCGGTCCGCATCAGCTCGAGACCCAGCATCATGTTGGGCTCGATGAGCGCGAGGTCGATCTCGGGCACGCGCTTCTTGAAGATCTCCAGCGCGGCCTTGGGATTCTCCATCACGTCGCGCCAGCCGCGGTACGAGGCCTCGAGGAAATCCTTGAGCACCTTGGGCCGCTCGTTGATCGTCTTCTCGCTGGCCATGATCGACATGGAGTAGGTGTCGAAGCCGTGCTGGTACCACGGCATGCGGACGAGATTGTCCTTGCCCACCGCCTTCTCCCAGAAGGGCTGGCCGGTGGTGTAGTCCGGCACCGCGTCCGCCCGCTTCTCCGACAATGCCACGAACTTGGCCGCGGGCTCGATGTTCACCCACTTCACCTTGCTCTCATCGATGCCGTTGATGCGCGCGAAGGCGGGGAAGAGCTGGCGCTGGCCGTCGCCGGGCGGGGCGGCCAGGGTCTTGCCCTCGAGGTCCTTGGGCTTGGTGATGCCGGTGTCCTTGCGCGTCCAGATATTGAGCGGCGTGTTGTCGAACACCGCGCCCACCACCTTGACCTTCGCGCCCTTGGCCACGAGCGGAATCACCACCGCGGCGTCGGCGAGGCCGATGTCCGCGCGGCCCGTGTCCACCTTGGCGATGGAGTCACCCGAGCCCTTGGAGTTCTGGAGCTCGACGTCGAGCCCCTTGTCCTTGTAGTAGCCCTTGTCGAGCGCGACCCAGTACGCGGCGTGATCGCCCACCGCGAACCAGTTCAGCGCGAAGACGACTTTCTGCGGGGCCTGCGCCTGCGCGGGCGCGGCCAGGCCGAGCGCGACGACGACGGCGAGCATCAGGCGGATCATGGGCTCCTCCTCGTGGAAGATGACGGGCGGGACCGGGTCAGGACGCGTGTCCCGTGTCGGCCCACGGGGCGAGCCAGCGCGCGGCGAGGCCGACGGCGCCGTACACCACGAGGCCGACGATGGAGATCCACACTAGGGCGGCGAAGGCCACCGGCGTGTTGAGGTTGGTCTGGGTCACCACGATGACGCTGCCGAGGCCGGACTGCGAGGCGACGAACTCGCCCACGATGGCGCCCACCACCGCCGCGGTCGCGGTGATCTTCAGCGCGCTCAGGATGTAGGGAAAGGCGTTCGGGATACGGATGGTCCAGAACACTTTCCACTTGGGCGCGCCGAACACACGGCCGAGGTCGAGCATCTCGGGATCGACCTGGGTCAGGCCGACGGCGGTATTGATGACGACCGGGAAGAAGCCGATGAGGGCGCCGATGAGCATGTTGGGGATGATCCCGTACCCGAGCCAGAGCAGGAACAGCGGGGCCACCGCCACCTTGGGCAGCGTATTCACGAAGACGAGGAACGGGACCAGCGCGGAGGCCGCGGCCGGCGACCACGCGATCGCCGTCCCCAGGAGCACGCCGACGACCCCGGCCAGCAGGAACGCGCCGACGATCTCGGCGCTCGTCACCCACAGGTGACTCCACCACGGGATGCGAAAATCCACCACCGCGCGCAGCACCGTCCAGGGGCCCGGCAGAAGGTACTCGCGGATCTTGAGCACCGACACCGCGAGCTGCCACGCGATCACGAGTCCGGCGAAGAGCAGGATCGGGGGCCAGTGGCGGCGGATGGCGCTCGTAACCATGTGAAAGATGGGCACATTGTCGGCCTCCGGTGCGGGGCCTGTCAATCCCGATTGTGATACCCTCGCCCCGATGCGCTGGCTGATCGTGTTGCCCTTCGAACGCGCCGACCACATGGGCATGGACATGCGGGACGAGCTGCGCGCGCTCGGCCACGAGGTGCGGACATTCGCCTACCGCCGCGACAATCCCCTCTACAAGAATCGCGGTACCAAGGCAGCGTATCAGCTCTGGATCCTGCGCCGGCTCGAGCGCGCCTGCCTCGACTGGCGGCCCGCGGTGGTGCTGGTGGTCAAAGGCGGGCCCATCACGCCCGGCGTGATCCGCCGGATCAAGGCGCGCGTGAACACGCTGTTCGTGAACCTCTTCCCCGACAACCCCCTCTGGATGATCCCGTTCGAATCCATCGAGGCCTACGATCTCTTCCTCACGAAGGAGCGCTACGCCCTGCGCTCGCTGGAGAGCGTGGGGCTCCGCAACCTCTATTACTTGCCGCTCTACTGCGTGCCCGAGATGCACCACCCGGTCACGCCCACCCCCGCGGAGGCGCGCGGGCTCACCGGGATCGTCGCCTTCGTGGGCAGCCGCTATCCCTATCGCGAGCGATTCGTGCGGGAGCTGACGACCTATCCCGTGCGCCTGTGGGGCGCGGGCTGGGACCGCGCGGCCGCCTCCGAGGTGCGCGCGCTCGTGGCGGGCGGGCCGGTGTGGGGGCACGCGAAGCTCGCCATCTACTCCGGCGCCACCGTGTCGCTGAACCACCATCATCCGATGAACGACATCGTGGGGGTGAACACGCGCGCCTTCGAGCTGGCCGCGGCGGGCGCCTGCCAGGTCGTGGATCACAAGGACGAGCTCCCCGCGCTCTTCACCCCCGGCCACGAAGTCGTGACCTACCGCGACCCCCACGAGCTGCGACGACACCTCGACTACTACCTCGCCCATCCCGACGAGGCCCGGGAGATCGGTCAGAACGCGCTCAAGCGCGCGCTGGGCGAGCACACCCTGCGTCATCGACTCGAGGAAATCACCGCCGAGATCGACCGCCGCTTTGGCGTCCACTGACGGGCGGCCGCCGCGGTTCCGCAGAAGTTGCAGCCTTCGCCCAATCGCCGGGTGACAACTCTCGGCGCTTTCTTGCGGGAGAATTGACATCCGGCGGATACCGCTCTGACGAGGCGGCGCCCGCTCCGTGGTGGTCCACCGCCTTTCGACGCGCGGTGTTAGCGCGCGTCCATCGCCGTCCCGCAATGTCCCGAGAGGAGGGCATGTCGCTTGCACTCCGCGATTGCCCATGTCACCGATGCGAATTCTCGTCGCGCTCGCGCTGGTCCTGGTGGCGCTCTGGGGAGCCGCCCACGTCTCGGCCGACTCCGTCACCGACCGCCTGCGGCCCGAGATCGAGCGCGTGATCCAGACGCTCGAGGACCCCGCACTCACGTCCAGCGCCGAGCGTCGGCAGGCGGTACGGGAGATCACCGGCCCCCTGTTCGACTGGGCCGAGATGGCGCGGCGGACGCTGGGCCGTCACTGGGAGTCGCGGACCGACGCCGAGCGGGCCGAGTTCGCCGCCCTGCTCCGCAAGCTGGTCGAGCGCGCCTTCATGGCGAAGATCGAACGCTACCACGGCGAGAAGATCGCCTTCACGGGCGAGTCGGTGAACGGCGATCAGGCGACGGTGCGGATGCGCGTGCTCGTCCCCGCGGCGGAGGTCGCCATCGACTACCGGCTCGCGGCGCAGGGCGACCGCTGGCTGATCTACGACGTGGTCATCGAAGACGTGAGCGTGACCTCGAGCTACCGCTCGCAGTTCGACGGCTTCTTGACGAAGTCCTCCTATCAGGATCTCGTCCGGAAGGTGCGCGAGCGGGTGTCCTGACCCGCCGCATCCGCAGCCGCCGCGCCGTCAGCGCGGCCATGTGAGGATCGCGCTCGACCCCGATCCACGGCCGTCCCCGCCGTTCCGCCACCAGCGCCACCGTCCCCGCCCCGATGAAGGGGTCGAGCACCGCGCCGCGCTGGGCGCTCACCGCCAGGACCTTCCGGATCACCGCCTTGGGCGTGGCGTCCCATCGGCTATCCGTGTGCGAGCGTGGCAGCGGCAGCATCCAGACCAGCGTGGTGGAGCGCGGCCGGGCCGGATGCGCGCCCTCCTTGCGAAAGCGGAGCACGTGGTTGATGCGGTGGTCCCAGCGCTCGCGGGAGCCGACCTGCGCCCAGCAGCCCTTGGCCTGCAGCGTCCAGCCGGTACGGCGCATCCAGCGCGTCAGCAGGCCGTCGATTCCCATCCACTCCCGGCCATCGTGCCGGTCGCCCAGCACCAGCCAGCAGTCGCCGTCCGGCCTCAGCACCCGCCGCCACTCGCGGCCGAAATCCATGGCGAGCCGGCGGACGTAACGCTCGGCGGACACGAGCCCACGTCCCTTCACGAGATAGGGCGGCGAGGTCACGATGACCCCGACCTCGCCCGACGCGATCCCCTTCAGCCGGCGCGCGTCGCCTTGCAGGAGCCGGCTCCGCCCATCACGGCTCTCGTAGACGGTCATAGCGGATAGGGGACGAACTCCTCCGCAACCTCCACCTCGCCTCCAAAGCGGTCGCGCGCCTCGGCGGCCAGGCGGTCGGGCGCCTCGTGATGCGGGGAGCCGATGTGGGCGAGGATCAGGCGCCGGACACCGGCTCGGGCCGCCACCATGCCGGCCTGCGCGGCGGTCGAATGGACCCCGTGCCGGCTCTCCCCCTCCGCGAACGTCGCGTCGTGGATCAAGGTGTCGGCATGGCGGGCCAGCTCGACGACCGCGTCGCAGGGCTCGGTATCGGAGGAGTACACGACCGAGGGCCCGCCCTCGGTGTCGATGCGCACCGCGAGGTTCGGCATGGCGCCATGGGCGTTCGGCGAGGTGGTGATCGCGAACGGGCCCGTCGTTCCGACCGTCGCACGCTCGGCCGCCGCGACGGGCTCTATCGCGATGGGGAACGAATCCGGACGCCCGAGCAGCCGGAACACACCGAGCATCGTGCGAATGGGCTCGGCATGCTCTTCGCGGCACGAGACGCGCAGGGGAACACGCCGGCCGAGCAGTCCGAGGTTCCGGACCAGCGACGGCAGCCCATACGAATGGTCCACATGAAGATGGGTGATGATCACCCGTTCCAGCACCATGGGATCGACGGCGGCCAACATCAGCTTCTGGATCGGGCTCCCGCCGCAGTCAAGCAGCACCGCCCCGCCCGGGCCCACGAAGACGATCGAGGTGTTGTCGCGGCCGAGCGAGGGCACGGCCCCCGAAGTGCCGAGGAACGCGAAGTGCACTGCCGGGCCGTCAGGTGGGCGTGGGGCGGGTGCGGCGGAGCATGAGCGGAACCCCCACCATCGCCAGGGCGACGCCGAGCAGGCTCACCAGCTGGGCCACGCGGAGCGGTCCCAGCATGAGCGGATCGGTGCGAATGCCCTCGGTGATGAAGCGGCCCGCCGAGTACAGTCCGAGATATGCGAGGAACAGGGCCCCGGGGGCCCGCTCCAGGCGGCGCCGGAGGACCAGGATGAGGACGAGAAACACCCCCAGATCCCACAGCGACTCGTAGAGGAACGCTGGATGAAAGAAGTCGTTCTGCGCGTAGAGCAGCGGGCGATGCGGCGGCGAGATGTAGAGCTTCCACGGCAGCCTGGTGGGCGTGCCGAAGGCTTCCTCGTTGAAGAAGTTGCCCCAGCGGCCGATGGCCTGGCCGAGGATCAGGCTCGGCGCTGCCACGTCCATGAACTGCCGCAGCGGCAGCCGGCGCCGCAGCGCATAGCCGCCGCCGACGATCAGACCGCCGATGATCCCGCCGTGGATCGCGAGACCGCCCTCCCAGACCGCGAGGATCTTCCGTGGGAACTGTGAGTAATAATCCAGGCTGAATAGCACGTAGTAGAGGCGCGCGCCCACGAGCGCGCCGAGCAGGCTCAGCTCCGCCGCCTTGAGGAAGCTCTCGGGGTCGAGGCCGCGGCGGCGGGCATCCCGATAGGCGAGCCAGAGCCCCAGCGCCATCGCGAGGGCCATGAGAATGCCGTACCAGCGGATGCTGAGGGGCCCGAGCTGGAACGCGATCGGCCCCGGAGAGCGAAACATGGCGCTGTAGTTATACATTAATTGACACGCTTTGCGAGCGTTCTGTATCATCAAATCGAGTGTTTTCCTCTCGTAGATCGCCTACAAAGGAGCCCTGAGTGCCAGGAACCGGCAGCCTCAATTCGAGCGTGATGGAGCTCGTCCTCAATGCTGGGCCCGTCGCGAAGTTCGTCCTCCTCCTCCTGGGTCTCTTCTCCGTCGTCTGCTGGGCGCTCATCGTCGAGAAATGGTGGGAGTTCCGAAAGATTCGCCGCGAATCCATGACCTTTCTTCGTGACTTTCGCGAGGGCCGGCACCTGGCCTCGGTGTTTATCGCCGCGCGGAAGCACCGGGATAGCCCCCTGGCGCAGCTCTACATCTCCGGCTGCCAGGAGGCCGCCGGCGGCCTGACGGGGGGCGAGATGCTCGAGCATGCCCTGGCGCAGGCGGAGGACGGGCTGACGCCAGATCGCCTGGACGCGGTCAATCGCGCGATGCGGCGCGGCGCCTCCGTCGAGATCGCCCGCATGGAGCGCTATTTGCCCTTCCTGGCCACCACGGCGAGCGCGGCGCCCTTCATCGGCCTGTTCGGCACGGTGTGGGGCGTGATGAGCGCATTCCACGGCATCGGCCAGCAGGGGTCGGCCAGCCTCGCGGTCGTCGCGCCCGGTATCTCGGAGGCCTTGATCGCCACCGCCGCCGGCCTGGGCGCGGCCATCCCCGCCGTCATGGGCTACAACTTCTTCGTCAACCGCGTGAAGCACTGGGCGGCGGAGATGGACGGGTTCTCCCTGGACTTCCTCAACGTTCTCTCGCGCCCGGCCCCCAAGCCGGCGACGAGCGCGTAAGATGGCGTTTAGGCTCGAGTCGGCGGAGGGCTCGGGAAGTGGCGCGCGCATCGGCACGAGCCTGTCCGAGATCAACATCATCCCGCTGGTGGACGTCATCCTCGTGCTCCTGCTCATCTTCATGCTCACTGCCCCCCTCATGCACCGGGGCATCGACGTGGCGCTGCCCAAGAGCTCGGCCAAGCCCACCTCGGTGGAAGAACGGCTCGTGCTCACGCTCACCAAAGAACAGACGATCTACCTCAACGACAAGCCGGTGCCGGTGGTCAGCTTGGAGCCGCGCTTGCGCGACGCCATCAAGGATCGATCGGACAAGACCATCTATCTGAAGGCCGACCAGGGGCTCCAGTACGGCTTCGTCGTCGAGACAATGGACCGGGTCCGCCGCGCCGGCGTCGAGAAGCTGGGTATGGTCACGGAGCCGGCGAGGGAACGCTGAACGCCACGAGTCTCACCGTGGGGCCCATGCTCGGCCGGCTTGGTCCCGCTCTGCGCCGCCGGCGCTTGCCGCTGGCGGCGCTCACCGTGTCGGCCATCGCGCATGGGACCGCCGCGGCCGCGCTTGGGCTCGCGATCCTCTGGGGTGGCTTCAACACGCAGAAGGTCTACGTGGTGAACCTCGTGCCGACCATTGCCGCGGTGGGCTCGCCCACCGCGCCGCCAGCCCCCACCCCCTTGCCGCCACGTCCGGCCACACCGGCTCCCACCAAGCCGGCCGCCCCAGTGCTGCCGGAGCCCCGCGAGGCGCGCATGCCCGATCCGCCCAAGGCAGCGCCCAGCCTGCCCGAGGCTTCGCTGCCGAGCTCGCGGCTGCCTCCCCGCCCGGCCGCCATGCCCCGCCCAGGCGAAAAGGAGCTGCCGCCGCTGACTCCGCCGACCGAGCGTCGGCCCGTCACCACGGCCGCCAAGCCGGCCGAGACCCCGGCCGAGGCGCGGCCCGCTCCGCCGCCGCCAGCCGGGACGCCGACCGGCTCGACGTCGGGCACCGGCGTGCGCACGCTCGACGTGACGGACTTCCCGCACGCCTGGTATCTGCGACAGGTTCTCACCAAGGTCGAGGCGGCGTGGCAGCGGCAGGGACAGATCGCCGAGCCCCCGCAGAAGCCGCTGGTCGTGGTCGAGATCCAGCGTGATGGCTCCATCGCCACCCCGCGCATCGAGAAGAGTTCGGGCAACGCGTTTTACGACCAAGCCGCCCTGCGCGCCATCATGGAAGCCAAGCCGTTTCCGCCGCTGCCGAAAGAGTGGACCCGCCCGACGCTGGGCGTGATGTTTTCCTTCGACCTGGAAAGGGGACGCGGATGAGCACCCCGCGCCGATTCGCCTTCACGTTCGCCGCGCTGCTCGCGGCCGTCGCCCTCCTGCTCGTGCCGCCGCCCGCCGCCCGCTCGCAGGCCCCGGACGTGCTGCTCAACGTCATCGCAGGCGGCGCGAAGAAGCTCAACCTGTTCGTGCCCGACTTCACGGTGACGGGAGCGCCCGACCCTGCTGGACTCTCGCGGTCCCTCGCCGAGGTGACCGGCAACGATCTCACGTTCTCCACGCTGTTCAGCGTGGTCAGTGGCCAGCCCCCGCTGCCCGCGGGCAACCCGGACGCGATGCAGAAGGCGTGGACGGACGCGGCGGCCGCTGGCGCGCACGCCGCGCTCCACGTCGTGGTCACGCCCCGCTCGGACCGGGTCGAAGGCGAGATGCGGCTCTACGACCTCACCTCGCCGCAGCTGCGGCAGATCGCGACCAAGAAGTTCGCGGTGGTGCCGTCGGAGCCGCGCCGTCTCGCCCACAAAATCGCCGACGAGGTCGTGTTCCAGTTCACCGGAGAGCTGGGCGATGCCGACACCAAGATCGCCTTCGTCGCCCTCCGGGCCGGCGCCAAGGAGATCTACACCATGGACTACGACGGGGCCGCCCCCGTCCCCCTCACCGCGAATCAGTCGATCAACCTCTCGCCGCGCTGGAGCCCGGATGCGCGCTCGCTCGCGTTCACCTCGTACATGCGCGGCTACCCGTATCTCTACCGGCTCTTCGCGTTCGAGCGGCGTCCCGTGCAGCTCCTCGCCGGCTTCCTCGGCATCAACTCGTCGCCGGCCTGGAGCCCGGACGGCCGGCAGGTCGCGCTGACGCTCTCGAAGGACGGGAATCCCGAGATCTACGTGCTCACGCTGGCGACCGGCGCGTTCCGCCGGCTCACCACGAATCCCTCGATCGACACCGAGCCCACCTGGTCGCCCACGGGTCGTGAGATCGCCTTCGTCTCCGACCGAAGCGGCAGCGCGCAGGTCTACGTGATGGACGCGGAGGGGGCCAATCTGCGCCGTCTCACGCAGTCCGGCTTCAACACGCAGCCGCGCTGGTCTCCCAAGGGCGACACCATTGTGTACACCTCCCGCCAGGGCAGCCACGATCTCTGGGCGGTCGCGCCCGACGGCTCGGCGCTCCGGCGACTCACCACCGGGCCGGGCGACAACGAGAGCGCGGCATGGTCCCCGAGCGGGCGTCACCTCGCGTTCCAGTCGAACCGCCTGCGCGGAAGCAAGGTGTTCACGATGCTGCCCGACGGCTCCGAGCAGCAGCCGATCGCGAATGCGCCCGCGGATTCGGCAAGTCCTGCATGGTCGCCGCGCCTTCCGTGATAGGATCCATGGCGCGCAGCACCCGGGTCAACCGCGACGTCAAAGGAGGGTTCGATATCATGTCGCAACGACGGGGTACCTTGCATCTTCTCCTGCCCCTCCTCGCCCTGATGCTGCTGGTCACGGGCTGCCCGAAGCGCCCGGCCACGACCGCCGCGTCGGCGCCCGCGCCGACGGCATCGACGGTGGCGCCAGCGCCAACTCCCCCTAGCATGCAGCCCGCCCCGGCGGCGCCGAGCACCCCGTCCAGCCCGTCGATGGCGGCGCCTGCGACGCCTGCGCCTGCGACGGCCGCCCCGGCCACTCCCCCCCGGCCGAGCGAGTTCGCGGAGAATGCGAACCTGCGGGACGTCTACTTCGACTTCGACAAGTACGACATCCGACCGGACGATGCCAAGACCCTGGACGCCAATGCCGGCTGGCTCAAGTCCAACGCCAACAACCTCGTGCTGATCGAGGGGCATTGCGACGAGCGGGGCACCAATGAGTACAACCTCGCCCTCGGTGAGCGTCGCGCCAAGGCGACCATGAACTACCTGGTCTCGCAGGGGATCCAGGCCAATCGGATCACGATCATCTCGTACGGCAAGGAGCGGCCCGTCTGCAGCGAGAAGAACGAGGCGTGCTGGCAGAAGAATCGCCGCGCCCACTTCCTCGTGAAGGCTCGCTAGCCGCCGATCGACCGGAGGAACGTACTTGGTGCAGCACCGTGTATCGAAGGGGAGCCTCGTGCTCCCCTTCGTCTTTCTCGCCGTCCTCGCCCTCGGGGCCGGCGGCTGCAGTGACGCCACAGGCGCCCTGGAGCAGGACGTCGCCCAGCTTCAGCGGGATCTGAACGCGCTGACGCTGTCGGTGCACCGCAGTCGCGGCGACACCGACACGGTGGTGGGTCAGATCGACCGGCGCACGCGCGAGCAGAGCGCGGAGCAGAGCAAGCAGATCGCGTCGCTGTCGACGCGGGTGGATGCGCTCTCGACCGAGCTCACGCGCGTGGCAGCGCGGCTGGAGGAGCTCTCGCGGCGCGTGGAGAGCCTGAGTCGCGAGTTGGCCTCGCGGCCGGGCGCTCCCGCTCCGGGCGGCGCGCCCCCCTCGGCCTCGCCCACCGCGCCGCGCCCCTCCTCGTCCGGGGGCCCCACGCCCGAGCAGGCCTACCAGGCCGCCTATCTCGATTTCAGCAAGGGCAACTACCCGCTCGCGATCGCCGGCTTCCGTGAATTCGTGCGCCGCTATCCCGACGCGCAGCTGGCCGATCAGGCGCAGTACTGGGTGGGGGAGTCCCTCTTCAGCCAGGCCCGCGCGAGCCTCGCGGCGGGCCAGACCGACAAGGCCAATCGAGAGCTGGAGCAGGCGGTGCAAGAGTTCCGCAAGCTGGTGCTGAACTATCCCCGCGGAGAGCGGGTGCCCACCGGGCTCTACAAGGAAGCGCTGGCGCTGCTCGAGCTCAAGCAGACGAAGCTGGCACAGGCGCGCCTGCAGTACTTGATCGACAACTTCCCTCAGTCTGAGGAAGCGCCGCTCGCCAAGGAGCGTCTGGCGACGCTCGGCCAGTCCGGTTAGCGGCCGTCGGCGGAGGCGAACACCCAGATCACGGTGACCCCGCGCTCGGGGCCGTGATCCGGGGCCGAGTAGACCATCACGCTTCCGTCCGGATCTGGTGTGTCCACGTCCTGGACGATGACCGGCTCCGCGCCCGCGATCTGGACCTCGCCCTCATCGCCCGGCCAGATCGACACCGCGAGCAGGATCGCGAGGGCGCCGCTGGTGGCCATTGCCATGCCCGGGTGACCCCAGACTGGCTTCCAGAAGGGACGCCACCAGGCCTCGCGCATCGGCCGTCGGGTCTCGGTGCGGAGGCGAGCCTGCACACCGGACCAGAAGCCCGCCCAGTTCGGCTCCGGAACCGGGGGGACGCTCTCTCGCAGCGCGTGCCGCAGGGCGACCATCTGCTCGACGGTCCGCCGACATGCCCCGCAACGCTCGAGGTGACGCGAAGCGCCAGCTGCGCTGCGAGGAGAAAGCGCGCCATCCGCGACGGGGGCGAGACGGGAACGATTCCAGAGACATCCGAGGCCGCGCATCGGTCGAAGTATACCTGTTGATTCCGACGAGCCCGGGCCCTTAAATATTCGCGCGATGGAAGCGACCGTGACGCTCGACGTGCCAGGCGGTCCGTCCCTCGAGGGTCGGCTCGCCGCCCCGCCTGGGGCCGGCGCAGGCGTGGTGCTCTGCCACCCACATCCCCTCTACGGTGGCGACATGGACAACCCCGTCGTGGTGCGCGCTGCCGAGGTGGCCCAGGGCCAGGGGCTCGCCACGCTCCGCTTCAACTTTCGGGGGGTCGGCGCCTCCGGCGGCACCCACGGCGGCGGCGCGGCCGAGATGGAGGACGTGCGGACAGCCCTCGCCCGTCTGGGCTCCGTCCTGAGCGCGGGGGTACGCATGGGACTGCTCGGATATTCCTTCGGTGCGTGGGTGTCCGGCCGGGTGGCCGCGACGGCGCCTCGGCCGCTCTGCCTGATCGGTCCCCCGCTGGGAATGCTCGACTGGAGCACCGCGCCGCCGGCCCGCCCGGATCTCTGCGTGATCGCCGGGAGCCGCGATCCCTATTGCCCGCTCCCCGAACTCGAGCGGTTCACGGCGCGCCTGGCGCCGGCGCGGGGCGTCGTAATCGACGGGGCGGACCACTTCTTCTTCGGGAAGCTGTTTCCGATGGGAGAGGAGGTCGGGCGATGGCTGCAGGGCTGGGCGTCGGCTTCAGCCACGCTGCCGGGGCAGCCGGGGCGGTGACGCCGTCCCCGCGGAGAGGACGATGCGAATCCCCTCCTCGACGCTGAGACCGGTCGAGATTGCCTCGTCGCGCGGGACCACGATCACGTCGCCCAGGTAGAGATTGTTGGTGGGCACGAACACCGTGACCATCTGACGCTTGCCCTCCGGTCCCTCGAGCAGGAACTCGGAGGTGAGGAAACCGAACGCATAGGCGCCCTTCCGGGGGTACTCGGCGAGCACGACTTCCTTGAACGAGCCGCGCTTCTCCGGCGAGAACGAGGCGAACAGCTCCTTGATCGTGGGATAGATGCTGCGGACGATGGGCACACGGGTCAGCAGGCGCTCGACGCGCGCGAGGATGCGCCGGCCCACCACGTTGGTCGCGATGGTGCCCATCACCAGGATGAGGATCACCGCGGTCAGGAATCCGAGCCCGGGGATACGCCGGCCGAAGATGCGCTCGTATCCCGGCGAGAAGAAGCCGTCGATCGCATCCCAGAACACGTAGAGCAGCCAGGCGGTCGCGATCGCGGGCACGGTGACGAAGAAGCCCGCGATGAACCGGACCTTCAGCCAGTTCCTCACGGCGTCGTCCTCATGGCGGGCCGATCAGACCACGCAGCGCCGTGACAAGTCAAGAAATCGCCAGCTTCGACGCGGCCTTGCCGCGTCAGGCCCGCACTCGCAGGGCCGCGGGCGCGACCGTCGCCTCGAAGGGCGCCGCGCCGCACGGCTCGCCGTCGAACTGCACCGACATCGGCCGATCGCTCGCCACGGCGACCGCGCGGACGCGCTCCACGGTGATGCGCGGATGGCGGAGATGTCCGCCCCAGTACACGGTGGGCAGCCAGCGCAGCAGCGCGGCGCGGGAGAGTGCACCGAAGACGACGAGGTCGACGAGCCCATCCCCGGGGTTGGGCGTCCGGCGCGATGCGCATGCCGCCGCCGCACGTCGCGCCATTGGCGAGCATCACGGCCGTGGCGGCCAGGCCCCGGGCCGCCGCGCCTTCGACGCGACGCTGCAGGCGCCACGGCCGATGGTCGCGAAGGCTGGTCAGGACCGCACGGAGGTACGGCACCGTGCCGGGCCCCGTGACGGTGAGGGCGCGGGCCGCGACCACTGCATCGAACCCCGTTCCCACCAACCGTGACGAAATAGCGGCGTCCGCCCGACCAGCGGACGAGACCGAGGTCGCGGGGCGCCGCCGGCCCCCGATCCGCGAGGCGCTCGACGGCGCGGGCGGGATGACGCGGCACCCCGAGCGTGCCGGGCCCCATCGCGGCCGCGGCCGGTGAGGATGTCGCCCAGGGTCGCGAGGGCCGGCCGTCCTCGCTGGTGATCCCGTTGACCACTTCGTTGAGCGTCCGTCCCCGCCCACCGCGTCTCCACGACGTCGAAGGCAACGCCGAGCCGTACGAGGCGATCGCGGAGGCCGGGCCAGAGGCGCTCGGTGCGTCCCCCGACCGCGGCGGGATTGACGATGCAGAGAGGGCGGAGGCGTCTTATCCGGCGTGGCCCATAGCGCGCAGGAAGTCCGTCATGGACGCGAAACGCATCATGGGGTTCTGCCGCTTTTCCGCGCCGATCGTGGTGTGCGAGCCGCCGTAGTTGTGGCCGGGCAGCACGACCGTCTCGTCGGGCAGCGCGCCCAGCCGCTGGGTCAATGAGGCGTACATCTCCTTCGGATCGCTGCCGGGCAGATCGGTACGGCCGCAGGAGCGGATGAAGAGCGTGTCGCCGGACACGAGGCGGCCGTCCACGAGGAAGCATTGCGAGCCCGGCGTGTGGCCTGGCGTGTGGATGAAGGTCAGCGGAAAGCGACCAACCTGGATGGTGTCCCCGCCCTCCACCTTGGTCACGTCCGAGCTCATGCCGCGGAGGAACTCACGCTCGGCCTTGTGCACGTAGACCTTCGCCTTGACCTTGCCGAGCAGCTCGGCCACCCCGGGGATGTCGTGGCCGAAGAGATGGCCACCCACGTGATCCTGGTGCGTGTGGGTCACGAGGGCGCCCGTGATCTGCATGTCGTCGGCGGCGGCCTCGTCCACGATCGCATCGATCTCCCACGCGGGATCCACGACCACGCACTGCCGCGTGACGGGATCGCCGATCAAATAGACGAAGTTCTGCATCGGCCCCAGCTCGAGCTGCTTGATCAGCGGCGCATCGCTCATGGCGAATGGGTATCCAGCAACGATTCCATCAATCGTCGGGGCTCCGGCTTATCCCAGTCTAGCGGGCCAGCGAGCCGCGCGACGAGGCGGCCCTCGCGATCGATCACATAGGCGGTGGGGGGCCCGAATACCCCGTACACCCGCCCGGTCACGTCACCACTGGCATCGAGCAGCACCGGCGCGGCATATCCCCGCTCCTTGACGGTGCGCCGCACCAGCTCCGCGTCCTCACGAAAGCTTACGAGGAGCACGGCCAAGCCCTTCTTCCCCAGGTCCTTGTAGAGCCGATTGACGGAAGGCAACTCCTTCCGGCAATCCGGTCACCAGGTGGCCCAGAAGAAGACCAGCGTGACCTTGCCGCGCTGATCCGCGAGAGTGACCGCCTTCCCGGCGAGATCGGGCAGCGTGAAGGCCGGCGCGGGCTTGGGCGGCTCGTAGGATGCGGCTCCGATCGACGCCCAGTCCGACCCCGCGCCCGACGCCTGACTGACCGCCGCGAACAGGAGCAGCGCGGCGAGCCCGCACGCCCGCGCCGAGGACGCGAGCCTCACGCTCCCGAATCCTTGAGCGCCTGCAGCACCTCCTCCGGCTTGAGGAGGTCGAGGGCGTTGGTCTGGACCTTCATGTAGCGAACCACGCCCTCCTTGTCGATGACGAAGTAGGCCCGCTTCGCGTACCGGAAGATCGGGCTCTTCTCGTCGGTGACGAGCGCGTCATAGGCCGGCAGCATCTGACGCCGAAAATCCGACAGCAGCAGCTGCTTGGTGTTGTTGGTCTTCGCGAACGCATCCAGTGTGGCGATGTGGTCGGCGCTGACGCCCACGACCTGGGCGTTGACGGCTTCGAACTTGGCGAGGTTCGCCTCGAAGCCGTTGATCTCCTCCGTTCAGGGCTTGGTGAAGGCCTGGATGAACGTGTAGAGGACGATGGGGCCCTTGCCCAGAAGCTCAGAGAGTTTGACCGTCTTGCCTCCCGCCGCGGGCAGCGTGAAGTCGGGTGCCTTCTGCCCGACCTCCAGCGCCGGGGCCACCGTCACGAGCCCGAGGGTGAAAACGATCGCCGCGACGCCGGCGCGGATCAGAGCGCGGTTGGGCATCGACATACCTCCCATCACGACTATCACGCCATGGAGCGCGCGTCACGAGGCCATCCTCGCGCGCCGCTCAAGGACTCCAGTAACCGGGAACCCAGTACGGCTGGTAAAAGCCCCCCTGCACGATCTGCTGCGAGTAGTACCCCGCTACCCAGACTCCGTCGGTGTCGTAGTACCCCGGCACCCACGTGCTGGTCGACGACCCCTGCGGCACCCACTGATAGGACCAGTAACCCGGCACCCAGGCTCCGTAGCTCGGCGCCGAATACGCGCAGCAGCCGTAGCCATAGGACAGATAGGGGTACCCGGGATACGGATACACGCGGCCATTGTAGGGCGGGCTGAAGGGTGGCTGGATCGGGTGCGCCGGAAATGCATGGCGGGGCAGCGTCACCTGGGATGGGGGCGTGTCCGTCACGTGCGGGCGCTGGGAATGGAACTGTCCCGTCTGGCCCTTCCACGGCGTGGGCCCCACCATGACCTTGGGGCCGCCGGCCTCGGCCGCGCCAAGCGGGGTGGCGATCAATGCCAACCCCGCGAGTAGGCTGAGGATTCCGATCGTCTTCCCGTGCTTCATCGCGAGCTCCTTCCCTGCGATCTTCACCGGGAGCCGCGCACCCTCCGCTCAGCCCGGGATCTCGGACGGGGCCTTCTTGATATCGACCACCTGTTTTGAGTCTACCGCGTAGATGGCCGGCGCGGACTTGAGCTTCACGTAGGTCCGATCCCCCTCGGTCTTGCCCACGAGGAGGCCCGCGATCTCCGAGCCGTCGCCCTTGAGAAGGGTCACCTCCGCCTCCGGCTTGTCCAGCCCGAAGCGCGGCGCGTCGTCCCCCTTGGGCGACGCGATCTCCTTCCAGCGAAGGCCCTTGAGCGCGAACAGCAGATCGGAGACCTTGCGCTCCTTGGTGGCGCCGCGCGAGGGCTCGATCACTTGCCAGTCGGATTCGCCCTTGCGCTCCACGGTGAGCGCCTTCCCCGCGCCGGCGAGGCGCGCGCGCTTGACGTCGCCGAGCTCGAATGCCGGCAGCAGGCTCTTGTCGCGTAGATCGCCCGCGGACACGCCGATGTCGGTGAGGGCCTTGGCCTCCACCAGCATCACTGGGCCGTGCCCGGCCACCGCCGCCACCGCCGCCGGCTGGCCGCCGCGCGTCTCCCGCGAGGGCGCGAGCAGGAGCACGCGCGGCTCCTTGGCGCCTTCCTCCCATACCTTCACGGTGACATCCGGCTTGGCGAGATAGCGCGGCACCGCGGCGGCGTCCTCGTCGAGGAAGCCGCTCGCCCGCAGATCCCGGATCTTCCACAAGAGGTTGTTCACGCTCCCGGTATCGGCCTTCAGCGCCTCGGGCGCGGTGAGCTTCCACCCCACCCCGTCCTTCTCGACCATGACGTCCCCGCGGGGGCTCGCCACCTCGACCTTGCTCACCTTGTCGTACTGGTACGCGAGCACGACCTTGTCGCGCAGCACCCCCACCGTTTTGGGCACCGCCGTCCAGACTTCTTCGGGCACCAGCATCACGCCGGGCTCGCCCCCGCGCATCACGTACACGCCCTTCTTGTCCTTGTCGTCGCGTCCGAAGAGCAGGGTGCGCGCCGCGCGATCCTTGTCCTTGCCGACCCACAACGTGACGGTGGTGGGCTTGTCGAGGCCGAAGGGCGCCAGCGACTTGGGGGCGTCGTCCACGAACTCCTTGGCCTTGGCCGCGTCGAGCTTGTCCAGGAAGTCCGCCACCAGGTCGGAGTCGGCGGGAAGCGCGCGCGGCCTCACGATGCGCCACTTTCCGCCTTCCCCGCTCTCAACCGTGATCGGATCGCCCGGAAGCGCCAGATCGATCTGGCTCACGTTCTTGCGGTCGAACGCCAGGACCGTCCGGTCTCGCAGCTCCGTCACCGGCTTGGTCAGGTCGCGCGAGAGCATCTCGGACATGGCAACCACCGCGGGCTTCGCCGGCTCCTTGGCGAACACCCACGCGCTCGTCGGGCTCTTGCCGCCCACGAGGAGCTGTCGCGGCGGCTTGCCCTTCACGTCGACGGTGACCTCCACCTCCGGCGTCTTGAGACCGAACTCGTCGAGCGAGGCGGGGCTCGACGCCACCTCGCGATCCACGCGCGCGGTGGACAGGCTGGTGACGAGGCCGTCGACGGCGCCGCGGTCGGCGCGGGTCTTGACGGGCTCGAGCAGCTCCCAGCCGGAGTCGGTGCGCTTGATGCGGAGGGTCTCGCCCTTGCGCTTGATGGTCACGCCCTCGACGTCCTTGGGCTCGAGATCCGACCAGAGCCGGCCCTTCACCGACTCCTTCTTCTCGCGGGCCGGCTCCAGCGAGTACGTGTCGTAGTAGTAGAAGCCGCCCAGCCCGGCGACGAGCAGGACGAGGACGACGATGGTGGTCCAGCGGCTCACCGGCTCCTCCTAGCGAGAGCGGCGACGGCTGACGACGGCGAGGATCCCCACGAGGATGACCGCGCCCGGCAGCACCGCCACCGGCCCCCACAGCACCAGCTCGGCCTGAGGCGGGGTCAGGACGATCGGGGCCGACTTGGCGTCGCGCGCCCGCACCGAAATCGAGCTCTCGTCCTCGGCCAGCCAGGACACGACGTTCATGAAGAAATCGCGATTGCCTTGCGCGCCCAGGAACTGATTCGACGCGAGGTTGGCGGTGCCCACGACGACGAGCCGGGCCTTGGGCCCCTTCTTGGCGCCTTCGCCCTCCGCGGGTGGCGTCGCGGGGGCGGGGGCCGCCGCGTCCACCGGCTGATCCAGGGTGGCCACCGCGGCCACCGGCAGCGGCCCCTTCTTGTCCTGAGGATCGGGCTTGGCCTCGCCGCGCGCGAGCGCGTTCTTGTCCGTCTCGCCCCACGACTGCGGGCTGGTCTTGGCGAGCGCCTGCGCGGTCACGCCCTTCGGCAGTCCCTTGGCCACGTCGACGGAGCGCGACAGCGGGAACAGCGTCATGAGGCCGCCGAGATCACGCGTGATCGGGTGCGCCTCGTACTGCGTGACCACCGGCACCTCGGGCCCGAGGCCGAACGCGCGGCCGATGGGATTGAGCTCGACCACCAGGTCCTCGCCCACGTCGAAGCCGTAGCGCGCGAGGTACTTGCGGAGCCCGTCAGCCTGGAAAGGCGCGACCATGAAGAACACCTTGCCGCCCTTGGCAAGGTAGGTGTCGAGGGCGTCCAGCTCCGGGGCGAGCGGGTCGGTCTTCGGGCCGGGCACGATCACCATGGCCGCGTCGTCCGGCACCTTGGCGTCGCGCGCCAGCGTGAGCTCCTTCACGTCGTAGTTGGCCTTCTCCATCTGCTCCTTGGCCTGACTGAAGCCGGGACGCTCGGTATTGGCGAGGTCGCTCTCCCCGTGGCCCTTGAGCACGTAGACGACCCGCTTGCCGTCACGCGTGAGCTTGACGAGCCCGTTGGTGATGCGCTCCTCGTCGGCGTCGGTGACCTTCTCGGACTTCGCCCCGGCCTTCCCGCCCCGCTCGAGGACGACGGTGCCGTAGTTGTCCACCCCGTAGCGCTGGGACAGGCCCGGCGACCGGTCGGGATCTTCCATCCGCCAGGTCAGCTTGCCGTTCGAATGGGCCGCGTAGAGCTTCAGGAGGTCCTCGGTGGTGCGCTTCTGCGGCATGTCGCTCCGGTAGAACGCAATGGCCTCGACGGGATCGGTAAGAGCTCGCGCCACCTGAATGGACTGCGGCGAGAGGCTCTGGCGACGGTTCTCGGTGAGGTCCCAGCGGGCGCTGTGCTTGGCGGAGAGCGCGTTGGCGAAGACGGCGGCGCCGAGGGCGAGCACGATCAGCGCCGCCGCGCCGGCGCCGTAGCGCGCCGAGCGCCGGCCCGCGAAGGCCCCGAGAGCCCCCGCGTTCAGGACGAGCGCGAGGAAGACGAGCGCGCCGCCCGCTATGACCAGGGCCCACTGCAAGCGCACGAGCCAGGGGACGAGGCGCCAGAGCGCGAGGGCACCCACGAGACAGATCACCCCCGCAGGAAATGCCCAGCGGCGCGCCGTCTCCATCACCGCCTTAGCCCTTCCACCGCTTCGCGTCAAGGGCCCGCAGCGTGAGGAAGAGCGCGAAGGCCGCCACCGTGACGTAGTAGACAACATCCTTGGTGTCGATGACGCCCTTCCCGAACCCGTCCATGTGCTCGATGATGGAGAGGTACTGCAGGAGCGAGCGGAGCTTGCCGCCCGCAGCGTCGGCGCCCCAGCCGATGAGCCAGAACGCGAGCAGCACCCCGAACGTGGCAGAGCCGGCCACGATCTGGTTCTCGGTGAGGGAGGAGATGAACACCCCCACCCCGAGGAAGGCCGCCCCGAGGAGGAGCAGGCCCAGATAGCCGGTGAGGATCGCCCCCCACTCGACCCGCCCGAACGCCCACATGAGGGCGGGATAGGCGAGGGTGAGGACGAGGAGGATCAGGTACACCGCGCCCGCGGCGAGGAACTTCCCCATCAGCACCTCGCCGTCCCGCACCGGGTACGTGAGCAGCAGCTCGATGGTGCCGGACTTCTTCTCCTCTGCGAACAGCCGCATCGTGAGCATGGGGATGAAGAACAGCAGGACCACGCTCATGTTGGAGAAGACCGGCCGCATGATGTTCTCGGTCGGGTTGAGATTCTGGGCGGCCATCGGCTGCATGAACGACCGCATGGACATCTCGCTGTAGATCAGGAAGATCTGCGAGAACATCCAGCCCGCGATGAGGAGGAAGAGGGCGAGGAAGGCGTAGGCGACGGGGGAGCCGAAGTACAGCCGCATCTCCTTCTTGAACACGGGGACCCAGCGCATCAGGCCTCGCTCTCCTGCTCGCCCGCGACCACTCGGATGAAAACTTCCTCCAGGCTCATGCCGACCTGGTGCAGCTCGAGCAGCCGCCAGTTGCGCGCCGCCACGAGCTGGACGATCTCGCTGCGGACGTCGCGGCCGCGGGGCGACTCGACGAGGGCGCGGGCAGAACCGTCCGAGCCCGGCAGATCCTCCACGCCCAGCACGCCGGGCACCGTCCGCAGGGCCGCCACCACCGCGTCACGCGGCCCCCCGATCTCGACCTCGATCCGGGCGGTGGGGAAGACCTGTTCCACCAGCTCGGACTGAGTGCCTTGGGCGACGATGCGTCCGCGATTGATGATGATGACGCCGTCGCAGACCATCGAGACCTCGGGCAGGATGTGCGTGGACAGGATCACGGTATGCTGACCGGCGAGGGACCGGATGAGCGCGCGGATCTCCGCGATCTGCTTGGGATCGAGGCCGATCGTGGGCTCGTCCAGGATCAGGATTTCGGGGTTCCCCAGAAGCGCCTGGGCAAGCCCCACCCGCTGGCGGTAGCCCTTGGACAGCTTCCCGATCAGCCGCTGGCGCATATCGGTGATGAAGCAGCGCTCCATGACCTCGTCGACCCGGGCACGGCGCTCCCGCCGCCCGACGCCCTTGATCTCGGCGACGAACTCTAGGTATGCCGAAACCGGGAGATCCGTGTAGAGCGGCGCGTTTTCTGGGAGGTAGCCGATGCGCCGCCGGACCTCGAGCGACTGGCTGAACACGTCATAGCCGGCGACCCGCGCGCTCCCGCCCGAGGCCGGCATGAAGCAGGAGAGGATCTTCATCGTGGTGGACTTGCCGGCGCCGTTGGGGCCCAGAAATCCCACGATCTGGCCCTTTTCGACGCTGAAGGACACGTCGGACACGGCCGTGACGGGCCCGTACCGCTTCGTGAGATGCTCGACCTGGATCATCGATGGTGTGGATGGTCTATGGCGACTCGCTCAGTATACCATACAGTTAGCGCGCACCCTCTTCCGACGCCCCCGCGGGTAGCACTATTCAAACCCCCGTGAGAGAATGGATTCGGGAGCGCCGATGACCCGTATCTTTCGGTCAAGTCTCCGTTCGCGTCTGCTCCTGTTGGTGCTCCTTGCCCTCCTCCCCGCCCTGGTCCTGATTCTGGTCACGGCCTGGGAACAGCGTCAGCTGGCCGCCATCGAGGCGCAGGAAAGCGCCCTCCGCGTCGCCCGCGTGGCCGCCTCGAACCTGGAGCGGCTGATCGAGGGGGCCCGCTCTCTCCTCATCGGCATCGCTCAGGCCCCGGCCGTACAGCCCGGCAACGCGCGCGCCTGCGGCGCCCTCTTCAGCGACCTCCGCAAGCGCTTCCCCGTCTACGTGAACCTTACCGAGGCGACCGTCGCGGGCGACATCACCTGCTCCGCCCAGCCGCTCCGGAATCCCGTCAACGTCTCCGACCAGCCGTACTTCCTGCGCGCCCGCGCCACCCACGATTTCGTGGTGTCGGGCTACGTCGTCGAGCCCGTCACCGGGCGTCCCGCGCTCACTCTTGCCTGGCCCGCGCTCGGCCCTACCGGCGAGGTGCGGGGCGTACTGTTCGCGAGCCTCGACCTCGGCGGCATCCATTCGCTCGCCGAGCGCGCGCATCTGCCGGTCGGCTCGACCTTCATCGTGACCGACGCGAGCGGCGTGGTGCTCGCGCGCTACCCCGAGTCGGACCGGTGGGTCGGCCAGCCCATGCCCGAGCAGGCCATCGCCCAAGCCATCCGCGGCCAGCAGAGCGAGGGCCGCGCCACCGTCGAGGGCTTCGACGGGATCACGCGCCTGTTCGCCTTCACCCCGGTCGGCGGCCTACCGCCGGCCGATCGGCTGCACATGGCCGTCGGCATCTCGCGGGAGGAAGCCTTCACCGAGGCGGACCGGACCCTCGTGCGGAATCTACTCTCCCTGGGGCTGGTCGGCATGGTGGCGCTCGGCATGGCGGCCACCGTCGGCCACATCTTGATCATCCGGCGCCTGCGCGAGGTGATGCGGACCGCGGAGATCGTACGGGCGGGCGACCTTTCCGCGCGGGTGGACGTGGGCGGCAACGACGAGATCGCGGTGATGGGTCACGCCTTCAACGCGATGGCCGAGCGCCTCGCCGCCATGGTCAAGGCCGAGCAGGAGACGCGCGACGGCCTCGCCGAGCGCGTGACCGAACTCGACTTGATCAACCGGCTGGGCGAGCTCATGCAGGCCTGTCTCACCGTGCAGGAAGCCTACGCGGTCATCGAGCGCATTCTGAAGGAGCTGTTCCGGGGGGAGTCCGGCGCGGTGTTCGCGTGCACGCCGTCGCGGAACCTGATCGAGGCGGTGGCGCGCTGGGGTCCCACGCCGCAAAGCACCGCAGGCGTCTTCGCCATCGAGGAGTGCTGGGCACTCCGCAGCGGGCGCGTCCACGTCGTGGATGACATGCGCACCGGCCCGCTGTGCACGCACCTGCCCACCCCCGCACCCGTCGCCTATCTCTGCACGCCGCTAGTGGCGCAGGGCGACGCGCTCGGCATTCTCTACCTCGGCTTCCTCGGCCGCGGGCGCCTCGCCCCCGCCCCGCTGTCGGAGGCCCGGCGCCGGCTCGCCGCCGCCGTGGCGGAGCACGTCTCCCTCGGTCTCGCCAACGTTCGCCTTCGCGAGGTGCTGCGGAGTCAGTCCATCCGCGACCCGCTCACCGGCCTCTTCAACCGCCGCTACATGGAGGAGACCCTGGAGCGCGAGGTGCGGCGGGCGCAGCGCGCGGGGCGGCCGATGGCGGTGCTCATGATGGACCTGGACCACTTCAAGCGCGTCAACGACGACTTCGACCACGATGCGGGCGACGCGCTCCTGCGGGAGATCGGCGCCGCGCTCCTGCGAAACCTCCGGCGGGAGGACGTGGCCTGCCGCTTCGGCGGCGAGGAGTTCGTGCTCGTGCTGCCCGAGGCGTCGCTCCCTGACGCCGAGCGGCGCGCTGAGGAGCTGCGCGGCGAGATCAAGCGTCTGCGCGTGTCCGACAAGGGGCGCCTCCTCGGGCCGGTCACCATCTCCATCGGCCTCGCCGCGTACCCCGAGCACGGCCTCGCCGGCGATGCGCTCCTCCACGCCGCCGACTCGGCCCTCTACCGCGCCAAGCGGGAGGGCCGCGACCGGGTCGTCATCGCGGAGACCGAGGTCCCGCGCCCAAGCGGCGCCCGGCATCCCATCGCGGAGGGTGGGGAGCAGGGGGCGGGCTCGAGGGACCCGTTTCCCTGAGACGGCACGGGGCCAGCCCGGATGGAGCCCAGCCGCGACGGGCCGCGCGAGCGCGTACCCTCATGGTCCTCCGAGCCCGCCTCCTGCTCCCCGCCCGGCTGAGGCGCAGCTAGAAGAGGCCGGTGATGCGGCCGTCGGGCGCCACGTCCACGCCTTCGGCGTTGGGCTTGCGCGGGAAGCCGGGCATCGTCGTGATGTCGCCGGTGATCGCCACGAGGAAGCCGGCGCCCGCCGAGATGTAGACGTCGCTGACCGTGATCCGGAATCCGCGGGGCCGCCCCAGCAGCGTGGGATCGTCCGAGAGCGAGCGCTGGGTCTTGGCCACGCATACCGGCAGCTTGCCGTAGCCGAGCGCCTCAACCTCCGCGATCTGCCGTTCCACGCGCGCCGGCATCACCACGCCGTCCGCGCCGTAAATGCGGCGGGCGATGGTCTCGAGCTTGGCCTTCACGGGCTGCTCCAGGGCGTAGAGGGGGGTGAAGCCCGAGCGCTCGGAGGCCAGGAGGTCGCGCAACGCCTTGGCGAGCTCGCCCCCGCCGTCGCCGCCCCGCGCGAAGATGTCGGCGACGTGGCAGCGCACGCCCAGCTTGTCGCAGTGGTCGCGGACGATCTTGTACTCGGCCTCGCTGTCGCTCGGGTAGCGGTTGAGCCCGACCAGCACGGGCACGTTGAACTGCTTGATGGACTCGACGTGCGCGTCCAGGTTCTCCAGGCCGCGGCGCAGGGCGTCGAGGTTCTCCCCGTCGACGCTCTTCACCGGCACGCCGCCGTGGTACTTGAGCGCGCGGTTTGTGGCCACGATCATCGCCGCGTCGGGGCGGAGCCCGGCGAGCCGGCACTTGATGTCGAAGAACTTCTCCGCACCGAGATCCGTGGCGAACCCCGCCTCGGTGAGGCAGACCTCGCCGAGCTTGAGCGCCATCCGCGTGGCCACCACCGAGTTGCAGCCATGGGCGATGTTGGCAAAGGGCCCGCCGTGGACGAGGGCCGGCGTCCCCTCCATGGTCTGCACGAGGTTCGGGTGGATCGCGTCCCGGAGCAGGGCGGTCATCGCCCCGGTGACCCCGAGCGCGTCGGCGGGCACCGCCTTCCCCTCGCGGGTGAAGGCCACCACCATGCGCCCCAGCCGCTGCCGGAGGTCGCCGAGATCTTCGGCGAGACACAGCACCGCCATGATCTCGGACGCCGCGGTGATGAGGAAGCCGCCTTCGCGCGGCACCCCGTCCATCCGGCCGCCGAGGCCGAGCACGGAGCGGCGAAGCGCGCGATCGTTCACGTCGAGGGCGCGCTTCCAGGTGATCTGGCGCACGTCGATGCCGAGCGCGTTGCCGTGATGGAGATGGTTGTCGAGCGCGGCGGCAAGCAGGTTGTTAGCGGCGGTGATGGCATGGAAGTCGCCCGTGAAGTGCAGGTTGATCTCGTCCATCGGGACGACCTGGGAGCGGCCGCCGCCGGTGCCCCCGCCCTTGAGGCCGAGGGTCGGACCGATGGACGGCTCGCGCAGCGCGATCACCGGCCGGGCCCCCGCCTTCCACAGGGCCTGACCGAGGCCGATGGTCATGGTGGTCTTGCCGTCGCCCGCCGGCGTGGGCGTGATCGAGGAGACGACCACGAGCTTGCCGTCGGGCCGCGACCGTCGCGTGGCGAGGGCGTCGAGCAGCACCTTGGCCTTGGTGCGGCCGTAGGGAATCCACTCGCTCTCGGCGAGCCCCAGGTCGGCGGCGACCGCCGCGATGGGACGCGGGACGCTAGGGTCGATGGGGGTCGAGGTCGGCATCGGGCATGATCTCCTTGAGCCAGTCGGGCAGGGCGACCATCTTCTGGGTCGCGGGATTCCAGCACGCGTGGCGGGTGTGGCCGGTGGCCACGAGCTCCCCCGCCTCGTTACGAATCTCGTACGTGAAGGTGAAGCTCGCGCGCCGCCGCTCGCTCACCCGCGAGGTCACCGCGAGGAGGTCGTCGAGCAGCGCAGGACGAACGTACTGCACGCACGCCTCCGCCACTGGCATGTGAATGCGTCGGTTCACCTCCGACATCGGCAGGCCGCGCTGGCGGAGATACTCCACGCGCGCGACCTCGAAGTAGGTGAGGTAGTTGCCGTAGTAGACCACCGACATCGTGTCGGTGTCCTTGTACCGGACGCGGATGTGGGTGAGCGACGGCATCGATGGGGACGCGACGCCGATCAGAGATACTGGCCGTAGCGGATCTTCTCGACCACTTCGCGGATGCGACGATACGCGTCGAGCTGCTGGAGCAGATCCTGGGTGGTGACGGGGCCGGCGTCGCGCCCGTCCCCCGCCTCCTGCACCTTCTGCTCGAGGGCCCGCCGAATCACCTCGGAGATCTCTGCCCCGGTCATCCCCCCCATGGGCGGCAGGAGCGAGCGGTAGTCGAGCTCGGCGAAGAGCGGCCGGCCCGCCTTGGCCTCGGCCCGGCCGCGCACGAGCTGGAGGATCTCCTGCTGAGCCGCCCCGTCGGGCAGCGCCACCTCGACGAGACGGTCGAGGCGGCCCGGTTCCACCAGCGAGCGGTCCACCGAGTCCGTCCGGTTGGTGGAGGCGACCACGAGGATGCGCGCCTCCTCGTCCAGCCCGTCGAGCTTCTCGCAGAGCGCGGCGACCAGCCGCGCGCTCGCCTCGCGGGCCTGCGGGGGCGGCAGGAGATGCTCGAGTGTCAGCGCGTTGGCCTCGTCGAGGTAAACCACCGCCCGACCCTCGGTCTTGGCAATGTTGATGATCTCCTGAAGGAGCTCGCCGGTATTGGGCCCGAACTTGGAGGTGAGGTTCATCAGCTTCAGGTGATAGAAGATGGCGCCCGCGCTGGTGGCGAGGGCGCGAGCGAGCATGGTCTTCCCGGTGCCGCGCGGCCCGTAGAGGAGAATGCCCTTGGGCGGGCTGATGCCCCACTTCCGATAGAGATCGGGATTGGTGAGCGCGGTGGTGAATCCGCGCACCGCCGCCTTGGCGGGCGCGATGCCGCCCACGTCCTCGAAGCTCGTCTCCGGCCGTATCGTCACCACCACACGGCCGGAGAGATCGCCGAACTTCTCCCCGAGCTTGGTGAAGACGTCTTCGATGCGCCGCTGGATCGCCCACTGCTGGCTGTCTTCCTGCGGGGTGGGCGCCGCGCCGGACGGCCCCGCCTGGCGGGGCAGCTCGATGGCCATCGATCAGATCCGCGGGCCGCCGGGCGCGGCGGGCGCGGGCGGGATGATCTCGGTGCGGTCAAGCACGCGCTCCTCCACGAGGACGGGCGCTTGTGCGCGGATGGCGAGCGCGATGGCGTCGGACGGGCGCGCGTCCAGGATCTGCTCGGCGGCGCCCGCGCGCACGTACAGGGTCGCGTAGAAAATGTCGTCCCGGAAGTCGGTGATCACTGCTCGAGACACCGTCGCGCCGAGCCGACCCAGCATGGTGGTGACGAGATCGTGCGTGAGCGGCCGGGGGGGCGTCCGATGCGCGAGCGGAAGAGCGATCCCGACGGCCTCCGCGGGGCCGATCGCCATCGCGAACGTGCGGCCGTCACGCTTCCCCTGCAGGACCACCACGGGTGAGCCCGTGTCCGGATTGGTCATCACCGCGACGACGGTGACTTCCTGAGGGGATGGCATCGGCGGCGTCTGAGCGCGCCCGCTCGAGGCGGAGAGTATCGCGCAGCTACCGAGCAGCACTACCAGCGCCGCGATTCGCTTCGATCGGCTCATGCGCGCCCTCCGCGCTCGCCAGCGAGCGAAGCGCCCCCGCAGTATCGGTCTGGCTCGGAAACAAGTCAACCGAGGCCGCGCGCGGAGGGAGCGCACGCAGCGGCCGCTCGAGGCGCAGAAGACCCGGCGGGAGGCGGAAGCTCATCACGATGCCGCCCCCCATGAGGACGGTGAGCACCGTCCACATCGGGGCGTACCCGAAGCCGTGGGCGATGTAGCCGAAGACGAGCGCGCCCAGCGCGTTGCCGACGAGACACACCGAGCTGAAGATGCCGACCGCGCTGGGGCGCCGCGCCTCCGGCGTGACGTCCACGAGGAGCGCGGAGAGCGCGGGATAGAGAAACCCGTGCGCGCCCCCCGAGATGAGGCCGGCGAGGAAGATGAACGGAAGGACGGGAAGGGCCACTGCAGGCTGCGCCGCCCCCGCGATGAGGGCGAGCATGCACACCGCCGAGGCGAACACCGCCATCGTGGGCACGATGACGGCGCGGCGACCTTGCGTGTCGATCAGCTCGCCGCCGAACACGCGCACCACCACCGCGGACCCAGAGTAGGCGGTGTAGAAGAGGCCGAGCCCCGTCACGCCCAGGTGCTCCGCGAAGGTGGGCAGGAACGTGAACAGCGTCCCGGTGCCGAGGCCGAAGAAAAAGCCCAGCGCCATGTGCACGCGGATGAGCTCCTGCATGCCTTCCCGTAGAGTCTCGAGACCGGGGCCGCCGCCGGGCTCCGGCGGCCGGATGCCGCGCGTACGGAAGACCAGGCCGAGCGCGCCCGCGCCGATCAGGCCGGACACCGCGAACGACCATCGGAAGCCAAGCTGCCGCACCACCGCTTCGCCCAGCAGCGGGGCGAGCGCGGTGGACGTGAGGCCAGAGAGCCCGAAGATCCCCAGCGCCCAGCCTCGGCGCTCCACCGGCACGAGGTCCACGATGTGGATGTAGCTCGCCACGAAGAATGCGGAGAAGGCCAGCCCCTGCACGCCGCGCAGCAGCGCATGAAGCGGAATCGACCCCGACACCACGAAGCCCGCCGCCGAGACCACGAGAAGAATGACCCCCAGCCGCATGAAGAAGCGGCGGCCGAGACGGTTGACCCACACGCCGACCAAGGGCTGGAAGAGAATGCCCGCGATGCTGTAGGTCGCCTGCACCAGCCCCACGTGGGCCTCGCTGCCGCCCATCTGCTGGACGTGGATCGGGAGCAAAAGGAACCCGTTCATGCTCATGAAGAACAGGAAGTTGGTGAGCATCGCCTGGACGAACGGGCGATTCACCAGGAGCTGAGAGGCCGACGTCACGCGCGTTGCGGCGGGGGGAAGCCCAACAGTAGAATGGCAGCCGCCATGAGACGCGTCGAGTATAGCACGCAGGTCCACGCGTGAACTCGATCGCCGACGCGCTCGCCGCCGCCGCCGCGCTCGGGGCGGATGGGCGCGGACGCTTCGCGGCGCCGCCCGTGCTCCAGAGCTGGCCGGGCATCGTGCACGGCGGCGGGCTCGTCGCCATTCTCGACGCCGCCACGCGCGCGCTCGGTGTCCCCGCCGCCCCGCGCACGATGGAGGGCCGCATTACCTCGTCGGTGCCGCTCGCCACCGCCCTCACGCTCGAGGGCGGCGCGCGCGACGGCAGCGCCAGCGTCACGATCATTCAGGATGGTCAAATCCTCTCGTCCGCGTCGGTGAGCCTGCTCGCGGCCGACACGCCCGCGGTCCGCATCCCCTGGTCGGGCGGCCAGGCGGGCGTGACGCTGCCCATGTCCGAGGATTGCCTCGCATGCGGATCGCGCAATCCTCTGGGCCTGCAGACCGCGCTGTCGTTCGACGCCGAGGGCGTGTGGGCGCGGCTCGAGCCCGGCGCGCCGTGGCGGACCGGCCTGGCGCTCCACGATGCGCTGGCGCCCGTGCTCCTGGACGAGGTGGCGTGGTGGCTCGGCGCCCTCACCATGCGCGAGGGCGGGCTCACCAACCGCATTCACGTGACCCTGCACCAGCCGGCCCTGCCCGCGGGCGTCCCCCTCCTCGCCGCCGGCCGCTTCGCCGACGTGACGCCCATCGACCGGCGGCGCAGCTTCTGGCGAGCCGTGTGCGGCCTTTCCGACCTGCAAGGGACGCCGCTGGCGAGCGCGGTGGTGGTGTTCCGGGGCGGAACGGACTATTCGGCGCGCCAGGTTCCGTATTTTCGCGAGCGGACCACCGCCGCCGCCTTCGCGCGAATGTTTCCCAACTACTGCGACGGAGCGTCGCCCGCGGGCTAGCTTTTGTCCTTGAGCCGCTTGACGAGCTCGGCGTACGACGAGCTGCGGATCACGCGGTCGAACTGAGTGCGGTAGTTTGCGACCAGGCTCACGCCCTCGATCACCACGTCGTAGACGCGCCAGCGCCCGTCCCGCTCGATGAGCCGGTAGTCCATCGGAACCTCGGGACCCTTGGCGGGGACGAAGCGCGTCTGCACCACCGCCAGGGAGCCCTCGGCGCGATCCCCCACGAACTTCACCGCCTCGCCCGAGTAGCGCTCGACCTTGGTGACATAGGCGCGCTCGATGAGATCGGCGAACAGCCGCGTGAACTCAGCGCGCTCCTCCTCGGTGCGGGCCTGCCAGTGCATCGCGAGCGCACGCGAAGCCATCTCGCGCCAGTCGAAGACCGGGTCGGCGGCGGTGCGGATCGCGGCCCGACGGGCTTCCTGGGTCTGGCCGCCCGTCTCGTCGAGCACTTTCAGGACGCGGTCGAGGTCAGCTTTGAACTGCTCGCCCGCCGGGCTGGCCTGGGTTGCCGCCGCCCAGAAGAGCAGGATCAGCACCGGGGCCAGCGCGCGGCGGACGAAGATCATCTGGCTAGTCGGACGAGAAGAGGCGGGTGAAGAAGTTCTTCACGCTGTGGCCAAAATTGGTCGCGCCTTCCTTCGTGTGGTCCCACGCGCTCTTCGCCGGCGGCTCGGCGGACTTGCCGGCTTCCTTGAACTTCTCGCCGGTGTACTTGGCGCCTTCCTCGACCGTCTTGCCCACGCCCTTGGCGGTCTCCGGCACGCCCTTGCCGAGGTCGCCCTGCCCGATCTTTTTCGCGCCGGACTCGACCTCCTGCGTCGCGCCCTTCACCTTGCTATCGTCGGCGGCCAGGGCGGGCGCGGCGGCGCAGAGCGCTCCCGCGAGCATCACCGAGATCAGCGATTGCATGCGGCTCATGGTGCCCTCCTATTCAGATAACTCGCGGAGATAGAGAGCAAGGCATGTGCCGGACGCCTAAGTCACTGATTTTTCGACTCATCGCGGCCGGACTGTCAGACGATCCGGGTAAGGATTACACAACGCGATCAGGCGGGTGACGCGGGATGATAGGGTCTCGACGCGCGAGCTTCCGCCGCCTTGCCGCGCAGGGCGTCCCACACGGACAGTGGAATCGCGGGATCGCCGAGCTGGGAGGCGCGAACCCGTGGCCCGTGGAAATCGGACCCGCCCGTGGCGACCAGACCGTGTTGACGGCAGATGTCGACGTAGTTGCCGGTCTGGGAGGCCGAGTGCTCCGGGTAGTAGCACTCGATGCCCATCAGGCCAGCGCCGACGAGGCCCGGGATGAGGGCATCGCGGCCGGCGAGGCCGGGATGCGCGAACACTGGCACGCCGCCCGCCCGGCGGATCAGCCGCACGGCATCCTCGGGCGTGAGCTTCTTCCGCGGCACATTGGCCGGCTTGCCGGCGGCAAGGAAGCGATCGAAGGCCTCGCGCACGCTCTTCACGTAGCCGCGGTCGACCATCACTTGGGCGACATGGGGACGGCCCGCCGAGCCCTCTCGCACCAGCGCGAAGACGGCGTCCGGATCGATGGGCATGCCGAGCGAGGCCAGCCGTTCGGCGATGCGGTACACGCGCGCCCGGCGCTCGGCCCGCTGCGCTCGGCAGAACTCCTGGAACCAGGACGCCTCGTAGTCCATGTAGTAGCCGAGCACGTGGATCTCCCCGCCATCCACGTCGCAGTTGATCTCGATGCCGGGCACAATCTCCAGGGGCCGGAGCGACTCAGCCTCCGCCATCGCCTCGGGGAGGCCCTCCGTCGAATCGTGATCGGTGACCGCGAGCACGCGGACGCCCCGGCGGGCCGCGGCCTGCACCAGCTCGCGGGGTCTCAGCGTCCCGTCCGACGCGGTGGTATGCGAGTGCAGATCGACGGCGCCTGCCACGGCGACGCGCCCCTACCGGCGCCCGGCCATACGCGTCAGATAGGCGAGCAGGGTCCTCACCGCGACGCCGGTGCCACCCCGCGGGCCCAGGGGCAGCTCGCGCTCGGAGAAGGCGGTGCCCGCGATGTCGAGATGGGCCCAGGGAATCCCGCTCGTGAAGTCGCGCATGAAGAGCGCGGCCACGATCGCGCCCGCCCCCCGCTGGCTCGAGACGTTGTTGAGGTCGGCGATCTCGCTCTTGAGCCCGTCCTTGTAGTCGTCGTGCAGCGGCATGCGCCACATGCGCTCGCCCGCCGCGCTCGCCGCGCCGAGCAGGCGTTCCGCCAGGCCATCCTGGGTCGCGAAGAGCCCGGTCACCCCCTGGCCGAGCGCGATGACGATGGCGCCGGTGAGGGTGGCGAGGTCCACCATCTCCGTGGGCTTGATCTCGCGCGCCGCGTACGAGAGCGCGTCGGCCAGCGTGAGGCGGCCCTCCGCGTCCGTGTTCCCGATCTCGATGGTGAGCCCGTTCATCGCGCGCACGATGTCGCCGGGCCGCTGCGCGGCGCCCGACGGCATATTCTCGGTGGCCGCGATGAGGCCGTGTACTTCAACGGGGAGCCGGAGGCGCGGCAGGGCCTGGAACACGCCGAGCACCGTGGCCGCGCCCGCCATGTCGTCCTTCATGCGCAGCATGCCGTCGGCGGACTTGAGATCGAGCCCGCCCGAGTCGAACGTGATGCCCTTCCCGATGATGACGACGCGGCGTCGCGCGCGGCGGCCCGGGGCATAGGTGAGATGGATGAAGCGCGGCGGCTCGAGACTGCCCTGGGCCACGCCGAGGTAGGCTCCCATCCCGAGTTCCTGGCAGGCGTCCTTGTCGAGGACGCGCACGCGCAGACGGCCCGCCTTGGCGAGCTCCTCGGCCCGCGCGGCCAGATACGACGGCGTGACGACATTGGCCGGCTCGTTGACGAGGTCACGGGCGAGCGCGGTGGCCTCGGCGCCGATATCGCCCAGGCGCACGCCCTCGCGGGCGGCGTCTCGCTGACGGCCCTCGGGCTCGAGCACCGCGAGCGACGCGAGCGCCTTGCCGTTCTTCTCCTTGAGGTACTTGTCGAACCGGTACGTCCCGAGCCGCGCGCCCTCGACGCTGGCCTGGGCGCGGTCGCGGGCGCTGACGCCCGCGGCAGGCAGGTACATGGCCACCGAGCTCGCGCTGAGGTCCCGCGCGCGCCGGGCGGTCGACGAGGCGGCGCGCCGCACCGTCTCCGCGTCCGCGCTCGCCCGCGCCCCGAGCCCTACCACCATCACACGGGCCGCGGGCAGCTTGCCGTTGGTGAAGACATAGGAGACCTGGCCCGGCTTGCCCTCGAATTTCTCGGCGGCGAGGACGCGGGAGAGCAGCCCGCCCAGCCGCTGATCGACGTCGGAGACCTCGCCAGGCGCGCCGTCGGTGTGGCGACCGAGCACGACCACATCGGCTCGGCTCTCGGCGGGACGTCGCGTCTCGAGGGACACTTTCATCGGGCGAACCTCCTTGTCATGGCGACGGCGCGGTGAATCATGTCGGCGAGGCCGTCGGTGGTGTCGTAGCGCGGCAGATCGTCCAGACGCACCCAGCGCGCGTCGGCCGCATCGCTCGCCGCCTGGAGCACCCCGCCCGCGGGCTCGGCCACGTAGTCCACGATGACCCAGTGGTACCGGACTCGGCCGCTCCCGTCGCCCGGCGCGGGATCGCAGACCACTCGATCGATGACGCCGCAGACGCCCCCGACGCGAACGGCGAGGCCGCACTCCTCCTCGACCTCGCGGCGGACGGCGTCCTCGAGCCGCTCCCCCAGATGCACGAGCCCCCCGGGCAAGCTCCACTTACCTTCGGACGGTGGACGGCCGCGCTGGACGAGCAGCACGCACTCGCCCTCGAGCACGACCGCGCCCACGCCCACGCGGGGCGCGTCGGGATACTCACGGGGTGCGTCGGTCACTGGATGGCTCCCTTCGCCCCGGCCGGCCGTGGGGCATGCGCCACCACGCGACCGGCGCGCGTCCACTCCTCGGCGCCGTACTTGTCCTGCACCAGCAATTCCATGCGCTTCGTTTCTTCTCTCGTGAGACCTCCGGGCGTCAGCACGATGCCGTGCACGCGGCGAAAGCCCTCGGCCAAGCTCCCCTGCGTTTCGTCGAAGCTCGGACGGCGGCCCAGCACCGCTTCGAGGGTCGTCATGCCGGCCAGGGAATCGCGGCCGCCCGGGAACACCCGGGCGAGTCGGGTGGGATCGGCGCCCAGCATCACCGCCCCGTGCTGGAGAAAACCCATGCCCTGACGGCGCTGCGCGCTCCCGACCACCTTGCGCGCCCCCGCCTCGAGCTCGTACGAGCCGGTACGCGCGAAGCAGAACGCCGGCATGCTGCGCGGATCGGAGGGTTGCACCGAGACCATCTCCACCGCCGCCCCGAGCGCCTGGAGCCCGGCTTCCAGCGCCCGGCCGATCCACCGGTACGTCGCGAGCAGATCATCGGCGCCCTCGAAGTCGCCCGCCGCCGCGGTCACGCTGTAGGTGAGCTCGAGGTCGGGGCCCTCGTGAAGGATGGCGCTGCCCCCGGTCGGGCGCCGCACCACGCCGAGTCCCATGGCCGCGACGGCGGCGAGGTCCACGCGCTCGTCGAGGCGCTGCCCATAGCCGAGGGAGAGCGTGGGAGGGTCCCACGCGAAGAACCGGAGGGTGGGCGGCGCCGCGCCAGCCAGGCGCGAGAGCAGCAGCGTCTCGTCGAGGGCCATGTTGGCCGCGCCGTCGAGCGGCGCAGTGACGAGCAGCCTCCACCCGGTCCCCTCCCCGTCGCGGGAGAGGGTCAGCGAGCGGGGCTCGTCCACTTCAGCATGGGCTGCCGCGCGGCGAGCGTCTGGTCGAGGCGGCGCACCGGCGTGGTCACCGGCGCCTCGTGGATCCGGCGGGGATCCGTCTCGGCCTCCCGTGCGATCTGGATCATCGCGTCGCAGAACTGGTCGAGCGTCTCCTTGGATTCCGTTTCGGTGGGCTCGATCATGAGCGCCTCGTCCACGATCAAGGGGAAGTACGTGGTCGGGGCGTAGAACCCGAGATCGAGCAGCCGCTTGGCGATGTCGGTGGCGGATACGCCCAGCTTCTTCTGCCGGCGCGCCGAAACCACACACTCGTGCATGCACGGCCCGGCGGTGGCGCGGTCGTAGTCGCCCTCGAGGCGCTTCAGGATGTAGTTCGCGTTGAGCACGGCGTTCTCGGACACGGAGCGCAGCCCGTCGGGTCCCATGGTACGGATGTAGGTGTAGGCGCGCACGAGCATGCCGAAGTTGCCCCAGAAGGCCTGGAGCTTGCCCACGGATTGCGGCCGATTCCAGTCGAGCGCGAACTGGCCTTCCTCGTCCTCCACCACCACCGGCGTGGGGAGAAACGGCGCGAGGTGCGCCTTGATGCCCACCGGCCCCGCACCAGGGCCGCCGCCACCATGCGGCGTCGTGAAGGTCTTGTGCAGGTTGAAGTGGCACACGTCGAAGCCGAGGTCGCCGGGGCGAGTGATGCCGAGGATGGCGTTGAAGTTGGCGCCGTCCATGTAGACCTGCACGCCCTTGGCGTGGCACATCTCCGTGATCTGGTGGATCTTCGACTCGAACAGTCCCAGCGTGTTGGGCTGGGTGATCATGAACGCGGCCACGTCCTCGTCCAGGTGCCGCTCGAGGTCGGCGAGGTCCACCTCGCCCGCCTCGTCGGACTTGAGCTGCACCACCTGATAGCCGGCCAGCGCGGTGGTCGCGGGATTGGTGCCGTGCGCCGAGTCCGGGATCAGCACCTTGTGGCGGCGCTCGCCTCGCGACAGGTGATACGCGCGGATCATCAGCACGCCGGCGAACTCGCCCTGGGCGCCCGCCGCCGGCTGCAGCGACACCTGATCCATGCCCGAGATCTCGGCGAGGTCCCGCGCCAGCTCCCACATGAGCTGAAGCGCCCCCTGGCTCGAGGCCGCCGGCGTGTGCGGATGCAGGCGCAGGAAGCCGGGCAGCCGCGCCATGTCCTCGTTGATCTTGGGGTTGTACTTCATCGTGCAGGAGCCGAGCGGGTAGAAGTGCGTGTCCACCCCGTAGTTCATCAGGCTGAGCCGGGAGTAGTGACGGATGACGTCCACCTCGGACACTTCGGGCAGCTCGGGCGGCGTGCTCCGGACGAACTGGGCGGGCACCAGCGTCGCGGGATCGGCGGACGGCACGTCGAGGGCGGGCAGCGAATACGCAAAGCGGCCGGGGGAGGACAGCTCGAAGATCAGCCGGTCGTAGGGCGCGCGCGCTTCCATGGCCGGCCTCACGCCACCGCGGCGGCGAGGGCCGCGGCGTAGGCGTCGATCTCGTCCTTGGTCCGGCGCTCGGTGACCGCGACGAGCAGCGTGCTCTTCTCCGCGCGATCGAAAGTCTTCAGCGGCACCCCGGCGAGGATGCCGTCCTTCAGGAGGCGCTTGACCACGCGGTCGGGGGCCTTCGGCAGCGTGAGCGCGAACTCCTTGAAGAACGGGGCGTTGAATCGGAGGCTCACCCCCGGCACCGCCGCGAAGCGCTCGGCCGCATAGTGGGCCTTGGCGGTGGCGAGCTCGCCCACTTTCCGCAGCCCCGCCTTGCCCAGGATGGACACGTAGATGGTGGCCATGAGCGCGCAGAGCGCGACGTTGGTGCAGATGTTGGACGTTGCCTTCTCGCGGCGGATGTGCTGCTCGCGCGTCTGGAGGGTGAGCACGAAGCCGCGCTTGCCGTCCTTGTCCACGGTGGCGCCGACCAGGCGCCCGGGCATGCGCCGCACGAGATCGGCACGCGCGGCGAACACGCCGAGGTTGGGGCCGCCGAAGCTCATCGGCACGCCGAGCCCCTGGCCTTCCCCCACCACGATGTCGGCGCCGAGCGCGCCGGGCGGCGTGAGGAAGCCGAGGTTGACGGGGTCGGCGGCCACCACGAGCAGGGCGCCCTTGGCGTGGGCGATCTCGGCCGCGGCGCGGACGTCCTCGAGGCAGCCGAAGAAGTTCGGGTACTGCACCACGACCGCCGCCGTCCGCTCCGTCACCGCCTTGCGGAGCGCATCGAGGTCGGTGACCCCGTCGCCCAGCCGCACCGCCTTCAGCCGGAAGTCGGGGCCCTCGCAGTACGTCTCCACCACTTGCTGGTAGAGGGAATTCACGCCGCGGCTCCACGCGGTCTCGGCGCGACCGGTGATGGCATGCGCCATCAGCACCCCCTCGGCGAGCGACGAGGCGCCGTCGTAGATGGAGGCGTTGGCCACGTCCATCCCGGTCAGCTCGGCCATCATCGTCTGGTACTCGAAGATGGTGCGGAGCGTCCCCTGGCTCGCCTCCGGTTGATAGGGCGTGTACGCGGTGAAGAATTCCCCCCGGGAGATGAGGTGGTTGATAGGGCTCGGGATGCCGTGGTCGTAGGAGCCGGCGCCCAAAAAGCACGCGAAGTCGTCGGCGGAGGCGTTCTTGGCGGCCATCCGCCGCAGGTGGCGGACGAGATCGCCCTCGGCCATCGCCGCGGGGAGCGCGAGGGGCCGGGAGAGACGGGCCTTGGCGGGGACATTGGCGAGGAGAGTCTCGACGCTGGCGGCACCGATTCGCGCCAGCATCTCCTTCTGCTGCGCGGGCGTATTGGAGATGTAGCGCATGGTCGCCCGCTCAGTGGCCGGCGCCGGCGATGAGCTGCTCGTACTGGGCGGCGGTGAGGAGGGCGGCCGCCTCCGCGGGCGTCGACATCTTGATCACGATCATCCAGCCCGCTCCGTACGGATCGCTGTTCACCGTCTCCGGCTTCTTGGGCAGCTCGCCATTGACCTCGACCACCTCGCCGCTCAGGGGCGCGTAGAGATCCGAGACCGCCTTCACGGACTCCACCACGCCGAAGGCCTTCATGCCGGAGACCTTGACGCCGACCTTGGGAAGCTCGACGAACACCACGTCACCGAGCTGCTCCTGGGCGAACGCGGTGATGCCGATGCGGGCGCGATCACCCTCGATCTTGGCCCACTCGTGCTCCTTGGTGTACTTGAGGTCCCCGGGAACGTTGGACATCGCGCCTCCTACGACTTCTTGGCTTTGGAGGGATAGAACGGAGTGCGCACCACGCGGGCGCGCTGCGCGGCGCCGCGGATCTCCACGTCGAGCTCCGTCCCCACCGCGGAAAGCTCGGCGCGTACGTAGCCCATGCCGATGCCGCGCTCGAGGCTCGGCGAGAAGGACCCCGACGTCACGACGCCCACCGGCTCGCCGCCGGCGAGGATGCGATAGCCGTGTCGGGGCACCTGGCGCTCGATCATCTCGAAACCCACCAGCTTGCGCGGCACACCCTTGGCGCGCAGCGCCTCGATGGCGGCCCGACCGATGAAGTCGCCCTTGGCCGGCTTCACCACCCAGCCCAGTCCCGCTTCCAGCGGGTTCGTGGTCTGGTCGATGTCGTTGCCGTAGAGCGCAAACTTCATCTCGAGGCGGAGAGTGTCGCGCGCGCCGAGGCCGATGGGCTGGATGCCGTCGGCCCGGCCCGCCTCCATGAGCGCGCGCCAGAGCCGGGCCGCCTCGCCCGCCGGCACGTAGAGCTCGAAGCCGTCCTCACCGGTGTAGCCGGTGCGCGACACGATGACGGGCACGCCGGCCACCTTGGCCTTCGTGAAATGGTAGTAGCGCAGGCTCACCACGTCGGTGTCGGCGAGCCGCTGCACCAGCGCCTCGGCCCGGGGGCCCTGCACCGCGAGCAGCGCGGTGTCCGCGCTCATGTTCCGCCACGTCCCGCCTCCGCCCTGCCGGGTGACCCAGTCCCAGTCCTTGTCGATGTTCGACGCGTTGACGGTGAGCATGAAGCGCGCGCCGTCGAACCGATAGACCGTGAGATCGTCCACCACGCCGCCCTCGGGATAGCAGAGAACGGAGTACTGCACCTGGCCCGGCGTGAGCGGGGCCGCGTCGTTGGTGCACAGACGCTGGACGGCAGGCAGCGCGTCCCCTCCCTCGACCTCGAACTCGCCCATGTGACTGATGTCGAAGAGGCCGACCGCGGTGCGGACGGCGCGATGCTCCTCGACGATGCCGGTGTACTGCACGGGCATGTTCCACCCGCCGAAAGGGACCATCTTCGCGCCGGCCTTGACGTGAACGTCGTAGAGCGGCGTACGCTTGAGCGGACCGGATTCGTGGGCGGTCATCGGAAATCGGCCTCATCTTATGGCAGAATCGCCCCATGGACAAGCGACGGCTCGGCTCGACTGGCATGGAAGTGTCCTCGATCTGCTTCGGCGGCAACGTTCTCGGCTGGACGTGCGACGAGCCCACATCGTTCGCGGTGCTCGACACGTTCGCCGCCGCGGGCGGCGACTTCGTCGACAGCGCGGACGTGTATTCCCGCTGGGCGCCCGGTCACACCGGCGGCGAGTCCGAGACGGTCCTGGGGCGCTGGATGAAGGCGAGAGGCAATCGGACGCGGGTCATCGTGGCCACCAAGCTCGGCAATCCGATGGGCGACGGGCCCGGCGACAAGGGTCTCGCGCCCGCCCGCTTCGCCAAGGCGGTGGAGGACTCCCTGCGGCGGCTGCAGACCGACTACATCGATCTCTACCAGGCGCACATCGACGACGCGGCCACCCCCCTGGACGAGACGCTCCGCGCGTTCGACGCGCTGGTGAAGTCAGGGAAGGTGCGCGCCATCGGCGCGTCCAACTATGGGGCCAAGCGCTTCGCCGAGGCGCTCGAGGTGAGCGCGAAGCGCGGCCTCGCGGCGTACGCGACCCTCCAGCCCTGCTACAACCTCGTCGAGCGCGCCGACTACGAGTCGGAGCTGGAGCCGCTCTGCCGTCAGCGCGGCATCGCCGTCATCCCCTACTTCTCGCTCGCCGCCGGCTTCCTCACCGGCAAGTATCACCGCGGGCAGGCGCTGCCGAGCACGCCGCGGGCGGCCGGCATCAGCAAGCGCTACATGAATGACCGGGGCTGGGCGGTGCTGGACGCGGTCGAGAGCGAGGCGAAGCGGCTCGGCGTCACGCCGGGGCAGGTGGCGGTGGCCTGGCTCCTCGCGCGCCCTGGTATCACCGCCCCCATCGCCAGCGCCACGTCGGTGGCGCAGATGAAGGAGCTGGCCGACGCCACCCGCATCCGCCTCGACGCCGACGCGATCGGTCGGCTGGAGCGGGCGGGCGCCTGAAGGCGGGCTACTCGAGGAGACGGATCCCGCCGGGCGTCGTGACGAAGAGCACCGTCTCGTCACGCGCCTCGAGGTCGTGGACGCCCCCGGGGGGCGTCCACAGATAGTCACCCGTCTCGACTTCGAGATCGCCGATGCGCGCGCGTCCCGACACCACGTAAACCTCTTCGCCGGCCGGATGATCGTGGAGGGGAAAGCGCGCGCCCGCCGCCACTCTCACGAGCGCGGCGCCCCCGTCCCCCTCGCCGCGGCGCAGTCCCGCGACCTCCACCCCGGGATGCTCGCCGGGCCGCCAGCGGTGGGCGGAGGCGCGACGGTGGACGCCTCCTCCCGCGGTCACGACGCGCGCGCGGCAAGCACGCGCGCCACCGCCTCGACGAAGCGATCCACGTCGGCGTCCGTCATCGCGACCGAGCAGGCCCCGAGCCCCCGCTGGGAGATGAGAAATCCCTCGTTGATCAGCGCCATGAAGGTCGCGACCGGGGCCTTGGGATCCTCCGGCCGCTGCGAGCGATAGTCGCTGAGCCGCTTCTTCGTGTGGTGCAGCCAGAAGAGCGAGCCGGTTCCGGCGATCTGCCCGGGATATTTCTGCTTGCGCAGCACGCGGCTCACGCCCTCACGGAGCCGGTCGCCGAGGGCGTCCAGCCGCGCGTAGGCCTCCGGAGTGAGCTGCTCCATGGTGGCCACGCCCCCCGCCATCGTGAGCGGGTTCGCGTTGAAGGTGCCGCCGTGGTTGATGCGCCCCTTGCCGCCGCGCGGGTCGTAGAAGTTCATCACCTCGGCGCGGCCGCCGAACGCGCCCACCGCGAGGCCGCCGCCGATGATCTTGCCCAGCGTGGTGAGATCGGGCCGGATGCCGAAGCGCTGCTGGGCGCCTCCGGCGGCGACGCGGAACGAGATCACCTCGTCGAAGATCAGGAGAATGCCCAGGCGCGCCGTCACCTCGCGGAGCCCCTCGAGGAAGCCTTCGCGCACGGGGATCATGCCCGCGTTCGCGAGCAGGGGGTCGATGATCAGGGCCGCGAGGTCGCGGGCCTCCTTCTCGAGAATCTTCACGCACGCGTCGAGGTCGTTCCACGGCAGCACCACCACGTGCTTGAGCACCGCGCCGGGCACCCCCGCCGACCATGCCACCGACTTGGGCCGCTTGCGCGAGCCGCCCTCGCCCTCCGGAGTGGCCACGCTCACCAGCACCCAGTCATGGGTACCGTGGTACGCGCCCTCGAACTTGGCGATCTTGGACCGACCGGTGAACGCGCGCGCGACGCGGATCGCGTGCATGGTCGCCTCGGTGCCGGAGTTCGCGAAGCGCACAACTTCCATGGTGGGAATGCGCTTGGTGAGGATATCGGCGAGCCGGATCTCGTGCTCGCTGGGCCCGGGGAAGGACATCCCGTTGACCGCCGCGTCCTGAATGGCCTTGACCACCGCCGGGTTGGCGTGGCCCAGGATGAGGCTCGTGTAGTTGCCGTTGAAGTCGACGCGCTCGTTGCCGTCGGCGTCCCAGATACGGGCGCCCGATCCCCGCGTGATGTAGAAGGGGTACGGATCGAAGAAGGTCGTGGTGCGGCTGTTGCCGCCCGGCATCACGCGGAGGGCGTCCTCGAAGAGCTGGCGCGAGCGGGGTGTCTTGGCCTGATAGTCGCGAACGGCGTGCTCGAGTGTCATGGCTCTTTCTCCTCTTCCTGCGCCTGCGTTACGCGATGGCTGCCTCGAGGGCGGCGCGCCGGGCGGCGAGCGCCGCATGCGCCACCGCCACCGTGACGTGCCGGAACCGGAGCCGCTGCCCGGGCTTGAGCTGCCCGACGCGCCCGATCTCGTACGAGCATACCGCGCCGATCTTCGTATAGCCGCCGGCGGTTTGCCGGTCCACCAGGAGCACGATGGGCTGCCCATCGCCGATCACCTGGATCGCTCCCAGCGCAATGCCGTCGGAGATGATGTCGTGCCCCCGGGTGTGCTCGATGCGCGGGCCCTTGAAGCGCGCGCCCATCCGGTCCGACTGGGGCAGCATCTCATAGGGGCCTTCGAAGAGCGCCGCGATCCCGGCGGCGCTGAAGCGATCGTCCTGCGGGCCCAGGATGGCATCGATGGAGGGCTCGTCGCCATGGACGGGCACCATCTCGGCGCGCACCCGGCGCGCCGTCCCTCCCGCCGGCGCCGGGCCGAGGGGGAGCGTGTCGCGCTTGCGGATCGCGCGCCCGTCGATCCCGCCCAGCCCGCCGCGCACGTAGGTGGACCGGGAGCCGAGCGCGGGCGGCGTGGCGATGCCGCCCGCGACAGCGAGATACGCGCGCACCCCGGTGCGCGCGGCGCCCATGCGGAGCACCCCACCCGCGGGCACGCGGAAGCTCTGCCAGCGGGGCATCTCCTCGCCGTCGAGCGTGACGAGCATCTCCGCCCCCGTGACCGCCACCCAGCGGGCGTCCGCGAACTCCAGGCGGGGCCCCATCAGCGTGCACTCGAGCCCCGCGGCATTGTCGTCGTTGCCCACCAGCCGGTTCGCCAGCACGAAGGCCTCGCGGTCCATCGGCCCGGAGCGCGGCAGCCCCACCCGGAGCTGGCCCATGCGGCCGAGGTCCTGCACGGTGGTCAGCGGCCCTGCGTCCTGGACGAGGAGATTCATGTCGTGATGCGCAGGCGCCAATGGCCGCCCGCGACCTCGGCGGCGATCGCGTCGAACTCGGCGCGCTCGACGGGACGGAAGCGCACGGTGTCGCCCGCCCGGAGCAGGCTCGGCTCGGCCGCGGCGGGATCGTAGAGCCGCGCCGGTGTCCGGCCCAGCACCCAGAAGCCGCCCGGGCTCTCGACGGAATAGATGCAGCACTGGATGCCCCCGATGGACACGCTGCCCGCCGGCGTCTTGGTGCGCGGATTGACGAGCCGCGGGATGTTGAGCCGCTCCGGCATGCCCGTCATGTAAGGCAGACCCGGCGTGAACCCCACGAAGTAGACGTGGTACTCGGCGCCGGCGTGCAGGCGCACCAGCTCGTCGGGGGCCAGGCCGAGCTTCACCGCCGCCGCCTCCAGCTCGAAGCCCAGCTCGCCGCCGTAGCAGCACGGGAGCTCGACGTGACGGGCGGGCGGCAGAACTTCGGGGCGCGCCTCCGCGGCGAGCGCGCCGAGCGCCGCGGTGAGCGCATCGAAGCGGATTTCGGAAGGCTCGTAGTAGACCAGGAGCGAGCGATAGGTGGGCAGGGTCTCCGTGATGCCGTGCATGCGCCGCTCGTGAATCAGGTACTCCAGGGCGAGCACACGCGCATTGGCTTCGCGGCTGATCTCGTCGGCCAGCTCCACCGATACCGCGAGGTCGCCGCACGGCAGAAAGCGCGGCTCGGGATAGATCACCCGCCTACCCTACCCCCTCCTTCCAGGGAGGGAGCGGGATGGGGTGAGGAGCCTAGAGAGCCGCGAGGGCATGATTCGGCAGATCGGTGATGAACATGTGGCCCGGGCTGTGCGTGATCATGAACTCGGGCCGCGATGCCAGTGCCACCGCCTGCGGCGTGACGCCGCACGCCCAGAATACCGGCACCTCGCCGGGCTGAATTCCCACGAAATCACCCCAATCGGGCTTGGTCACGTCATTGATCCCGATCGACGCGGGATCGCCGACCTGCACCGGCGCGCCGTGCGCGTTGGGATAGCGCGCGGACGCCGTCACCGCTTTGGACACCATCGACTGCGGGATGGGCCGCATCGACACGACCATGGGACCGTGGAAGCGTCCGGCCGGCCGGCACCCCACCGACGTCTTCCACATCGCCACGTTCTTGCCCTGATCGATATGGCGGAGGGGAATGCCCGCGTCCAGCAGCGCCCATTCGAACGTGAACGAGCAACCGAGGAGGAAGGCGACGAGATCGTCTCGCCAAAACGGCGTGATGTCCGTGACCTCGTCGGCCATCACCCCGTCCTTGTAGATCCGGTAACGCGGCAGATCGGTGCGAAGATCCGCGCCCGGCGCCACGCCCTTGGGCTCGGGCGAGCCGACGTCGGTGACCTCGATGAGCGGGCACGGCCGCGGGTTGCGCTGGCAGAACAGGAGGAAGTCGTACGCCGCGTCGCGGGGCAGGATGGCGAGATTGGCCTGCACGAAGCCGGGCGCGAGCCCGGCGGTGACCCCGCTGAGGGCGCCGCGGCGGATGTCCGCCCGGATCTCCTTGGGATGGCGCGCGTCGATCGGCATGGATGCCTCCTACTTCAGGTGGCCGAGCCGGGGCCAGAGGTCGGGGTTGCCGAGCACGCGGGGCCGCTCGCCCCGGAGCACTCGCAGCATCTCCTCCGTCACCTGCACCGCCATCCCCTTCATGGTCTCGCGGGTCACCCCCGCGATGTGCGGCGACACGATCACGTTGTCGAGCTGGAGCAGTCGGTTGTCGGAGGACACCGGCTCCTCCTCGAAGACATCGAGGCCGGCCGCGCGGATCTTGCCGCTCTCGAGCCCGGCAAGGAGAGCGCTCTCGTCCTGGGTCTTGCCGCGCGACGTATTGACGAAGATGACGCCGTCCTTCATCTGGCCAACCGCGGCGGCGTCGATCATGTGGTGCGTTTCCTTGGTGTGCGGCGTGTGACAGGTCACCACGTCGGCCTGCCGGAGCACCGACACCATGTCCGGCATGGGCTCCACCCCGCGGTTGCGCAACTCCTCGGCGGCGACGTACTTGTCGTAACCGATCACGCGCATGCCCATCGCCGCCGCGGTCTTGGCCACCCGCCGGCCGATGTTGCCCACCCCGATGATGCCGAGGGTCTTCCCGTTCATCTCGAGTAGTGACTCCCACCGGCTCTTGCCCCAGTCCGCCTTGCGGGTGCGCTGATCCACCACCACCGCCTGCTTCGCGCAGGTCAGCATGAGCATGATCGCGTGCTCGGCCACCGAGTTGGAGTTCGAGCCCGGCGCGTGCACCACTGGGATGCCGAGCTCGGTGGCGGCGGGCAGGTCCACGATGTCCAGACCAACGCCGTGCCGCCCGATGACCTTGAGATTCGGCAACGCGGACATCAGCGCGCGCGAGCAGAGGGGCTTGGAGCGGAACAGGATGCCCGCCGCCTCCTTGGCCTCCGCGATCATGCCCGCCTCGCTGAGCGAGTCGGAGACGATGGCGACGCGCGCCTCCTGCTCCATGAGGCGCAGTCCCTCGGGGTGCAGGCCTCCACCGACGACGATGAGCGGCTTCATCTGGGCTCCCGCGGTAAGGGGAAGAAAGACTTGCTGTCGAACACGAGGCGCATTATACCCAAACGGGAGGTCCCCCCGGGGCATGAGCGAATTCGCGATCCGCGCCGCGACGACGAGCGACGCGGCCGCCATCTGCCTCATCTACAACCAGGGCATCGAAGACCGCATCGCGACGCTCGAGACCGAGATGCGGACGCCCGAGGAGCGGCGCCAGTGGCTGGCCGCCCGCGGCCCGCGCCATCCCGTCTTCGTCGCGGAGGCGTCTCCGGGCGCCGAGGGGCCAGCCGGCATCGTCGGCTGGGGCAGCCTGAACGTCTACAACCCCCGCGAAGCATACCGCTACGTCGCCGACTTCTCCGTCTACATCGAGCGGGGCTGGCGGGGACGCGGCGCGGGCCGTCGGCTGCTCACCCACCTGATCGAGCAGGCGCGGGCGCTCGACTATCACAAGATGATGCTGTCGACGTTTCCCTTCAACGAGTCCGGCGTCGCCCTCTACGAGCGCATGGGCTTCACCAAGGTGGGCGTGTTCCACGAGATGGGCCGGCTCGACGGCCATTGGGTGGACACGCTGATCATGGAGAAGCTGCTGTAACGGGCCGCGACCGGAAGAGGAGGGCCACGACCCCATCCTCGAGCCGCCGGTCGACCACGTCGGTGTAGCGGGCGAGCAGCCTGAGCATGCGGTCGTTGTCCGCCAGCACGTACGCGCGGAACCGCTGAATGCCGCGCGCCTCCCCCGCGCGGAGCACGGCGTCGAGGAGCATGGGGCCGAGCCCGAAGCCCTGCCAGCCGTCCTCGACCACGAAGGCGACCTCCACCGTGTCGTCGTCGTCGCCGGGCTCGTAGCGCCCGACGCCGATGATCTCCGATCCCGTCGGGGTGTCGCGCTCCGCGACGATGGCGAGGCGGCGCCGGAAGTCGACGGTGGCGAACACCTGGGCCCAGTCCGGAGGCAACCGCTTCATCACGGTGAAGAAGCGTTGATAGGCGGACCGCTCGCTGAGCCGGCTGTAGGCGGCAATCAGACGAGGCGCGTCGTCGGGGCGGATGGGGCGGAGCCGGACGAGCGCGTCGTTGGCGAGCCGCACCGTGCGCTCGAGCTCCCTCGGATACGGGGCCGCCGCCACCGGCGTGTCGGCCATGGCGCCACCGCTACTTGATGGCGCCCTGAGTGAGACCGGAGACGTAGTAGTCGAGGAAGAACACGTACAGGACGACGATGGGCACCGAGCCCAGCACCGCGCCCGCCATGAGCGAGCCCCAGAAATAGATGTCGCCCCGGATCAGCTCGGTGGTGACCCCCACGCTCGCGGTGATCTGGTCGGAGGACGAGGTGAATGTCAGCGCGTAGATGAATTCGTTCCACGACAGCGTGAAGGCGAAGAGCGCGGCGCAGATGAGCCCGGGCACCGCGATGGGCAGCACGATGCTCCAGAGGGCCTGGATGCGTGTGGCACCGTCCACCATGGCGCACTCCTCGATCTCCTTCGGCACCGTGCGGAAGTAGCCGATGAGGAGCCAGGTGCAGAAGGGCACCAGGAAAGTTGGGTACGTGAGGACCAGCGCCCATTTCGAGTCGGCGAGGCCGATCCAGTTCACGACCTGGGCGAGGGGCAGGAACAGGAGCGACGTCGGCACCAGGTAGGTCACGAAGATGCCGGTCCCGAACGCGGCCACGCCGAAGAATTTGAGGCGGGCGAGCGCGTAGGCAGCGATGGTGCCGATGACCACCGAGACGAATGTGGCGAGCGCCGTCACCATCAGGCTGTTCTTCGTCCAGGTCAGGAACTCGGTGTCCCACAGGAGCTTGCTGTAGTGCTCGAGGGTCGGCCCCTGCTTGATGACCAGCGGCACCGCGTTACGGTCGTAGAGCTCCCGGTCCTGCTTCAGCGACGTGATCGTCATGTGATAGAAGGGGAACAGCGCGAACACGAGGAAAGGCACCAGCAGCAGATGCTTGGTGAGCTTCGTGAGGAGCGGCCGGCTGGCGACGGCCATCGCCTAGAACTGCTGCTTCCGCACGAAGCGGAGCTGCACCCACACCACGAACGCGAGCAGCGGGAACAGATAGAGCGAGATCGCCGCGCCTTCGCCCAGCCGTCCGGTATCGATGCCGATCTGGCGCGACAGCGTGGCGAAGAGGTGCGTGGAGTTGATGGGGCCCCCGTGGGTGAGCACGTAGACGATGTTGAAGTCGCTGAAGGTGAAGATGGTGGAGAAGAGGACCACCACCGCGAGCACGGGCTTGAGGAGCGGGAGCGTGATGTGCCAGAAGCGGGCGTTCGCGCCCGCGCCGTCCGCCTCCGCCGCCTCGTAGAGCTCCTTGGGAATCGCCACGAGGCCGGCGAGAATGGTGATGGCGAAGAACGGCAGGCCGCGCCAGACGTTGACGGTGATCACCGCCGCCATGGCGTAGTACGCCTGACCCAACCAGTTCGGCCCCGGCGGCGACATGATGCCCAGCGCGATGCCCGTCCAGTTCACGACGCTGTAGAGCGAGTTGAACATCCACCACCAGCCGAGCGTCGACAGCGCGGTGGGAATGACCCAGGGCAGGAGCACCGCGCCCCGGATCAGGCGCTTGAGCCAGAGCTGCTCGTTGAGGAGCAGCGCCAGGCAGATCCCCAGCACGATCTTGAAGATCACCGCGATGCCGGTGAAGACGAACGCGTTCTGGAAAGTCTGGCGGAAGACGTCCGAGTCCCAGAGCTTGACGAAGTTGCGGATGCCGATGAACTCGCTGGGCCGGCCGATGAACGAGTTCGACAGCGCGAAGTAGAGCGCCATCACGAACGGATAGGCGACGAGCAGCAGCAGCAGGAGCAGGGCCGGCGTGACGAGCACCGGCCCCAGCACCGGCTCCCGGTCCAGCCAGACGCGCAGCCGCCCCAGCACCCCGGGGCGGCTGCGCGTAACGGCAAGCTCGTCGGCGCGGACGGCCATCAGCGAATCAGCCGGCCAAGATCTTCTTCATCTCGCTCTCGGCCCAGGCCATGGCGTCCTTGGTCGAGGTGCCGGTGACCGCCTTGGCGATCATGTTGGGCAGGAGATAGGTGTTGGTGATCAACTGCACCTTGTCGGACGGCGGCGCCGGCCAGCCGTAGGTGTGGTACTGCACGCCCTCACCCCGTAGGGCGGCGTACTTGGCGTCGGTCCGCAGCACCGGATGGTCCGCGAGCTTCTCGTAGGCGGGCAGGTTGAAGGCGTCGCCCGCCATGATGTACTCGTCGTAGTTCGCCTTGTTCCCGATCAGGTACTTGATCCACTCCTTGGCCGGCTCGACGTTCTTGCTGAACTTCCAGATGCCGATGTGCCGGGGTGTATCCGTCTCGTGGCGTCCCGACGGCCCACCCAGGCTCCGGTGGTGGTTGATGCCGTCGGCGGTGACGAGCTTCTTCTGCTTGGCGATGATGTAGGCCGACACCGGGTTGTGTATCCAGCCCGCCTTGCCCTGCTGCAGCGACTCGTTGTTGCTGGCGTCGGACCACGACAGGACTTCCGGCTCCATGCAGTCCTTGAACATCTTCTTGTACCACTCGATGGTCTGCGCGGTAGCGGGCGAGTTGATCTTGACCGTCTTGCCGTCCTTGTCCACCTCCATGCCACCGAAGGACCACAGCACCGGCCCCGCGGTGGAGATGGAGTCGTAGTTCTGGCTGATGGGGATACCCACCGGGTTCCCCATCTTCTTGAGCTCCTTGCCGACGGTGTAGAGCTCCTCCCAGGTGTCCGGCACCTTGAGGCTCGCCTTCTTGAAGAGGTCTTCGCGGTACGCGGCTACGAACATCCCGTGGTACTGCGGCACCGCGCGCCACACGCCGTTGACGTGCGCGCCCTCGTAGGAGGACGAGAGGGCCTTGCCATACTGCTTCTCGAGCCCCGCGACCACGTCGGAGACGTCCACGAGCTGCGGCTCGTACAGCCACGGGAAGTGCATGCGCATCTCGACCAGGTCGTGGCCGGCCTGCGTCTGCACCTCCGAGGCGTACTTGGACTGCTGCGGCCCCATGTGGGAGATGTGGTCGATCTTCAGCTTGATCCCCGTGTCCTTGGTGAAGCGCTGTCCGATCTCGGCCATCTTCTTGTCCGAGGCCGGCGCGAAATTGTTCCAGCAGAGGTAGGAGACCTCACGCACCTGGCCCCGGGCAGGCGGCACACGGGTGGCGAGGATGCCGGCGAGGCCGGCGGTGCTCCCGACGAGGAAATGACGGCGGCTGACGGGCTCCATGAACGCCTCCTTTTGGAGAGAGCGGCGCGCGGTCGGGACGCAGCGGACGGACTTCAGCATCGGCCACCGGGGTGGCCGGCATCGGCGGGGGAAGCGTGTCTCGGGACCGGGAACCGAGGCATCGTCGCTCCAGGACTACGGCACAGCGAGCCGGCGCGCACGATGCGCGCGTGGTTGGACGGACTCTACGGGCTCGTCCCCGCCCTGTCAAGGTATGGTGGCGCCGGCGGGCGACGCCCCCTCGGATGCGCGCTCAGCGGGCCGAGAGCGGGATGAGACGGCCGTCGGCGTCGAAGCCGAGGGGGCGCGCCTCGCCCACGACCTCGAGGTCGGGGCGCTGCGCGAGGCTGGGCAGATAGGCCTCGGAGCACTCGATCTCCCCGAGGGCGAGGGTATTCTTGATCCGGATGATCCGCGCCTCTTCGGGGGGGATCATGCCGATGCAGGACAGCGCCGTCTCCACCGCCTCGCGATCCGTCGGGTAGGTCGCGGGGACCTTGGCCGAGTTGGGCTGGCAGGCGGCGATGCAGTTGATCAGCGTCATCTTCATGTCGATCTTGTCGGCGAGCCGTCGGGTCGTGAAGTCGGCGTTGCCAATGCCGAGGGCATTGCCGTAGCTGTCCTCGGTGAGGTCGAGGGCCACGATCCAGAGGATCTTGGGGTCGTTGGGGAAGGGCTCGTGGGGGTTGGACGGGCGTCCGATCACGTTGGTGTCCATGCCGGAGCCCGAGATGTTCTTCCCCATCTCCTCCACCACCAGCACGTGGATGGGGGAGAACGGCAGGCGCGCCATCCATTCACGCGCTTCCTTGAGGAGCCGGCGCTCGCCCGCCTCGAGGTCGGCCGCGTTGAAGGCTTCCACCTTGGCGGTCTCGTCGTAGCCGTTCTCGACGACACCCAGCCCGAAGCCGATGCGCGCCTTGCCCAGCATCTCGCGGCCGATCGAGGTGATGACGGTCTCGTACCCACGGTTGACCGCGGCCCGGTGGTACTGGATGGCCCCCCGGTACTTCCCCAGGCCGATCGTCATCATCTTGAAGAGGCCCGACTCGATGGATCCCTTGAAGTCGGTATGGGGCTTCACCCGGTTGACGAGCCCGATCCAGTCGGCCTCGGCAGCGATCCGGTCGAGCCAGACCGGCATCCCGAGCGCCTCCCCCACCTGGACCACGTCCATCGAGGCACGGAGCTCACAGCCCATGGTGGCCTCGGTGATCCCGTAGTGGGCGAGCACGCTGAGCTGCCCCTCGGCGGTCGCCCCGCCGTGGCTGCCCATCGCGGGGAAGACGAAGGGCCGGGCGCCCTGGCGCTTGAGCTCGTCCACCGTGGCCCGCACGACGACGTCGATGTTGGCGATACCCCGGCTCCCCGCGCCCACCGCCACGGTGTCGCCCCGGCGGATGGGAAGGGAGGCGTCGCGGAGGGCCTGACGGACCCCCCCGGGGATGTCGGCCAGCCGGGGCCCGGTGAACTTCTGCCGCACGCGATACATCGCCGGAAGCGCCACGCTTGGATGATAAGAATCGCCCCGGAGCCTGTCAATCTCCTTGACTTTGCTGGACTGTGCCCTTACCTTTCACGCCACATGCGCGTCCCGTCGCGGGCTCGCTCGCTGTCGAGTCTCCTTCTCCTGGCGCTCCTCCTCGGAGGTTGCTCGGCCGGCGGCTGGTTCGTCGACCTCTTCAAGCAACGGCCCACGCCGTTGCCGCCCGCGTCCGAGCTCTACGCGGCGGGCGAGGCCGAAATGAACAAGAAACGGTACGAAGAAGCGCGCCTGCAGTTCCGCAAGGTGGTCGAGCGCCACCCGCAGTCCACCTACGCCCCCAAGGCCAAGTTCCTCATAGGCGAGGCCTACTACCGCGAAAGCGAGTTCGACAAGGCGATCAAGGAGTTCGACGGCTTCCTGGCCTTCTTCCCCCGCCATGAGATCTCGGACCTCGCGCAGTACCGGCTGGCCATGAGCTACTACGATCAGATGAAGCCGGTCGAGCAGGACCAGTCCATCACCGCGAGGGCCATCGAGCAGTTCAAGAAGCTCCTCCGCGAATATCCCGATAGCCGTTACGCCTCGGACGCTCTCGCGAAGATCGACGTGTGCCGCGGCCGCCTCGCTCAGAAGGAGCTGTGGGTCGCGAGCTACTATCTGAACCAGAGCAACATCGTGGCCGCACGGCAGCGCCTCGAGGTGGTGCTGAAGGACTATCCGCGTACCCTCGTGGTGCCGGAGGCCCTGTTCCGGCTGGGCGAGGTCGCCGCGCTGGAGGGCAAGTCCGACGAATCGCGGGCCCGCTTCGAGCGGCTCGCCCTCGAGTTCCCGTACACCGAGTGGGGGCGCCGCGCCGCGCAGCGCCTCAAGACCGCCGCGAGGTAGACCGTGCACGACGTCGTCGAGCTGCGCTCCGATACCTTCACGCTCCCCTCCCCGGCCATGCGCGACGCCATGGCGCGCGCCGAGGTGGGCGACGACGTATACGAGGAGGATCCCACCGTCCGGCGGCTGGAGGCCCTCGCCGCCCGCCAGACCGGCAAGGAGGCGGGCCTGCTCGTCACCTCCGGCACGCAGGGCAACCTGGTCGCGATCCTCGCCCAGACCCAGCCCGGCCAGGAGATCCTGCTCGATGCGGACTGCCATGTCTTCACGTCCGAGGTCGGCGGCGCGGCCCGGCTCGGCGGATTGCAGACGCGGCCCCTGGCGACGGAGCGCGGCTTCCTCACCCCGCGGCAGGTGCGCGAGTCCGTACGCGGCGCGAATATCCACCTGCCGGTGACCGGGCTCGTGTGCATCGAGAACACTCACAACCGCCACGGGGGCACCTGCTCCACGCCCGAGGAGATCGCCGCGGTGGCGGAGGCCGCCCACGCGGCCGGCGTCCCGGTGCATCTCGACGGTGCGCGGCTCTTCAACGCCGCGGTGGCCCTCAAGCGGCCCGCGGAGGACTTCACGCGCCACGTCGACTCCCTGACCTTCTGCCTGTCGAAGGGGCTGGGCGCGCCGGTGGGCTCCCTGATCTGCGGCTCGCACAGCGTCATCGCGCAGGCGCGCCGCGTGCGCAAGATGATCGGCGGCGGGATGCGGCAGGCGGGCGTCCTCGCCGCGGCCGGCCTCGTCGCCATGGAGACCGGGATCGATCGCCTCGCCGAGGACCACGCGCGCGCGCGGCAGCTCGCCGAGGGCCTGCTGGGCCTGCCCGGTCTCACCCTCGACCTCGCCACCGTCGAGACCAACATCGTGCGCTTCCAGGTCGCGACAGCCGAGCGCGCCACCGAGCTGGTGGCCGGCTGCGCCGCGCGCAAGATCAAGGTGCACCACGCGGGTCCCACGTCGATTCGCTGTGTCACCCACAAGGACGTGGACTCGGAGGATATCCGCCGCGCCCTGGACGCGTTCCGGGAAATCACCGCCGCCTGGCGCTGAGAGGACTCCCACATGGCCGAGCGTCTTCTCGAAGTCAAGAACCTCAAGACCTACTTCTTCACGGACGAGGGCACCGTCCGCGCGGTGGACGGCGTCGATCTGCACATCGACAAGAGCGAGACGCTCGGCGTGGTGGGCGAATCGGGCTGCGGGAAGTCCGTGACCGCGCTGTCGGTGATGAAGCTCATCCCGCAGCCGCCCGGCAAGATCGTGGAGGGCCAGATCCTCTACGACGGCAAGAGCCTGGTGGACATGCCGGCGGGCCAGATGCGGAGGATCCGGGGCAAAGAGATCTCCATGATCTTCCAGGAGCCCATGACGTCGCTGAATCCCGTGTTCACCTGCGGGGAGCAGATCGCCGAGGCCCTGCGCCTACACGAGGGGCTGGGCCGCCGCGAGGCGATGGACAAGACGGTGGAGATGCTCAAGCTCGTGCACATCCCCAACGCCGAGCGCCGGGTGAAGGAGTACCCGCACCAGCTCTCCGGCGGCATGCGGCAGCGCATCATGATCGCGATGGCGCTGTCGTGCAATCCCAAGCTCCTCATCGCGGATGAGCCCACCACCGCGCTCGACGTCACCATCCAGGCGCAGATCCTCGAGCTCCTCAACGAGCTCAAGGCCCGCCTGAAGATGGCCATCATGCTCATCACCCACGACATGGGCGTCATCGCGGAGACCGCCCAGCGCGTGGTCGTGATGTACGCGGCCAAGGTCGCCGAGGAGGCCTCCGTCGCCGACCTCTTCAAGGAGCCCTTGCACCCCTACACCCAAGGGCTCTTGCGCTCGATCCCCCGGATCGACCTCGCCGCCACCGAGCGGCGGCGGCTCGAGGTGATCGGCGGCACCGTGCCGACCCTGCGGGGCGAGATCGCACCGGGCTGCCGCTTCGCGCCGCGCTGCCCGTTCGTGAAGCCGGTCTGCACCGAGAAAGATCCGGTGCTCAAGGAAGTGAAGCCCGGCCACAAGGTTTCTTGCTGGCTGTACTGAGAGGGACACGACGCCATGGCTGAGACGCCGCTGCTTCGGGTCAAGAACCTCAAAAAGTACTTCCCCATCCGCGGGGGTCTCTTTTCCCGTGAAGTGGCCCGCGTTCACGCGGTGGACGACATCTCCATGGAGATCATGCGCGGCGAGACGCTCGGCCTCGTGGGCGAGTCCGGCTGCGGGAAGTCCACCACCGGCCGCTGCATCTTGCGCCTCATCGAGCCCACCCAGGGCGAGGTGTGGTTCGAGGACAAGAACGTCACCACGCTGGACAAGCGATCGCTCCGCCACCTGCGCCGCGACATGCAGATCATCTTCCAGGACCCCTACGCGTCACTGAACCCGCGCATGACGGTGGGCTCGATCATCGGCGAGGCCCTGGTCATCCACAAGCTCGCCAAATCACGCCGCGAGCGCGAGGAGCGCGTGGTCCACCTCCTGGAGACGGTGGGCCTCGGGGCCGATCACCTGCGGCGCTATCCCCACGAGTTCTCCGGCGGCCAGCGTCAGCGCATCGGCATCGCCCGCGCGCTCGCGGTGAACCCGAAGCTGATCGTGTGCGACGAGCCGGTGTCGGCCCTGGACGTGTCCATCCAGGCCCAGGTCATCAATCTCCTCGAGGATCTCCAGAAGCAGTTCAACTTGACCTATCTCTTCATCGCCCACGATCTCTCGGTGGTCGAGCACATCTCCACGCGGGTGGCCGTGATGTACCTCGGCAAGATCGTCGAGATCGCGCCGGCGAAAGAGCTCTACAACAACCCGAAGCACCCCTACACCGAGGCGCTGCTCTCCGCGGTGCCGATCCCCGACCCGCAGGTGCGGCGCAAGCGCATCCTCCTGGAGGGGGACGTGCCGAGCCCCATCAAGCCGCCTTCCGGCTGCCGCTTCCATACCCGCTGCGGCATCCGCGTGCCGTCGTGCTCCGAGAACGAGCAGGTGCTGAAGCAGATCTCGCCCGGCCACTGGGTGGCCTGCCAGGTCCGCGCGTAGCGCCCCGCCCCCCCCCGGAACCGCGCATGATCGAGTGGGCCGGCGTCTATCACATCATGGCGACGCCGTTCACCGAGGCGGGCGCCCTCGACGCCGACGGGCTCCCCCGCCTCGTGGAGCGGGCGCTCGAGACCGGCATCACCGGCTTCACCGTGCTGGGGATCGCCGGCGAGGCCCATCGCCTCACCGACGACGAGCGCCGTCAGGTCGTCGAGACCGTGGTCAAGGAGACGCGCGGCCGGGTCCCGGTGGCGGTGGGTGTCTCGGCTTCGGGCACCCACCTCGCCGCCGCCCTCGCCCGCATGGCGCGCGACGCCGGGGCGCAGGCGCTGATGCTCGCGCCCCCGAACGGGGTGAAGAACCTCGACGCGGTCCGCGCGTACTATCACGACGTCGCCGCCGCCACGTCCCTGCCCATCGTGCTGCAAGACGAGCCGGTGACCACTCAGGTGACGATGCCGGCGCCCTTCATCGCCTCCGTCACCGACGAGCTGGCGCTCATCGAGGCGGTGAAGCTCGAAGAGGCGCCGACCCTGCCCAAGATCACGCGCCTGCGCGCCCTCTTCACCCGCCGTGTGGCGATCTTCGGGGGGCTTGGCGGCTGCTACTTCTTCGAGGAGCTCTCGCGGGGCGCCGACGGCGCGATGACCGGCTTCCCCTACCCCGAGGCCCTGCGCGCGATCCGGGACGCCTTCGTCGCGGGCCGACGGGACGCCGCGCGCGCCCTCTTCTACCGGTGGCTGCCCCTCATCCGTTACGAGAGCCAGCCGGGCTCCACGCCCGGCACCTCCATCGCCATCCGCAAGGAGATCCTGCGGCGCCGGGGCTGGATCGCGTCATCGTGCGCGCGGCCGCCCGCCGCCGCGCTCGACCCGGGCACGCTCGACGAGCTGAGCGAGCTTCTCGCCGCCGTCGTCGGCTGAGACCGTCGGCATGCCACGCGCGACGGTCAACGGCATCGGGCTCTTCTACCAGGATCTCGGCGCGCCCGGCGGCGACCCCGTGGTGCTGATCATGGGCTGGGGCGGCGACCACACCGCGTGGGCCTTCCAGATCCCGGCGCTCCTCGAGGGCTACCGCGTGATCGCGCCCGACAATCGCGGCGCGGGGCAGAGCGATCAGCCCGACGCGCCGTACTCCATCACCGGCATGGCGGACGACGTGGCCGCCCTGCTTGCCCACCTCGGCATCGACCGCGCACACGTGTGCGGCGCTTCGATGGGTGGCATGATCGCGCAGGAGCTGGCGCTGCGGCACCCCGAGCGCGTGCGGACGCTGCAGCTGCACTGCACGCTCGCGCGGCCCGACGCCTACGGGACGCACCTCGTGGAGAGCCTGCTCGCGGTGCGCGCCCGCGAGAATCGCGAGGAGTGGGCGCGCGCCATGCTGCCGTGGATCATCTGCCGCAAGACCGTGCGCGAGCGCCCGGAGTTCGTGCAGCTCATGCTGCAGCGGGCGCTCGACAATCCGTATCCGACGAGCTACGTCGGCCTGCGCCGGCAGGCGGAGGCCATCGGCGGCCACGACACGCTGGAGCGGCTCACCGCGATCCGCGTGCCCACGCTGATCACGGTGGGCGCCGAGGACATCCTGGTGCCCCCGGCGTTCTCGGAGGAGCTACAGGCGCGCATCCCCGGCGCGGCGTTCACCCTCATCCCCGATGCCGGCCACGTCCACTTCCTCGAGCAGCCGCAGGCCTTCAACGACGCCATGCTTGGATTCTTGAGCAAGCATCGTTAGCTAAGCGCGGCGAGAGGCGTCCCAGATGCAAGGCGGCGACGAGAGCCGCCCCCGAGGCGTACGCCTCCTACGTTGAGGGGACGACCGAGGAGCCAACGAAGCAGATGGGCGCCTATCGGCGCGCGCTAGTCCCAGAGGTAGGAGCGTGGGTTCACCGGCTGCCCCTTCACCTGGATCTCGTAATGAAGGTGCGGCCCCGAGGAGCGACCGGTATTGCCGGTGTGGGCGATCACCTGACCGCGTTCGACCTTCTGCTCGGCGGTCACGTCCACGCGGGTCAGATGACCGTACAGCGTCTTGATATCGTTGCCGTGATCGATGATCAGGCTGACGCCGTACTCGGGTTGCGTTCCCGCGAACACCACGGTGCCCGCCGCCGGCGCCACCACCGGGGTCCCCCGCGGCGCGCCGATGTCCATCCCGCTGTGGGCCTCGAGCGCATCGTCCGCCCAGGGCGAGTTCCGCCGCCCGAACTCCGAGTTCACGGGCCCGCGGACGGGCCAGCGCGACGGCAGCGCCCCCAGCACCCGGCCGGCCTTCTCGACATACCGCTCGAGCGTCCGGAGGCTCTGCGTCTCCTCGCCCACCACGCTCGCTAATCGCTCGAGCTCCTCGACGGTACCGCTGGCCGGATCCTCGGGGAGGGTCGCCGGCGACGCAGACCGTCCCCCGATGGCCGTACCACGATGCTCCTGCCCGGCCTCGGGCCCGAAGGGCGCCCAGATACGGTCATGAAGCCCCCGCCAGGAGTCGACCTCGGCTCGGATGCGCTCCACCCGCTCCTGGAAGGCATCGAAGACAAGGCGCTGCTCGGCCAGGCGCGCCTGAAGGGCGGTGAACTCGCCGCGCTGAGCGCGGAGGGAGGCATAGTCGCGATACCAGGCGCCGCCGGCGACCAGGGCCAGCCCCAGGGCCGCGACCGCGGCCGACACCATCCAGCGGGGGGCCGAGAAGCGGATGACACGGGCGCCATCCCCGCGCTCGACGACCACCTTCACCCGCTCGAGGCCTCGTTCGCTCACTGAAATAGGTCTCGTCGCGGGCAACTCCGCCCCGCGGCTACGCGTTTCTAGCATCGGCCTCAGGGAGTGTCAACCCCTGAAACGCTCCCTGGCCGGCGCGGGCCGCGGGAAAGCCTCGCGCCATCCGCCCGATTTGTTGACAGTTTTGCGGCATGCGGAGTATCATCCGCTGGCGAGGTTTTCATGGACGAGTTCTACCGGATCAAGCGCCTCCCCCCCTACGTTTTCGCGATCGTCAACGACCTCAAGGCCAAGGCGCGGGCCCGTGGCGAGGACGTGATCGACCTCGGGATGGGGAATCCGGACCAGGCCACCCCGAAGCACATCGTCGACAAGCTGGTCGAGGCCGCGCGCAACCCTCGCAATCACCGGTACTCGGCCTCCAAAGGCATCACCCGGCTCCGCAAGGCGATCACGACCTGGTACCGCGACCGTTACGACGTGGAGCTCGATCCCGAGACCGAGGCCATCGCGACCATCGGCGCCAAGGAAGGCCTCGCCCACCTCGCGCTGGCCGTGCTCCAACCGGGAGACGGGGCCCTCGTCCCCAACCCCACCTACCCCATCCACTCGTACTCCGTGGTGATCGCGGACGGCGACCTGCGCTCGGTTCCCCTGGTACCCGGTGACGACTTCTTCGCGCGGCTCACCGAGACCGCGCGGCTGGCCTGGCCAAAAGCCAAGCTCCTGATTCTCTCGTTCCCCCATAACCCGACCACCCTCTGCGTGGACCGGGACTTCTTCGTGAAGGTCGTGGACTTCGCCAAAGAGCACCGGCTCATGGTGGTGCACGACTTCGCCTACGCGGACATCCACTTCGACGGCTACACGCCGCCCTCCTTCCTCCAGGCGCCGGGCGCCAAGGACGTGGGCGTGGAGTTCTTCTCGACCACGAAGTCGTACAACATGGCGGGCTGGCGCCTGGCCTTCTGCTGCGGCAATCGCCAGATGGTCAACGCCCTCGCGCGGATGAAGTCGTACCTCGACTACGGCGTGTTCCAGCCCATCCAGATCGCCGGAATCGTGGCCCTCGAGGGCGACCAGAAGGTCGTGGGCGAGATCAACGAGATGTACCGGAAGCGGCGCGACACGCTGGTCAACGGGCTCAACAAGATCGGCTGGCAGGTGGCGAAGCCCAAGGGGACCATGTTCGTGTGGGCGCCCATTCCCGAGGCCTTCCGCGCCATGGGCTCGCTGGAGTTCTCGAAGATGCTGATCCAGGACTGCAAGGTGGCGGTGTCGCCCGGCATCGGCTTCGGCGAGTACGGCGAGGGGTTCGTCCGCTTCGCCCTCGTGGAGAACGAGCAGCGCATCAAGCAGGCGCTCCGCGGCCTCAAGACCCTCGCCGCGCGGTGATCGCGCCGGAGCGGGAGGGGGCGCGGTGAACGAGATCAAGATCGGCCTGCTCGGCCTGGGCACCGTGGGCGCGGGCGTCGTCCGCATCCTCCAGAGCCACGGTGGCGAGCTCACCGAGCGCGCGGGGTGCCGCCTTGCCATAGCCGCCATCGCGGATCTCGACGTCACCCGCCCGCGCGAGGGCCTCGACATCGCGCGGCTGCCGCTCCACGCCGACGCGGGCCGGGTGCTGGACGATCCCGAGATCCGCGTGGTGATCGAGCTGGTGGGTGGGCTCGAGCCCGCGCGCACCTTCATCCTGCGCGCGCTCGCCGCGGGCAAGCACGTGGTGACCGCCAACAAGGCCCTGCTCGCTCACCACGGGCCCGAGCTCTTCGAAGAGGCGAGGCGCAACCGCGTGATGCTGGGCTTCGAGGCGGCGGTGGCCGGCGGCATCCCCCTGATTCGCGCGGTGAAGGACGGCCTTCCCGCCAATCGCATCCTGTCCGCCTTCGGCATCGTCAACGGGACGTGCAACTACATCCTGTCCAAGATGACCGACGAGGGCCTCGACTTCTCGGTGGTGCTCAAGGAAGCGCAGGCGCGAGGCTACGCGGAGGCCGACCCCACCCTCGACATCGAGGGCCTGGACTCCGCGCACAAGCTCCAGATCCTCGCCATGCTGGCCTTCCGCACCGCGGTGGATCTCAAGGACATCTACACCGAGGGCATCACCGGCGTCACGCAGGAGGACGTGGTCAACGCCCGCGAGCTCGGCTGTCGCATCAAGCTCCTCGCCATCGCCAAGGCGGCCGAGGGCACGCTGGAGGCGCGCGTGCACCCGACGATGATCCCGGCGGTCTCGCCGCTCGCCGCGGTGTCCGGCGTGTTCAACGCGGTGTTCATGACCGGCGACAACGTGGGCGACCTCATGTTCTATGGGCGCGGCGCGGGGCAGCTGCCCACCGCCTCCGCCGTGTGGTCCGACGTGCTCGACATCGCCCGGCGCGTCGCCCATGGCCTCCCCGCGCTCGCGGTGGATCTTCCCGGCAGCGGCGCGGCCGCCCTGCCCATCCGGCCGATGGACGACATCCGGACCGCCTACTATCTCCGCGTGATGGCGCTCGACCGGCCGGGCACGCTCGCTCAAGTCGCCGGCCATCTCGGCCAGCACGGGATCTCCATCGTCTCGGTGCTGCAGAAGCGGCGCGCGGAGCGGCATGAGGCGGTGCCGATCGTGATGATGACACACGAGGCGCGCGAGCGGGACATGCGCGCCGCCCTCGCCGCCATCGACAAGCTGCCCGTGGTGGCGAGCCCGACCACCATGATCCGCGTCGAAGCCTGAGCGCGCCGGCGCGGACTCCGTCGCGCGGGCGCCTGCTCAAGGTCGCCCTCGGTCTCGCCGTCAGCGCGGCTCTCCTCTACTATCTCTTCCGCTACGCGGACGTGCGCGCGATCGCCGCGCGGCTGGCCGACACTCGCTGGAGCTTTCTCGGCCTCAGCATCGTCCTGAATCTCTTCTCGCTCTGGTGCCGGGCTCATCGCTGGGGCTTCCTCTTCCCGCCCGGCGCGCGGCCGCCCCATCTCTTCAACGCCGTCATGATCGGATACATGGGCAACAACCTGCTCCCCCTGCGCGCGGGCGAGGTCCTCCGCGCCTACGTGGTTGCGCGCCGGGGCCTGAATTTCTGGACCATCGTCACCACCATGGTGGTGGAGCGCGTCCTGGACGGTCTCGCCGTGGGGCTGATGCTCGCCGCGGTGTTCTTCCTGGTGCCCGTGCCGCGAGAGCTTCAGTGGGCGGCGCTCATCTTCCTGTCCATCGACGTCGTCCTGATCGCGGTGCTGGGCGCGTTCACGCTCGCGCCCGATCGCGTGCGGCGGCTGGCCGCGGCGCTCAGGCATCGGTGGCCTGCGGCGGGAGCGCGAATCTCGCGCGTCCTCGACACGCTCGACACGGGTCTGGCGGGGATCCGGGCGCCCCGCCATATCCCCTCGACGATATTCTGGTCGACCCTCATCTGGGTCACCCTCGTCGCCACCACCTGGACCTGCATGCTCGCGTCGCACCTCGACCTGCCCATCCTCGCCGGGCTCACGACCCTGGCGTTCCTGGGCCTGGGGGTCAGCCTCCCGTCGAGCCCCGGCTTCGTCGGCGTGGTCCAGGCCGCCTCCTGGGCCGCGCTTCGGCTTTTCGACGTGCCGCTGAACGACGCCCTGTCGTTCTCGATTCTCTTCCACGTCTCTCAGTTCGTGCCCGTCACGCTCTGGGGCCTGGCCCTCCTTCTCGTGGAGCACGTGAGCCTGGCCGAAGCCCGCCGCCCGCACGACAGTCCCCCTTTGTCCACGGGCACTTAAACGCCGCCCGTCCTGTAAACGCTCGGCGGTCGTGCTCCGTCCAACCAGGAGAGAGAGCGGTAGACCATTCTCGGGTTGGACCGGGAGAGCCGTGGAGAGGGCCGCGTTGCGCATGGCACGACAGGTGCGAGCGAAACTGACGTCGGCCGCATTCGCGTGTGGGAAGATCGGCCCGGAACGAATCGGTGGAGCGAAGTGATGAGGCGCTGTGTCGGGCGGTGGCTGATCGCGAGCCGGGAGCCTTCGACCTCCTGGTCGAGCGATACCAGGAGCGTGCCTACCGGATCGCCTGGTCCATCGTGCGGGACCGCGAGGATGCCAAGGACTGCGCCCAGGAAGCGTTCCTGCGGCTCCACGAATCGGCGGGGACCTTCGCCGGCCAGTCGAAATTCTCGACCTGGTTCTACCGCATCCTCGTCAACTGCTGCCTGGACAACCGCCGGCGGGGACGGGGCTGGCGCCGCCTCCTGGTCTGGCGCGACGCCGCCGATGACGAGCGCGACGAGGACCCCATCGAACGCCATCCCGCACCCGTGGAAGACCCGGGAGCGCACGTGGACGCGGAGCGACAGTTGAAGGAGCTCTGGAACGCGGTGGACCGATTGTCACCGCGACAGCGAACAGTCGTGCTCCTGCAGTGCCGCGAGGGCCTGGCCACCAAGGAGATCGCCGAGGTGCTCGACATGTCGGAAGCCACGGTGCGCGTGCACCTGCACCGCGCGTTCGCGACGCTGCGGCAGCGGGTGGGGGCGACGCGATGAAGGCGAGCGAGCACCCGTCGGAGCGGCTCGTCCCCTATCTGCGGGGGGAGCTGGCCGCCGCCGAGCGCACCGCCATCGCCGCGCATCTCGAGGGCTGCGCGACGTGCCGGGCGACGCTCGCCGACTTCACCGCGCTCGCCGAACGCCTCGCGCGAGCGCCCGAGCCGGCGCCGCCCATTCAGTGGGGCGCGTTCCGCGCGGAGCTGCGCGACGCACTCGCGCGCCGGACTGGCCAGACCGACCGCCCGCGCCGCTGGTCCCTGGGCTCCCTGCCCGCGGCCCTCGCGGCGGGGCTCGCGGTGGTCGTGCTCTACCTCGCCATTCCCGGCCAGAACGCGCGGCCTCCCCGGGGCGATCAAGCGCTCGTCGAGGATTCGATGCTCGCGAGCCATCTCGACGTGATCAAGGACCTGGATGTCGTCCAGCGCCTGGATCTCCTCGAGGACTTCGACGTCATCGGCCGCCTCGACCGGCTCGAGCCCAACGGCAAGAGCTGAACATGCGGCCCACGCGGAGGGTGCTGCCGCTCGCCCTCATGGTGCTGACGGCGACGCCGGCGCGCGCGGCCGACCCCGCGCCTCTCGACGCGGAAATGCTGCGCGACCTCGACGTCGTGAGCAGCTCGACCTACGCGCGCGATCGCGAGCTCGCGCGCAAGCTCCGGGTGGTCGAGCGGATGCGCATGCTGGAGCAGCTCCGGCAGATGGAGGCCGCGGCGCCTCCTTCGCCGGTGATCCCGACGGATGTCCCGGCGGCGCCGGCCGCCCCCAGGGAGGTGAAGTGACATGCTGACGCGCCCGCTCCTTCTCCTCGTCACCGTCTCGATGCTCGCGCTGGCGCCGGCCGCGTGGGCGCAGACGACCACGCCCGGGGGCGACGCACCCGTCGCCGGCATGGACAAGCTCTCGCCCGACGAGCAGGGGCGCGTCCGCCAGAACCTCGAGCGCTGGAAGAACATGACGCCCGAGCAGCGCGAGCGCGCGCTGGAGAACTACCGGCACTGGAAGTCGCTCACTCCCGAGGAGCGTCAGCAGGCGCGGCAGAACCACGAGCGGCTGCAGCGCATGACGCCCTCGCAGCGCGCCCAGGTCCTCCAGGACTTCCAGCGCTGGAACGATCTGCCCGAGGAGCGTCGGCGCGAGCTCGAGCAGGCGCACGACCGCTTCCAGAAGTTGCCGCCCGAGCGCCAGCAGCAGATCATGGAGCGCCTGCGACGATACCAGAACATGTCGCCCGAGCAGCGGGCACGCGTGGACCGGAACCTCGAACGCTGGCGGAACATGACGCCCGAGGAGCGGCAGAAGGCCCGGGAGGCCTGGCGCGAGCGCCGGCGCGAACGCGAAGACGAGGAGGGGACCGGCCCGCGGACGGGCGGCGCGCCACGCCAGGCTCCTCCGCCCAACCGCCAAGCGCGCTAATCCCATACATAGTGGGTTCCCGAGCGGAGCAAGAGGGCGAGCCGCAGCCGACGGCGAGGCGAGCGGATACATAGTGGTTCCCGAGCGGAGCGAGGGCTGCTAGATTAGCGCCCTCATGCTCATCGTGCAGAAGTACGGCGGGTCGTCCGTCGCCGACCCCGAGAAGATCAAGAACGTGGCCCGCCGGGTGGCGGAGTCCGCCCGCCAGGGTCACCGAATGGTCGTGGTCGTGTCAGCCATGGGCAAGACCACCGATGCGCTCCTCGGGCTCGCCGGCGCGATCTCTGCCACCCCGGACCCGCGCGAGATGGACATGCTGCTCGCCACCGGGGAGCAGGTCACGATCGGCCTCCTCGCGATGGCGCTCCAGTCCCTCGAGTGCCCCGCCTGCTCCTTCACCGGCGCCCAGGTGGGCCTGGTAACGGACGACGCCCACACACGCGCGCGCATCAAGCGCATCACCGCCGAGCGCATCGGCGCCGCCCTCGCCGACGGCAAGATCGTGGTGGTGGCGGGCTTCCAGGGCATGACGGAGTCCGGCGACATCACCACTCTCGGGCGCGGCGGCTCCGATCTCACCGGCGTGGCGCTGGCCGCCGCCCTGAAGGCGGACGTCTGCGAGATCTTCACCGACGTGGACGGCGTCTACACCGCCGATCCCAATGTCGTCCCCGACGCGCGCAAGCTGGCCCGCATCTCGTACGACGAGATGCTCGAGATGGCCGCGCTGGGCGCCAAGGTGCTGCAGGCCCGCTCGGTGGAGTTCGCCAAGAAATATGGGGTGCCCGTCCACGTCCGCTCCACGTTCAAGCCCGACCCGGGCACGCTCGTCACGAAGGAGGATCAGGGGATGGAAGACGTCGTGGTCACCGGCATCACGCACGATCGCGGGCAGGCCAAGCTTTCGATCCTGCGCGTGCCGGACCGGCCGGGCATCGCGTCGCGAGTGTTCGGATCCCTGGGTGCGCAGAACATCGTGGTGGACATGATCGTGCAAAACATCAGCCGCGACGGCTACACCGACATCTCCTTCACGCTGCCGCGCGCCGATCGCGCGCGGGCCGAGCAGGTGCTGGCCAATGCGGCACGGGAGGTCGGGGCCACCGGGGTGGCCACCGACGACCGTGTAGCCAAGGTCTCCATCGTGGGCGTGGGCATGCGCAGCCACGCCGGCGTGGCCGCGCGCATGTTCGACACGCTCTCGAAGGAGGGCGTGAACATCCAGATGATCTCCACCTCGGAGATCGCCGTCTCCTGTGTCATCGAAGACAAGTACACCGAGCTGGCGGTGCGTGCCCTGCACGACGCCTTCGAGCTCGGCACGGAGCGAGGTGCCTGATATGGCGAGCATGGCCACCGCCGCGGTGTTCTTTGGTCCCGGCAAGCCCTTCGAGCTGGCGCAGGTTCCCATCCCCGAGGTCGAGCCGGAGGGCGTGCTGATCCGGGTCACCCGCGCGAACATCTGCGGGAGCGACCTTCACTTCTGGCGAGGCGACGCGCCCATCAAGGTGCCGGAGGGGGGCTGGATCTTCGGCCACGAGATGACCGGCACGGTCGCGCGCCTGGGCAGCCAGGTGAAGACCGACTCGCTGGGCCGGCCCCTGAAGGAAGGCGACCGGGTCGCCTACACCTACTTCTACCCGTGCGGTCGCTGCCACGCGTGTTTGCACAAAGAGCCCGCGGCCTGCCCCAACAAGATCGAGCGGCCGGTGGGTCCCGCGGTCTTCCCGCACCTGCACGGCGCCTTCGCCGACCACTATTACCTCCGTCCCGGCGGCCAGGTCTTCAAGGTGCCCGACGCGCTGTCCGACGACGTGGTCGCCCCGGTCAACTGCGCGCTCGCCCAGGTGCTCTACGGCCTCTGGGTGGCGGGTGTGCGGATGGGCGACCGCGTGCTCATCCAGGGCGCGGGGGGGCTCGGCGTGCAGGCCGCCGCGGTGGCCAAGGACATGGGCGCCTCCACGGTGATCGTGACGGACCAGATCCCCGGCCGGCTCGAGCTGGCCCGCGCGTTCGGCGCCGATTACACCCTCAACGTGAAGGAGGTCCCGGAGCGGCGCGACCGGGTGAAGCAGGTGCGCCAGTGGACGGAGGGCGTCGGGGTCGACGTGGCCTGCGACTTCGTGGGCTTTCCCGCGGTGATTCCCGAGGGAATCGAGATGACGCGCTCGGGGGGCACCTATCTCGAGATCGGGGCCATCAGCCGCGGGGCGAAGCTCGAGCTCGAGCCCTCGCTGCTCGTGTGGGGCTCGAAGAAGATCCAGGGCGTGATCCAGTACGATCCGTGGGTGATCCCGCGCGCGCTGGATTTCCTCATGCGGACGCGCACCCGGTTCCCGTGGGACCGCATCCTCTCGCACAAGTATCCGCTGGCCCAGATCAACGAGGCGTTCGCCGCCTCGGAGTGGCACGGCAAGGACACCCACACGATCACCCGCGCGGCCCTCACCCCCTGACGGGGCGGGGACGGGCCGCCGCGTCAGCGGATCGCGGCGGCCTTGACCTGGCGGTAGTCGGTCACGCCCTGCAGGACCTTCAAGACGCCGTCCTGCACGAGGGTCGTCATGCCCTCCTGCTTCGCGCGGGCGAGGATCCGCGGCACGCGGGCGCCCTTCTGGACGCGCCGCTTGATCGCGTCGGAGCCCAGCAGGAGCTCGTGGATGGCGATGCGGCCGCGGTAGCCCTTGCCGTCGCAGCACTCGCCGCCGCGGCTTTCGTAGAGCTCGAGGCCGTCGTCGTAGCGATAGCCTTGGGCCTCCAGCTCCTCCGGCCCGAACGCCTCGGCCATCTCGTTCCAGTCGCGGCGCGACGGATGGTGCGGGCGCCGGCAGTCCGGACAGAGGCGCTTGACGAGGCGCTGGGCGAGCACGCCGAGCAGCGCGTCGGCGAAGTTGAAGGGGTTGATCCCGAGGTCGAGCAGGCGCACCACCGTCTCGACCGCGCTGTTCGTGTGCAGGGTGCTCAGCACGAGGTGCCCGGTGAGGGACGCCTCCACCGCGAGGCCGGCCGTCTCCGCATCCCGCATCTCGCCCACCATGATCACGTCGGGGTCGGCCCGCAGCAGCGCGCGCAGGGCGGCCGCGAACGTGTAGCCGATCTTGGGACGCACCTGGACCTGCCGGAGCCCGTCCTGGCTGATCTCGACGGGATCCTCCGCGGTCCAGATCTTGCGGACCCCGGTGTTGAGATGCGCCAGCATGGCGTGGAGCGAGGTGGTCTTCCCCGCCCCCGTCGGCCCCACGCACAGGATGAGTCCGTAGGGCTTCTCGGCGATGGCCTTGAGGGCATGGAGATTCCGGTCGCTGAGGCCAAGGTGATCGATCGACAGCGGCCCGGTGTGACCAAGGAGTCGGAGCACCACGTCCTCGTTGCCGCCGACCGTGGGCACGGTCGCCACCCGGAGCTCGATCTCGCCCTGCCCCGTGGTCCGCAAGCGGATCTTGCCGTCCTGCGGCCGGCGCCGCTCGGCGAGGTCCAGCCCGGCCATGACCTTGAAGCGCGCCACCAGGGGGTGACGCAGGGCGGCCGGGATGTGCTGGTAATCGACGCACGTGCCGTCGACCCGGAAGCGGATCACCGTCTTCCGCGACGAGCCGCGCGGCTCCAGGTGGATGTCGGAGGCGCGCGCGCGATGGGCGTCGAGGACGACCTGGTTGGCCAGGCGCACCACCATGCTGTCGTTCTCGGTGATTTCCGCGGTGACGATCTCGTGCGAGTCCTCGGTCACGGGCTCGGCGGCGACCTCGCCGAGGATGTCGTGAACCGACGTCGCGGCGCGCTGCGTGCCACCGCCCGCGAGCTCGTCGAGCGCGCGGAGGATGCGCTCGCGCACCGCGACGACCAGGGTGACCTTGGCCGGCTTGAGCTGAGCCTCGATGGCGTCGACCCTCAGCACGTCGTGCGGATCGTCCACCGCCACGGTCACCACGTCGTCCACACGCTTGATGGGCAGCCAGCGGGCGGCCCGCAGTCGGGCGCGCTGCAGGCCGGAGAGCAGCTCCGGCTTCACCGCGGGCCGCCCATCCAGGGGGACGTACGGGCAGCGGTAGTAGAGGGTGAGGGCGGCGGCGAGATCCGCCTCGCGGATGCCGTGATGTTCGAGGAGCACCGACTCGGCGCTCACTTGCCGGCGCCGCGCCTCGTTCAGCGCCTCGCCGAGCTGGCCGCGCGTCAAATGGCGTTGCGCGATCAGGTAGTCGAACTTGCCCATGCGGAGGCGCCCGCCCGGCCGGACGAGGGATTCGGTCGCACGCGGGGCGGCCGCAATCGGCTCGGTGTCGTCGGAGTGGGTGGGCGTCGTCGCGCGGCCCGTCCCGCGCGGAGACAGCACCCGGTTCGCGCGCTGGAAGTCGCCGACGGTCTCGATCCGGTGGAGCGTGGCGTCCCGGAACTGGATCGGTTGACCGAGCTGTTCCCAGACCGCCTGGCCCCCCGCCGTCGGGAGATCGAGCCAGGTCACGTCCTCACGACGTATGAACGCCATGCCGGCGGGCACTCCTTCGATCGCGGCCCAGGAGGAAGCGCCCGCACGGGACCGAGCCGCGGCGAGGAAGCGGTCGACCATCGGGCTCCGCAGCACGTCGCACCGGATCACGAGAAGGTCGCCCCCGAGCTCGGCGCCGACCCGCGCGAGAATCGCCCCGTCCGACTCGCCCGCGGGGACGCGGAGGTAGTCGAGCGCGACACCCCATCGCTCCCCGGTCCCGAACACGCGCTCGAACTGCTCGGCGTGCGGACCCAGCACGACGAGGGCCGACGAGATGCCGGCGCCCCGGAGCGAATCGAGCGTGTGCTCGGCCAGCGGAAGGCCGGCGACGGTGAGGAGCGCGACGGAGCGCTCCTGGGTGATCCCGCGCAGCCCGTCGGGGTCGCCGTGCGCGAGGAGCACGGTGTGTACCGTGCCTGCCTCGGCGGGCCCATACGTAGCAGCGGCGTGCGCGTTCACAGACGGGTTGGATTCGGACTTGGTATTGCCGGTCTCGGCCGAGGCGGGTCGGTACATGTCTGCGGGATACCGAGCAAGCGGGGTGCCACGCCACATGCCCGTGGAGTGCGGCGCAACTAGCTGAATGTCCGACGGCGCTCAGGCGCGCGGCGGACGCGGGGAGTTTCCGCCCTACCGGATTGAGGGAACTCCCCTCGCTGTGACGCACGGGGCTGAGGCCCCGGGGCGAAGAAATTGCGCCACGCGCTCATCCTGGCCGTTCGCCTGCACAAGACCTCGGCCCGCGGCTGGAGTATGCTCCCTGCCGAGGAGGACTCCATGAACGCAGGATTCATCGGACTCGGACTGATGGGCGGAAGCATGGCGCTGAACCTCCAGGCTGCGGGGTATAGCCTCTGCGTCCACGACCTTCGGCGCGAGAGCGCCGCCCCGCACCTCGCCAAGGGCGCGGTGTGGAAGGAGTCGCCGCGCGCGCTCGCCGAGGCGTGCGACGTGGTCTTCACCTCACTCCCCGGCCCGCCCGAGGTGAGCGCAGTGGCCGCCGGCGCCGACGGCCTCATCCACGGCTTGCGGCGCGGCAGCGCGCTGTTCGACCTTTCGACCAACTCGCCCGCCGTCATCCGCCGCCTCCACGGACAGTTCAAGGAGCGCGGCGTGGAGGTGCTCGACGCGCCGGTGAGCGGCGGGCCGTCCGGCGCCAAGTCACGCAAGCTCGCCATCTGGGTGGGCGGCGACCGCGGCACGTTCGACAAGCATCACGCCCTCCTCGAGGCCATGGGAGATCAGCCCTACTACGTGGGGCCCATCGGCGCCGGCGCGGTGGCCAAGCTGGTCCACAACTGCGCGAGCTTCACCATTCGCGCGGCGCTGGCCGAAGTGTTCTGCATGGGCGTGAAGGCGGGTGTGGCCCCGGAGCTCCTCTGGCAGGCGGTGCGTCAAGGGGCGAGCGGGCGGGCGCGCACGTTCGACCGGCTCGCCGACAAGTTCCTGACGGGCAGCTTCGATCCGCCCTCGTTCGCCCTCAAGCTCGGCCACAAGGACGTCTCGCTCGCCACCGAGCTGGGACGCGAGGTCGGGGTGCCGATGCGGCTCGCCAACCTGGCGCTGGCGGAGATGACCGAGGCGATGAACCGGGGCTGGGCGGACCGCGATTCGAGCGTCTACATGCTGCTCGAAGAAGAACGCGCGGGCGTGAAGATCGCAGTGCCCCCGGAGGTTCTGCGCAAGATCGCGGAGCGCGACGGGGCGTGATGGACGTCCCGAGACTTCCCCTCACCACCGCCGCGGAGCTCGTTGACGTGGACTCGACCGCCCGCGCGGCGGCCCGCCGGGCCACGCGCGAGGGCCCACTCATGCGCGCGGTGCTCGGGCTCTTCGCCGACCGCGGCGGACCGATCCCGGTCGCCGCGGTGGCCGCGACCGCGGGCCTCGGCCTGGACGCGGCGGCGCGCGCCCTCCAGGGCCTCAACGACGACGATCTCCTCGTGCTGCGTGACGAGGCGGTGGAGCTCGCCTACCCGTTCAGCACGACACGCACCGCCTTCATGGTCCGCCGCCCCGACGGCCGCGAGCGCTTCATCTGCTGCGCGATCGACGCGCTGGGGCTGGCGCCCATGCTGGGGGAGCGGGTGGTGGTGACGTCAGCCTGTCATCACTCGGGCGCGCCGCTCCGCTTCGCGGTGACCCCCGAGGGCCCGGAGCCCGAGGCCGCGCCCCTCATGGTCTGGGCCACCCGATCCGGCGGCGACGACGAGCGGGCCTGCACGGCACTCTGAACCAAGCTCAACTTCTTCCGGTCGGAAGACGATCTCCGCGGGTGGTGGACGGGGCATCCCGGCGAGCCGGGGGCCGGGATGACGGTCGCCGAAGGCTTCCTCCTCGGGCGCCGGATCTTTGGCGGATTGCTCCGCGACTACCAGGGCAGGATCGCCGGCTCGTAGCGCTCGATTCGCTCCTTCACCACCAGAAGGGGCTCGATGCCGTAGAGCCGGCGCGCGTTCTCGCCGAGCATCTTCCGCTGCGCCGCCTCGGGCACCCCGAGCTGCGCCATGTGCTGGAGTCCATCCCACGCGTCTTCCGCGTCGTGATGGGGGTAGTCCGAGGACCAGATCGCGATGTCCTGGAACTCGTCCCACAGTCGGTAGACGAGCGTCTCGTCGGACTCGAAGCCGATGAAGCAGCGGGCGTGGAAGGCCTCCACGGGGTCGCGCAGCGGCCGGTTCCCGCGCTGGAACGCGAAGAGGTTCGAGAAGTTCGACGCGCGCGCGAGGATGAGGGGCAGCCAGGACGCGTTGGACTCCAGCACCGCCGCCTTGAGGCGGGGGAACTTCTCCAGCCACCCCGTCTGCATCACCACCGTCACCCACGTCATCGCCTCCATCACGAAGCCCAGCGTCTCGGAGGCGTCGATGGCCGGATCCATGGCCGCGGTGATGTTCGACACGAACTGGCCGGGCGAGTAGACCACCGCCTCGTCGGTGAACAGGAGTCCCTGCCCCGAGTGGCCGCGCGCCTGCGCCATGCGCTGCCCCCAGTCCGCGGTGAGCGCCTCGCGGGAGGGAAACGTGTGCATGGCCAGCACCACGCCCAGGTCCTCGAACTCGCGCCACAAAGGATCGAACTCCGGCAGGGTGGGATAGCGACCGTTCCAGAAGCAGGGACGCACCGCCGCCGCCTTGAATCCGAGCTTCGCTACGCGCCGCAGCTCGGCGACGGACGCCTCCACGCCTTGCAGCGGCAGCACCGCGCAGGGATAGAGCCGCGCGCGGTCGGCGGCGCAGTAGTCGTGCACCCAGTCGTTGTAGGCCCGGGCGAGAATGGTCGCCGCGCCGGGATCGCGCAGGAGGGCCAGCCGCACGAACCACGTGGGGAACAGCATCACCTGGTCCGTGCCGAGCGCATCCATGTCACGGAGGCGCGCGTGGGGATCGCGGCAGCCAAGGAGACGGCCGAAGCGGGCTTTCCACTCGGCGGTGCCGGGGGTCAGCCGGCCCACCTCCTTCTTGTCCCAGCGGGCCCAGCCCACCTCGGCGGCGTTCGAGCGCTCGCGCGCGGCGGGAATGATCCGCCCGTTGATCATCAGGTGTTCCCCATCGGTGTGGAAGCAGAACTGAGTCTTCACCCACGCGCGCTCCTTGGCGGGCACGTACTCGTCCCAGACCGCGGGCGGCTCCACCACGTGGCTGTCGCAGTCGAACACCGGGAAGATCTTCGTCGTCGGGCCCACGGCGGCCTCCTTGGCGCTTTTCACCATGTGAAGTATGCTTCTGGCGGCCGGATTATGGAGACCGGCGCGCTCCATGTCAATCAAGCCCGCCTACATGACCGCGACGCTGGCCAAGGGGCTCGACGTGCTCGAAGCCCTGTCCGACGTGGAGGACACCGGGCTCACCGAGCTCGCGCGGCGACAGGGGGTGTCCGGTCCCACCCTCTTCCGCATCCTCGCCACCCTCGCCGCCCACGGCTACGTGGCGAAGTCGCCGGGCGGCCGCTATCGCCTCACCCTCAAGACGTGGGAGATCGGCGCGAAGGCGGTGCGCCGCCTACCCCTGCGCGATCTCGCGCGGCCGCTGATGGAGCGCATGACCGCGGAGACGGGGGAGACCGTGCACCTGTCCGTGCCACGCGGGACCGCCATCGTCGTCATCGACAAGGTGGACAGCCCCCACCCGGTGCGGGTCGACACCTTCGTGGGCCTGAGCGCGCCGGCCCACTGCTCGGCCACCGGCAAGGCGCTGCTCGCCGTCCAGCCGCCCGCCTCCCTCGAGAAGCTCCTTCCCGTGCGCTTGACCCGGTACACCGACGCGACCCTGACGGATCGGACCGCGCTATTGCGCGAGCTCGCGCAAGTCCGCCGCGTGGGGTGGGCGCGCAATCGCGAGGAGTGGCGGCCCGGCGTCTGCGCGGCCGCGGTGGTGCTGCGGGACGCCGCCGGCGAGCCGGTCGCGTCGCTGAGTGTCACCGTGCCGACCTCGCGCTTCACGAGCGAGGCGGTGCGCGAGCGTCTCGTCCCCGCCCTCAAGCGCTACGGCCGCGCGATCGAGGCCCAGCTGGCGCGGACGGGCCGCTGATGCGCGACCCGGCCGGCCTGTTGCGCTTCTCGCTCGAAGGCCGCGTCGTGCTCATCACGGGCGCGCGCGGCGGGCTCGGGCTCGCGATGGCGCGGGGCATGGCCGCCGCCGGCGCGTGCGTCGGCATCAATGGCCGCGACGCCCGGCGCGCCGAGGAGACCGCGGCCACCATCCCCAATGCGTTCGCGGCGCCCTTCGACATCACCGACCTCGGCGCCGCCGCGGCGGCGCTCGAGCGGGTCGTCGCCCGGTACGGTCGGCTCGACTGCCTCGTCAACAACGCCGCGCTGCGGGACCGCCGTGCCCTCCACGACATCGGCGCCGGGGACTTGCGCCGACTCCTGGAGACGAACCTCGTGGGCGCCTATGAGCTCTCGCGCCTGGCCTCCCGGCACATGGAGAACCACCGCGGCGGCCGCCTCATCTTCATCACGTCGATGGTCGGTCCGCAGTCCTTCCAGGGCGATCCCGCGTACACCGCGTCCAAGGGCGGGCTGACGGCGCTGATGCGCGCGCTTGCGGTCGAGCTGGGTCCGAAGGGGATCACCGCCAATGCCATCGCGCCGGGGTTCTTCCTCACCGACGTCAACGCCGGGTTCTTCGCCGGCCCGCAGGCGGCAGAGGTGGGCCGCCGCATCCCGCTGCGGCGCTGGGGCCGGCCCGACGAGCTGGTCGGCGCGGCCATCTTCCTCGCCTCGGACGCCGTGTCGTACGTCAACGGTCATGTCCTGACGGTGGACGCGGGTCTGTCGATCGCGCTGTAGCGAACACGATACACGGTGGTGTATCGACGCCGGCACTCTAGTCGGCGCAGATCCCGCGTGGCAGCGTGTCGCTATGCTCTACTCGCGTCCGCAGCTTTCCTTGCTCTTGCTCCTCGGCGTCGCGCTCCTGGCGGGGCTCGTCGTGCGCGAGTGGCGCGCGGGCTTCCCCGAGGCGGCGGCGCGGGTGGAAGCCTTCGACCGCGACGAGGCCATCCCCGCGCCCGGCCCGGTGCCGCTGGCGACCTCGCGTCCGTCCCGCCCCCCGCCCTCGCCGCCCACTCGGCCAGCGCCGGCCCCACACCCGGGGCCGAGCGCGCAGGCGGAGCCGCTCGCCGACCCGCGCCCCCTCGATCTCAACACGGCGACGGCAGAACAGATCGCGCGCTTGCCCGGCGTGGGGCCTGGGCTCGCCCACCGCATCGTGGAGGAGCGCCAGCGGCGAGGCCGCTTCGAGGGACCGGAGGGCCTGCGCTCGGTGCTGGGCGTCGGTCCGCGCAAACTGGCCGCGCTGCGTGACCTCGTGACGACCGCACCGTAGCGTGAAGGTCCACCGCCGTGCCATCGCCCGCGCTGGCTTCGATCCCGCCCGTGCTCCGGGCGCCGCTGGTACCGCTGGCGCTGGCCTGGGGCGCGGGCATCGCCGCCGGGACCACGCTGGCGCCGTCGCCACGGGGTCTGATCGTTGCCGGCGCGCTGCTCCTGGTCGTCGCCGCGCTCGCGCTCGTGCGAGCGCGCGACCACCTCGCCACCGCGCTGGCCCTGAGCGCGATCGCGGTGCTGGGTGCGCTGCGCGGCCATGAACTGCCTCCGCCCCGTGACGATGTGGCGGCCACGGTCGTCGACGGCGAGGCCTTGGTTGAGGCGCGGCTCGTCGAGGAGCCGCGTCGCTGGGCGCCCGACCGGGTACGCGTGCTGCTGGATGTCGAGGCCGTAGTGACCGAGGCGGAGCGACGCCAGGCTTCGGGCCGGGTGCTGGTCACGATCTACGGCGAGGCGCCACCCATGGGCGAAGGACAACGGATCGCCGCCAGCCTGCGCCTCCATCCGGCGGTGGGCTACCGCAATCCGGGCGGCTTCGACTATCCCGCCCAGCTTCGGCGCGAGGGCATCGCGCTGGTAGGGAGCGGCCGCGGCGACCGCATTCGCCCGCTCACCGCCGATGTGCCGCCGTGGCCCGCTCGCGTGAAGCGCTGGGCGGTCGAGCGCCTCAACGCCGAGCTGCCCGAAGCCTCGGCGGCGCTGCTCGCGGGTCTCCTCATGGGGGAGCGTGCCGCGCTGCCCCGCGAGACCGACGATGCGTTCCGGCGCGCCGGGGCGTATCACGTCCTCGCCGTCTCGGGCTTCAACGTGGCCCTCCTGGCGGCCTCCGTGTTCGCGGTCCTCACGTTCGCGGGTGTCTCCCGCACGATCACCGCGGCGGGGGCGGCGGCGGCGCTCATCGGGTTCGCCCTGGTCGTGGGCGCGCAGTCGTCGGTGATCCGCGCGACCGTCATGGGTCTGATCCTCCTCGCCGGCATCATGCTCGAGCGGGAGTCGCAGCTGCCGAACGCGCTCGCGCTCTCGGGGCTCGCGCTACTCGCGTGGCGGCCGGCGGATCTCTGGGATCCCGGCTTTCAGCTATCCTTCGCCGCCACCGCCGGGATCGTGTATCTGGGGACCCCGGCGCGGACCGCCCTCGAATGGCTCCGGTGGCCCCGTGCCCTGGCCGCCGCGGTGGGGGTGAGCGCGGCCGCGCAGGGCGCGGTGCTCCCGGTCATGGCCGCGCACTTCAACCAGCTCTCGCTGATCGGCCCCGTGGCGAACCTCGTGGTCGTGCCGCTCGCCGGAGCGGCGACCACGGTGGGCCTCTTCGCCCTTGCCGGCGCGGCGCTCAGCGATCTCCTCGGCAGCCCCGGATTGAACCTCGCGTGGGCGCTCGCGGTGCTGCTCCGTCTCACGGTCTGGCTCGCGGCCGCGGTGCCGGGAGCGCTCGTGCACATCCCCGCTCCCGGCCCCCTGGCGATGGCGGCCTGGCTCCTCGGGGCCGCGCTCGCAGCGACGATCGCCGCACGCTGGGGGCGCGCGGTCGCGTTGCTCCTCCTCGCCGCCGGCGCCGGCATCGCGCTCTGGCCTCTCGTGGCCCCGGACTACGGCCGCCTCCGCGTGACCTTCCTCGATGTCGGCCAGGGCGACGCGATCCTGGTCGAGGTGCCGAACGGCCCGCGTCTGCTCATCGATGGCGGGCCGGGCGGGGGCGGCCGCTTCGACGTCGGCGAGCGGGTGGTGGCGCCGTTCCTGTGGAACCACGGCATCGGACATCTGGATGTCGTGGCGGCCACGCACGCGGACGCCGATCACTCGGGAGGGCTCGCCGCCGTGCTGCGCGGGCTCCGCGTCGGGGAGATCTGGGAGAACGGGCGATGGGGCGGCGGGCACGAGGACACCGTGGCCGCGCTCGGACGATCCGGCGCGGCGCGCCGCGTGCTCGCCGCCGGTCAGCGCATCCGGCTGGGCGAGGCGGCCGTGGCGGTGCTGAGTCCCCCGGTGGACGATCTCGCCGCGCCCCTCACGGGCGAGAACGACCATTCGCTGGTGCTCCGGCTGGACTGGCGCGGCATCGCGCTGCTGCTCACCGGCGATCTCACGACGCGCGGCGAAGCGTGGCTCCTCGCCGGCCGTTCACCGCTCGCCGCCACCGTCCTCAAGGTGGGCCATCACGGCAGCCGGGGCTCGACCGCGGCCCCCTTCGTGGAGGCGAGCCAGCCCCGCATCGCCGTCGTGTCGGTCGGCGCGCGGAATCCCTTTCGCCATCCCGCGCCCGAGGTGCTGTCTCGGCTGGCCATCGCGGGCGCGCGCCTCTATCGGACGGACCGGGACGGCGCGGTGATCGTCGAGACGGACGGGCGCACGCTCTGGGTCACGCGCTGGGCGTCGGGGCGCACCGACGAGCTGCCGATCGCGCCGGACCACCGCGCGTGGTAAGCATGACGGGCCTGAACACACCACGGCCCCCGGCACGAGGCCGGAGGCCGTGGCGACGCGCGCGAAGCGGGAGGGACTAGTTCTCGAAGGCGCGCTCGTACTGCGCGCGCAGCCTCTCCAGCTCCTCGGGATCGAGACGGATGCCCAGGGAGAGCCCCATCTCTCCCAGGATCGTCTTGATCTCGTTCAGGGACTTCTTGCCGAAGTTCTTCGTCTTGAGCAGCTCCGACTCCGTCTTCTGCACGAGGTCGGCGATGGTCCGGATGTTGGCCGTCTTGAGGCAGTTGGACGCGCGCACCGAGAGCTCGAGCTCGTCCACGTTGCGGAAGAGGTGCTCGTTCAGCTCGACCCGCGCCGCGGGCTCGAAACCCGCGCCTTCGGGCCGCTCCGCCTCCTCGGCCACGGGCGCCGGGAAGTCCGTGAGCAAGCTGAACTGATCCTGCAGGATCCGCGAGGCCTCGCCCACCGCGACGTCGGGCGTGATGCTGCCGTTGGTCCACACTTCCAGGACCAGACGCTCCTGCCCGTCGCTCAGGCCGCTCGGCGTCTCCACCTGCACGTTCACGCGCTTCACCGGCGAGAAATCCGCGTCGATGAGCATCGCGTTGATGGGCAGCGCCTCGGGCTCACGCCGCTCGGCGGCCTGATACCCGCGGCCCCGCTCCACGCAGAGCTCCAGCTCGATGCCGCCGTCCTTGTCGAGGGTGGCGAGCACGATCTCGGGAGTGAGGATTTCCACGTCGGCGTCCGGCTCGAAGTCGGCCGCGGTCACGACCTTCGGCCCCTGGGCCTTCAGGCGCAGGATCTTGGGCCGGTTCACATGGAGGGCGAACACGACCTTGCGGAGATTCATGATGATGTCGAGCGTGTCCTCGGTCACGCCCTGCATGAACGAGAACTCGTGGAGCACGCCCTCGATCTTGGCCCACGTAGGCGAGGCGCCGTGAATGGAGGACAGGAGCACGCGCCGATACGCATTGCCCACGGTGAGCGCGAAGCCCGGCTCGAACGGCTCGATCGCCAGCTTGCCGTACTTGCGGTCCTGGGCAAGCCATTCGTGATGGGCGGGAAGCACGAGCTGCGACATTGCGAAAACCTCCTGAGGTGTTCGGGGGAGCTGAGACCCGAGGCGTGAGTATACCACGGGCCCGCGGGCGGTCCGGGCCCCTCCGTCCCCCGGGAGTGGAAGCCGCCTCAGGGGCCCGCCAACTTCCCGGTTTTCCACACCGTTCTCCGCGTTGACCTATCGAGCAAAGTACTGGCAAAATTTAGGGAAATCATGATGGAGCGGCCCTGGTTCATGAAGACTTGGGCGGAGCCCTCCCGCCCCACGGCCGGTGCCGGCCAGGCCGTGCTCTGGGCGCTGACGTGCCTGGTGGCCGTGTTCCTGGCGCTGCAGGCCTTCTGGGTCTTCACGGCGGCCCCCGGCGTCCGCGCGGGGCCCCGCGTGGTCGAGATCCCGGCGCATCAAGGTCTCACCACGGTGGCGCGCCGGCTCGACGAGGCGGGCGCGATTCGCAGCCCGCTGGGCTTCATGCTGCTCGCCGCCGCGCGGGGCACCGCGCGCACCTTGAAAGCGGGCGAATACGAGATCCCGCAGGGCGCCAACACGCTCGCCGTGCTGAGCCTCCTCGAGGGCGGCCGTGTGCGCCAGCACGCGGTGCTATTCCGCGAGGGCAACAGCGTCGCCGACCTCGCCCTCGCCCTCGAGCGCGAGCGGCTGAGCCGGGCCGACGACATCTTGCGGCTGGCGCGCGATCCCGTCTTCTTGAAGACGCTCGCCGTCCCCGCGGACAGTCTCGAGGGCTATATCTTCCCCGACACGTACCAGCTCGTGAAGGGCATGACGTCGGAGGAGATCCTCGCCCGCATGGCCGCGCGGATGCGCGATCAGCTCACGCCCGAGATTCTCGAGCGCACGCGCGAGCGCGGGATCACCGTGCATCAGCTGCTCACGATGGCGTCGATCATCGAAAAGGAAGCGGTCGTTCGAAGCGAGATGCCGCTGATCTCCGCCGTGTTCTGGAACCGTCTGCGCCTCGGCATGCCGCTCCAGGCCGACCCCACCGTGCAGTTCGCGGTAGGCAAGGATGGCGAGGCCCTCACCCGCGCGGATCTCCAGGTCGATTCGCCCTACAACACCTATCGACGGGGTGGACTCCCGCCCGGCCCCATCGGCGCGCCCAGCCGGGCCGCCATCGAGGCCGCGGCGAAGCCGGCGGCGGTGAATTACCTCTACTTCGTCTCCGTCGACGACCGCCGTCACCACTTCTCCACCAACCTCGCCGAGCACAACGCCGCCGTCGCGCAGTACCGCTTGATCAAGCTCCGCTAGACGCGGGCCCCGCGTCCTTGTCAGGGGGTCGGGCCGGATGCTATAACCGACCCGATCATGGCGCCGAGCGAGAAATCCACCGTGCTGTCGGTGCTCGCGCCGCCGGCGGCGCGCCCCGCCCCGCGCGTCACCGACGTGAAGTTTCCGCCCCTCTATCGCCTCTGCCGGAGCGTGTGCCGGCCAGCGCTGCAGCGCTGGTTCGCGCTCACCGTCGAGGGACTCGAGCGCCTGCCGAGCGGGCCGTTCATTCTGGCCGCGAATCATCACAACTACCTCGACGGAATCGTGCTCGGGGTCGCGGTTCCGCGGCCCATCTCCTTCATCGTGATGCCGCGGGTGTACCACGCAAGCCCGCTCCACCCCGCGTTCCACCGTCGCATCGGCTCGATCCCCGTGAATCTCTCGCGCCCGGATCCCGGCGCCATCAAGCGCGCGCTGCGCGCCCTCGCGCAGGGCCGCATCATCGGCATCTTTCCGGAAGGCCCGTTCAGCCGCGAGGGTCGTCTCGTCTCCGGTCAGCCCGGGGTGGCGGCGCTCGCGCTGCGCGCCGGGGTGCCGGTGGTGCCCGCGGCGATCGGCGGCACGTACGAGGCCCTCCGGGGACGCCGCTTCTATTTCCCGCGGAGGCAGGCCCTGTCGGTGCGCTTCGGCCATCCCCTGCACCTCGGCCGCCGGCGCGCGCCCACTCGGGGCGAGCGCGGCGACGTGACGGGGCGGGTCATGACCGAGATCGCCGGACTGCTCGCGCGGGACCTGGCGTGAGCGGGGGCGAGAGCCCGCAGAGCCCGCGCTGGGGCGGTCGGTTCGCGGAGCGGCTGGACCCCGGCGCGGAGGCGTTCACTGCCTCGCTCGACTTCGACCGCCGGCTCTGGCCCCACGACATCGAGGGAAGCCGCGCGTGGGCGCGCGCCCTGCGCCGCGCCGGCCTCCTCACCGACTCCGAGATGAGCGCACTCATCAGGGGTCTCGACGTCGTCGACGCTGAGCTCGCGGAGGGCCGTTTTCCCTTCCGGCGCGAGCTCGAGGACATTCACCTCAACATCGAGCGGCGGCTCACCGAGCTCGCGGGGCCCGTCGGCGGCAAGCTCCACACCGGGCGCTCGCGCAACGACCAGATCGCCCTCGACGAGCGCCTCTACCTCCGCGAGATCCTCGGCCACGTCGACGCGGGCATCCAGGCCGTCCAGTCCGTCCTCGTGGCCCGTGCCGATGAGCACCTCGTCGTGGCGATGCCGGGCTATACGCATCTGCAGCGGGCACAGCCCGTGCTCCTCGCGCATCATCTGCTCGCCTACGTGTTCATGCTCCAGCGCGACCGGGAGCGCTTCCGCGACTGCGAGCGGCGCAACAATGTGCTGCCCCTCGGGGCGGGGGCCCTCGCCGGCGCCGCCTTCGCCATCGATCGTGAGGCCCTCGCTCGCGATCTCGGCTTCACCGCGCCCAGCGCCAATAGCCTCGACGCGGTGAGCGACCGGGATCACCTGATCGAGTTCCTCGCCGCCGGCGCCATCCTCGGCATGCACGTGTCGCGGCTCGCCGCCGACCTCACCCTCTGGGCGACCAGCGAGTTCGCTTTCGTGGAGTTCTCCGACGCCTTCGCCACCGGCTCGTCGATCATGCCCCAGAAGAAGAATCCCGACGTGGCCGAGCTGATCCGCGGCAAGACCGGGCGCGTGAACGGCCACCTGGTGGCGCTGCTCACCCTCATGAAGGGCCAGCCGCTCGCCTACAACCGCGACAACCAGGAAGACAAGGAGCCGCTGTTCGACACGGCGGACACGCTCACCGCGAGCCTCGCGGTGTTCGCCGAGATGCTGCCGGGCATCGAGGTGAACCGCAAGGCGATGGAGGACGCCGCGCGCCAGGGCCATCTCACCGCCACCGATCTCGCCGAGTACCTCGTCCGGAAGGGCGTGCCGTTCCGCGAGGCGCACGAGGCGGTGGCGCAGGCGGTGCGCTACGCGGAATCGCGCGGCTGCGAGCTCTCCCAGCTCAAGCTCGCCGAGCTGCAGCGCTACTCCGCGGCGATCGGGAAGGACGTCGCCGACGTGCTCACCCTGGAAGGCTCGCTGAAGAGCCGCACCCACCTGGGCGGCACCGCGCCGGTGCGCGTGAAAGCCGCGATCGCCAAGGCCCGCAAGTCACTTGCCTAGCCGCGTGGCCCGCGGGCAGCGGGTCGCGGGTCGCACCCCTTCCACGGCGGCCAGGCTCCGCCGCATCCGCCGCGCGGGACCCGTCACCGGTCCGGAGTCACGAGTCGCGCATTATCAGGAAGGCGCCGCGGTGCTGCCGCGCACCACCAGCTCCACCGGCAGCTCGGTGCGCAGCTCGAAAGGCCGGCCGCCGAGGCGCGCGAGCAGTTGCTGCGCCGCGCGCGAGCC
>DATJFY010000115.1:0-24025 GCA_035495415.1 Verrucomicrobiia bacterium
GATGCGATCTGGCTACGGCCGTCCGACCCTCTCGGAGAACGCCGAGCTCACCCATATCGGTCCGGGGACCCCGGCGGGCGAGCTGTTCCGACGCTACTGGCAGCCGGTCGGTCTCTCGCCGGCTCCCGGCGAAGGGCCTCGCCCTCTCCGGGTGCTGGGCGAGGACTTGGTGCTCTTCCGCGACGGTCACGGCCGGCCGGGGCTCCTCGACGCGCATTGCTGCCATCGAGGCACCTCGCTGGAGTACGGGCGCGTCGAAGCGGACGGCATCCGCTGCTGCTATCACGGCTGGCTCTTCGACGTGGAGGGCCGCTGCCTCGAGCAGCCGTGCGAGCCGGTGGAGAGCACCTACAAGGAGCGGGTGTTCCAGCCGGGGTACCCATGCCGCGAGTACGGTGGGCTCGTGTTCGCCTACATGGGGCCGCCGGAGCGCACGCCGCTGCTGCCGCAGTACGACCTCGTGGAGGAGGGCGAGGGGGTCGTCATCGCCGACGGGACCAGCTACGGGCTCGGCGGCGGCGAGATCCTGAACTGCAACTGGCTGCAAATCTACGAGAACGTGATGGATCCCTTCCACGTCGCGGTGCTCCACTCGGTGTTCAGCGGCGGGCAGTTCTCCGGCGCGCTCAACCTGAGGCCCACCGTGTCATGGGAGGAGGCCGACGCGGGCGTGCGCTCCATCCAGGACCGCGCGCTTCCGGATGGGAGGCTGTTCCGGCGGATGACGGAGATCCTGCTGCCCAACATCCGCATCGTGCCGAGCGTGGCCGCGGGTGAGCCCGGCGAAGGCTTCGAGCGCGCCCGACACATCGGCTGGATCCTGCCCATCGACGACACGCACACCCGCATGTATTCGCTGCTCCGCGTGCCGCCGCGCGCCGGCGAACCCGTGTTGCCGCCGCGCGCCCGGCACGGCGGTAAGCTCTGGGCTGAGCTGAACGAGGAGGAGCATCATCGGATGCCCGGCGACGAGGAAGCCATCGTCAGCCAGCGCCCGATTGCCATTCACGCCGACGAGCATCTGGCGTCGTCCGACCGCGGCGTCATCCTGACCCGCAAGATGGTCGCGCGCGGCATCGCCGCGATCCGCGAAGGCGCGGACCCGCCCGGTGTGCTGCGCGACCCGTCCGCGCGCGTCGTCACCACTCACGCCGGCAACGCGGTGCTCCCCGCGCGGCCGCACGCCGTGACTCATCCCTAGGAGGAGAGCCCGTGCTGTTCGAGCGCTATGACCCCCCGATCTTCTTCGACTCGCTGTTCACCCAGGCCGTGATGGCCGGCTGGATCCTCACCCTGGCGGGCTGCGGCATTCTGTTGCTCGCCGCCGTGTGGTGGACCATTGCCCAGGATTCCTCGCAGACGAGCCCGCGCTCCGGACTCTGGCGCGGGCTCTGCACGATCGGTTTCGCGACCTTCCTGCTGGGAGTCGGCTGGCAGCTGGTCGGCTACGTGAAGTTCGGCGCGCTCAGCTGGTAGCGCCGGGGGCGGCAGGCGGCGGCCACGGGATCTTCATCGCGTCGAGCCGCCGCAGTCGGTCCTGGCCGAGCGCGCGGTCGTAGACGTCGGCCAGCGCCTCGGCCGTCCAGCCTCCGGCGTTGGTGGCGGTGCGCAACGGCGCCGGGTGGGAGAACAGCGTCACTTCGCTGCCGCGCACCCCGATGACTTGCCCGGTGACGTGGGCCGCGCGGTCGCTCGCCAGGAAGGTGACGACCGGCGCGATCGCCTCGGGAGGCGTGGCGGTGGCGGTGCCGCGACGCTCGTCAGGGAGACGCTGCGTCATCCGGGTGTCAGCGGTGGGGGAGATGCAGTTCACGGTCACCCCGTACTTCGCCATGGCCAGCGCGGTGGAGCGCGTGAGCCCCACGATGCCCTCCTTGGCCGCCGAGTAGTTCGGTTGCCCCGGGCTTCCCTCCAGGCCGGCGGCGGAGGTGAACGTGATGATGCGGCCGCGCTTCTTTTCCCTCATATGGCGCGTAGCGGGCTGCAATACGGTGAAGTGCCCCTTGAGGTGCACGGCGATCACCGCGTCCCACTCCTCCTCGCTCATGTTGAAGATCATGCGCTCGCGGAGAATGCCGGCGCAGCAGACCACGATGTGCAGGTCGCCGAAGGTGTCGACGGCACGCTCGACGATGCCGCGGCCGCCCGCCATGGTGGCGACGCTCTCCGGACTCGCCACCGCTTGCCCGCCCGCCGCCTGGATCTCCTTCACCACGGACTCGGCGGGCGCGCTGGAGGGCTCGCGCCCGTCCACGCTGACCCCGTAGTCGTTGACGACCACACGCGCGCCCGCGCGGGCCAGCCCGAGCGCGACCGATCGGCCGATGCCGCTGCCCGCACCCGTCACCGCCGCCACTTTGCCGTCGAGGAGCGCCATCGTGGAAGCCCTCAGGCGGGTCCGAAGCCGACCATCGTCTCCCCGCCGGAGACGAGCGGTCGGAAGCGCACGGGCAGGCCGACCCGGAGCGAGTCGAGGGGAAGATCGGTGATCCGCCCGAGGAGCGACACGCCCTCCGCGAGCCGCACCACCGCCACCGCGTAGGGCGTCTGGCCCACATGCCCGCGCGGGGCCACGCGGATCACCGTGTAGGAGGAGATGGTGCCCGCGCCCCCGAGCGCTATCGATTCCCAGCCGCGCTTGCCGCAGGCTGCGCAGAACTCCTTCGGCGGAATGGCAAGCTCACCGCACTGCGTGCAGCGGATGGCGGTGAGCCGTCCAGCACGGGCCTCCGCGAAGAAGTCCTTCAGGTGGACCACTTCATCAGTCACGGCCGAACAGGCTCACGAGCACGGTGGCGGTGTTGCCGCCCAGCGTGTGAGTGAGGCCGGTGCGCGCGCCTTCGACTTGACGCGGTCCCGCCTCGCCGCGGAGCTGGGTCACGATCTCGGCGATCTGCGCGGCGCCGGTGGCGCCGATCGGATGCCCCTTGGCCTTGAGACCGCCCGAGACATTGACCGGGATCTTCCCGCCGAGGCTCGTCCAGCCCTTCTCCGCCGCGGGGCCGCCCATGCCCGGCTCGAAGAGGCCGAGCCCTTCGGTGGCCACGATCTCGGCGATCGTGAAGCAGTCGTGCAGCTCCACGACGTTCACATCCTGCGGGCCGCGGGCCGCCTGGCGATAGGCGGCCGCCGCCGCCCGCTCGGTCGCCGTCACGCGCGAGAGGTCGCGCTTGTCGTGCATGAACATCGAGTCGCTGGCCGCCGCGCTCCCCAGGACCCACACCGCCCGGGGATGCTTGCGCGCCACCTCTTCCGACGCCACCAGGACCGCGGCGCCGCCGTCCGTGAAGGGACAGCAGTCGAAGAGCTTGAGGGGATCCGCCACGTAAGCGCTCTGGAGCACCGTCTCGAGCGTGATCTCCTTCCGGAACTGCGCCTTGGGATTGTGCAGGCCGTGCCGATGATTCTTCACCGCCACGTGTGCCATCTGCGTTTCGGTGGTGCCGTATTTCTCCATGTGTGCGCGCGCGATCAGGGCGAAGACCCCGGGGAAGGTCAGACCCGTGGGCTGCTCGAACGAGGCGTCGGAGCAGTAGGCGAAGTACTCGGTGGCGTGCTCGGTCGGCACGTGCAGGATGCGCTCGGCCCCGCCCACGAGCACCACGTCGGAGACGCCGGCCCCGACCTCCATCACCGCGTGACGGAACGCGGCGTGACTGGTGGCGCAGGCGTTCTCGAAGCGCGTGGTCGGGATGGTGGGCAGGCCGATCAGCGAGGCGGCCAGCGGACCCATGTGCAGCTGGCGCTCGCTCTCCCCGCCGGTGACGTTGCCATAGTACAGCGCCTGGATCGCCTGCGGCTCGATGCCGGCGTCGACGACCGCCTCGCGGGCGGCCTCCGCGAAGAGCTCCGCGCTCGTGCGATCGTGCTTGCCGAACTTCGTGACGCCGACTCCGATGACGGCGACCCGGCGCATCGGTACCTCCTGCGACTGGGATGGTGAGCGGCTCGACTGCCTCTTCGATATTACCCCGGCGGCGGGCGGGCGGCCAACGCGGGAATCTGTCGTCGGCAGCGAGAGCGCGTGCTAACGTAGCCGCGAGACTTCGAGGAGGTGACCCCGGCGTGACGATGGAAGAGGTGCTGATCGTCCTGCTGGCCGTGGCGTCGGCACTGTCCCTCTTCGTCGGCCTGGCCCAGGCGCTCGACGACCGGCCCCGCCGTATCCCGCTCCGTCGTCGTGCTCACGCCCTCTCGCCGCATCGCCGTCCGGCCACCGCGGAGCCTACCGTCTCCTCCAAGCCGCGAGGAGGCCGAATCTTCTCCGACGCGGCCCCCGCCACGGCGCTCCGCACGGCGGTCGTTGCCGAGCTGGAACCGGTCATTGCGCCGGAGCTGGTCGCCCCGCCCGGGGCGCCCGAGGCGCCCTCGCCGACGGCGGCGGACGTCGGGCCGGTCGCCCACGAGGTGGAGCCGACTGTGGCGCGGCCCGTCTCCGAGCAGATCTCGCTTCTCGAGACGGAGAGCGCGGGGGCCCCGGAGCCCCTGGCGGTCGAAGCCGAGCGGATGGCCCCGGCGCACGCTGCGGCCGAGGCGGACGCGGCGGCGCCCGCGGCGGTCGAACCCGACGTGGCGGCCCGGGCGGCCCTCACGGAGCCAGCAGCCGATCTGGTGGGGGAAGCGGCGCGCCTCTTCAAGGCGGGGCAGTACGAGGGTCTGCTCGCCGCGCTCGAGCCCGCGCTCAAGGTCCGCGGGCGCGCGCGGAACCGCGTCCCCGCGTCCTTCGAGCGCGCGCTGCTCTCGGGCATGGCCGGGCTGGCTCAGCGCGCGCGCGGCGACGAGGCGGCGACCCGCGCGGCCTTCGAGCAGGGCGTGCGCGCGCTCCCGAAGACGGACGTCAACGGCAGCGCGCAGCGCGTGATGCCGCTGGCGGAATCGATCGGTAGCCGGCTGTTGACGGATGGCGAGGCGGCGGGCGACGGCACGGCGGCCACGCTCGCGGCGCTGCGACTCGCGGTGGGCCTGCTCCGGCAAGTCGCCGTCGCGCAGGGGAGCCAGCCCTCCGCCGAGCCGGCGGTCGAGCTTCCCAGCCTCGATGTCGTCGCCGTCGACGCCGGCGGCGACGAGCTGCCGCCCTGGGGCAAGGCCCTGCGGGCCCATCTGGCCGTCGAGCGCGCTCGCGATGCCCTCGCCACGGCGGCCGGACACCGGCTCGACGGCTTCCTCGGCAAGCGCGATCACAGCGCGGGGCACCGCTGGCTGCGCGAGGTGATGGGCTGGGACGAGCTGGGTGATCGCCGCGCTCCCATGGAGGACACGTACTGGGAGGCGGTGAGCGGCGAGGTGGCGCGGCTTGCGGGCAGCGCGGTGGAAACGAGCGATGACGCGGCGGGCGCCTTGGCGGCGCTCGAGCGCGCGGACGGGGTGATCGCCTCGCTTCCGTCGGAATCGGCCGAGTCCCCGCGCTTCGACGAGCTGCGCCGGCGCATCTGGTGGGGGCACGTCAAGCTCGGGCTGCGTCGCCTCGAGGTCGGGGATCCCGCCGGCGCGCTGGATCCGCTCTACCGCGCGCTTCACCGCGCCGGCGGCGACGGCGACCGCGAGATGGAGACACGTCATGCGCTGGCCCAGGCCCTGGATGCGCAGGCGGCGGGCGCGTCGGCACGCATCGAGCATCTGCTCGAGGCGGGCGATCGGGCCGGCGCCGAAATGGTCGGCGAGGAGCTCTGCCGGGCCATCGACCGCGGCCTCGCCGAGGGCGTCTCCCAGGAGGAGCTGGTCGACGCGCTCGCCAAGCGCCAGAACGTGATGGCGCGCATCGCCCAGGCCGTCTGACCGTGGCCGGGCTCGGACCGGCCCTCACCCTGGGCCAGATGCTGGACGGGGCGGCGGCACGCTTTCCCGACCGCGAGGCGGTGGTGTTCCGCGGGCAGCGCGTGACCTATCGGGAGCTCAAGCGGCGGGCCGACGATTTCGCCCGCGGCCTCCTCGACCTCGGCCTCGGGCCGGGTGATCACGTCGTGCTCTGGATGCCGAACTGCGTCGAGTGGAACGTGGCCAATCTCGGCATCGCGAAGATCGGCGCGGTGACCGTCACGTGCAACAGCAGGTATCGGGCCTTCGAGGTCGAATACGTGCTCCGGCAGTCCGACGCGAAGGCCCTCATCATGGTCGACCGCTTCCCCGCCGCGAAGATCGACTATCTGGCCATTCTCGACGAGATGTGCCCCGAGATCCGCGCTGGGAAGGGAAGACCGGCCGCGCGCTTCCCCATGCTGCGTCACGTGGTGGTGCTGGGCGCGGACGTGCCGCCGGCCGCGGTGGACTTCACGCGCGTGGAGCGTGCGGGCGCGCGACCCGAGGCGCCGTCTCTCGACGGCATCCGCATCGATCCCGACGACGCGGTGGAGATGCTCTACACCTCGGGAACGACCGGCGAGCCGAAGGGGTGCCTGCTCTCGCACGGCAACATGTACTACAAGTGCCAGGTCTACACGGACCTCCACCACTGGACTCACGAGGACCGCTACCTGGTCCCCGTGCCGTACTTTCACATCTTCGGCTCGATGGGCGGGGTCGCGGCCAACTGCCTCGTGGGCTCGACCCAGGTGCTCATGGACGTGTTCGATGCCGGCGAAGCGATGCGCCTCATCCAGGCGGAGCGGGTGACGATCTTCTCGGGCGTGCCGACCATGTTCATCACCGTGCTGGGGCACCCCGCCTTCAGGTCCTACGATCTCTCGTCGCTCCGGACCGGTTCCATCGGCGCCGCGCCGGTTCCCGTCGAGATCATGAGGAAGATCCTCGACCGTGAGGACGGGCTCGGCATGGACGCCCTCGTCGTGTACGGGCTCACCGAGGCCACCGGCGGCACCCACTGGACGCGCGCCGGCGATGCGCTCGAGAAGCGCGTGGCCACGGTGGGGCTACGCACGCCCGAGCTCGAAGACCGCATCGTGGACCCGGCCACGGGGCGCCCGCTGCCGCCCGGCGAAGAGGGGGAAGTCTGCGTGAAGGGCCCGACCCTCATGCTCGGCTACTACAAGAAGGCCGAGGCCACCGCGGACAAGATCCGCGACGGGTGGCTCCACACCGGCGACATGGGCGTGAAGGACGCGGAAGGCTACCTCCGCATCACCGGCCGCGTCACCGACATGATCATCGTCGGGGGCTTCAACACCTACCCCGCCGAGATCGAGAACTTCTACCTGCGCCATCCCGGCATCCTCGACATCTCGATCGTGGGGGTGCCGGACCCCATCATGGGCGAGGTGGTGATGGCCTTCGTGATCCCGAAGCCCGGGGTTGCCCTCACCGCGGAGGCGATCATCGCGTTCGGGCGGGACAAGATCGCCAACTTCAAGGTGCCGCGCTACGTGGAGATCGTGGACCAGTTCCCCCTCACCGGCTCGGGGAAGGTCCAGAAGTTCAAGCAGAAGGCCTACGCGGTGGACAAGCTCGGGCTCACGTCGCCCGCGCCCTAGACGAGCGAGCGGCGCCTGATCTCCTCCAGCGTGCCGAGCGGCACGCCCATGAAGCTCTTCACCACCGCGGGGTCGAAGTGGGTGCCCGCGGAGCGCTGGATCTCGGCGCGCGCGGCCTCGAACTCGATCGCGCGTGAGTAGGGCCGGTCGAACGTCATCGCGTCGAAGGCGTCGGCCACCGCGAAGACGCGCGCGCCCAGGGGAATCGCCTCGCCCTTGAGCCCCTGCGGATAGCCCGTGCCGTCCCAGCGCTCGTGGTGGTGATAGACGATGGGCACGGCCGGGCGCAGGAACGGAATCTGCTCCACGAGCTGCCGCCCGATCTCGGGATGCGTGCGCATGACCTTCCACTCGGCGGGGGTGAGCGGGCCCGGCTTGAGCAGGATGGCGTCGGGGATGCCGATCTTGCCGATGTCGTGGAGCAGCACGCCGTGCTCGAGCGTGCGCAGCTCCGCGTCGCTGCTCATGCCGTGCGCACGCGCGATGGTGAGCGAGTAGCCGCGCACCCGGCGCGAATGGGCCTGGGTGCCGAGGTCTCGCGTGTCGATGGCGGACCCAAGCGCCTCCAGCGTGCTGCGGTACGTCTCCTCGAGCGCTCCGAGCGTGGCCTCCAGATCGCGGGTGGCCTCGGCGATGCGTCGCTCGAGGAGGGCATGGTACTCCCGACGCTCCAGGATGAGAGCCCGGTGCTCGAGCGCGCGCTCTGCCGCGTTGAGCAGCTCTTCCATGTTCACGGGCTTCAGGATGAAATCGTAGGCGCCGTACTTGAGGCTCTCCACGGCGGTCTGGATGTCGCCCACGCCGGTGAGAACGAGGAACGCGGCATGAGGATCCAGCGCCCGCGCCTGCTTGAGGAACTCCACTCCGGACAGCGCGGGCATCTGCACATCGGTGACGGTCAGAGGCGGGCGCTCGGCCTGGAACAGCGCGAGCCCCTCCTTGCCGTTGATCGCCTGCATGCAGGCGAAGCCGGCGCCTTCGAAGAACTCCGAGAGCACGCGCCGGATCTGGCGGTCGTCGTCCACGATGAGAACGCGGCGCTCGGCGACGGGCTGGCTCACGTCGTGCGCCCCGTCTGCCGGCCGCTCGAGGTCACGTCTTCGAACACCGAGACCCGGTTCTTCCCGGCGCGCTTGGCCGCGTAGAGCGCCTCGTCGGCGGCCCGCATGAGGTCGTCGGCGGCCGGCGCGACGTCCTCGGGCAGCGAGGCGATCCCGAAGCTCGCGGTGAGGCGCCGGCCATGCGCGAAGCGATGGGTCGAGAGCACGTGGCGGATGCGGTCCGCGTAGAGCTTCGCGCCCGCCTTGGACGTCTCGACCAGCAGCACCGCGAACTCGTCGCCACCGTAGCGGCAGATCACATTGATGCCGCGGGAGTAGCGGAGCAGGATGTCCGACATGTCGCGCAAGGCCTCGTCGCCCACGCCGTGCCCCAGGTCGTCGTTGATCTCCTTGAAGCCGTCGAGGTCCACCAGCACCACGGAGACCGGGTGATTGAAGCGCCGGTAGCGGGACACTTCTTCCTCGAGGCGGATCGAGTAGAAGCGCCGGTTGTAGAGGCCGGTCACCTCGTCCTTGAAGGAGTACTCCTTGAGGCGGGCGTTGCTGAGCTCGAGATCCTTGTAGGCCGCCTCGAGGCGATGGGCGAAGTCCTGAATCTCATTCCCTTGCTCCTCGATGCGACCGAGGATGCGCGAGAACGCGCCCATCATGGCCCCGACCTCCTCGCTGCCGCTGGTCAGAGCCGCGTCGGGCAAGTCGACGGGCAGCGACGCCGGCGTCGCCGGCGCGACGGGGACCCGGCGCTGGCTCAGGGCGACGAGCGCCCCGGCGAAGACGGCGACCAGGACGAGCAGCGCCTCGATGACGGGCATGGCGAAGCCCAGCCGGGCGGGATCGTAGAGCGGACGCACCCGCAGCTCGATCATCAGCACGAGGGCAGCGGCCACGAGGAGAATCGCCCCGGACAGGGCCAGGGTGAGCTTCGATATCGGACGGCTCATCGGGGCTTGCATGGGTCGAGCGTCGAGAATACCGGGTCACCGCTCGGTCGCTGCGATTATTCCTCTCCGGCTCTCGGACTGTCAAGCAACGCGACCGCTCGCTTGACGCTCGCGCGCGACGTGGAGTAGGGTAGGACGACATGGCGTCTGTTGCCAAAGTCGTCAATGTTGACAAGCAGATTGATTGCACCGGGCTCTTCTGCCCCATGCCGATCGTGAAGACCCGCGAGGCGCTGCGCGACCTGGCGCCTGGACAGGTCCTGGAGATGCTTTCCGACGATCCGGCTTCCGACGCCGACATGCAGAGCTGGGCCCAGCGCTCCCGAAATGAGCTGATCGGAGTCTTCCGCGACGGGGCGGTCTACCGCTTCCTGGTCAGGAAGACGGGATAGACGGTGGAGGCCGGCGGAGAATCCCCCGGCCGCGTCTACTTCGACTACGCCGGCTTCGCGCCGGTGGATCCTCGCGTGCTCGCGGTGATGCGGCCCTTCTTCGAGGCCGGGATCGGCAATCCTTCCGCCCGGCATTCGCTCGGCGCCGAGGCGCGCGAATCTTTGGAGGCGGCGCGCATCAAGGTGGCCAGGCTGATCGGCGGCGCGCCCGGCGGCGTGATCTTCACCTCCGGCGCCACCGAGGCCAACAACCTCGCGATCAAGGGCGTGGCGCTCCGCACGGGCGAGCGGCCCCGCCACGTCATCGCCGCGTGCGTCGAGCACATCTCGGTGCTCAACGCCTGCCGCGACCTCGAGAAGGCGGGCGGGGCGGTGACGCTGCTCCCCGTGGACGGCGAGGGGCGGGTGGATCCGGACGTGCTGCATCGCGCGCTGCGGCCCGAGACGGCGATCGTGAGCATCGCGGCGGCGAACGAGGAGATCGGCACGCTCCAGTCGCTCGCCGATCTCGCCCGCGTGACGCGCGCCGCGCGAGTGCCGCTGCACGTGGACGGTGTGGGGGCGCTCGGTCGGGCGCCCCTGGCGGCGGACGCGCTGGGCATTGATCTGCTGAGTGTGTCGGGCAATGACATCTACGGCCCGCCGGGGACGGGCGCGCTGTGGGTGCGGAAGGGCGTGAAGCTCGCCCCGCAGATCCTGGGCGGTGGACAGGAGTTCGGATTTCGCTCGGGTACCGAGAATCTCCCCGGGCTCGTCGGGCTCGGCGTGGCCGCGGACCTGATCCGAAGCGAGAGCGCGCACGGGGAGTCCGCGCGGCTCGCCGGGCTGCGTGATCGGCTGATCCAGGGATTGCTCGAGGCCATCCCCGACTGCCGGATCACCGGCTCGCTGGCGCGGCGCCTGCCCCACCACGCGAGCATGGTGGTGCGCGGGGTCAAGGCCGACAGCGTGCTCCTGGACCTGGATCTTCAGGGCATCGCGGCCTCGTCCGGCTCGGCCTGCGCCGCCCTCACCCAGACGCCCTCCCATGTCCTGCGCGCCATCGGCTGCACGCCCGCCGAGGCGGACGGCTCCCTGTGCTTTACCCTGGGCCGCTGGAGCACCTCCACCGAGGTGGACCTCGTGCTCGACCGACTGCCGCCCATCGTGGCGCGGCTCCGCGCCCTTTCCGTCCCGGTGACGCCGGCGTCCCACTAGCGCCCGTGCGTCTCGTCCTCTTCGACATCGACGGCACCCTCGTGCTCACCAAGGGCGCGGGCCGTCGTGCGCTCGGCGCCGCGCTCCTGCGGGTCTACGGAACCGCGGGCCTCATCGATGGCTACGACTTCCGCGGCAAGACCGATCCGCGCATCGTGGCCGACCTCATGGGGGCGGCAGGCCTCGCGCCCGAGGCGATCCACGCGGGGCTCGGCGACTGCTTCGAGTGCTACGCGCGCGGGCTCGTGGAGGAAATCGGCGACGGGCAATGCGTGACGCTGCTGCCGGGTGTGGCCGATTTGGTGCGGCGGCTCGACGCGACCGAGGGCGTCGTCCTGGGGCTCCTCACCGGCAACATCGAGGAGGGCGCGCGGATCAAGCTCGCGTCCACTGGGCTGTGGCCGTACTTCCGCACCGGGGCATTCGGCTCCGACGACGGCGACCGCCGGCGGCTGCCGGCCCTGGCGGCGCGGCGGGCGCACGCGCTTACCGGCCATGCCTTCCGCCCCGAAGACGTGCTGGTGATCGGCGACACCCCGCTGGACATCGAGTGCGCGCGCGCCTTTGGCGCGGTCGCGGTCGCGGTGGCCACCGGCTTCCATCCCTATGCCGAGCTCGAAGCCGAGAAGCCCGATCTCGTCTTCGAGAGCTTCGCCGAGTTCGAGACGGCCGCCGCCCGCCTCCTCGGGAGCATCACGTAGGGCGAGGAGAAGGGGTCAGCCGCAAGGCGCCACCCGAGCGCCGGGCGCGAAGCGTATGCCGCATACGTTGAACGCCCGCCTGAGGGCGGCAACGAAGCGGATGGCCCCGTATCGTCGCCTTAGCTGGGCAGGCCGGTGATCTTGATCCCGGAGTTCTTGAGCTTGTAACGCCGGTTGATCGTGGCCAGCACCGCCGTGATGCCCTCGAGCGGCCCGGCATTGCTGAGCGCGCCCACGTCGACGGTTCGAAGGCCCATCGACGCGCCGAGGTCGGCCACGCGCTTCTTGGCCTCGGCGTCCCCGCCGCAGACGAGCAGGTCGCACTCGATATCGTGCTCGGTGGCCGAGAGCTCATGTGCGGCGATGTGGTGGAACGCGCCCACCACGCGCGCCTCCGCGCCCAGCATCTCCTGCGCCTCCTCGGCGGACGAGCCCTGAGGCGGCGGCGTGAACAGGCGCGGGCCGCCGAAGGTCAGCGGCACCACGGTGGAGACCACCACCTTGCCCCGGCATGCGTCGCGCACGTCGGGGAGCGTGGCGGCGAGGCCGCCCGCGGGCAGCGCGATGACGACGATCTCGGCGGCGGCGGCGGCCTCGCGGTTGCCCGCCCCGCTGATGCGCGCGCTCGACACGAGCGCGGTCAGCTCCGCCGCCTTGGCGCGCGCCCGCTCGGCGTCGCGCGAGCCGATGACGATTTCGTGGCCGGCCTGGGCCCACCGTGCCGCCAGGCCTGCGCCTTCCTTGCCGGTGCCGCCGAGAATGCCGATCTTCATGGGTTTCGCTTTCGTGTGGAAGTCAGCGGAAAAGGTCGCGCGCGGGATCGCGCTGCAGCGGCCGGCTGTCCGCCTCGGCCGCCGTCCAGCGCGCACCGCGAATGATGACGACGGGAATGCGATCCAGCTTGCCCATCACGGGCTCGGCCGCGGAGGCCAGCTCGTCGGCCACCGCCAGGATGGTGGCCTGCAGCACGTGGCCCGCGGGATCGGTGTCGCCGAGATAGCTGACGATGGGCTCGATGCCTGCCAGCCCCACCGCCACGTTGACCAGGCCCTCGCGCCAAGGCCGCCCGAACGTGTCCGCCACGATGATCGCCAGCGTGAGGCCGGTCAGCTCGTTCAGGCGGCGCCGGAGGGCGCGGGCGGAGGCGTCGGAGTCCGCGGGAAGGAGGCAGGCGGTGTCGCCGTCCACGTTGGACTGATCCACCCCCGCGTTGGCGCAGACCCAGCCGTGATGAGTCTCCACGATCAAGACGCCCTTGGCCTGTCGCACGATGCGACGGCTCTCGCCGAGGATCACCTCGACGAGGCGCGGGTCGCGATCGATCTCGGCGGCGAGCGCGGCGGCGCGCGGCGATGGCGTGACATCGGAGAGCTTGACCAGCCGGCCCTCGGCCTTCGAGACGATCTTCTGGCTGACCACAAGCAGATCCCCCGCGGCGAGCGGGGTGCCCTGGCGCCGCGCCGCCTCGACGATGAGGGACGCGAGGTCCGCGCGCCGCGCGATCTCCGGCAGCCCCTCGATGCCGATCACCTCGTAGCGAGCGGGCACGATCAGCGGGAGGCGGGCAGGCGCTCGGCCAGCCCGCGCGCGCGGCAGAGCCGCCCCGCGCGCGTCGACGCGCCGTGGGCGATGAGCAGGCGCAGGTCCTCGGGAGCGTCGACATCGAGCCCGACGCCGGCCAGCGTGAGGACGCGCGGGGTGAGGCCCCGCGCGCGGGCCGCATCGAGATGATTGGCGAAGGACGGCTCGCCGAACTTGAGAGGCATGATGTCGACGGGCGACAGGAGGGCGGCGTTCGTGCCGAGGCCCGACCGGGACGGGACGAACGTCACGCCGGGCGCGCCGCCGGTGGCGACGAGCGCGAGCAGCTCCGCCGGGGTCGTGCACGGCACGTCGCCGGGAATGGTGAGGAACACGTGGGCGCCCCGACGGGCTGCCTCGGCCTGGGCGAAGGCTACCGCCTCGGTATGGCCGCGGTTCGCGCTCTCGGTCAGGCACGGCACGCCGCGGCGCCACGCGAGCGCGAGGATATCGGGATCGCGCGTGATGAGGTGCACGTCGAGGCCGTCCGTGGCGCCGAGCGCGTCCAGCACGTCCTCCAGCATGGCGGCGGCGAGGTCATGGCGCTCGGCGGGCTCGAGGGCAGGGATGAGCCGCTGCTTGGCGTTCATGAGGTCCTTCACCGGCACGGCGGTGAAGATCCCGGCGCTCATCGAAGGCTCTCGAGGACGCGCCGGGCGAGCGCGGTTTCCGCCGCGCGATCCGTCATGAGGGTCGGCGCCGCGACCCCGCGGACGCCGAGCGCGGCGAGCTCGGCGACGAGGCCCCGGTCCCGCTCATCGACGATCAGCACATCGAGCCAGGACGCGTACGCTCGAGCCACGCCCGCCGCCGAGACCGGCAGCCCAGCCATCGCCATGAGCCGGCCCGCGGGGCCCGAGACCGCCTCGCCCCCGACGATGGGGCTGACGCCGACCACGGTGGCCTCGGTGTTCCGCAGCATCGGGACGATGCCGGGCACGGCGAGGATGGGCCCGATGGAGGTGATGGGGTTCGAAGGGCACACGATCACGGCGTCGGCGCTCTGGAGCGCCGCCAGGACGCCCGGAGCCGGCGCGGCCGATGCGGCGCCGGCGTACTCCACGGCGCGCACCTCGGTCTGCGCCTTGTCGCGCACGAAATACTCCTGGAACGAGATCCAGCCCTCGGGGCCAAGGATGCGGGTCCGCACGGGCTGATCGGACATGGGCAAGACGCGAGCGGGCACTCCCAGCGCCGCGGTGATGTCGGCCGTCACCTCGGTGAGCCCGCGCCCCTCGCGCAGGAGCCGCGTACGGTGCAGATGCGTGGCCAGGTCGCGGTCTCCGAGGCCGAACCAGCCGGGCTCCCCGAAGCGCGGCATCTGCTCGAGGGCGTTGAAGGTCTCGTCGCGAAGCCCCCAGCCCTTCCGCTCGTCGATGAGGCCGGCCAGCGTGTAGGACACCGTGTCGAGATCGGGGCAAATGTGAAGGCCCCAGAGCTCGGTGTCGTCTCCGGTGTTGCCGATCACGGTGAGCGCGCCGCCCGGTAGCAGCGGTGTCAGCCCCCGGAGGAGCTTGGCCGCGCCGGTTCCACCGGCGAGGGCGACGACGCGCATCGCCGGATCAGCGGCGGCGCCGGCCGCCGGCGGGCCGGGGCGCCCGGGTGCCTTCGGACACGCGCTCGCCGCGGCGGACGGCCTCGGCGCGGCCCGCCATGCTCCAGATCGCGGTGCCCCCTCGCCAGCCGAAAAGCCCGAGGCCGGGGCGGCCGCGCAGGGCGACGGGGAGATCCGCCTCGGGAATCGGGATGAAGCCGGTGCGGACCCAGATGCGGTCGAGCCCTTGGGGGCGGGTATAGAGCGTATCGATGCCCTGAGCCTCCGAGAGGCTCAGGGCCGGTTCCAGGAGTTGGACCGCGACATCGAAAGGGGCCTCGGGATCGTCCGCATCGGGGACGACCACCACCGGGCCGTAGAGCATGCCCGCAGCTTCCGCCCGCTCGAGGAGGAGGGCGCCCACGAGGCGGTCGCCGTCCCAGGCGCCCCAACCGGCGGAAACCGCCGGCCCGGGCGGGGCCCACGCGCCGACGAAGCCGAAGAGGTCCCGGGCGTCCCGGGCGGGGTCGGCGAGCGTGCGGTACGCGAGCCCCTCGGCGGCCTTACTTCTTCCCAAGCACCGAGTCCTTCAGGCTCTTGGAGAGTCGGAACTTCACGACGCGCTTCGCGGGGATCTTGATGGGCTCGCCGGTCTGGGGGTTGCGACCCATGCGCGCCTTGCGGTTCGCGAGGACGAGGCGTCCGAATCCAGGAAGGATGAAGACGTTCTTCGCCTCCTTGGTGGCGAGGGTCAAGAGATTATCCATCAGATCGGCGACCTGCTTCTTGCTGAGCTCCGACTTCTGTGCGAGGTGGCCGAGGATGGCGGACTTGGTCATCGACTTTGCCATGTGGAGCGCCTCCGTTGCTGAGTTGGACGTGAAGGGTCGGGCTGAACGGCGCCCTAGTCTCACCTAACCCGCGGATGTCTTCAAGGGGTGAACGAAGCGGAACTGCGACGAGGCGGTGAGGCGGCGATAGGAGCCGAAGCGCGACTCCGCGTCGGCCACCGTATCGAGCGGCGATGCATCGTCATCGGCCTCGGTCTTGTAGACCTTGAGAATCTCGTACTCCGTGCTCCGGCGTGCGGGGATGCGCCCGGCGTCGCGCACGAGGCGCCGCAGCTCGGCGGGCGGCACGAGCTGGCCGTAGCCCGCGCCCGCGGACGTCGAGATCGACTCGTTGATGAGCGTCCCGCCGAGGTCGTTCGCGCCGCAGGTGAGGAGCTGCTGGGAGAGCTTCGGGCCTTCCTTCACCCACGAGCACTGGATGTTCCGGAACGTGGGGCCGAGCATCAGGCGGGCGAGGGCGTGCATCTTCACCACCTCGAGTCCCGTCGCGCCCGGCCGCACGCCTGGCACGAGGCCCCGCTGATACATGGGCGCCTCGGAGTGAATCAGCGAGAGGGGGACGAACTCGGTGAAGCCGCCCGTCTGCTTCTGGATGCCACGCAGCAGATCCATGTGACGCACCCAGTGCTCCGGCCGCTCGATGTGCCCGTACATGATGGTGGACGTGGTGCGGATCCCCAGGGCGTGCGCGGAGGTGATGACCTCCTTCCACTGGTCCACGGTGATGCGGCCCTTGGCGATGATGTCGCGGATCTCCTGGTCCAGGATCTCCGCTGAGGTCCCGGGCAGCGTGCCGAGGCCGGCCGCCCGCAGCAGCTTGAGATACTCGGGAATGGACAGGCCGGCGCGCGTGGAGCCGTACAGCACCTCCTCGGGAGAGAAGGCGTGCAGGTGCATCTCCGGCACCGCTGCTTTGATGGCGCGGCAGAGGTCGATGTAGTAGTGGCCATCGAGCTTGGGCGGAAGCCCCGCCTGGATGCACACTTCGGTGGCGCCCATCTCCCAGGCCTCGATGGCCCGGCGCACCACCTCGTCGAGAGGCAGGAAATAGCCCTCCTCCTCGCGATGGTCGCGGCTGAAGGCGCAGAACGTGCAGTGCTTGATGCAGACGTTGGTGAAGTTGATATTGCGGTTCACAACGTAGGTGACGAGCTCGCCGGCCTGGCGGCGCCGCATCTCGTCGGCCACGAGGCAGAGCGCGTGGAGATCACGCCCCTCCGCCTCGGTGAGGCGGACGCCCTCGGCAACCGAGACCTCGTCGCCGTCCAGCGCCCGGCCGAGAATGTGTCGCACATCCTGCGTCGCCCAGTCGAGATTGATCGTGTCCACGTCGGCTGTCTCCGGTTCGCGGTTTCGCGTGAGGTCGCTTTCTGTGTATTGAATCTCAACATGCTTTCGCATGTTTACCGGTGCAATCGGTTAGGGCATCCCGCGCGGCTCCGTCCCGCGCAGCTCCGCAAGGGTTGTAGCCTACCATGCGCGCCAGCGCTCCAGGTCTTGCCGTACGAGGCCGTCACCGTCCGTGTAGCGGGTAATCGCGTCGCGGAGACGCGCGTCGACGAACTCGACCCGCCTCGTGTACGCGGGGTAGATGGCGAGGCGTTCGCGGAGGACATGGCCCGCGGCCTCGGTGGCGCGACGCAGCTCGCGGATGAGCGGCCAGGGACGCTCGGGGTTGATGTGGTCCGGCGTCAGCGGTGAGACACCGCCCCAGTCGTTGAGCCCCGCCGCGGGCAAGAGGCCGTACGCGGCATCGGCGAGGTTCGGCGGGGCCTGGATATTCATGTCTCCGCCCAGCAGCAAGCGCGCCACCGCGATCGTGCGGGCGAGGTCGGGCACGGTGGGATCGGGCACGCCGCGCATCGGAATGGTGGGCTTGGCGCGGAAGTTCTGGACGATCACTTCCTGGATATGGCCGTAGCGCTCGTGGAGGTCGCGAATGGCGCAGAGCGCGGCCACGCGCTCGGCGTGCGTCTCGCCGATGCCGATGAGGATGCCGGTGGTGAACGGGATCTGAAGCTTGCCGGCCAGCTCGATGGTCTTGAGGCGTCGCGCCGGCACCTTGTCGGGCGCGCGATCGTGCGCCATCCCGGGACCGAGCAGCCGGTCCGATGTGGTCTCGAGCATGATGCCCATGCTCACGTTGACCTCTCGCAGGGCCGAGAGATCGCGCTCGGACATCAGGCCGGGATTTGCGTGGGGCAGGAGGCTCGACTCCGCGACGACTCGCTCGCACACCGTGCGCAGGTAGCTCATGGTGGTCCGGTGCCCCATGCGGCGCAGGAGCTCGCGGTGCTCCGGGAAGAGCGCCTCCGGCTTGTCGCCGAGCGAGAAGAGCGCCTCCTTGGCGCCGAGACGCTCGCCGGCGTGGACGAGCGCCAGCACCTCGTCGGGCGTCATCGTGTGCGCGCCGGGTTGGCCCGGGTCCTTACGGAAGGTGCAATAGCCGCAATAGTCCCGGCAGAGGGTGGTGAGCGGGACGAAGACCTTGGCGGAGAAGGTGAGCGTGCGGCCGTGGCCGCGATCGCGCAGCGCCGCGGCGGCAGCCAAGAGCTCAGCGGTGCGCTCGGGCGGCGTCCCGAGCAGCGTCTCGGCCTGCGCAGCGTCGGGGGTGCGGCCGGCCGCGGCCCGCGCGAGGGCGCGGTCGAGCGCGGTCATGGCGCGAAGCTCCAGTGACTGATGCGGCCGGGCGTGATCTTGACCATCGTGCCCGCGTCCGTCGCGAGGCCCATTTGGCGGTACTGCGGATACTTTGCGAGCAGGAGATCGGCGCCGCGCTCGAACTCCGGCCCCTCGGTGAGGATCTCCGCGCGGCCCTGGATGAGCACCCAGCGCAGACGGCTCCAATCCTCGGCATACTCGTCGATCACCACACTCACGCGGGGGTTCTCCCGGATGTTGCGGACCCGCCGGAGGCTCTGCGCCGCGACGCGCTTGGGCTTAGCGTCGATCGCGGAGTAGAGCGCGTGGCCGTCCCACGCGTAGCAGAACGGCACCACGAAGGGCTCCCCCGAGGCGTTGGCGGTGCCGAGTCGGCCCACGCGGCCGGCGGAGATGAATCCCGCGACGGGCTCGGGCAAGACCGGCATGGGCCCGCTACCGCGGGAGGCGCTGGACCTTGGGCCGCACGTCGGCGGCGAAGCGGTCGAGCAAGGCGAGCGCGCCCTTGAGGTCGGTGGCGGTCAGGTCCCACACGAAGTGCGTGACCCCGAGACGCTGATACGTCCGGATGTCCTCCACCACCTCCGCGGTGGTGCCGCGGAACAGCGTGCGATCGCCGCCCGCGGGCTTGGCGCCTCGGGGTCGCAGCTCGAGCGGGACCCGGAAGCTCATGGTGATCGCTTGCGGATCGCGGCCGGCTTTTCGCGCCCAGTCCCGCACGATGGCGACCTTCTGCCGGTACTCCTCGGGTTCGAGCAAGCCCGGGGGCCGCAGCCCGATGGGGTGCCACCCGTCCGCGACCTGTCCTGCGCGGCGCAGCGCGGCGTCGGTATGGCCGCCCGTCCAGACGGGAATGCCGCCCTTCTGCAGCGGCTTGGGCAGCGCGCTGACCGGCTTCAGCGAGTAGTACTGCCCCTTGAAGTCCACCGGCTCGCGCGTCCAGACCTCGCGCATGAGCCGGATGAATTCGTCGGTGACACGACCGCGCTCCGTGTAGGCGGGCGCGGCGAGCGCCTGGAACTCCTCCTCCATCCAGCCGACGCCTGCGCCCAGGATGATCCGCCCGCCGGACAAGAGGTCCATCGTCGCGAGCATCTTCGCGGTCACCACGGGATTGCGGTACGGGATGATGAGGACGCTGGTCCCGATGCGGATCCGCTTCGTGATCGCGGCCAGATGAGCCATCAGCGGGAGCGGCTCGAGATAGCCCTCCTTCCAATCGCCCGCGACACGGCCATTCGCGGAGTAGGGATACGCGGACTCGATCTCGACGGGAATCACCACGTGGTCGGTCACGAACGCGGACGCGTAGCGGAGGGCGTCACCCTTCTGCGCGAGCTTGAACAGGATGTCCGGCTTGGAGAGCGGACCACGGCCCTGCAGAGCAAAGCCGAATTGCATGGGCGCCATATTGCTCGCGCCCTCCGGACGTGTCAAGCGAGGGGGGTCCACGGGGCGAAGCCCTTATAGGGGTGTTGGCGCATTCCCATGTCAAGCCCTTAGGATTGGGTAAACCCTTCTACAGAGACGACTAACTAGCTGATATCTAATAACTATGTGGAACGTTCAGTGTCACTATGGTGACACAAGGGCCGCTCGTGCTAGGCTGGAAGGAGCCATGGGAGGATCGATGAAGCCGCGTGTTCTGCTGGTCGACGACGAGCCGGCCATCGCTGACTGGCTCCGCATCGTCCTCGAGGGCGAGGGGTACGACGTCGGCGTCGCCGGCGACGCCGTGTCGGCCATCGGGCAAATGACGGAGCGCGACTTCTCGCTCGCGCTGGTCGATCTCGTCCTCCCCGACGGCGACGGCATGGCTCTCCTCCAGCAGCTCAAGAGCAAGGACCCGTCCATCGAAGTCATCATCATGACGGGCCACTCGTCGATCTCGAAGGCTGTCGAGGCGACCAAGCAGGGCGCGTTCTACTTCGTGGCCAAGCCGTTCGACAGCGCCGAGATGGTGACGCTGGTGGGGAAGGCGCTCGAGCGCCGCCGGCTCCTCGCGGAGACGTCCGACCTCAAGCGCAAGCTCGCGGAGCAGTCGGGGCTCGGCGAGCTCCTCGGCGGCTCTCCCTCGATGCGCCGTATGTTCGACCTGCTGGAGTCGGTGGCCGGCTCCGACGCCAACGTCCTCATCGTCGGCGAGAGCGGCACGGGGAAGGAGCTGGCCGCCAACGCTCTCCACGCCAAGAGCACGCGGGCGAGCGGCCCCATGGTCAAGATCAACTGCGCGGCCCTGCCCAAGGACCTCATCGAGTCCGAGCTGTTCGGGCACGTCAAGGGCGCGTTCACCGGCGCCACCACCGACAAGGCCGGCCTGCTCGAAGAGGCGCACAAGGGCTCGGTGCTGCTGGACGAGATCACCGAGATGCCGATGGACCTCCAGGCCAAGCTGCTGCGCGTCCTCGAGGACCGGCAGGTGCGGCGCCTCGGCGGCTCGCGCACGGTGCCCGTGGACTTCCGGCTGCTCTGCTCGACGAACCGCGATCCCGAGACGGCCGTGCGCGAGGGCAAGCTCCGGCAGGACCTCTACTTCCGCATCAACACCGTGACCGTACCGATGCCGCCGCTCCGCGAGCGCGGATCGGACATCGCCCTGCTCGCCAAGGCCTTTCTCGAGCGGTTCCGCGAGAAGCACATGCGCCCGGTGGAGGGCATCGATCCCGAGGCCTATCGCCGGCTCCTCGCCTATCAGTGGCCCGGCAACGTGCGCGAGCTGGAGCACGCGGTGGAGCGCGCGGTCCTGGTGGCCCGCGGCAAGGAGATCGCGCTGTCCGACCTGCCGGAGTCGCTGCGCGCGGAGACGGGAAGCGTGACCGCTACGCAGCCGTCGTCCGGCTCCCTGGAAGAGATCGAGCGGGCGTCGATCGTGCGCGCGCTCGAGTCCACCGGCTGGAACAAGCAGGCCGCCGCCGCCGTCCTGGGTCTCCGGCGCCCGACGCTATACTCCAAGATGCGCCGCCACGGGATTCCGCAGCGCCGCACCTAGCGGCGACACCCACGCGGACAGGGGACCGTCAGGGCGCTAACGCACCGCGCAGGCTCCCTCCTCTCAAGTAGCTGAAAAATAGTCAGTTCGTACTCGGCAGCCTGATTGCTTCCCTGGAAGCCTGGGGAACAGCCGATGCGGACCATGCTGATCGTCGACGACGATCCCACCTGGCGGAGTCTCTACGCCATGGCGTTCAAGCCACGCTTCCGCATCGTGGAAGCCGAGGACGGCATCGAGGCGCTCGGTCTCCTGGATCGCTCGCAGCCGGACGTCATCGTGCTCGACCTCCGGCTGCCCCGACTCAATGGGCTCGACTTCCTTCGTGCGCTCGAGCGTCGTGGCTTGCGCACGCCGGTGGTCGTCTGCTCGGGGCTCGTCTCCGGCGAGCGTAGCTTCGCGGTGCCTGGGGTGCGGGCCGCCCAGAAGACCGCGGACCTCGGCCAGGTGCGGGCCGCGGTGGACGATGCGCTGGGCGAGGCCACGCCGACCGTTCCGGTCGCGACCGCGGCTCCCACCGTGCCGCGCGCGAAGTCCTCCTGATCGCCCGGCCGCGCGCCACGCCTGCCTAGCGCCGAGGCACTCGCCGACGGCCTGCCTATTCCGTGGGCACCCCCGCGACTCGAGCATCGCGGCGGTGTGTCGTAACCGGCTGATTACCCGGTGCTCTGCTCCCTGGGCGAAGCGGCATGCTAGGTGCAACCTCCCGCGCCGGGAGGCCACCCATGAAAAAGATCGAAGCCATCATCAAGCCGTTCAAGCTCGACGAGGTGAAGGAAGCCCTCACGGGGATCGGCGTGATCGGCATGACCGTCTCCGAGGTGCGCGGGTTCGGACGGCAGAAAGGGCACACGGAGCTGTACCGGGGCGGCGAGTACACCGTGGACTTCCTCCCGAAGATCAAGGTAGAAGTCGTCGTCCCCGACAACCTCACCGACAAGGTCGCCGGCGTGCTCGCGAGCGCGGCCAAGACCGGGAACATCGGCGACGGCAAGATCTTCGTCACGCCGGTGGACACGGCGATCCGGATCCGGACGGGCGAGCGGGACGAGAGCGCGCTGTGAGGCGCCGTCAAGGAGGACGCGCCGTGGTCAGACTTTCCAGGATCGTCGTGCTCGTCGTGTTGCTGGCCGGGCTGGGAGCGATGGCGTCGGCCGCCTTTGCCCAGACTCCGGCGACTCCGCCTGCCGCCGAGGCGCCGAAGACGGACGCCGCCGCGCCCGCGGCCGGCGCGCCGGCGGCGCCAGCCACCCCCGCGGCGCCCAAGATCGACTCGGGCGACACCGCATGGGTGCTCATGTCCTCGGCGCTGGTGCTGCTGATGACCGCGCCCGGCCTCGCCCTCTTCTACGGCGGCATGGTGCGGCAGAAGAATGCGCTCGGCACCCTCATGCACAGCTTCATCATCCTCGCCCTCATCTCGGTCCAGTGGGTGCTGTGGGGCTACAGTCTGGCGTTCGGCCCCGACAAGGGCGGCATCATCGGAGGCCTCGAGTGGGTCGGACTGCGCGGTGTGGGTCAGACGCCCAACGCCGACTACGCGGCCACGATCCCGCACCAGGTGTTCATGCTCTTCCAGATGATGTTCGCGGTCATCACTCCGGCGCTCATCACCGGCGCGTTCGCCGAGCGCAAGAAGTTCTCGACGTTCATCGTCTTCATCCTCGCGTGGGCGACCCTGGTCTACGACCCGCTCGCCCACTGGGTGTGGGGCGTGGGTGGCTGGCTGCGCAACCTCGGTGCGCTCGACTTCGCGGGCGGCACCGTGGTGCACATCTCCTCGGGCGTCTCCGCGCTCGCGGCGGCCCTGGTGATCGGCAAGCGGCGCGGCTTCGGCCATCAGCCGATGCCGCCGCACAACCTGCCGCTCACCGTGATGGGGGCGGGGCTTCTCTGGTTCGGGTGGTTCGGCTTCAACGCGGGCAGCGCGCTCAGCTCCGGTACCTCGGCCTCGCTCGCATTCACGACGACGTTCCTGGCACCAATGGGGACGCTGGTCGTGTGGACGTTCCTGGATATCCTGCGCCACAAGAAAGCGACGGCGATTGGCGCGGCGACCGCGATTGTCGTCGGTCTCGTCGCGATCACGCCGGCCGCGGGCTTCATCAGTCCCATGAGCGCGATCATCCTGGGCGGTCTGGCGGCAGTCCCGAGCTACTACGGGCTCATCCTGCGCGCGGGCACCAAGCTCGATGACTCGCTCGACGTCGTCGCCGCGCACGGAGTCGGCGGCACGGTCGGCGCGCTGCTGACCGGTGTCTTCGCCGAGAAGGCATGGAACGGGACGGCAGACGGTCTGCTCTTCGGGAATCCCGGTCAGCTCGGTACGCAGGCGATCGCGGTGGGCGCTGCGATCGTTTACAGCGGGGTGCTGAGCTTCGTGCTGCTGAAGCTCGTGGGTCTCGTGACGCCGCTGCGGGCGAGCGAGAACGACGAGGGTCTCGGCATGGACATCAGTCAGCACAACGACGAAGCGTATGCGACCGGCGAGGGCGCGACGCTCGTGCACCCGTCGTCGGCCGACCAGATCGCGAGTCACGCGCTCGCGACCGAAGTCAGCCGCGGCTGAACGCGCGGACGACCAAGCCGGACAGCGCCCGATCTCTCGCGATCGCGCGTTGTCCGGTTACATTCATTGCCCGCTATAATCGGCGCGTGGCAGGTCTCTCCGCTTCCACGTGCGCACGCGGCGC
>DATJFY010000116.1:0-15722 GCA_035495415.1 Verrucomicrobiia bacterium
GTCGTTGGCGATGCTGAACGTGGTCAGGGCGCCGCGCGTCATCAGCATCTGCTTGCCGGTCTCGACCACCTCGAGCAGCTTGGTGGGATTGGAGTCGAGGTCGATCATGTTCCCGGCTTCCTTGGCGGCCTGGGTGCCGGAATTCATGGCCACCGCCACGTCGGCCTGGGCCAGGGCCGGCGCGTCGTTGGTGCCGTCTCCGGTCATCGCGACCAGCCGCCCCTCGGCCTGAGTTTCGCGGATGAGCTTGAGCTTCGCCTCGGGCGTGGCCTCGGCGAGGAAATCGTCGATGCCGGCCTCGGCGGCGATGGCCGCCGCGGTGAGCGGATTGTCGCCGGTGATCATCACCGTCTTGATGCCCATGCGCCGCAGCTCGGTGAAGCGCTCGCGGATCCCGCCCTTGACGATGTCCTTCAACTGGATGGCCCCAAGCACGCTCTTCCCATCCGCGACGACGAGCGGTGTGGCACCCGCCTTGGCGATCGTATCCACCGCCGCGCGCACCTCGGACGGGACGCCGCCGCCGAGACGGCGGACATGGGCTTCGATGGCATCGGCCGCGCCCTTGCGGATCTGGCGGCCGTTGAGGTTCACGCCGCTCATGCGCGTCTGCGCAGTGAATGGCACGAACGTGGCTCCCAGCTTCTCGACGTCTCGCTCCCGGATGCCGTACATCTCCTTCGCCAGCACCACGATGCTCCGCCCTTCCGGGGTCTCGTCGGCGAGCGACGCGAGCTGGGCGGCGTCGGCGAGGTCGCGCTCCGGCACCCCGGGCGTCGGATAGAACCGCGTGGCCTGGCGATTGCCCAGGGTGATCGTGCCCGTCTTGTCCAGGAGCAGCACGTCCACATCGCCCGCCGCCTCCACCGCCCGGCCGGACATCGCGATGACGTTCTTCTGGATCATGCGGTCCATGCCGGCGATGCCGATGGCGGAGAGGAGCGCCCCGATGGTCGTGGGGATGAGACACACGAGCAGGGCGACCAGCACCGTCACCGTCACCGGCGTGCCCTGCCCGGCCGCGCTCACGCTGTAGATCGAGTACGGCAGCAGGGTCGCGGTGGCGAGGAGGAAGATGATAGTCATCGCCGCGAGCAGGATGTCCAGCGCGATCTCGTTGGGCGTCTTCTGCCGCTTGGCGCCCTCGACCAAGCTGATCATACGGTCCAGAAAGGCTTCACCCGGATTTGCCGTCACCTCGACGATCAGCCAGTCCGACAGCACCTGGGTGCCGCCGGTCACCGAGCTGCGATCCCCGCCGCTTTCGCGGATGACCGGGGCGCTCTCGCCGGTGATGGCGCTCTCGTTCACGGAGGCGACGCCCTCGATCACCGTGCCGTCCACCGGGATGAAATCCCCCGCTTCGACGAGCACGTACTGGCCCTTGCGGAGCGCCGTCGCGGACACCGTCTCCACGCCGGCGTCTCGCTGCGGGCGGGCCAGGCGCTTCGCCTGGAGCGCGCGGCGGGCGCTACGCAAGGATGCGGCCTGGGCCTTCCCGCGCTCCTCCGCTATGGCTTCCGCGAAGTTGGCGAAGAGCACGGTGAACCAGAGCCACACCGACACCCAGAAGATGAACCATCCCGGCGCCTCCCCCTTGCCGACGAGGGCGTGCAGCCACAGGAGGGTCGTGAGGATCGACCCGACGTAGACCAAGAACATGACGGGGTTCCGCACCTGCCGTTGCGGCGTCAGCTTGCCGAACGCATCGACGACCGCCTGCTTCAGGATCGACGCATCGAACAGTGAGCGGCTCTTGGCCATGCTCGCCATGGCAGTCAGGACCTCACTCCGCCGCGATCAAGGTGAGATGCTCGACGACGGGCCCCAGCGCGAGCGCGGGGACGAAGGTCAACGCGCCGACGAGGATGACCACGCCCACCAGCAGGCCCACGAAGAGCGGCGTGTGCGTCGGCAGCGTGCCCGCTCCGGCCGGCACGATCTTCTTGCGCGCGAGCGCGCCCGCGATGGCCAGCACCGGCACCGCCAGCCAGTAGCGGCCGAAGAGCATCGCGAAGCCCAGTGCGGTGTTGTAGAAGGGCGTGTTGGCGGATAGGCCCGCGAACGCGCTGCCGTTGTTGTTGGATGCCGAGGAGAAGGCGTAGAGCACCTCGCTGAAGCCGTGGATGCCGGGGTTGGCGATCCCCGCCCTGCCGGCGGCGGTCACCACGCCGATCGCCGTCCCGATCAGCACGAGGGCCGGCGTGATGAGGATGACCAGGGCGGCCATCTTCATCTCGTACGCCTCGATCTTCTTGCCGAGGTACTCCGGCGTGCGGCCCACCATGAGGCCGGCCACGAACACCGCGATGATGGCGAACACGAGCATCCCGTAGAGCCCGGAGCCCACGCCCCCGAAGACCACCTCGCCGAGCTGCATCAGCCACAGGGGGACGAGGCCGCCGATCGGCGTGAACGAGTCGTGCATCGCGTTCACCGAGCCGTTGGAGGCGGCCGCGGTGGCCGTCGCCCAGAGCGCGGAATTCGTGATGCCGAAGCGCACCTCCTTGCCTTCCATGTTGCCGTCGGAGGCGAGCGCGCCCGCGGCATGATCCGCCCCCTGCTTCATCAGCGTGGGTCCGTTCTGCTCGGACACCACGCACACCGCCAGCAGCCCGACGAAGATGAGCGTCATGGCGGCGAGCACCGCCCAGCCCTGCCGCGGGTCGCCGACCATCACCCCAAAGGTGTGACAGAAGGCGGCGGCGACGAGCAGGATGGACAGGATCTCGACGACGTTCGTCACGGGCGTGGAGTTCTCGAAGGGGTGCGCGGAGTTGGCGTTGAAGTAGCCGCCGCCGTTGGTGCCGAGCTGCTTGATGGCGATCTGCGACGCGACGGGGCCGACCGCGATGACCTGCTGGGTCAGCTTGGGCGTGGCCTGAACGAGATTCGCCTTGACCGAGGCCTCGAAGGTCTGAGGCACGCCCTGCGAGACCAGGATCAACGCGACGACGAGGGACAGAGGCAGCAGGACGTAGAGGACACTCCGTGTCGTGTCCACCCAGAAATTGCCGATAGTCTGGGCGGAGCGGCGCGCGAAGCCCCGGATGAGCGCGACCAGCACCGCCATGCCCGTGGCGGCGGACAGGAAGTTCTGCGCGGTGAGCGCCAGCATCTGTGTGAGGTAGCTCATCGTCGATTCGCCGCCGTAAGCCTGCCAGTTCGTATTCGTGGCGAAGCTGACGGCGGTGTTGAACGAGGAATCGGGCGACACCGCGCCGAAGCCCTGCGGATTGAGCGGGAGCACGCCCTGCAGGCGCTGAAGCAGGTACACCGCGAGCAGCCCCGCGAGATTGAAGAGGAGCATGGCGCCGGCATAGCTCTTCCAGCCCATTTCCCCGTCGGGGCGGATCCCGCCCAGACGGTAGATCAAGCCCTCGAGCCATCCGAGCGCGCGGTCGAGGCCGAAGGGGCGGTGCTCATACACGCGCGCCATGTAGAGGCCGAGCGGCCACGCCAGCGCGAGCAACACGACGAGATAGACCGCGAGCTGCAGAATTGCGTTCGCCGTCATGAGAACATCTCGGGCTTGAGCAGCGCGAGCACGAGATACGCCATGAGACCCAGCGCAACGAGGCCGCCGCCCACGTAGAGAAGGGGCATGGCTACACCCGCTCGCAGAGCCGGAGGAATAGCCAGGTGAGCAGGAAGAATCCGATGCTCAGCCCGATGAAGACCAGATCGCCCATCGCGCGCCTCCTTGGTCGAGGTCGAGCGTAGGGCGGGCCGCGCTCAAGATTCCCTCAAGAATCGAGAGCGGACGGCGCGGTGCGATTAAGTGGTCTCCGGCCAGGCGAAATTCGCCTGGAGGATCTCGAAGTTCTTCTTGCCGGCGGGGAGCTGCGCGGTCACCGTGTCACCCACCTTCTTGCCGATGAGCGTGCGCGCCAAGGGAGCCAGCACGGAGATGCGGCCGCGCGCGGGCTCGGCCTCCTCCGAGCCCACGATCCAGTAGGACACTTCCTTGCCGTCGGCGTCCTCGAGCCGTACCGTCGAGCCGAACGTGATGCGGTCGCCCGACGTCGGCGGATCGATCACCTCGGCGGTGGCGAGCTTGCCCTCGAGGTCGTTGATGCGGGCCTCGATCATGCCCTGCTTCTCCCGGGCGGCGTGATACTCGGCGTTCTCCGAGAGGTCACCGTGGGCCCGCGCTTCGCCGATGGCCTTGCTGATCGCCGGGCGCTCGATCGACTTGAGCCGCTCCAGCTCACTCTTGAGACGCTCGTGCCCACCGCGCGTCATCGGGGTGCGTTGAATCGCCATGACGCCAACATGTTACGACACGCCCCCCGCGCGCGTCGAGCGCTCGTCGGTGTTGAACGCTCGCTGCCATCGGTGGCCTAGGTTACACTGAGCAGCCTATGGCCACCGACGTACGAAACTGCCTGGTGGCGTTCGGCATCGTGCTGAGCGCCGTCGCGTGCTCCAAGTCCGACGCCGAATCGCCCCCGTCCAAGGCCGGCGCTTCCGCGTTCAAGCCCATCCCCATCAACGTGGCCAAGGCCGAGACGCGCCCCGTGCAGCGCTCGGTGGAGACGGTCGGCAGCCTGGTCGCCTGGGTGGAAACGGTGGTCAAGACCGAGCAGCCCGGCACGGTGGCGCGCCTGCGCGTGGACCTCGGCGACTCGGTCACGCAGGGCAAGGTGCTCGCCGAGTACGACACCCGCGAGTTCCAGCTCGCGGTGGATCAGGCCGAGGCTGATCTTTTGTCTTCACGTCAGTCCTACGCGCGTGCTCAAGCGACGGTGGCGTCGAGCGACGCGTCGCTGCGCCGGGTGAAGGACGGGCTCTCCGCGCTGCAGGCGGAGGTGGCGCGCAATCAGTCGCAGGCCGAGTGGTACAAGTCCGAGCTCGACCGCAACCAGGAGCTGTTCCGCAAGGAGCTGATCGCACAGCGCGACGTCGACAGCGCGCGGAACGGGTACAATACCGCGCTCGCGCAGCTCCAGGTGGCGCAGAACGTGCTCGGCCTGCACCCGGAGCAGGTGCACATCGCCGAAGCGCAGCTCGACTCCGACCGCGCGGCCCTCCGCGTGGCCCAGGCCGAGGTCACGCGCCGCGAAGCCATGCTCGGCATCATGCGCAAGCGCCTCGAGGACACCACGATCCGAGCGCCGTTCAACGGCCAGATCGCCAAGCGGCATCTGAACGCCGGCGAGTACGTCAAGGAGAACACGCCGGTGTTCACCCTCGTCGCCCTCGACCCCTTGAAGTACACGGGCACGGTGCCGGAGCGCTTCTCGCCCGAGCTCAGCACCGGCCAGCGCGTCGAGCTGACGGTGGAGGCCTATCCGGGGCAATCCTTCGCCGGACAGGTCACGCGGGTCTCGCCCGCGGTGGAGGTGCAGACGAGGAGCCTGGCCCTGGAGGGCCGGGTCGGCAACGCCGACAACCGTCTGCGCCCCGGCTTCTTCGCCAAGGGCGTGGTGCTGACGCGCAAGGACGCCACCGTGGCCTTCGTGCCCGCGGAGGCGGTGGTGTACTTCGTCGGCATCTCCAAGGTCTTCGTCGTGACCAACGGCAAGGTCGAGGAGCGAATGGTGAAGGCGGGCGCCCGCCAGGGCGCGCTGGTGGAGGTCAACGACGGCGTGAAGCCCGGGGAGACGGTGGCGACCTCGAACCTCTCCCAGCTCTTCAACGGCGCGCCGATCACGGTCGTCGACGGCCGCGCGCCCGCGTCGCCCCCGCCCGCCCGCTAGATGGGATTCCTCGAGGTCTTCGTCCGCCGCCCCGTCTTCACCACCATGGTCATCGTGACCCTCGTGGTGCTGGGGCTGGCCTCCTTCGTCCAGCTCGGCGTGGACATCTTCCCCAAGGTGGACCTGCCCACCATCACCATCACCACGCTCTTGCCCGGCGCGTCCCCCGAGGAGATCGAGAGCCAGATCACCAAGCCCATCGAGGAAGTCGTCAACACCATCAGCGGCCTCGACGAGCTCCGCTCGTCGACCATCGAGGGCCAGAGCCAGATCTTCGCCACCTTCGTGCTCGAGCGGAACGTGCAGGAGGCCGCCAACGACGTGCGGGAGAAGGTGGGCACGGTGCTGGCGCGGCTGCCCGCGGGCACCGAGTCCCCCATCATCGAAAAGATCGATCCGGACTCCGCGCCCGTCATGGCCCTCGTGGTGTCGGGCCAGCGATCGGCGCGCGAGATCACGGAAATCGCCGACAAGCGCATCAAGCGCGCGCTCGAGACGGTCAAGGACGTGGGCGCGATCACGCTGGTGGGCGATCGTAAGCGCGAGATCCAGATCCTCGTCAACCCCGACAAGCTCAGCGCCTCCAACCTGTCCATCCAGCAGGTGCGGGAAGCCCTGCAGCGCCAGAACGTGGAGATCCCCGGCGGCCGCCTCACCGCTGGCGCCAACGAGGAGGGCCTCCGCACGCTGGGGCGCATCGAGTCCGTCGCGGCCTTCAACGATCTCATCGTGGCCGACTTCAAGGGCAGCCCCGTGCGGGTGCGCGACGTCGCCCTCGTGAGTGACGCGGAGGAGGAGCCGCGTACCCTTTCCCGCCTCAACAGCGCCAACGCCGTCTCCATGCTCATCCGGAAGCAGTCCGGCACCAACACCGTGGCGGTGGTGGATCGGGTCAAGGAGCGCCTGGCCGAGGTGCAGAAGGGGCTGCCCCAGGACATCCGGTTCCAGGTGGTGCGGGACCTCTCGCGCTTCATCAAGCGCTCGTTCCACGAGGTGCAGGACCATCTCCTCCTGGGCGGGCTCCTCGCCAGCCTCATCGTCGCCGCGTTCATCGGGCGGCTCGTCTGGCACGAGAGCCTGGTCCTGCTCGCCATCGTGCTCGCGGTGACTCTCGCGTTCGTCTGGGGCGATCCCGAGCTGCTCATCAAGGTGACCGGCCTCGCCATCCTGGTCACGCTGGTGTTCTTCCTCGCGGTGCGGAAGCTGCGCCCCGCCTTCATCGCCGCGGTCGCCATCCCCGCCTCCATCGTCGCGACGTTCGTGGCCATGCGCATGGCCGGCTTCACGCTGAACAACCTCACGATGCTGGGGCTCTCGCTGTCTACCGGGATCGTGATCGACGACGCCATCATCGTCCTCGAGAACATCTTCCGGCACACCGAGGAAGAGGGGCAGACGCCCTTTGACGCCGCCATCTCCGGCACCAGGGAGATCTCCCTCGCCGTCACCGCCACCACGATCTCGCTGGTGGTGATCTTCCTCCCCGTGGCCTTCATGGGCGGCCTCGTGGGGAAGTTCTGGAACTCCTTCGGCCTCACCGCGACGTTCGCGATCATGGTGTCGCTGCTGGTGGCGTTCACCCTCACGCCCATGCTTGCCGCCCGCGTCCTCGGCCCGCCCTGCGTGGCGGGCGGCCACCCCGCGGGGACCTCGAAGTCCTCGGGCTACTACCACAGGATCGAAGGGGCCTACGAGGGCGCGCTCGCGTGGTGCCTGCGCCACCGCGCGATCTGCTTTCTCGGCATCGCCGCCATCATGATCGGGGGCTGGTTCCTCATCAAATCGTCCAAGCTCGAGTTCGTGGTGGACGACGACATGAGCGAGTTCGAGGTGGTCGCGGAGGCGCCCCCCGGGTCCTCCATCGATCGGAGCGCGTCGCTCAGCCAGGCCATGGAGACGGAGATCCGCAAGGTGCCGGAGGTGATCACGCTCTTCACCACCATCGGGGTGCGCGGCCAGTACCAGTCGAACGTCACGGACATCTCCATCTACGTGGGGCTCAAGCACCTCTCCGAGCGCACGCGCGTGCAGCTCGAGATCATGAACGATGTGCGCCAGCGCCTCGCCGCGTTCCCCGGCATGCGGGTGAGCGTCCAGAACATCAGCCTCATCAGCGGGGGCGGGTTCCGCCAGACCCAGTTCAACTTGATCCTCCGCGGCCCCGAGCTGGCCGGCCTCGAGCGCTACGCCCAGGGCGTGATCGACGTGCTCAAGACCAAGCCCGGCTTCGTGGACCTCGACACCGCGCAGTCCCTGCGGCAGCCCGAGGTGCAGGTGGAGATCGACCGGCACAAGGCGTCGGATCTCGGCGTGCGGGTGGACGCGGTGGCGACCGCGCTGCGGACCATGGTGGGCGGGGAGAAGGTCGGGTTCTACCGGGAAGCCGGCGAGCAGTACGACATCCGGCTGCGCCTCGACGAGGACCATCGGCGGGACGCGTCCGGACTCCCCGCGCTGATGGTGCCGGCCGCGGGCGGGACCCTGGTCAAGCTCTCCAATGTCACCACCCTCGGCTCGGGCATGAGCCCCGGCCAGATCGAGCGCTACGCCCAGGAGCGCTCGATCACCATCGTCTCGAACCTGCTGCCGTCGAAGCCGCTCGCCGACGCCTACAGGGAGGCGTTCGCCGCGGTGGCCGCCCAGCGCATGCCGCCCGAGTACGGCATCCTGCTCACCGGGCGGGGCAAGCTCCTCCAGGAGGCGCTGGCCAACTTCGCCATCGCGTTCGTGCTCTCGCTCTGCTTCATCTACATCGTGCTCGCCGCGCAGTTCGAGTCGTTCGTGCACCCGCTCACGATCATGGTCTCGATGTTCCTCTCCATCCCCTTCGGGATCCTCACCCTCAAGCTGCTGGACCGGACCCTCAACATCTACTCCATCATGGGGCTGTTCCTCCTCATGGGCGTGGTGAAGAAGAACGCGATCCTCCAGGTGGATTACACGAACGTCTTGCGCGAACGAGGCATGGAGCGCACCCAGGCCCAGATGGAGGCGGATCGGGCGCGGCTCCGGCCCATCCTCATGACCACGCTCGCCATCGTGGCGGGCATGCTGCCGGTGGCGATGGGGCGCGGCGACGGCTCCGCCTCGCGCGCCTCGCTGGCCACCGTGGTGGTGGGCGGCCAGCTCCTCTGCCTGCTCGTCACGCTGCTCGTGACGCCGGTGATCTACTCCACCTTCGACGACATGCGGGGACTCCGCGTGTTCTCGCGCATCGGCTTCCCGCGCTGGAAGAGCGCGCTCGCCGATCGCCTCGCCTGGAGCCGCTTCGTGGCCCGGCGCCCCGAGCCGGAGCCCTAGCCGGCTTCCTCGGCCACGCGCGCGCCGAAGGCCTCCACGAAGCGCCGCTGTCCTCCGCTCTCCACCGCCTCCCGCCGGTACGCCTCGCGCACCGCGGCGACCGCGGTGGCGGCTGATTCCCCGACCAGCATGAGCAGGCACGCCAGCGCCGTGCCCGTGCGTCCGAGGCCGGCGAAGCAGTGGAGATACACCGTCTCGCCGGCGGCGAGGCGGTCCAGCAGGCCGCGAAGATAGGCGTGGAACGCGTCGAGGTCCCGCGGCACGCCCATGTCGGGCACGGGAAAGTGGAGCAGCCGGAGGCCGGCGCCCGCATAGGCTGCCTCCAGCGCCCCGGGCAGCTCGTTGCGATCGAGGAGGCAGGCGACGGTGGTGACCCCCGCGTCGCGCAGCGTGGCCGCGGAGTCCGTGTATGGAGGCGACGGCATCGGGCCCCCGAAGAGACGCCCTCCCTCCGGAAGGCGTCGATGCACGACAGGGATCACCGCGAGGGCGTCAGCCGATGAGATCGGCGGTGCTGCGCACCTCGGCGAGAAAGCCGTTGAGGCTCCCGAGATGGGTGCGATGGACCACCTCCGCGGGAATGGCGACTCCGTCCGGCCCCTTCACCTCCATCGCCGCGGTGGCGTCGGAGAGAAGCGTCACCGCGAAGCCGCGGTGGGCGGCCTCGCGCGTGGTGGTATCGCAGCACATCTGGGTCATGAAGCCGGAGACGATCACGCGCTCGATACCCTGATCCCGCAGCATCCCCTCCAGCGGCGTGTTGGTGAACGAGCCGGGCAGATGCTTGGTGACCACCGGCTCTCCCGACTTGGGCGCCGCTTCCGGATGAATGGCGAGCGCGGGGGAGCCCGGCACGAAGGTCCGCGCGCCGGGCTTCTGACTCTCGTGGACGATGTGCACGATGGGTATGCCGCGTCCCCGAGCCCACTCGAGCAGGCGCGCGATGCGCCCCACCGCGGCGGGCCCGCCGGGAAGCACGATCTTGCCGACGGGGGCGAAGTATTCCTGCTGGGCGTCGATGACGAGCACAGCGGTCTTGTCCATGTCGCTCCCTAGCGGCCGGTCGGCGCGCCCGCGTTGCTCAGCTCGATCCTGGCGGTCTGGTTGACTCCGCGGAGCCACGACTCCCAGACCTGGTTGCGCTTCTGCTCGAGCACCTGCTTGCTGAGCTCTTCGCGCTCGGTCTCGAGCCCCTTGGGATCCGCGGGTTGACGCTCGAGCACCTTCACCACGTAGACCCCGCCGCCCGCGCGAATCGGCTCGGCCACCTGCCCCACCGGCGTCTGGAGGGCCGCCACCAACACGGTGCCGGGCAGCCCGCTCTTGTCCTTCGGCGGCTCGCCGCGGGAGAAAAAGCCCGTGTCGCCCGAGGCCGCGCCTTCCTTCTTGGCGGCGGCGGCAAGATCCCCCTCTCGGCCCGCCGCCGCCACCGTCTTGGCCTTGGCCATGGCGAGCTCGCCCGCCTTGTCGCGCTTGATGGCTTCCGAGACCTCGTTCCGGATCTCGGCGAGGGGCGGCACGCCCGCCGGCATGATCTCGATGACCTTGGCCACCACGTAGCCGCCGGCCGTCTTGATCGGGCTCGTGACGCCCCCAACGCCCAGCCCGAACACGGCCTCCTCGAGCGCCGGGTCGCGGCCGATGCCCTCGAGCCCATCGCCGCGCGCCATCGTCACCGTCCGCGCCTCCACCCCGAGGTTCTTCGCCTCGGCCGCGAAGTCCTTGGCGCTCTGCAGCGGCCCGCGGGCCTGCTCGGCCTTAGCGGCGGCGGCGTTCTCGCTGCGCTCGGTGAGCAGCTTCTCCTTGATCTTGGCCGCCACGTCCCTGTACGCCGACTTGCCACCCTCCTGCACGTCCAGCACCTTGATGGCGTGGTAGCCGAACGGCGTCCGCACCGGCGCCGGCGTGAGCTCCCCCTTCTTCAGCCGGAACAGGGCCTCCTCGAACTGCGGCACCATCTCGCCTGGCCCGACGAAGCCGAGATCGCCACCCTGGGGCGCGGTGCCGGTGTCGTCGGAATTCTCGCGCGCGAGCTTGGCGAAGTCCTCGCCCGCCTGCGCCCGCTTGATCACGTCCTCGACCTTCGCGCGCGACTTGGCCTCGGCCTCGCTGCCGCCCACCGGCGGCACGCGCACGAGCACGTGGGAGGCGCGGAGCCGCCTGGGCTTCTCGAACTCCGCGGGATGCTCCTTGTAATAGGCTTCGGCGACCGCGTCGGTGACCGGCTCGGCAAAGGCCTTCGGGCTGGCGACGGCGACCTGCAGCTTGCGGCGCTCGGGCCGCGTGAACTGCGCCTGATGGGCCTTGAGATAGGGCTCGAGATCGGCGTCGGCCACCGTCACCGTGGCCACGAGGGGAGCCGAGTCGAAGCTCGCCCAGGCCGCGCGCACCCGGTCCCTGCGGAAGCCGTAGGCCTGCAGGAGCTCATCGGGAGACACCTTCACGCCGTCCTTCACGAGCCCTTCCATCTTGCGGCGCAGGAGATCGCGGCGCTGATCGGACTCGAACTCCGCCGGCTCGACGCGGATGTTGTGCAGCACCAGGAGATAGCGGTCGCGTGAGAAGCGCCCGTCCTCCTGGAAGGCCCGCACTTGCTGGATGCGCGCGCGCAGCTCGTCGTCGGTCACGACCACGCCTTCCCGGCGCGCCTGCTGGCCGATCAGCGCATCCTGCACGAGGTCGTTGACCACCTGTTGGGTGATGCCGAGGCGCTCCATCATCTCCTGGGTGAGGCGGTCCTTGTAGATCTGCCGGTAGAACTCGACGTAGCTCGAATAGGCCCGGCGAAAGCGCTCGACGGGAATGTCCTCGCCGTTCACCGTGGCCACGGAGTGGTCACCCACGCCCTTGCGGCTCAGCGCGTCGGCGCCAAAGTACACCACGGAGGTGCCGACGAAGGCGAGGATGACGAACAGGAGGACGAGCTTCAGCCCCCCGAGGTACTCCCGCATCGTGCTGATCAACGAATCCGACCTCCTGGAGGAATCGAGCCGGCCGCGGCCGGGTTTCCTAGCCTATCACAGGGGCGCGGGACGCCCTCAGAAGCCCAGCGTGGCCCGGAGGCCGGGCAGCACGAAGTAGAGGATGAAGGCCAGAGCCGCCGTCCACATCATCGGATGCACGGTGGGTCCCTTGCCCCGCACGAGCTTGATGAAGCAGTAGGCGATGAAGCCCGCGCCGATGCCGTTGGTGATCGAGTACGTGAACGGCATCACCGTCAAGGTGAGGAGGGCGGGGAACCCGTCCTCGATATCTGAGAAGCGGATGTCCTTGATGATCGCGACCATGAGGTAGCCCACCACGAGGAGGGCAGGCGCGGTGGCCTGGGCGGGCACGATGGCGGCGAGCGGCGAGAAGAAGAGGGCGAGCAGGAAGCAGACGCCGGTGACCACGGAGGCGAGGCCGGTGCGCGCGCCCGCCGACACGCCGGCCGCCGACTCGATGTAGGTGGTGGCGGAGGACGCGCCGGCGGCGCCGCCCGCCGCGGCGGCGAGCGAGTCCACCAGAAGCACGCGGTTGAGCCGCGGCAGCTTGCCGTTGCGGTCGAGCCAGCCCGCCTCGCCGCCGATGCCGATCACCGTCCCCATGGTGTCGAAGAAGTCCGACAGCATGATCGAGAAGATGGTGACGAGCGCGGTCACCGCGCCCACCCGTGCGAACACCTCCAGGTTGACGCCGACCCCGAGGCCGGACAAATCGGGCCACGCCACGATCGCCCGGGGAATCACCGCCTGTCCGGGAATCGGGAAGGCGCGCCCGCCGGTCAGCACGTTGACGATCACCGCGAGGATGGTGGCGAGAAGGATACCGAAGAGGAGCGTGCCGGTGTTGCCGCGCGCGAGGAGCCAGAGGGTGACGAGCAGGCCCACGATGGCCACACCCACCGGCGCGGCCGTCAGATCGCCGAGGGTGACGGGCACTCCGGGCGGGCCGGGCTTCACGATACCCGCCGAGACCAGCCCGATGAACAGAATGAAGAGCCCGATGCCCCCGCTGATCGCCTGCTTCAGCACCAGCGGGATCGCGTTCATGATTGCCTCGCGAAAGCCGGTGAGGACTAGCGCGGTGATGGCGAGGCCCTCGAGGAAGATGACCCCCATGGCGGCGGGCCAGGAGAGCTTGAGCCCCGCGATGAGCTGAAAGGCCACCACCGCATTGAGCCCCATGCCGGAGGCGAGGGCGAGCGGATAGTTGGTGAGGAGACCCATGGCCAGGGTGAGCACCCCCGCGACCAGACAGGTCGCGGCTTGCACCGCCGCGAACGGCCCGCCCTTGCCCTCGAGACCCGGCACGCCCGCAAAGGAGAGAATGGCCGGGTTCACGAAGATGATGTAGGCCATCACCATGAACGTCGTGAGGCCGGCCCGCGCCTCGCGTCCCACCGTGGTGCCCTGCGCGCTCAACTCGAAGTAGCGCTCGAGCATCACTCCACCTCCGACACCGTGATGCGGGGCTGGAAGGGGGCATCTTCGGGCACCACGCGGCGGGCCACCGTGATGAAGCCGGTATGGGCGACCATACGGTGAAAGGGACGTACAGACGTGTGTTCGATGTTCCAGGGCCGGAACAGCGTCTCGAACGTCTCGACGAGGGTGTAGCCGGGATGGCGGCGCAGCGCCTCCGAGAGCTGATGCGACTGGATGATGGTGGGCACATAGGAGAGGAAGATGCCGCCGGAGCGGAGCACACGCGCCACCGGCTCCACGAGATGCCACGGCTCGGGCAGGTCGAAGACCGCGCGATCGACGGTCTCCTCTTCGGCGAGCCCTTCCTCGACCGGGCGCAGGCGCACCGCGAGGGTATTGACCTCGCCCATGCGGAGCTGAATGTTCGCCAGCGCGCGCCGCGCGAAGTCCTCGCGCTGTTCGTAGCTGATCACCCGGCCCGCGGGGCCCACCGCGCGCAGGAGCGCGAGCGTGAGCGCGCCCGAGCCCATTCCCGCCTCGAGCACGCGGGCGCCGGGGAAGATGTCGGCCCAGAACATCACCATCGCGAGGTCCTTCGGATAGATGACCTGCGCCCCGCGCGGCATGTCGAGCACGTACTCGGCCAGGGTGGGCCGGAGGACCACGTAGCGCGTGCCCTTGGAGGTGCGGACCCAGGAGCCGTCGGGCTGGCCGATGATCGCGTCGTGCGTCACCCAGCCCCGGTCGGAGTGAAACGTCTCCCCTTTCCTGAGCATGAAGAGGTGGCGCCGGCCACGCTGATCGATCAGGAGGACCTGCTCGCCGTCCTGAAGACTATCGAGGGTCACGCGTCTTGGGCTCGGGCAGCGTGAGGGCCACGAGGAAGCCCGCCAGTGGCATCAGCGCCGAGATCCACAGCGCCCGGGTCAGTCCCCAGTGGTCCGCCACCCAGCCGAGGGCGCTCGCGCCGAGCCCGCCGGCGCCGATGGCGAAGCCGACGATGAGCCCCGACGCCATGCCGGGGTTTCGCGGCAGGTAGGCCTGCCCGAGCACGACCGACACCGTGAAGGTGGAGACGAGGACGAAGCCGAGCAGCGCCAGCAGCACGAACACCAAAATGCCGCGCGCGAAGAGGAACGCCACCGCGATCGGCACGGCGAGGAGGAACACGCTCACGACGTAGCGGCGCACGCCCACCCGATCGGCGATGGGCCCCGCGACGAGCGTGCCGACCACGCCGGAGCCCAGGAACACCGCGAGCAGCGTCCCGACCAGCCGCGGATCGCCGTGGAGCACGTCGCGCCAATAGAACGGCATGAAGGTCGTGAAGCCCAGCTGCGTCCACGAGCGGATCGCGACCACGAGGACCAGAAGGCTCATCGCCCCGATCATGGTCTGGGCGCCGTCGCGGGCCGCCTGCACGCGGGCCTGCGTCGGCGCGGGCGCGGAGAGAGACGGCAGCCCCGCGAGGAGCAAGCCGGCCACGAGCGCGCCCGGCACGAGCATGCCGAGGGTCCCGGGCAGGCCATAAGCGCTGAGCAGCGCGGTGACCAGCGGCGGCCCCAGCGCGATCCCGATGTTGCCGCCGGTGGAGAAGATGGACACACCGGTCGCCTTGCGCGCGCCCGCCACCGCGGTGGCGGTTCGGTAGCCCTCGGGATGATAGGCGGCGACCCCGAACCCCGTGATCATCACGACGAACAGCACCACGGCGTAGGAGGGCGCGAGGCCGGTGAAGGCGAGCCCCAGCGACGAGAGGAACACCGACAGGGGCAGGAGCCACCGCCGCGACGTCTTGTCGGCGAGGAAGCCGAACAGCGGCTGGATGATCGAGGAGGTGATGTTGGCCATCAGCACGATGGCGCCGGTGGCCGCGTAGCTCAGTGTGAGCGCGTCCTTCAGGAACGGCAGGATCACCGCGAGCGAGCCTTGGTTGATGTCGACCACCATGTGCCCGAGGGCGAGCAGGCCGAGCAAGCGCACGTCGGGCTTCACGCGAGCGGGGGGGGCGGCCACCGCAGCGGGCAGGATGGCGGCGGCGGACTCGGGCGGGGTCATGCGCCTATGCTAACATCTCGCGTGTCGTGAAAGTCAGCGAGCTCGGACACGTCTCGCTCTTCGTGCGCGATCTCGAGGCCGCCACTCGGTTCTATCGAGACCTCCTCGGGCTCGCCGAAGCCGGCCGCGGCAAGGACGGCCGCATCGTGTTCCTCACCGCGGGCCGCCACCACCACGACATCTCCCTGGAGGTGGCGCGCGCCGAGGCGCCGCGTTCACCCAAAGGTGCGCCGGGCCTCTACCACATCGCCTTCCG
>DATJFY010000117.1:0-17483 GCA_035495415.1 Verrucomicrobiia bacterium
CAGGTCGATGCCGCGGACGCGGGAGACGCAAGCTTCGTCACCTATGCCGTCGCCGTGCGCACGATGCTGCCGGCCTTCGTTACCGGCGGCGCCGAGACCGCCAGTCTCATCGAGACAGTCACCGCGCTGCGGAAGCTCGTCCAAACTCCACGCTGAGACGTTGACGCCGCACCCGGATGGCACGAGTCCAAGGTCCAGTATCCGGCAGGCGTTCGTATGGTGAACATCACGTACGGATGTGCGACAGCGCGGACGAACGCTCGTAATCACAACCGGGTCGCTTGCGATTGCGATCGGCGGCTGCATGCTGATGCCACACTCCCGGCGGCCTGACCCGGCAGCATTCTCGGGGCCGACCCCATATGTCGAAACGTGCGTCGGCTGCCACGCGGGGCCCATCGCCCAGCACTACGCCCAGAGTCGCCATACGTTGAAGGGAATCCGCTGCGGGCAATGCCACACGCTCGCAAGCCATCCCGACTTCTCGCATCCGGTCCGGGACGCAACGTGCGGAGGCTGCCACCAGGCGGCGTACCAGCAGACGCTCGCCAGCAGGCACTTCGCCGGTCGCCTTCAGCGCCCGCTGGACAACGAGCGCGCCGAACGCGCGTCGCTCCGCCGGGACGGATTCACCTCCCCTACTGATACGGCGAGACGTTTCGTCGGCGATTCTTCGTCCGGCGAGCTCGGCGGCCGCTTGTGCGCGGCGTGTCACTACGATGACCACCGCCTCGGTCTTGGCGCGGTGCAGCGGGCAAGCTTCTGCATCGGCTGCCACGCAGATCGCGAGCAGCATTTTCCGAGCGACCCGGCCGGGGACGCGAACCGATGCGTCACATGCCACGTCCGGGTTGGCGCGACTGTCGCCGGCCAGATGCTAAACACCCACCGGTTTGCCGTGCCCGGAACAGAGCGCGGCCAGCCATGAGCGCACAGCAGCGGTTCGACGCCAACATCGTGCGCGCGATGACGCGCAGAACGTTCATGGCTCATCTCGCCCGAGCGTCGGCGGCGGCGATCGTGGCGTCCTCGGCCCCGGGTTGTGGGACGCTGCGGGGCGCTCTCGAGCGGGTGCAGCTCGGCGACGACGCGCCGATCTTCGATCCAGTCCAGCGAGCTGTCGTCGGCAAAATCATCGATGGCTTCAATCCGCCCGACACAGAGATCCGGCGACGCCTGAAGGCGGAAGATCCCACGTACGATCCCGTGGCGGTCTACGCGCAGTTCGCCTGGGCCAGCGGCGAGGAATTCCTCGACGACATGAAGTTCCTCATCGATTTCCTCAACGTCTTGCCAATGATCACGCGCACCTTTCGCAGGCAGCACGGCGTGCTTCCGCATGGCCAGCTGCGACACTTCCATCCCGACGACGCCAATCGCTATTTCCTGTACTTGCGCGATAGCGAGATCCGAGCGCTCCGGAACATCTTCAGCGGCGCCAAGTTCATCGGCACCGCACCGCTGTACACGAACGAGAAGGTCGTCTGGAGGATGATGAATTACCCGGGCCCGTGGCTGCTCGATCCCGCGAAGCCGGCGGCAGATCGCGCGCACGGCACCTCGTTCGACATGGCGGCGGAGACGGAATCCAATGTCGCCGACCTACGGCGTCGAGTCGTCCCGCACGACAAGCTGCCCACCGGCCTCGAGGCCGCTCGCGTCGTCGAGCAGTCGAACTCTGACAATCTCATCCTCGAGACCGACATCGTCGTCGTGGGCTCCGGCGCCGGCGGATCCTTCGTGGCCGCGGAGCTCGCCTCGAGAACGCGCCAGCGCGTCGTGATTCTCGAGAAGGGCGACTTCATCGAGCCCGTCGAGTTCCTTCAGCGCGAGCGACTGATGATGCCGCGCATCTTCGACACCGAGTTCTCGGTGATCGAGGTGTTCGGCTTCGACATTCCTACGGTCTCCACCGCCGTCGTGACCGGCAAGCTCGTCGGCGGCTCGGCCACGATCAACCATGCGCTTGCCTTCGAGCCCCCTCGACCGGTGATCCGCGACTGGCACGATCAGCTGGGTGCTGACTTCAGCTACGACGACCTGGTGCCGCACCTCGACTACATCCGGAAGCTGCTCAGGATCGCCCCCGTGCCGGAATCGCAGATCTCCGGCAGCAATCTGGCGCTACGCCGGGGCGCGGAAAAGCTGGGGATGCCCCATCACGGCGTCGCGCAGCGCAATGCGCATCAGTGTATCGGATGCGGATTCTGCGACCTGGGCTGTCGCTACAATCGAAAGCTCACGCCCCTGAACATGGTCCTGCCACTCGCCGCCCGTCATGGCGCTCAGGTCGTCGCAAACTGCCGGGTGGACGCGCTGCTCCTCGAAGACCGCGCCGAGGACGGCCGCGGCGGGCGACGGCACCGCGTCGCCGGCGTCCGGGCCCAGTTGACGGACGCGCGAGGCGAGAATCGAGCATCGCTCGAGGTCCGCGCGCGCCGCGTCGTGCTGGCCGCCGGCCCCTTCTCTTCGCCGCGCATCCTCATGGAAAGCGGCCTGCCGCGTCTGCGGTCTCTCAAGGGCGCCGATGAAGCAGTGGGCGAGCGCTTCTCCACGCACGCCACCATCACGGTGTACGGCGACTTCGACGAGCCCCTGTATCCGTCCGCCGCGACCCCGCCGATGGGCTACTTCGCCAAGAAGTATGAGGTCGAGGATCAGGCGAGTGCGGATCCTGCGATTCACCACGTGCGCTACGCCCTCGAGGGTCTGCTCAATCATCCCCTCGCCCACGCGCAGCTCATGCCGTACGAGTCCGCCGAAAGCCACCAGGCGTTCATGAAGCGCTTCAGCCAGACGATGACGCTGGCCGTGATGTTTCGTGATCGGCCGGTCGGGCGCGTCACCGACGAGGGATTCGAGTACGAGCTGGCCGAAGAAGATCGCCCCGGATGGCTCGATTCCCTGCAGACAGGCGCCAGGATCATGTTCGCCGCCGGCGCACGGCGAGTGTTCTTCAACGCCCATCGGCCGCTCATCCTGAACAGTCCCGACCAGATCGAGGCGGCGTTGACCCTGGAGCTGGTGGAGCAACAGCGTTTGCAGATCACGAGCGGCCACCCCATGGGCGGCTGCGCGCTCGGTGGTGATGCCAGGCGGGACATCGTGGATTCCCAGGGCCGCTCCTACGACGTCGAAGGCTTGTACATCGCCGATTCGTCCATCCTGCCGACGTCCCTGGGCGTGAATCCGTGCTACACCGTCTACGCGCTCGCGCGCTATATCGCCCACAAGATGGTCGACGAGATCAACGGGCGCGCCTGAGCTGCTACGCGAACTTCCTCCGGGCGCTCGCGCCTCACGGAATAGTATGCGTGCACGTACTCCTATCGGTTCCATCCCAGCCAGTCACAGACAGCCCGGCCCATGACCAGCTCGAGGTCGCGGCCCTTCAGCCACGACAGCTCTTCCGTGAACAGCGTCACGCACTGACGCCACGGGCACGGCATGCGCGTGATGTCGGTGCCCCAGAACCAGCGCGCGGGGCCGAAGGCATCGTAGAGGCGGTGCAGATTGTCGTGGATGTCGCGAAACGGGTAGGGCTGATCGCTGTAACTCGGCGCGCCCGTCGCCTTCATCGCGATGTTGGGATATTTCGCGAGCGCGAGCACCTGCGACAGATTCGCCCATCGCTCACTCGGGCTCGTGTCGCCTCTCGGGCGACCGAGGTGATCGAGGATCAGTTTGAGGTTCGGGTGCCTCTGCGCGACCTCGGCAACTTTCGGCAGAAAGTTCGCCGCCATCAGCGCGATCGGCAGGCCGGCCCGCTCCGCGGCCGGCCACAGCCAGTCCACGGTGCCGTCCGTCGGCCACTTCTCCTGCTCCGGCCCGATGAAGGTGAAGCGGCAGCCGAGCATTCCCGGCCGCTGCTTCCACGTGTCGACCAGCGCGCGGCTCTCCGGCTTGTCGAGGGGGAAGTTGCCGAGGATCGCGAACCGGTCGGGATGGGCGCGCGCGGCCTCCATGCAGAGCTCGTTCGCATTCGGATCCCATGGGGTGTGCGGGGTGAGGATGGCGGCATCGACACCGCCGGCGTCCATTTCCTTCAGGGCGTCGTCCTTCAGATAGGCGGGAATCTGCCGGTGCCACGGGCTGGTGGGGTTGCCTGCGTTCCAGAGATGAATCTGCGCGTCGACGATCAGCATGGTCGGCTCCTTTGCCTCACGCGCCCCGTGGCGCTGGCGTGGCGAGCAACGTGGCCCAGTCCACCGACCGCTGATGCGCGGCGGCGGCCTGAAGCAACGTGTCCTCGCGGAAGTGGGGGGCGACCAGCATCAGCCCGACCGGGAGCCCGCCCAGCTTGGCGCACGGCACGCTGATCGCCGGATGGCCCGTGTAGTTGAAGGGGCACGTGTTGGCGATGACGGGCCCCAGGTCGAGGCTGCGCCCGCCGCCGAGCATGGTCAGCTCGAGCGCGTCCTCGAAGTCGCGCGGCGCCTGCCAGCGCGGCGCGGTCAATGGAATCGTCGGCATCGCGAGCACGTCCACCGACCGGAACACCTGATCGTACTGAGCCACGAAGGTGGGCCGCACGTTCTGGGCCTTCGCGTAGAGCCGCCCGCCGTAGTTGCGCTGCAGATAGTAGCCCTGCAGGAGGTTCAGCTTGAGGTTCGGCGAGAACTCGCGCGCGTGGCTCTGCTTGAGGCGGCCGAAGATCGAGATCAGCGAGGACGGATAGTAGGTCTTGGCGAAGGCGCCGCCGAAGTGCGTGTCGTACATCCGCTTGCCGCCCTCGAGGTAGATCGGCAACAGCGCGGGGAGCGCCCGGGTGTGGAGCGGCACCGACACCCGCTCCACCCGAGCGCCGGCGCGCTCGAGCCCGCGCACCGCCTCCATCACGGCCTCGTCGACCGCGCGGTCGCCGCCCGCGACGCCGAAGCCCTCCGCCAGGACCCCGATCCGCAGCCCCTTCACGCCGCGCGTGAGCGCGCCGGTGTAGTCGGGCACGCCCGCGGGCACGTCGGCCTGGCGCGGATCCAGGCCGTCGCGACCCGCCAGGCACTGGAGCGACACCGCGACATCCTCCACCGTCCGCGCCATCGGGCCCACGTAGTCGATGGTCGGCTCGAGACCGAAGACGCCGGTGTGCGGCACGAGCCCGTGGGTGGGCATGAGACCGACGATGCCGCACCACGCCGCGGGCAGCCGGATGGAGCCGCCCTGGTCGCCCCCCAGCGCGATGTCCACCATCCCGCCGGCCACGGCGGCGCCGGAGCCCGACGACGAGCCGCCGGTAACGTGCTCGCGGTTGTGCGGGTTGAGCGGGCGGCCGTAGTCGCCCACGCCGGAGAGCCCGGGCCCTCCCCAGGAAAACTCCTCCATCTTGAGCTTGCCGACGATGGTTGCGCCCGCGTCGAGAAGTCGCGTGACCACGGTGGCATCGAAGTCCGGCACGTAGCCGTCCATCATGTGCGAGCTGAACGTGAGCGGCACCCCCGCGAGCGCGATGTGGTCCTTCAGCGCGACCGTCTTGCCGGCCAGCGGCCCCCGATCCGCGCCCTTCACCCGGCAGGTCCGGATGAAGGCGCCGAGTGGATCCTCGGCTTCGGTCGGGCGACGCCCGGGATCGCGATCGGTGAAGCGGAGCGGCAGGCCCCGCTCCTCCACGCGCATCTCGTCGAAGGCCTCGAGCGCGGCGATGGTGTCCATCATGCGCGCCTGGATCATCCGCGCCTCCGTCGGGGTCAGGTCGAACCCCAGCGCGCGGCCGTACTCCGTCACCTCGTCGACATCGACTCGCCTCAGCATGGCTCTCGTCCTCCGGATCGGGGCACCGCGGATGGTTGCGGCTCGATCATGCCATGGACTATAGTGAGCCGGGCCCGCGGCGGTGGCGTGCCACGCCGATCGGGCCGGTGGACTTTCTGGAGAGAGATGGTCACCGCGACCGCCCAGACGCACCTGTCGTTCTCCGTGGAAGACGCGTGGACCGCGCTCGGCCGGAGAGCGACGTACCTCTGCTTCCCCGGGGTGACGGCCGGCAACGAGACACCCCACGGAACGCTCCACCACGCGCTGGATCTGCCCATCGTGGACGGCCAGGAACAGACGGCCACGCTCACGGTCAGCCGCGCGGGGAAGAACGGCCGGCGAGAGCGCTGCTTCGCCATGCGAGGCCCGCTCGTGACGATTGCGGGACGCTGGCGCCTCGAGCCCGGCCTGGACGGCGTGCGCGTGCAGCTCACCCTGGAGTACGAGGTCGCGCCTCCGCTCAAGACCCTCGCCGTCGACACGCTCCGCAGCCGCAGCCCGCTGCCGATCCGCACCGACGCCGACGCCATCTTGAGCCGCGCGGTCGACGAGTTCTTCGAGACGCGCTTCACCGAGCAGGCGGCGGCGTACTGCGAACGGCTGCGCGAGAGGCTCGAGGTCGCCCGCCCCCCCCGAACCCGTCGCGCATGACCGTCTACGCGCTGCAGCGGCTGGTCGGACTGGTCCCGGTGCTCTTCGGCATCTCGGTGGTGATCTTCCTGACGATGAAGCTGATCCCGGGCGACGTGGCGCGCGCGCTGCTCGGGCCCATGGCCACCGATCAGTCCCTCGCCCAGCTCCGCCACGCGCTGGGGCTCGACGAGGCGATCCACGTCCAGTACGCGAAGTGGCTCTGGCGCGCGGTCCACGGCGACCTGGGCCTCTCGCCCATCGTGCACAAGCCGGTGATGGAGCTGTTGCTGCCCAAGTTCGGCAACACGCTCATCCTCGCCAGCGCGAGCTTCGCCCTCGCGGTGGTGGGAGGCATCACCGTCGGCCTCGTCGCCGCGGCGCGCCCGCAGACCGCGGTCGACCGGACCGCCATGGGCGTCTCGCTCGTGGTGGGCAACATGCCGCCCTTCTGGCTGGGGCTCGTGCTGATCGTGCTCTTCGCGATCGACCTGCGGTGGCTGCCGAGCCTGGGCATGTACTCCTCGCGCGGTCCGGGCGGCCTCGACGACCTGCTCCTGCACCTCATCATGCCGGCCGTCGCCACCGCGGCGGCGCCCGGCGCGATCATCGCCCGGATGACGCGCGCCTCGCTGCTGGAGATTCTCGGCCAGGACTACATCAAGGTTGCGCGCTCCAAGGGGCTCTCGGAGCGGGCCGTGCTGTGGCTGCACGCCCTCCGGGTGGCGTGGCCGCCGATCCTGACCATCGCCGGGCTCCAGCTCGGATATCTGCTGGGCGGCGCGGTCTTCACCGAGGAAGTGTTCGGCTGGCCGGGCCTCGGGCGGCAGCTCGTCTCCTCCGTGATCGCCCGCGACGTGCAGGTGGTCCAGGGCGCCGCCCTGTTCATCGCGGTCATGTTCGTGCTCGTGAACCTCGTGGTCGACCTCCTGAATCTGTACCTCGACCCGCGCACGCGGCCGGCCTAGCCTCCGTGTCCATCGCCGCCCTCGCCGTCGAGACCGAGAGGCCCCGCCCCCGCCGCGGCTCGCGGGCCCTCGCCCAGTTCGTCCGCGTCTTCTGTCGGGATCGCCAGGCCCTGCTTGGCCTCGTCATCATCGCCATCCTCGGCGGCGCCGCGCTGGCCGCCCCGCTCATCAGCCCGTGGGACCCGCTGAGCTCCGCGGGGGTCGAGCGCCTCGCCCCCATCGGCACGCCCGGCCATCTGCTCGGCACCGACGAGCAGGGGCGCGACATCCTCAGCCGTCTCATCTGGGCAGGACGCGCCTCGCTCATGGTGGGCATCCTGCCGACCGTGACGGCCGGGCTGGTCGCCCTGCTCCTCGGTTTGCTGGCGGGCGATCTGGGCGGCCTGGTCGACCACCTCATCATGCGCGCGCTCGACGTCTTCTTCGCGTTCCCGCTCGTGCTGCTCGCCATCGCGATCGTCGGGGTCATCGGCCCCGGCATGAACAACCAGATGTTCGCCCTCGCGGTCGTGCTGGTGCCGTACAGCACGCGGGTGGTCCGCAGCGCGACGCTCTCGGTGAAGCATCTCGAGTTCGTGGAAGCCGCGCGCGGCCTCGGCGCCAGCCGCTGGCGCCTGATCGGCCGCCACCTCTTGCCGAACGTCCTGCCGCCACTGCTCGTCTACACCAGCACGCTGGTCGGCTTGATGATCGTCGCCTCGGCGGGGCTCAGCTTCCTGGGCCTGGGCGTGCAGCCGCCCACGCCCGACTGGGGTGTCATGGTGGGCAACGGCCGGCTCGTCCTCTACCGGGCCGCGCACGTGGCCACGATCCCCGGCATCGTCATCGTCGTCGCCGCGCTGGCGTTCAACTTCGTTGGAGACGGCCTTCGCGAGGCCCTCGACCCTCGCGCCCGCCGGTAGCCCCCCGTCGAGGCAAGGAGGAACGGCATGGACGCGGACAAGATCAACCTGATGCTGCGCATGATTCCCGACGGCGTGAGCCGCCGGGACTTCCTCCGCACCGCCGCCGGCGCGGCGGGCGCCGCGGGAGCCCTGGCGGCGGCGCCGAAGCGCGCGCGCGCCCAGACACCCAAGAAGGGGGGCACGCTCGTCTACGGGATGGAGGGCCCGTCCGACATCCTCGACCCGCAGGCCACCGGCTGCTGGCTCACCTACCGCGTGACCTTCCAGATGTTCGAGGGGCTGCTCGCCGAGGACCTCACGAAAGCCGACGTGGCCATCCCGCCCATGGTGCCGAAGCTGGCCGAGTCGTATACCACCGCCAAGGACGGGCTCTCGCGCACCTTCAAGCTGCGCAAGGGCGTCAAGTTCCACGACGGCACCCCATTCAACGCCGCGGCCGCCGTCTTCTCGTGGGAGCGGATGTACAAGAAGGACGCGCCCCACTTCTACCCGCGCGCCAACAGCTACACCTCCTACGTGGTGGAGTACATCACGGGCGCGGAGGCCGTGGACGAGTACACGCTCAAGCTGACGTTCAGCAAGCCCTACGCGGAGTGGGAGCGGATGACGCTCCAGAGCTGGGGCGAGCCGATGATGATCAGCCCCACCCAGGCGAAGAAGACCGGCAACGAGAAGTTCGCCGACGCGCCCGTCGGCACCGGCCCCTTCAAGTTCGTCGAGAACGTGCCGGGCGACCGTATCGTGCTCGAGCGCTTCAAGGACTACTGGGGCAAGGCGGCCAACGTGGACAAGCTGGTGTTCCGCCGCCTCGACGACCCCACCGCGCGGGTGGCCGCCCTGCGCACCGGCGAAGTGGACTTCATCCTCGCGCCCCCGCCCGACGAGGTGGAGGCCTTGAGGAAGGACAAGTTCCAGGTGCTGCAGAGCAACGCGCCCCACATCTGGTACTGGCACCTCAACATGAAGGACGAGCACTTCAAGGACGTGCGCGTCCGCCGGGCGCTTCAGATGTCGGTGGACAAGGACAAGATGTGCAAGGAGCTGCTCCGCGGCACCGCGAAACCCGCGTGGAGCATGATCTCGCCCGCGACCGCCGCCTACGACCCCAAGTACAAGCCCTACTCCTACGATCCGGAAAAGGCCAAGGCCCTCCTCAAGGAGGCCGGCCACGGGAACGGCTTCGAGACCACGTTCTGGACCTCCACCTCCGGTTCGGGCCAGATGATCCCGGTGGCCATGGCCGAGTGGATCCAGCGCGATCTCGCCAAGGTCGGGATCAAGGTGAAGCTCGAGACGTTCGACTGGATCACGTATCTCGCCAAGATGTTCCAGGGACTGCGCCCAGGCCATGGGGCGTACCAGCTCTCCTGGGGTATGACGAGCAACTTCTGGATCGACATCGTGGCGCGCTCGACCCGGCAGCCGGACAAGGGCGTCAACGTGGGCTGGTACGCGAACCCGAAGGTGGACGGCCTGCTCGACACCGCCCGCGCCGAGCTGGAGGAGAAGAAGCGCGCCCTGGTCTACAAGCAGATCGACCGCATCGTCATGGAGGAGGACGCCGCGTTCTTCCCCATCTGCAACGACCTGAACCTGGTGGTGCTCAGCCCGAAGGTGAAGGGATTCGTCAACCCGCCCGAGGAGTGGTTCCAGCTCTGGACGCCCTGGGTCGAGGCGTAGGCTTCACGCTTCACGCGCGGCTCGCGCGCCCGGTGGGACGAAGCCACCGGGCGCGCGGCACGTGTCAACCCTTGGGCGTGATCTTCCCGGCGATCGACTGGGCCACGATCTTGCCGTCGCGCACGATGAACGTGTCCGTGCCGATCTCGTACACGTTGTCGGCGGTCTCTGCCGTCCACAGGAGGTAGGCGTAGTCGCCCTCGATGGACTGCTGCTTCATGGCGAACTTCGCGCCGGGCTTCGCAAACTCCGCGAACATCGCTTCGAACAGCGGCCGAATCGCGTCGATCCCCTTGAGCGGTCCGTCTGGCGTGAACACGACGGCGCCGGGCGCATAGCCAGCCAGGATGCCCTTGAGGTCGCCCCCGCCAAAGCACTTCATGTGGTGCTCGAGAACGTCTTTCGTGGATGCCATCTCTCGGTCCCCCCTTGGCTTAGATTGACCGGATCAGCTCACTCACCACGTCGCACCGGCACGGTGAACGTGAACGTCGAGCCCTCCCCGACCCGGCTCTCGACCCAGATCTCGCCGCCGTGGAGCTCGATGAATTTGCGCGACAGGGCAAGGCCTAGCCCGGTGCCCTCGACTTTCTTGTCGGCGGTCCCGACCTGACGAAACTCCTCGAACACCACCTTCTGATCGTCCGGCGCGATGCCGACTCCGGTGTCGCTCACCGAGACCTCCATGGCGCCATCCACCGCTTTCGCCGCGACGTGGATGCGGCCCCCCTCGGGCGTGAACTTGATCGCGTTCGAGAGGAGGTTCAGCAGAACCTGGCGGATCTTGCGTTCATCGCCCCGGATATGCCCGAGCCGCTCGTCGACGGTTGTGTGCAGTGCGATCCCGCGTCGGCCGGCGCGCTCGCGGATCAGTGTCAGCGCGTTGTCGACGGCCGTGGGCAGGTCGAACTCCGTGACGTCCAGCTCCATTCGACCGGCCTCGATCTTCGACAGATCGAGAATGTCGTTGATCAAAGCCAGCAGGTGTTGCCCCGAGGCGTGAATGTCCTTCAGGTACTCGTCCTGCTTCTCATTCAGCTCGCCGAACATCCGCTCGCTCAGCACCTCGGAGAAGCCGATGATCGCGTTCAACGGAGTCCGTAGCTCGTGTGACATGTTGGCGAGGAACTCCGACTTGTGCTGGCTCGCGACCTCGAGCTGATGGCTCTTCGCGGCAATCTCGCGGAACAGGCGCGCGTTCTGGATCGCCAAGGCCGACTGTGTCGCGAAGGTCCGCAGGAGCTCGATGGTGTCCGCCGGAAACTCGCCGGGCTCGTTGCGCGTCACGGCGAGACAGCCGATCAATCGCCCTTCACAGAGCATTGGCACGGCCAAGATGGCGCGGATGCCGGACTCGACCAGGTTGTGCCGCAGCCGGCTCTCGTAGGCGCCGAGCGCCGTGATGTCGGGGACCTGGACCGGCTCCAGCGTCATCGCCGTTCGCCCCAGCGCGCCTTCGCCCTTGCGGATCCGCGTGTTGCGTCGTGCCTCGGCGAGACCTCCCCCGGTGTCGGTCGCCACCCGGTGGACAAACTCCTCCGCGGCGTCGTCGTACTCGAAGACCACGCCGCCATCGAGCGCTGAGAGCTCGACCGCGCGCGACACGATCGTGGTCAGCACGGTCTCGAGATCGAGCGTGGAGCTGATCGCGCGCCCGACTTCGCTAAGGGCAGTCAACTGCTCGACCGACCGTGTCAGCTGTCCCGTCCGCGCCTGCAATTCGGTGAAGAGTCGCACGTTTTCGATCGCGATGACCGCCTGATCGGCGAACGTCTGAAGCAGGCGCACCTGCTTGTCGGAGAAGAGCTTTGCTTCGGCCCGGACGGCTCCGATGACGCCCATCGGCTTCCCGTCCCGGAGCATCGGAACCCACAGGACGGCCTTGAGGCCCATCCGCTCCGCGACTTGCCGGGTCACCGACGGTGTCGCGGGATCAGTCTGGAGATCCTCCAGGTGCAGGATCGCGCGCTCGAGGATCACGCGGCCTGCCGCCAGCTTCGCGTCCGGTGGCCTGGGATACTGTCGGCGAAGCTCCTCGGCATGCGGCCAGGTCGACGGCGTGAGCGTGCGGAGGTGAACGAGCGATCCATCAAACTCGTACACGGAGGCCATCGCGGCTCCCATCAGGCGGATCACGCTTTGCCCGATGGCCTCGAACACCGGCTGAACGTCGGCCGGCGAGCTACTGATGACGCGCAGAACTTCTGCGGTTGCCGTCTGCTGCTCCAGCACCTCAGCCTCTCGCTTCAGGGCCTCGGTCTCGCCCTGGAGCGCCTCCGCCAGGCGCTTCTCGAGATCCTCCACCCGGGAGCTTTCGCTCTTCCGCGACGGTAGCGCCCTCGAATGCTTCGCGCCTCCACGCATCGGCCTCTCCTTGGCGTATGACCATCGTGCGGCGGTGACGCCAGGCTATGCGAACGCAGCGGGCTGGGCAAGATGGACGGTGGGAGCATGGGGTCTTCGGCCTCGCGAACGACGTCGGCGTCTGCATCGGCGCCCGAGCGAGGCGCTATCCAGCCCGTATGACTTCCGGCGCCGCTATCGCGCCGCGCCGGGTCCGTCGCCGAAGAGCGATGGAACGAACGTATGTGGATCCCCCGGCTCGGTCAGGAGCGCGTGCTGGCGCGGGGTGAGCGGGACATCGGGAGGCGGCAGCACGCGCGCCCGCGACCAGGCCATGTGGGAGACGCAATACTTGTACAGGAGCGTGCGCCGCTCGTGGTCGGCTCGCCAGGGGGCTGTCCCGTGCATCATCGCTTCGGAGAACAGCACGACCGATCCCGCCGGGATCTCGGGAATGACGACGCAGGCGGCCTTTTCCGGGGCCTCGTGGATCTGGCGCGGCAGCCTGAAGTGGCTCTTGTGACTTCCGGGGATGCACCAGAATCCCCCGTACGCCGGTCCGGCATCGGCAAGATTCCAGGCCGCGACCGTGAACCCCTCGTAGATGCCGTTCGAAGCGAAGTGAAAACGCTCGCCGGGCTTCGTGAAGGAGTTGAGCGCCGACGCCCCGTAGTCCGCGTGCATGGACCCCATCGTCTGCCCCTTCTGCATGCGGATCCCGTAGAGACGGTCCAGCCGAAAGCACTCGCCGAGTCGAAAGCGCAGAATCGGCAAGATCGCCTCATGATCCAGCAAGCGGCAAAACGGCTCCCCCCAGTTGAGGAAGCCATGATCCGGTCCGTGCTTGCCGGCCGCGGAGCCGAAGCGGATGCTCTCGCGAGGGCTGGGGAGCCGCCGCCCGTCGATCAAGCGATTCAGCTCGGCCACCTCCGCCGCCCCCAGGACGTTGGGGATCACCAGATAGCCCTGAAGATCGAAGAGGTACTGCTGCAGCTCCTGGTCCGACGCGTCCACGATCTCCTCCCTTTCGTTGCCGTCAGCGGAACAGCGCGCTATAGGCATTGAGCGCCGGCTGACCTCCCAGGTGGGCGTACAGAACGGTCGAGCTCTTCTCGAGCTCGCCGCCGGACACCAGGTCGATGAGACCGGCCATCGACTTTCCCTCGTACACGGGGTCCGTGAGCATGCCTTCGAGACGTGCAGTCAGCCGGATCGCCTCCAGCGTCCGGTCATCGGGGATCCCGTAGGTGCCGGCATGGTACCGGTCATCCAGGATGATCTCGTCGGGACGCAGACTCCGCCCGATGCCGATGAGCTCGGCGGTCTGCCGCGCGATGCGGCTGACTTGCTCGAGCGTTTCCTTGGGCTTGGCGGAGGCGTCGATCCCGATGACCCGGCGCGGCCGAGCCTGACCCGCGAATCCCGCGATCATCCCCGCCTGCGTGCTGCCGGTCACCGAGCAGACGATCACCGTATCGAAGAACACCCCGAGCTGGCGCTCCTGTTGCTCGACCTCCTGGGCCCACCGCGCGAAGCCGAGCCCGCCGAGCCGATGATCCGACGCGCCCGCCGGGATGGCGTACGGCTTGCCCCCGGACGTCGCGATCTGCGCGATGGCCTGCTCCCAGCTGTCCTTGAAGCCGATCCCGAAGTCGGCCTGCACGAGGCGGACGTCTGCACCCAAGATTCGGCTGAGGAGAATGTTGCCGACCCGGTCATACACGGCGTCGGGCCAGTCCACCCAGCTCTCCTGAATCAGCACACACTTCATCCCGACCCGAGCCGCGGCCGCCGCAACCTGCCGTGTGTGATTGGACTGGACGCCGCCGATCGAGACGAGCGCATCGCACCCCTGCTCGATCGCGTCCGCCACCAGGTACTCGAGCTTGCGGACCTTGTTGCCCCCGAACGCCAGACCGCTGTTGCAGTCATCGCGCTTCGCCCAGATCCGGGCGCCTCCGAGGTGCGCAGTCATCCGCTCCAGGGGATGCACGGGGGACGGACCGAATAGCAACGGGTAGCGTGCGAACGACTCCAGCTTCATGGTGACCCTCCCCGAGCCGCGCGGCGCGCGATCGATGTCGTCATCTTACCCTCGCCATGGCTGGCAGGGGCGTGAGCACTCCGGCGCCTGACCGCCCCCTGATCCGGATGGGACCAACGTCCCATATTGCGCGGCACGGATGCCACGTTAGCCTTTCACATGTGGTGGCGGCGTCGCGCGCGGGCATTCCCGCGAGCTTCCGGAGGACTAGAGGGAGGCCAACATGGCACGAAGGCGAGCCAGACGAGCAGTCGCGAGGCGGGCGGTGAAGAGGCGGGCCGTCAAAAGGGCCGCCGTGAGGCGCGCAGTAAGGAAGCGCACGGTGAGGAGGACCGTCGCAAGGCGCGCGGTGAAGAAGCGCGTGGTGAAGCGAGCCGTCATGCGGCGCGCGGTGAAGAAGCGCGCGGTCAAGAGGGCCGTGGCGAGACGCGCGGTGAAGCGGCGCTTGGTGAAGAAGGCTCTCGTGAGGCGCGCGGTCGGGCGAGCCATCCTCGCGCGCGCGCTTTCCCAGGGGATGGGTCAAGGCTCAAGTCAATAGCGGCGGTATAGTCCCGCAACCACGAAGCCCCCGAGGGTGATTTCGGGGGCTTCCGTGTATCAGCGGGAAACGCATCCAACAAGGTCTGGGCTAGAACTCCCGAAGGTGCTCGCGCAGCGTCGTGCCGGTGTACTCGGTGCGCACGGCGCCTCGCTGCTGGAGCAGCGGGATGACCTTCTCCACGAAGGGCCCGACGTAGCCCGGCCAGAGGCCCTGCCGGATGGCGAAACCGTCGCCCCCCACCGCGTCGATCGTCTGCGCCAGCTCGCCGGCGACGCGCTCCGCCGTGCCGATGTAGGGCTTGGAGTCGATGCTGACCTTTCGGGTGGCGATGTCCCGCAGCGTCGGCGTCCGCCCGGTCATGTAGAAGCGATCGAGCTGGCTGCGGATGCCCTGGATGGCCCGGGTCTGGATCGCGGCGGGCAGCGGCGCGTCGAGATCGTAGGTCGACAGGTCCATCTGGAGCATGGTCGACAGCGACGCCAGCCCGGCCTCCACCGGCGCATTCGCGTACAGCTCGTCGGCCTGCCGCTGGGCCGCCTCGTCCGTGTCGGCGATGATCGGCTTGGTGAGAAAGAAGACCTTGCACTCGTCAGGGTCGCGTCCCTGCTTCTTCACCCGGGCCTTGAACGCATCGTAGTACTGCTTCATCTCGTCGGTCGTCTCCCGGGACACGATGACGGCCTCTGCGTGGCGGGCCGCGAAGTCCTGGCCCCGGTCCGAGGCGCCCGCCTGGATGATGACGGGACGCCCCTGCGGCGACGGGGCGGCGCTGAGAGGGCCGCGCGAGCGGTAATACGTGCCCGCGAAGTCGATCGGCCGCACCTTCGCGGGGTCGGCGAAGGTGTTGGTGCGCTGGTCCATGACGACGGCATCCGGATCCCAACTCGACCAGAGCCGATAGCACAGCTCCATGTACTCGTCGGCCCGGTCGTAGCGCTGGTCGTGATCGAGCAGCTCCTCGTACCCGAAGTTCAGGGCCTCCTCGATCTTGTAGGACGTCACCACGTTCCACGCAATGCGTCCGCGGCTCAGGTGGTCCAGCGTCGTCATGAGGCGGGCGAGCAGGAATGGCGGATAGAACGTCGTCGACAGCGTCGCCGCGAGGCCGATGCGGCGCGTCGTGGCCGCCATGATGGCGACAAGGGGACCCGGATCGTGGAAGGGCGCGTGCTCGGCGTAGCGTAGGTAGGCGTCCATTCGTCCCTGGTAGGTCCCCGGCACGGCGAGGCTGTCCCCGAGCATGATCAGGTCGAACTTGGCGCGCTCGAGCGCCATCGCCATGTCCTGCCACAATTCCGGCCGTGTCCACTCGTACCCGGTCGTCCGGGGACCCGCCCATCCGTCGAGGCCAAATCCCGCGTGCGGACTGAACGCACAAAACCACATCAGATGCATTCTCGTCATCGCCGCGCTCACCCTCCGCCGTGCAAGCTACCATCCGGGCACCTCCGGGGAAAGGGCCGGTTGCGATAGTATGTGGCGGACTCGATTCCTTCGGAGGAGGATCGCTCATGGCTCGCGCCTACAACGTGATCGACCCGGACGGGCACCTTCCCGCCCTTCGCTTCTACGGCCTGTGCAATGCCAGACCCGAATAGGCCGCTCTGGCAGTGGAGCGCCTGCGAGCTGGCCGACGCCATCGCGGCACGCAAGGTGACCGCCGCGGAGGCCGTGGGCAGCGCGGTGGCCCGCCTGCGCGCCACCAACGGCCAGCTCAATGCGGTCGTGGACGATCTCGGCGAGGCCGCGCTGCGCGAGGCCGAGGCGCACGACAAGGCGATGAGCGCCCGCGGGCCGATGGGGCCGCTGCATGGCGTGCCGGTTACGATCAAGGAGAACGTGGATCAGAAGGGGTGCGCGACGCCCAACGGCGTCGTCGCGTTCAAGAACGTGATCGCGCCGGACGATGCGCCCGTGGTGCGCAACCTCCGCCGGGCCGGGGCCATCATCATCGGGCGCACCAACACGCCGGAGTTCTCCTTCCGCGGGACCACGGTGAACGAGCTGCACGGCCGCACCTTCAACCCCTGGAACGCCACCGCCTCGGCCGGCGGCTCGTCGGGCGGCGCGGCCGCCGCGGTGATGATGGGCTACGGCCCGATCGCGCACGGCAATGACATCGGTGGCTCGCTCCGTTTTCCGGCCTACGCGTGCGGCGCGGCCACGGTGAAGCCGGGTCTCGGCCGGGTGCCGGCCTACAACCCCTCGGCCACCGTCGAGCGCGGCATGCTGTCCCAGGTGATGTCCGTGCAGGGGGTGATCTGCCGCGAGGTGCGCGACGTGCGCCTGGCCATGCGCTCGCTCGTCACCTACGACCCGCGCGATCCGTGGCAGGTGCCCATGCCGTTCGAGGGGCCGGCCGAGCCGCCGCCCATCAAGGTCGCCTTCACCCGGAACACCTTCGACTTCCCCCTGCACCCGGCGGTCGCGAAGGCGCTCGACACCGCGCACGCCGCACTGGCCGGCGCCGGCTACGACGTACGCGAGGTCGAGCCGCCGCTCCTGAAGGAGGCGGCCGTCACGGGCGCGCGCTGCCTCTTCGGCGAGGCCAAGGCATTCATGGACGCCGACGTGCGCAAGTACGGCTCGAAGACCGTCGTCGCGATCTTCGACGAGTACTA
>DATJFY010000118.1:0-21899 GCA_035495415.1 Verrucomicrobiia bacterium
TGCTCGGTCTCGTCGTCGGTGAGCGAGCCCGTGAGGGTGAGGCCGCCTGTCTCCGGCCGCGCGTAGGCGCCGCCCGCGAGGTCCAGGTACACGGTGTGGGCGGGCCCGAACGCGGCATCGCGCTCCACGATGAAGACGGGGTGGCGTCCCACGATGATCGGCAGCTCATGGCCGGCCAGGCGCGCCACGCGCGGCGACCAGAGTCCGGCGGCGTTGATCACGATGGGCGCGTCGATGCGGTCGCCCGCCGCGGTGTCCACCCCGACCACGCGGCCGCCCGCCTGCCGGATCGCCGTCACCTCCACGCCCTGCTCGATTAGCGCGCCGCGCTTCCGTGCCGCGTCCGCATAGCCCGCGGTCACCGCCGACGGATCGCCGTAGCCCGAGCCGGGCTCCCACAGGAGCGCGCCCAGCCCCGAGGGATCGATGCGCGGCTCGATCCGCTTGAGGTCGGCGGGCTCCACGATCTCGGCCCGAACGCCGATCTGGCGCTGAAGCGCCAGCGTCCGCTCCAGCGAGGGGCGCATGGCGGCGGACACTCCGATGAGCGCGCCGGAGCGCACGAAGCCGGAGGCGCCGCCCACGGCGTCGCCGAAGCGCTCGAACACTGCCAGGGAGCGCAGCACCATCTGGCTGGTCTCGCGCGTCGGATAGAGCTGCCGGATGATGCCGACGGAGCGGCCGGTGCCGCCCGCGCCCACGAACTTCTTCTCGAGGACCAGCACGCGCTTGAGCCCGAGCCCGGCGAGCTGGAACGCGGTGGAGACGCCGGTGATGCCCCCGCCGATGATGACGCAGTCGGCGGCGCGGGTGGTCACGGCAGGAGGCGAACCGGATCGCCGCGGCGAACCGTTCCCGTCCTCACGACGCGGGCGTAGACGCGGCTCGCTCCCGGATGCTGTTTCTGGGAGACGCGGGCGTAGCCTCCGCCCCTGAACGAGGCGCGGATGTTCATGCACGGGCTCGTGTAGCGGGTGACCTCGAGCAGCACGTCCTCGCCCAGCAGCAGGCGCACGCCCGGCGTCACCGCCGTCCAGTCGATGCCCTCCAGGGTGAGGTTCTCCCCGATGTGGCCTGGCTCGATGGGGTGGCCCTCGGCCTGGAGCGTGCGGATGGTCTCGAGCGCGAAAAGACAGACCGCGCGCTCGGACCCGCCATGGTAACGGAGGTTGCGCTGCGCGTCACCGGCCACGCCGCTCGCCGTGACCTCGGCGGCCTCTACGGGGCGCTTGGGCACGCCCCCGGGCGACACGCTGATCTGGACGATGCGGCCGGCGCCCATCAGAGCACGACCTCGGTGCCGATGTTCGACGCCACGGCTCGATCATAAGCCAGACGCGCCGTAGCCGTATCTTCCAGGGCGAAGCCCACGGATTTGAAGAGGGTGACTTGCTCTCGCGAAAGACGTCCCCGCTTCCGCCGGCTCACCAGCTCCGCCAGCTCGGCGCGGACGTGGCGCTTGGTGATGGCGCCCGCCTTGATGGGGATCAGCACGTCGCCGGCCTCCTCCCAGGCGCCATCATAGGTGTCCACGACCACGTGGGCCCGGCGCACGAGCCCGGTGTCGATCTCCCTGGTGTACGGGCGGAAGGCGCCCACGGCATCTACGTGGGTGCCCGGTCGCACGTCGCGCCCGTCGAAGAGTGGGGTGGGAGAGGTCGTCGCGCAGGTGATGATGTCGGCTCCGGCCACCGCGGCCCGGCGGTCGCGCGAGAGGGTCACCGCCACGTTCATGTCCCGCGCCATGGTCTCCACGAAGGCCCGGGCCCGATCGGGGTCGCGGCCGATCACCGTGACGCGCTCGATGGGGAAGACCGCCTGGAGGCACAACAGCTGATAGCGGGCCTGGATGCTGGCGCCGAAGCACGCGACGGCCCGGCTGTCTTTTCGAGCGAGGTAGCGTGCCGCAAGCGCCGATGCCGCCCCGGTACGGATCGCGGTGAGAAAGCCCGCCTCCATGAGGGCCAAGGGCACGCCGGTTTCGGGGTCCGTGAGGAGATAGGAGGCGTGGAGCGTCGGCAGCCCGCGGCGGCGGTTCCGGGGGATCACCGTGATCAGCTTGGTGCCGAGCGCGCGCCGCCGAGGCAGCGCGCCCACCATGCCCAGGAACACTCCGCCGCGCATGGGGAGCACCGCGCGCGGCAGCGTGGCGGCGCGGCCCGCCGCCGCCTCCCGGAATGCCCCTTCCACGGCCGTGATGACATCGGCCGGCGTGAGCAGTCGCTCCAGATCCTGACGGCCGAGGATGCGCATGGAGCGATCGCGCGCTAGGCGGTCTTCCGCTTGATCATGCGCTTGACGTTGGCCTCCAGCACGACCTCTCCACGTTGATTCGTCACGGTATGGGTGTAGGAGACTATTCCCCGATCGGGCTTCTTGGTCTCGCGCTTGTCCTCGATCGTCACCGCGACCCGGATGGTATCGCCCGCGAGCACGGGCGACACGATCTTGATCTCGCCGCCGAGATACGACATGCCGGTGCCGTGGATCAGCCCGGTTTGCATGATGAGCCCCTCGGAGAGCGCGAACGTGAAGGCGCCCGGCGAGGGCCGGCCCTTGAACACCGACTCGCGCGCCACGTACTCCATGTCCAGGAAGAGCGGCTCGTTGAAGCCGCAGAGATTGACGAAGGCGCAGATGTCCGCCTCCGAGACCGTGCGCGCGAGGGTCTCGTAGCGGGCGCCCACCTGATGCTCCTCGAAGGTCAAGCCGTGGGTTCTCATGGGTCTCTCCGTTTCAGGCCTCGCCCAGATAGGCGCGGCGCACCTCGGGATTGCCGGCGAGCTGGGCGGCGGGGCCCTCGAGGGCCACCATGCCGGTCTCCAGCACATAGGCGCGGCCGGCGACGGACAGCGCCATCGCGGCGTTCTGCTCCACCAGCAGGATCGTGACGCCCTGGCGGTTGATCGTCTGCACCGTCTCGAAGATCTGCTCCACGAGCACCGGCGCGAGCCCCATCGACGGCTCGTCGAGGAGGAGCAGGCGGGGCCGGGCCATGAGGGCGCGCCCGATGGCCAGCATCTGCTGCTCGCCGCCGGACAGCGTGCCCGCCACTTGCGTCCGGCGCTCCTTGAGGCGCGGGAAGATCCCGAACACGCGCTCGACGTCCTCGGCCACGCCCTTGTCGGAGCGGGTGTAGGCGCCCATCTCGAGGTTCTCGTACACGGTCAAGCGGTTGAAGATGCGCCGGCCCTCGGGCACGTGGGTGATGCCCCGGAGCACGATGTCGTGGGAGGCGATCCCGAGGAGGGAGGCCCCGTCCAGCCGCACGTCGCCCCCCCGCGCCGCGAGGAGCCCCGATACGGTCTTCAGCGTGGTGGTCTTGCCCGCACCGTTGTTGCCGAGGAGCGTGACGATCTCGCCCGAGGCCACCCGGAAGGACACGCCCTTGAGGGCATGGATCTCGCCGTAGTAGACGTGGAGGTCCTGGACCTCCAGCATGCCGGTTTCAGCCACCGGCGCTCCCCGCCGCGTAGCGATTGCGCCCCAGGTAGGCCTCGATGACCCGCGGGTTGCGCTGCACCTCGGCGGCCTGCCCCTCCGCGATCTTCTGGCCGTAGTCCAGCACGGTCACGCGGTCGGACACCTCCATCACCACGCGCATGTTGTGTTCGATGAGCAGCACCGTGAGCGAAAGCTCGCGCACGAGCTGGCGCAGGAGATCCATGAGGCTCCGCGCCTCGCCCTGGGTCATGCCCGCAGTGGGCTCGTCCAGGAGGAGGAGGGCGGGACGGGAGGCGAGGGCTCGGCCGATCTCGAGGCGCCGCTGATCTCCATAGGGGAGGTTGCGCGCGAGCTCGTTGGCTTTCGGACGCAGGCCGATCAGCGAGAGCAGCTCGCCGGCGCGGACCCAGAGCGATCCTTCCTCGCGCACCCAGCGCGGCCCGCGCCCGAGCACGTCCCAGAGGCCGAGAGGGATCCGCGCGTGCATGCCAACCAGCACGTTCTCCACCGCCGTCATGTTGGAGAACAGGCGGATGTTCTGGAACGTGCGGCAGATGCCGAGCGCGGTGATCTGATCCGGCCGCTTCCCCAGGACCGGCGTGCCCCGGAACGTCACCGTGCCCTCCTCGGGCACGTAGATTCCGGTGAACACATTGAAGAAGGTGGTCTTGCCCGCGCCGTTGGGGCCGATGATGGACGCGATCCGTCCTTCTTCCAGCGTGAAGTCGACGCTGTCGAGCGCGGTGAGGCCGCCGAAGCGCTTCGAGATGCCGCGGGCCTCGAGAAGGACGGCCATCTCAGTGGGGCTCGCCGGTCCCGCCGGTCAGCTCACGGTGCCGCCGGCGCGCGGGCAGGATCCCCTGGGGCCGGAAGATCATCATCAACACCAGGATCAGGCCGAACACCATGCGTTCGTACTTCGCCGGCTCGAGCTGGGTGGGCAGATTGACGAGGCTCCAGCCGAAGATCGTGGTGCCGGCATTGCGCAGCTCGTTGAGCCAGAGCGACAGGCCCTTGAGCACCTGGAGGTTGAGCACGGTCACCACGGTGGCGCCGAGGATCGCGCCCGGAATCGAGCCCATGCCGCCCAGGATCACCATGGCGAGCACGCCGATGGACTCCATGAACGTGAACGACTCCGGATTGATGAATACCTGCTTGGCCGAGAACAGCACGCCCACCGTCCCCGCGAAGGATGCCCCGCAGGCGAAGGCGAGGAGCTTGGAGCGGACGAGCGGGACGCCCATGGCCTGCGCCGCGGTCTGATCCTCGCGGATCGCCTCCCAGGCGCGCCCGATGTGCGAGTCCTCCAGTCTCCGGTTGACCAGGACGGTCACGCCCACGATGGCGAGGACGATGAAGTAGAGATAGAGGGGATAGATGACGTTGGGGTCGGACGTGATCCCGATGGCGCGGAGCAGGGGATCGAAGAAGATGGGCGGCCGCGAGATCGGGGTGATGCCCTTGGGGCCGTTGGTGAAGTTGATGGGCTTGTCGAGGTTGTTGGCGAGCACGCGGATGACCTCGCCGAAGCCCAGGGTCACGATGGCGAGATAGTCGCCGTGCAGGCGCAGCACGGGCAGCCCCAGCAGAATGCCCGCCCCCGCCGCCATGCCGACGCCCACGAGCAGGAACAGGAAGAACCAGCCCTGGGCGAGGGGGAAGTGCTCGCCGGGAAGGAAGAGATTCGCCTGGGGCGAGCCGAACACCGCCCAGGTGTAAGCGCCCACCGCGAAGAAGGCCACGTAGCCGAGATCGAGCAGGCCGGCGAGCCCGACCACGATGTTGAGGCCGAGGGCGAGGGCCACGAAGATGCCGACCTGGATGGCGATCTCGAGGTAGTAGCCGTTGATCGAGCCAAGGAGCGGCATGAGCACGCCGAGGGTGGCGGCGGCGAGCGTGCCCTTCACCCACCCCGGCATCCGCGCGAAGTAGAGGACGAGGATCGACGCCTGGAACAGCATGAAGGCGACGATCGAGCGCGGGAAGTGGGAGACGGCGTAGGCGGTGACGAGGATCAGGCCCACCGAGACGATGAAGGCCGAGACCGGCGCGTCGAGGAGGCGCTTCACCATCGCGCCTCTCGCTCCGCTCGGGACCCCATTTCCATTGTCGCTCGGCTCACCTGCGGCTGCGCCTCGCCCATCAAGCCCGCTCGCGCACGACTTCGCCGAGGAGCCCCTTGGGCCGGAAGATCAAGATCAGGATGAGGATCGAGAAGGCGAAGATGTCCTTGTACTCGGCGCCGAAGGCTCCGCCGGTGAGGAGCGAGAGATAGGACGCGGCGAAGGCTTCGAGCAGGCCGAGCACGAGGCCGCCCAGCATGGCTCCCGGAATGTTGCCGATGCCGCCCAGCACCGCCGCGGTGAAGGCCTTGAGCCCCGGGATGAAGCCGGTGTAGGGATTGATCAGGCTGTACTGCACGCCGAACAGCACGCCCGCCGCGCCGCCCATGGCCCCGCCGATGAGGAAGGTGAGCGAGATCATCCGGTTCACGTTGATGCCCATGAGGCTCGCGGTGGCCTGATCCTCCGCCACCGCGCGGATCGCCTTGCCGATCTTCGTGCGATTCACGAGCACGTGGAGGCCCCACAGCATGAGGAGCGACGCGACGATCACCACGAGCGACTTCACCGACACGTCGATGGTCTCGGTGATGGTGAACCGGAAGTTCAGCGTCTCCATCGTCGGGTACACGAGGTTGAAGGCGTTTCGCCAGATGCTCTCGAAGAGCCGCACCGCGTCCTGGAGGAAGAACGACACGCCGATGGCGGAGATCAGCGGGATCAGGCGCGGCGCGCCGCGGAGGGGGCGATAGGCGATGCGCTCCACCGTGACGGCGAGGATCCCACTCGCGAGCATGCCGAGGAGCAGCACGACGAGCAGGATGAGGAACGGCGAGAAGAGGTCGAGCCAGCCCAGGGCCTTGAAGGTGAGGAGGAGCTCGACGCCCACGAAGGCGCCGACCACGAAGATCTCGGAGTGCGCGAAGTTGATGAACTCGAGGACGCCGTACACCATCGTGTATCCGAGGGCGATCAAGGCGTACATGAAGCCCAGGATCAGGCCGTCCAGGAGGACCTGCGGGAAGATGCCGATCAGGAGCTCGAGATCCATGGCCTACAAATCACGAAGGGGAGAGGCCGTTAACCGGCCCCTCCCCTTCGAGAGGGCATGCCGAGCGATCAGGACTTCTTGAGCGGCGGGGCCGCGATGGTCAGCCGCTTGACTTCCTTGTTCTCCCCCCACTTCGCCGGATCCTCGGACGCCACCTGGAGGACGAAGTAGAGGGCCTTCTTGGGGTCACCCTTGTCGTCGAACTCGACCGCGCCGGTGAGCCCGGTGTGCTTGCTCTTACGAACGGCCACCGACACCTGCTCGCGGCTCGGCACCTTGCCGCCGTTGGCCTTGGCCGCGGCCTCGATCGCCTTCATGCCGATGGCGGCCGCGTCATAGGCCTGCGCGGCGAACGGCTCCGGGTCCTTCTTGAACTTGTCCTTGTACTCCTTCGCAAAGTCCTTGGCCGCGGGATACACGGACACCGGGCCGGCGACGGAGGTGTAGAACATGCCCTTCACCGCGGTCCCGGCGATCTTGGTGAGGTCGGAGGAATCCATGCCGTCCGGCCCCATGAACGCGGCCTTGATGCCCTTCTCGCGCGCCTGCTTGAAGAAGGGCGCCGCCTGATCGTAGATCCCGCCGAAGTAGATCAGGTCCGGGTTCTTGGCCTTGATGGGGGTGAGGATGGGATCGAAGTTCGACTTCTCCTCGGTGCCCTCGAAACCCAGCACCTTGATGCCCTTCTTCTCGGCGTCGGCCTTGAAGAACTCCGCCACGCCCTGGCCGTACGTCGTCTTGTCGTGGATCACGTACGCCGACTTGTAGCCCTTGGACTTCGCGAAGTCGGCGCCCACCGAGCCCTGCACGTCGTCACGGCCGCACACGCGGCTGACGTTGAGGTAGTTGCGGTCGGTCACGGTGGGGTTGGTGTTGGCGGGGGAGATCATCGCGAGCTGCGACTCCTTGTACTTCTCCGACGACGGAATCGCGACGCCCGAGTTCAGGTGCCCGACGACGAGGAGGATGTCCTTGTCCGCGATGATGTTGGCGGCGTTGGCCACGCCGACGTCCGGCTTGGCCTGATCGTCGAACGGGACGAGCTCGACCTTGAAGCCCATCTTCTCGAGCGGGCCCTTGAGCTTGTCCACCGCGAGCTGCGTGCCGAGCTTGATGCCTTCGCCCAGCGCCGCCTGGCCGCCCGAGAGCGGGCTCTGCGTGGCGATCTTGATCGTGCCCTTGGACTGGGCAGGCGTCTCGGCGCCCCAGGGGAGCACCAGCGCGAGGGCCGCGAGGGCCACCAGGACGAACCGGAATCGTGCGTGTCTCATCGCTTCATTCCCTCCAAGACGGTCGAGCGAGTGTGGGGGTTGAGGTCGCAGGCATTATAGCGATTTCTTCCTCTCCGTCAACGTTCCCGGCCGGCGGGAGCGCACGCGGCAATCGCCTTGAGGAATCGCGCGGTTGCCGCCTGGGGATCGGGGGCCGAGCACACCGCCGAGATCACCGCCACGGCGTCCGCTCCGGCCCCCATGACCTCGGCCACGTTGGCCTCCGTGATGCCCCCGATGGCGACCAGGGGAACGGAGATGTCGGGCCGTACCCGGCGCACCAGGGCGGGCCCGACCAGCCGGAACCCGGGCTTGCTGGCGGTGGGGAACATGCTGCCGACCGCCACGTAATCGGCCCCATCGGCCAGGGCCTGGCGCGCCTGGCCGGGGTCATGGGTCGAGACGCCCAGGCGCACGCTCGGGGGGAGGATCCGCCGGGCCGCCCCGGCCGGCAGGTCGTCCTGGCCCACGTGCAGGCCGTCCGCCTCGACCGCCAGGGCGAGGTCGGCGCGGTCGTTCACGAAGAAGAGCGCGCCCGCGGCGCGGCAGCGGGCCCGCAGCGCGCGCGCGAGCGGGAGCAGCGCGGCCATCGACTGGGTCTTGTCCCGGAGCTGGAACAGCCGCCCGCCGCCCGCGAGGACGGCGTCGAGCAGCTCGGGGAGGGGCCGGCCCCGCGCGGCGTCCGGGTCGAGGATGACGTAGAGCGGGGAGGGCAGCCGCACGCTAGAGCGCGTGCTCGAGACGCGGGAGCGAGAACTGCCCCGAGACGAAGGCGGGGTCGGAGAGAAGCTTTTGGTGATACGGGATCGTGGTCTTCACACCCTCCACCGCCGTCTCGGCGAGGGCGCGCTGCATCCGGGCGATGGCCTCCGCCCGGTCGGCGCCGTGCACGATGATCTTGGCGATCAGCGAGTCGTAGTGCGGCGGGACGACGTACCCGGCGTAGAGATGGCTGTCGACCCGCACGTTGCGTCCGCCGGGCGCGATCCACGTGGTCACCCGGCCCGGCGAGGGCGCGAAGGTCTCGGGGTCCTCGGCATTGATCCGGCACTCCAGCGCGTGCCCGTTGAAGCGCACCGCGTCCTGCTTGTAGCCGAGCGCCTCGCCGGAGGCGATGCGGATCTGCTCGCGCACGAGGTCCAGCCCGGTGATCATCTCGGTCACCGGATGCTCGACCTGGATGCGCGTGTTCATCTCGATGAAGTAGAACCGTCCGTCGCGCGCGACCAGGAACTCCACGGTGCCCGCCGAGACGTAATTGACGGCGTTGGCCACGGCGAGGGCCGCGCGACTGAGTCCCGCGCGCGTCTCCGCCGAGATGGACGGCGCGGGCGACTCCTCCACGAGCTTCTGGTGGCGCCGCTGCACCGAGCAGTCGCGCTCCCCCATGTGGAGACGCATGCCGTTCTTGTCGCCCATCACCTGCACCTCGACGTGGCGCGCCTCGTCCACGAACTTCTCGAGGTAGAGCTCGGAGGACGAGAAGGCCTTCTGCGCCTCCGCCTGGCAGGTGGCGAACGCGCGCGGCATCTCGTCGCGCGCGCGCACGATGCGCATCCCGCGCCCACCGCCGCCCGCGGCGGCCTTGAGCATCACGGGATAGCCTACGCGGTCGGCCAGCTCCTGGGCATCGTCCACGCCGGGCAGCGGACCTTCGCTGCCGGGCACGACGGGCGCGCCCGCGGCCTTCGCCATCTCGCGCGCCTGGGCCTTGTCGCCCATGAGACGGATGGCTTCCGGCGAGGGCCCGATGAAGGTGATCCCGCACGCGCGGCAGATCTCCGCGAAGGCGGCGTTCTCCGAGAGGAGGCCGTAGCCCGGGTGAATGGCCTCACTGTCCGTGATGGAGGCGGCGGAAATGATGCTCGGGATGTTCAGGTAGCTGCCCCGGGACTCCGGGGGCCCGATGCAGATGGACTCGTCGGCGAGACGCACCGGGAGCGAGTCGGTGTCCGCGGTGGAGTGGGCGATGACCGTCTGGATCCCCATCTCCCGGCAGGTCCGGATGACGCGCAGGGCGATTTCACCCCGATTCGCGATCAGGATCTTGTGGAACACGCGTGCCCGCTCAGGCCTTCGGGTCGATTAGGAAGAGCGCCTGGCCGAATTCGACGGGCTGGCCATTGTCCACCAGGACCCGGGCGATGCGCCCGGCCACCTTGGCCTCGATCTCGTTCATCAGCTTCATCGCCTCGATGATGCAGAGGACTTGCCCGTCCTTCACGACGTCGCCCTCCTGGACGTAGGGCGCGGCCTCGGGGGAAGAGGCGCGGTAGAAGGTGCCGACCATGGGCGCCTCGACCTTCACCAGGTGCGCGGCGAGCATCGGCTCCACCGTCGCCGGGGCCGGCATCGCCGTGGGCGGCGCGCCCTCGGCGCGCGGGGCCGGTGCGCCCACCACGCCCCGCTCGCGCACCACGCGAATGCGCGCGCCGCCTTGCTCGACCTCGAGCTCGGCGAGGTCGTGCTTGACCGCGAGCTCCACCAGCTCGGTGACGGTGGGCCGCGCCGGGCCGGCCATGGGCGCCTTCCCGCCGGACTTGCGGGACGCCACGGGCCCTACCGCGCCGCCGCGACGCGGCCCAGGTACTCGCCGCTGCGGGTGTCCACCTTGATCACGTCGCCCTCGTTGAGGAAGAGCGGCACCTGGACGACCGCACCGGTCTCCAGCGTGGCAGGCTTGGAGCCGCCGGAGGCGGTGTCGCCTCGGATGCCGGGATCGGTCTTGACGATCTGGAGATCCAGGAAGTTGGGCAGCTCGACCGTCGCGGGGCTCCCGTCGATCAAGAGCATCTCCACCTCGGTGTTCTCCTTGAGGTAGTCGCGCGCGTCCCCCACCTCGTCCTCGGAGAGCGAGATCTGCTCGTAGGTCTCGAGGTCCATGAAGTGGTAGCGGTCATCTCGGTAGAGAAACTGCATGCGTTTTTCGTCGAAGTCGACGAGCTCCACCTTTTCACCCGCTCGAAAGGTGTTGTCGATGACGCGCCCTTGCTTCATGTGCTTGAGCTTGGTCCGCACGAATGCGCCGCCCTTGCCGGGCTTGACGTGCTGGAAGTCGACGATGCTGTATGGCTGGCCGTCGAACTGAATCTTCAATCCCTTCTTGAAATCCGCGGTGGAGACCTGCATCGCGCTATGGCCCTTTCCGTCGCTGCATCTTGAGTCGAATCGCCTGCTCCAGCCGCTCCCGGGCGCCCGACGCGCCCGGCTCCTTCCGGAGCACACGCAGGAAGACCTGCGCCGCCTCGTCCACGAGACCCTGCTCGAGGCACAGCGCCCCGAAGGTCTCGGTGGCGAATGTGTCGTCACCGAGGAGCGTCGCCAGCGGCGACCCCTCGGGCGCCCGCCCCCGGCCGCGCAGCATCTCGGCGGCGAGCCGAGACTCGCGGTCCGACGGGTCCAGGCGCGCGGCCTGCTCGAGCTGCTCCAGCGCCGCGTCCAGGCGCCCCGCCTTGCGGTGGATCTCGCCCAGCAGACGATGCGCCTCCGCGTCCCGCGCCCCCGCGGTCACGATGGTCTCGAGCTCGCCCTGAGCCCGGTCGAGCCGGCCCTCGTCGAGCAGCGTCTTGGCGAGGATCAGCCGGGCCGTCGCATAGTGCGGGAAGCGCGTGAGCCCTTCCTCGCAGAGCCGGATCGCGTCCTGGATGCGGCCCGCCTTGCGGTAGGCATCCGCCAGGGGGGCGAAGGCGAGCGACGACGGGTCCTGGGCCAACCGTTCTTCGTAGCGGCGGATGACCGCGGCATGCGCGGCATCCTCGGCCGCCACACCGGAGCCGGCCCGAGGAACCGGCTGAATCATGGCGGTTCCTTTTATACGCGGCGGCGTGAAGTCCGTCAACCTACCGGCTCCGAAGGAGGGTCTGCGCCCGCGCGAGGTTCGATTGCGCGTCCCGGTAGCCAGGGCGCAGCCGCACGGCCTCCTGGAAATGGGCCGCCGCCGCGTCCATCCGGCCTTGCTGCGCGAGGGCCAGGCCCAGGTTGTTGTGCGCCTCGGGCGATTGAGGGCGAAGCCGCACCGCCTCGACGTAGTACGCCGTCGCAGCCGCGAAGTCGCCCCGCCGCGCGTAGTAGGTCCCCAGATTGCCTTGCGCCTCGGCGGAGTCCGGCCGGAGCCGCGCGGCTTCCCGGAGATGGGGGAACGCCTCGTCACCGCGGCCCTCGGCGTCCAGCGTCGCGCCCAGGTTGCCGTGCGCGTCGGCGTGACCCGGCGACAGCCTCAGCGCTTCGCGGTACGCAGTGATCGCCTCGCCGGCTTGGCCCTGCCGTGCGCGCACCATGCCGAGATTGCTCCACGCCGTCGCGTAGCGCGGCTTGAGTCGGATCGCCTCGGCGAGGCTCTTTTCGGCTCCCGGGAGGTCGCCCTCTTCCACCTGCGTCAGGGCCAGGTTGTTCCACGCCTCCGCGTATGTCGGGCGAAGCGCCAAGGCCGCCTGGTAGTGCGGAATGGCGGCCCGCGTGTCGCCGGCCCGCGCGAAGAGCAGCCCAAGGTTCGAGTGCGCCACCGACGAGGGCCCGATGGCGAGGACGCGAAGCCAGAGCGACTCCGTGTCGTGCCAGACATGGGTCTGCCGCCAGGACAGCGTGCCGAGCACGACGAACGCGAAACCGGTCACGGCGATCGCGGTACGGGCCCGCCGCCCCGGTCCGCCGCCGGTCACCACCTGGGCGACGCCCGCGCCCGCGAGGAGCGCCCACGGCAGGCACGGCAGATAGGTGTAGCGGTCCGCCGCGAACTGGAAGCCGTTCTGGAAGAGGCCCGAGACCGGGATCAGCATGATCCCGTACGCGATCCACGCCGCGAGCAGCGCGGGCCACCGCCGCGCGCGCGCGAGCGCCGCCGCGGTGATCGCCAGCGCGAGTACCGCCGCCCCGACGAAGGGCCAGCGCCAGGGCTCGAGGGTGGCCGGCAGCTCGTACATCGGCGAAAGCCCGATCGGCACGAGGGTTTTCCAGAGATAGAACACGAGCGAGTTGGCGCAGAGTGCGAGGCGGTCGACGAGCCCGTATTGATCCATCGTGGCGAGGTTCTCGTTGCCGCGGTGGATGGCGAAGGTCACCGCGATGGTCGCCGCGCTGAGCAGCAAATAGGGGATCTTCTCGAGCCAGACGGCGCGAGCCCGGGGCGTCAGCCAGCCGCCCGCCGCGGGGCCCAGGCGGCGCAGCGGATACACATCCAGGATGACCAGGACCGCGGGCAGCGTCACCGTCATGGACTTCGAGAGCACCGCCGCGGCGAAGAAGATCAGGGAGACGGCGTAGCGGAGCCTGCCTCGCGGCCGCAGGGTGCCGTCGGCGGTCCAGCGGCCGAGGTAGACGAGCGTCGTCGCCAGGAAGAAAAGTCCGGAGAGCACGTCGCGCCGCTCGGTGATCCAGGCCACCGACTCGACGCGGAGCGGATGGATGGCGAAGAAGAGCGCGGCCACGCCGGCGCCCAGCGTCACGGTGGGGTCCCCCGCGCGCGGCTGAGCTCGTGCAAGCAGCCGCCGCGCCACGAAGTAGAAGAGCGCGGCCGCCGTCCCGTGCAGGATCAGGCTTGTGAGGTGATAGCCGAACGGCTCCAGGCCCCAGAGGCTCCAGTCCACGGCGAGCGAGAACCACGTGAGCGGGATCCAGTGACCCATGAGACCGGTGGTCGCCATCCAGCGGAGCTGGGCCAACCCGAAGCCTCGGTAGTGCGGGTTCTGGAGGAAGTTCGTGCGGTCATCCCACTCCAGGAAGGCGCCATCGAGCCCCGGCAGGAACACCACCATGGCGACGAGCGCGATGCCGAGGGGGAGCAGCGGGCGCCAGGGCGAATGGGAAGCCCCGCGGCGTGGGCTCCCGCCAGCCCGCTGGGTCACGCGAGCTCCTGGAGCGTCGCGAGCACGGCTTCGCGCGGCACGTCAGACACGACCTTGAAGCGGCCGATCTCGGGCGCCAGCACGAAGGGCACCCGGCCGTTGCGGGACTTCTTGTCGCGGCCGAGCGCCTCCAGCACGCTGGCCGGGGCCGCGCCCGAGTCGCGAACGGGCAGCCCCACCGCCTGGAGCAGCGCGATCTGGCGCTGCGTGGTGGCGGCGCTCGCGAGGCCGAGGCGCTCGGCCAGCCGTGCTTCGGCGATCATGCCGAGCGATACCGCCTCGCCGTGAGTCCAGCGGGCGAATCCGGTCACCGCTTCCACCGCATGCCCGATGGTGTGCCCGTAATTGAGCACCGCCCGCAGCTCCGCTTCTTGCTCGTCGCGCTCGACCACGTGGGCTTTGAGCCGACACGAGCCGGCGACCACGCGCGTGAGGGTATCGATGTCGCGGGCGAGCAGGGGCGCGCAGCTCGCCTCGAGGTCGGCGAAATAGGCCGCGTCCAGGACGATGCCGTGCTTGATGACCTCAGCGAGCCCCGAGCGAAACTCGCGATCCGGAAGCGTCGTCAGCACGGAGGGATCCACCAGCACCAGGCGCGGCTGATGGAAGGCGCCGATCAGGTTCTTGGCCTTGGGATGATCCACCGCGGTCTTGCCCCCGATCGAGGCGTCCACCTGGCCCAGCAACGTGGTCGGCACCTGCACGAAGTTGATGCCGCGCATGTAGGTAGCGGCGACGAAGCCCGCGAGGTCGCCCACCGCGCCGCCGCCCAGCGCGACCACGGTGGAGCCCCGATCGAGCCCCGCGTCGAGTAGCGCGTCCCAGCCCCGGACGGCGACCTCCACCGTCTTCGCGCTCTCGCCTTCGGGCAGCTCGACCACGGTGACCTGAAACCCGGCCCGCTCGAGACCCTGCCGCACCGGCCGGCCATGGCGCGCGAGGATCCCGGGGTCCGAGAAGAGAGCGACCTTGCTCCCCACCCCGAGACCAGCGAGCTCCTCGCCGACGCCGGCGAGGGCCCCGGGCGCCACGAGAATGCGATAGGAGCGGGCGCCGAGGTTCACCAGGATATCGTGCATGGGTCGAGTGTACCCGCACCGGCCTCGCGCGCGGTCGTGTCACCAGCTCTTCAAGTACTCCTGATAGGCGCCGTAGTTGCGGCGAATCTCGTCGAGACTGTCGCCGCCGAACTTCTCGAGGAAGGCATGGGCGAGCACGATCGCCATCATCGCTTCGCCGACCACTCCCGCCGCGGGCACGGCGCACACGTCGCTACGCTCGACGACGGCCTCCACCGGGGCCTTGGTCTCGAGATCCACCGAGCGGAGCGGCCGTCGCAGCGTCGAGATGGGCTTCATGGCAGCGCGGACCACCACGGGCTGACCGTTGGTCACGCCACCCTCCAGCCCGCCCGCGCTGTTAGTGCCGCGCGTGAAGCCGCCGGCGGGGTCGAAGAGGATCTCGTCGTGCACCTCCGAGCCGGGCCGCCGCGCGGCCTCGAAGCCCATCCCGACCTCGGCGCCCTTGATCGCGTGGATCGAGCAGAAGGCCTGGGTGAGCCGCCCGTCGAGCTTCCGGTCCCAGTGCACGTAGGAGCCGAGGCCCACGGGGCAGCCGAGCGCGACCACCTCAAACACCCCGCCCAGGGTGTCGCCCTTCCCCTTGGCCGCGTCGATCGCCTCGATCATGGCCCGCTCGGCCTCGGGATCGGCGCAGCGCACCTCGCTGGCCTCCGCCCGCCGCGCGATCTCGTCCCAGGGCAGGGCGAGGGGTCCGATGCGAACGCCGCCGATCTCGGTCACGTGGCTCAGGATCGTGATGCCGAACTCGCGGAGGAGCCGCCGCGCCACGCCGGCCACGGCAACGCGGGCGGTGGTCTCGCGGGCGCTGGAGCGCTCCAGCACGTTGCGGATGTCCCGGTGGCTGTACTTCATCGCTCCGGCGAGGTCGGCGTGGCCGGGGCGCGGCCGGGTGACGGCCTTGGCGGCAGTCCCGGAAGGCGGCTCGCCCACCGCCATGGTGTCCTTCCAGTTTTCCCAGTCGCGATTCTGGATCGTGAGGGTGAGGGGACTGCCGAGCGTCAGCCCCCACCGCACGCCCGAGGTGATGTGGGCGTGGTCCCGCTCGATCTTCATCCGCCCGCCGCGGCCGTAGCCGCGTTGACGCCGCGCGAGGTCGGCGTCGATATCCGCTTCGGTGAGGGGGAGTCCGGCGGGGAGGCCTTCGATGACGGCGGTCAGGCCCTCACCGTGGGACTCGCCCGCGGTGAGGAACCTGAACGCCCCGCTCACCGTCTCCTGCTATCTGCTGGCCGGCCGCGCCAGGAGGGCGCCGTCGGTCTTGACCAGCGAAGGCGTGAGGAACACGACCAGCTCACGCCCCGTCTCGAAGTTCTCCCGCGCCTTGAACAGCCACCCCAGCAGCGGGATGTCGCCGAAGACGGGCACCTTGCGCACGGTGTTCTGCTGCACGGACTGGGTCACGCCGCCGATCACGAGACGCTCGCCTTCCCGCATGAGCACCTGCGTCTCCGCCTTGCGGCGCTGAATGATCGGCACGCTGACGCCCGCCGCCGGGCTGATCGTGTCACCGCGCGAGTTGTTTTCGACCATGACCACCATCTTGATCTTGGTGATGTCCTCGTTGGCGATCCGCTCGCGCGTCACCGTGGGGGTGACAGACAGCTTCAACACCGCTTCCTTGAACTGGATCTGCGTACCCGCCGAGCTGACGGTGGCGTACGGGATCTCTTCACCCAGCGACACCTCGGCCTTGTTGTTCTCCACGGTCACGATCTCCGGGCGCGCGAGCGTCCGGGTCTTGCCCTGGTTCTCCAGCGCCTGCAGGGCCAGGTTGATGTTGAACCGCGACCCCACGATGCCGAACGCGATACCGCCCGCCGGCGTGAAGTTCGACGCATTCGGCAGGCTCTGGAACGGGATGTTGACGAGGTTGCCTCCAATCGGCAGGCCAGTCAAGGTGTCGATGGGCAGGAACCGGCCGAGCGTCATGTTGGTGTTGCGCGGCTGGAAGCCCTGCACACCCGTTGGCGAGGTCACCACGGTGGAGCCGTCCGGCTGAAGCACGCCGCCGACCACCGGCAGAGTCATGCCCGGCACCGCGCTCGGAGCCGACTGGAAGCCCTGGCCCACGAGGGTCGTATTGCCCGTGTTGGCCGAGGTGGAGCCGCCCCACTGCACGCCGATCGCCTCCAGGGCCGTGCGGTCGAGGATCTCCATCCGCGCCTCGATCTTGACCTGCGGGAGGGGGATGTCGAGCTGCTCATGGATGAGCTTCTTGATCCGCTCCAGATCAGCCGCGTAGTGGCGGATGAAGATCGTGTTCGTCGGCTTGTGGGCCCGAATCGTGATGCCCTTGGCGAGCACGTCCTGGCTCACCGAGACCACCGGCGCCGGCGGCGCGCCGGGCCCGTAGAGCGCCGAGAAGGGCGGCTGATTGGGCAGGGCGAGGTTCGGGCCCGTGCTCGAGATCACCGGGGGCACGCTCGGGATGGTGCCGGACACGGGCTGAGTGCCCTCCGGCGGGATGCCGAGAATGCCCTGGAGCGTCTTGGCCACTTCCTCGGGATCGGCGTAGGAGAGGCGCACCGTCTCTTCGCGCAGCGGCCCGCGCTGCCGCGCTTCCTCGGCGGCCGCCTCGTTGGCGATCCGGCGGGCGGCGAGGTCCTGCTCCTTGATCTGGGCCTCGGCCATCTTCGTGCGCGTGTCGATCTCGGCCTTGAGCTTGGCCTCGTTGACGCGTGCCTCGGCCTCGCGCTCCTTGGTGAGCTGCTCGGTCGAGACGATTCGGATGACGTTGCCCTTCTCGACCTTCTGCAGCCCCTTCACCTCGAGGATGGTGTCCAGGGCCTGCTCCCAGGTCACGTTGCGGAGCGAGATCGACACCCGGCCCTTCACGTCTTCACCGGCCACGATGTTGCGGCCGCTCTCCGACGCGAGGATGCGGAGGAGATTGATGACGTCGGCGTCCTTGAAGTCCATCGACAGCAGCCGGCCACCGTCGGCGGGCGTCGTCGTGACCTGAGCGATCACGACGGGGTGCGGCACCGCCGGCACCGCCGTCCCGGACGGGGCCACGTCGGCCTTGGCGACGTCGGCCTTCGGCGTCTCGACCCTGGGCTCGACCTTCACGGGCTCGGGCTTGGGGGTCTCCGCCTTCGCGACCGGCTTGGGCGCCTCCGGCTTGGCCGGCTCGGCCTTGGGGGTCTCCGCCTTCGCGACCGGCTTGGCCGGCTCCGGCTTGGCCGGCTCGACCTTGGGGGTCTCCACCTTCGCGACCGGCTTGGCCGCCTCAACCTTGACTGGCTCGGGCGCCTTGGGCGTCTCGACCCGGGCGATGTCCTTGCGGGCCGGCTCTGGCCTCACGGCATCCGCCTTCGGCGCGTCGGTCTTGGCGACCTCGGCCTTCTTGGACGCCGCCTTGGCCGGCTCGGGCTTCTCGGCGGGGTCCGCCGATGCCGTCGCGGAGGGCTCGAGGATGACGGACAGACCGTCGGCGCTCTCCTCGATGCGATAGCCGACCTTACGAGTCAGCTCCACCACCACGCGCGCCGTCCCCACCTTCCACTGACTGCCACGAATCTCCTTGATCGGGGCCACGTCGGGGTTCAGGCGGGTCTTGTCCCAGGCGTAGGCGGCTCCGGTGACGTCGATGACCAGCCGGTTGGGGGTGTCGATGAGAGACGCCGAGTAGCTGGGCGTGCCGGTCGTGGCGATCTTGATCGTCACGCCGTCAGTCCGGCTCTCAACCTTGACGTTCTTGAGCTGGACTGCGTTCTGAGCCGCGGCGGGAAGGGCCGAGCCCAGGAGCATCAGCAGCGCAATCGTGAGTGCCATGGCTTTCCGAGTCATCGTCCCACCCCCCTAGTCGGTTCTGAGTCTGAGCGTCACGGAGCCGCCTGCCTGACCGGGCTTGGGCGTCACCGCGAAGCTCACGAAGTCCACGCCGATCTCGGTGACGCGGCCGTCGCCGAGCGTATCGCCAGCCTTCAGGATGTAGCCGATGCCTTCGGACGTCTCGACGAGCGCCAGAGGCGAGGTGCGCCCCTGGATCACCCCGACGAGCTTCGCCGAGCCGATCGTGAGGCCCTTGCCCCCGGACGCGATGACCAGAGGCGTGAATGGATCGCGACGCGCCTTGGCCTCATAGGGTATCGGTGTCAACGCCGGTCCGGCCTCGGGCTCCTTGGGCGCCACCGGGGCCCGGGGCACCGAGGCGACGGGCCCGGGGGCCGGGGCCGCGGGCGGCGGCGGGCTGCTGCTGCCACAGCCGGCCACGAGCAACGAGGTCGCGGCGGCGAGCGCGAGCGCTCTCGTTCTCATCGCTGGCCTCCGGCGGCCGGCACCGCCGGAGCGGGCTGGCCGGGCTGACCCGGCTTGGCGGCCGGCGGCGGCGCGCCTTCGGGACGGAACACGTAGGTCGTCAAGGTGAGCTCGGCCCGCACCGAGCCGGTGGAGCGCTCGATGCCGGACATACGGAAGTCGCCGAGGTTCACGATGCGGGGAAGGCGCCCGACCTTGTCGAAGAAGACGCCGAGCTGGTGATAACCGGACTCCGAGATCACCGCGATCGGCAGCTCGGTGAGGATGGCCTTCTCCTCGGGCGCCCGCGGCTGGAAGAGCGCCAGCCCGAGCCCCGATTGCACGGCGAGATCGGACACCTGGCGGTAGAGTCCCGGCACCTCGCGCTCGAGGGGCAGGCGCTCCTGCGCGGCTTCGAGGCGCTTGCGGAGCGCGGCCGCCTGCACCCGGAAGGGGCGAAGGTTGGCCTCGTCGGCGCGCGCCTGGACGACCTTGGCCCGGAGCGTCTCATTCCGGTTCCAGAGGGCGTCCCGCTCGTCCCACCTGGGCTGGATGAGCAGGAAGAAGGAGAGCGCGCCCACCGCCACGAGGCCGATGACCCCGATGGCGACCTTCTGCGACTTGGGCAGCGCGAGGAGCGGGTCGTAGATGGCCATGGCTCAGATCTCGAAGCGGGCCGACACCTCGAAGGTGATCGTCCGCGGTGACTTGGTGAGATCCTGTCGATGCTCCACCAGATCCACGTCCTTGAACTTCCCGGAAGCACGGAGATTGGACATGAAGTCGGAGAGGGCGGTCGAGGAGTAGGTGGTCCCGCCGAAGCGGATCGTGCCTCCGCGCTCCTCCATCCGGGTCAGCCAGAGATCCTTCGGCAGCATGTCGGCCACGGCGTCCATGAGATAGACCGGCCGCGGCTGCATCCGCGCCACCGACTCGATGGCATTGACCCGCTTCTCCAGCTCCTCCTTGTCCTTCTTGAACTTGAGACCCTCGGCGATCACGAGCTGGAGGCGATCGATCTCCTTCTGGTTCTCCACGATCTCGTTCTGCAGGCGCATGGTCTCCGACTCGAAGTACCACCAGACGCCGCCCGCGAGGACGATGAGGACCGCGAACAGGATGCCGAAGAGGATGCCGAGGTTGAAGGTGGGGACCTGGAACGTGAACCCCTTCTTCTCCCGTGGCGGCGCGAGATTGATCTTGATCATGCTGGCTTGTCCCCCGGACGACGCATGCCCAGCCCGACCGCCACCGCCAAGGCCGGCCCCATCCGGTCGAGCTCGGTGGCGGGAAAGCGGCCCGCATCCACCTGCAGCGCCTGGAACGGCTTGGCCAGCTCGACGGGAATGCCCCACGACGACGACAGGAACTCATCCAGGCCGGCGAGCCGCGCGCAGCCGCCGGAGAGGACGATCTTGGCGATCCGCTCCGACTCCGTGGTCGACGCGAAGTAGTCGAAGGTCCGCTGCACTTCGAGGGAGAGCTCGCGCGAGACCGCCTCGAGCGCCGGGACCATGTCGTCCCAGTTCACGCCCACGTTGTCGCCCTGCTTCGCGGCCTCCGCCTTCTCGAAGGGGATGTTGAGACGCTGCGCGATGGCTTCGGTGTAGTGGTGGCCGCCGAAGGGCACATCTCTGGCGAAGATGGACAATCCGTTCCGGATCACGTTCGTCTTCATGATCGAGGCGCCGATGTCGATGAGCGCCACCGCGTCGCCTCCCTCGTTGGGGTGGTTCAGCTCGAACTGGTTCTGGACTGCGAAGGCATCCAGGTCCACCACGGTCGGCTCGACCCCGGCCTCCTCCACCGCGGCGACGTACTCGAGCACCTTCACCTTCTTGACCGCGACCACCATCACGTCCATGGTGTTGCCGCTCTCCCCGACCACCTGGTAGTCGAGGAAGACGTCATCCACCGCGAAGGGGATGTGGTGCTCGGCCTCGAGCACGATGGCGTCGGCCAGCTCCTTGGCGCCGACCTTGGGGAGGGGCACCCGCTTGGTGATCGCCTCCCGGCCGGAAACCGAGATGACCGCCGACTTGCTCCTGATGCCGGCCTTGTCGATGGCCTCCTTGATGGCCTCGGCCACGATGCCCGGCTCGCGTACGGTGCCGTCCGCGATGACGTCACGCGGCAGGGCCACCCGCGCGAACGCCTGGAGGGCGAAGCCGCCCCCCCGGGTCTCGGCGAGCTCCACGACCTTGACCGCGCTGGCTCCGATGTCCAGCCCGAACGTCGCCTGCCTCTTCCCCAGCCCGAACAGCCCCATGGTCGGCTCCCTAGTCCCTAGGGATAGACCTGCGCCCCGCAGAACGCGGTGACGCCTCTATCCGAAGATGATGACAATCGGTGGCAATCCACGAGCGCGTGGCTACTGTATATGTCCATTCCGCGAAACCCGGCATTTTCAGTGCAATCTCCCCGTTGTATACGGCCCGCCCTGTTCCACCGTGCCTTGTGGAACGCGGCGAAAAACTCACTACCCCTATTGTTCACCGGAACGCCACGAATCTTGTATCGTTTCTGACCGTTACTCGCGCGTCCCGTAAGAGCTATGCCGGCTGCGGTCCCTGGCGGGGCCGGTGACCGATTGAGCCGTATTCAAGGAATGGTGATGCGCCCGGTGGTCGCAACGGTGACCGTGATCGTCCGGCCGGAGGACGTCTGGGTGATCGTGTAGGTGGCGGCAGGAGTGGCGGCGCCGAGATAGTTAAAGACAGTCGGCGCCGCGACCGACATCGTGATGCCGGCCGGGAAGGGGATATACCCGGTGGCGTTGGTGCCGGCCCCCACCCAGACTGTGCCGAGACAGTTCACGAGGTGGTAGTGCATCCCGGCGCCATCGATGTCGGCGCACACGTTCTGGTTGTTCCGAATCGCGAGCTGCCGGCCCTGGTTCAGCCACG
>DATJFY010000119.1:0-5423 GCA_035495415.1 Verrucomicrobiia bacterium
TCGTCCTGACAAGGTGATGACGATCGTCTACGCCGTCGGGCTCACGCACCACACCACCGGCGGCCAGCTCATCCGGAGCGCCGCGATCTTGCAGCTGCTGCTCGGCAACATGGGGCGGCCCGGCGGCGGCATGAACGCCGAACGCGGCCACGCCAACATCCAGGGCAACACCGATAACGCGATCTCGTGGGAGATCCTGCCCGGCTACCTGCGCATTCCCGCCCCCGGGCAGAAGAACCTCGACGACTACGTCACGCAGAGCGCGCCCAAGAAGTTCGACGCCAACTCCTGGAACTTCTTCGGCACGAACTACCGCAACTTCATGGTGAGCCTCCTCAAGACCTGGTACGGCGACGCGGCCAGGCGGGAGAATGAGTTCGCCTTCGACTTCGTGCCCAAGCCGGCCTCGAACTCGTCATGGATCTCGATCTACGACCAGGCCCTGAAGGGCAAGATGCAGGGCGTGATCCTGTCCGGCATGACCGCGACCAGTATCGGCCCCGATTCGAACCAGGTGATGCAGGCCCTGGGCAACCTGAAGTGGCTGGCGGTCATGGACCCGCTGCCGACGACCAGCTCGGAGTTCTGGCGACGGCCGGGCGTCGATCCAAAGACCATCCAGACCGAGGTCTTCATGGTCCCCACCACCCACTGGATCGAGAAGGACGGCTCCTTCGTGAACAGCGGGCGCTGGTCCCAGTGGAAGGAGCAGGTGATCCCGCCGCGCGGCGGGGCGCGTCACGACCACTGGGTGCTGGCGGAGGTGTTCCAGCGGGTGAAGAAACTCTACCAGGAGCAGGGCGGCAAGTTCCCCGACCCGCTCATGGCCCTGACGTTCGCGTACAAGGACCCGATCAAGCCGGAGCTGGAGGAGCTCGCCAGGGAGATCAACGGCTACGACCTGACCACCGGTCAGCGCCTCGACACCTTCGGCAAGCTGAAGGACGATGGGACGACGACCGCCGGCGACTGGATCTACACCGGGTCCTACCCGGAGGCCGGCAATCTGGCGCAGCGGCGAGACGGAGTCCAGGATCCGGGAAAGAACGATCCGACCGGCATGGGCTTCTACCCCGGCTGGGCCTGGAGCTGGCCGCTCAACCGACGCGTCATGTACAACCGGGCCTCCGCGGACATCGACGGCAAGCCGTGGGATCCGGCACGCCCCGGCATCCAATGGGACTCCGCGCAGAAGAAGTGGGTCGGTGACGTCCCCGACTACCCCGCCACGATGGAGCCTCGCAGCCCCAAGGCGTGGGGCCCGTTCATCATGAACAGCGAGGGCGTCGGGCGGCTCTTCTCGGCCTCGATGCTCGACGGCCCGTTTCCGGAGCACTACGAGCCGATGGAGTCGCCGATTCCCAATCCCCTGCACCCGAACCAGTCGGAGTCGCCGGTGGTCTTCCTGTACGACAAGGCGGCCGGACGAGAGAGCCGGTTCGGCACCGCCAAGGACTACCCGTACGTCGCGACGAGCTATCGGCTCACCGAGCACGAGCACTACGTCACCCAGCACGTGCCGTACCTGGACGCGCTCCAGCCGTTCCCCTTCGTGGAGGTGCCGGAGGACGTGGCGAACGAGAAGGGCATCAAGAGCGGTGACCGGGTCCGCGTCTCATCCAAGCGCGGCAAGCTGGAGGTCGCGGCCATCGTCACCAAGCGGCTGGGTCCGGTGATGGTGGGGGGCAAGAAGGTCTATCACATCGGGATCCCGATCCACTGGGGCTTCGTGGGCATCGCGGCCGACCGCGATCCGACCAAGGGCGCCAACTGGCTCGCCAACGCGCTCACTCCGTTCGTGGGAGACGCCAACGCCCGGACCCCGGAGTACAAGGCGTTCCTGGTGAACATTGAAAAGATCTGAAGGGAAGAAGACCTGATGGAGAAGCTCCAAACCGCGCCCGGCGGCGCGCCATCGTGGGCGGCGCGGCGGCGGCGGGCGAGCACGCTCCGGGACCGCTGGCCGCACGCGGAGGAGATGCTGTCTCTCTACGGTGCGCTGCTCGGGGTGCAGGAGCGTGCGGTGGAGGCCACGCTCGACGACCGGCCGTCGCCCGGCGCGCTGGCCGGCTACGTGGCCGCGCGGGTGATGCCCGGCATCGTGGAGGTGACACGGGCGGCGGGTCCGCCGGCGCTGGTCGAGGCGGTGGGGGAGCCCCTGCCCGCCCCGGACGCGGCGGTCCGTCGCTGGCTGTCCGGAGAGCCGCAGCCGCCGGTGCCGGAGTACCTGGCCCGTGGCGCGAGCGCCCCGGTGCTCGAGGCGCTCGGCGAGGTCTCCACTCTGCCGCGCTCGCCTCACGACGGCGGGTGCCCGCGCTGCGGAGGTCGACCCCAGCTCTCGTACTTCGTGGAGTCGGGCGAGTCGCTGCTGACCGCGCCGCGCCACCTGCTCTGCTCTCGGTGCACCGGCTCCTGGATCCACGAGCGCACCGCCTGTCCGTCGTGCGGTGAGCGATCCACCGGGAAGCTGCCCATCTTCGCCGACACCGAGCGTTTCCCGGCCCTGCGGGCGGACGCCTGCGAGACGTGCCGACGGTACCTGATCACGGTGGACGGCCGGAAGGACCCGGCGGCGGTACCCATCGTGGACGAGCTGGTGGCGCTGCCGCTCGACCTGCACGTGCGAGAGCGCGGCTTCTCCAAGATCGTGCCGAACCTCATGGGGATATAGGAGAGCGCACATGGCACGGACGGTCGGCTTCTTCACCGACACCACGCTCTGCATCGGCTGCAAGGCCTGCGAAGTGGCCTGCAAGGAGTGGAACCAGCTCCCGGGCCACGCCGCCAAGTTCCTCGACGGGTTCGACAACACCGGCCGGCTCGACGACCAGAACTGGCGACACGTGCAGTTCCACGAGCGCAGCACGCCGGCCGGCGGGGTGGCGTGGAGCATGATGAGCGATGTGTGCAAGCACTGCTCGCTCGCCAGCTGCATGGAGGTTTGCCCGACCAACGCGATCATCCGGACCGAGTTCGACACCGTCTACATCCAGCCCGACGTCTGCAACGGGTGCCGCGACTGCATCGCGGCCTGTCCGTACGCCGTCATCGGCTTCAACGAGGAGACCGGGCTCGCGCAGAAATGCACCTTCTGCTACGGGCGGCTGCAGAACAACCTGGTCCCCGCGTGCGCCAAGGCGTGCCCGACGGAGTCCATCAAGTTCGGCGACCTGAGCGAGATGCGCAACGTGGCCACCGCACGGCTCCAGCTCCTGCAGTCCCAGGGCGTGGCCAACGCCCAGCTCTACGGGGAGAAGGAGTACGGCGGCCTGCACGCGCTGTTCCTGCTGACCGACAAGCCGGAGGCCTACAAGCAGCCCAACACCGAGAATGCGGTGCTGCCGAGTCGCAACAACACGCGGAGCTACCTGGCCTCGCTGGTGACGGCGGTGCTGGGCGTGGTCGGGGCGGTGATCGCCTTCCGCCAGCGCGGCGAGGAGGGCTAGCCATGCCTCAGCACTTCGTCGCGCCGCCGCAGTGGGAGTGGTACATCGTCTGGTACTTCTTCCTCGGCGGGCTCGCCGGGGGCGCCTACCTGATCGGCACGCTGCTGCGCCTCATGGGCGACCCGCGAGACCAGGGCGTGTCCCGGCTCGCGTTCCTCGTGGCGTTCCCCGCGATGGTGATCTGCCCGATCCTGCTCACCCTGGACCTCGGCCACCCCGCCCGGTTCTGGCACATGCTCGTGAACAGCCGGACGGGGGCGCTCAACTTCAAGTACTGGTCCCCGATGTCGATGGGCGCGTGGGCACTCCTCGGCTTCGGCCTCTTCGCGACCCTGTCGTTCATCGAGGCCCTGGTGCAGGAAGGCCGGTTACGGCATGGGCTGGCCCGGGGTATCGCGGACGTGATGGGAGGCGTGCTTGGCCGGCTCTTCATGGTCCTCGGCGCGCTGTTCGGGCTGTTCGTGGCCGGATACACGGGCGTGCTCCTGAGCGTGAGCAACCAGCCGGTCTGGAGCGACACGTGGGCGCTGGGCGGGCTGTTCCTGGCCTCCGGGCTGAGCGTGGGAGCGGCGACACTGGCGATCGTGACCCGGGCGCGGGTCGACGCGCCGACGACCGAGCGCAAGCTCTCCCGGGCCGACCGCGTGTTCATCGTGCTCGAGCTGGTCCTGCTCGCCGTGTTCTTCGCCACGCTCGGCGCCCTGGCGGGTCGCCTGTTCGCGCCTCGCTGGCTCGTGCTGTGGGTGCTGGTGGCGGTGGGCACCCTGGGTCCGCTCCTGATGTACCGGGCGCCGGGTGCCGGCCGGCGCGGCTCGCCGGTGCTCGCGGGGTGGCTGGTGCTGCTGGGCGGATTGGCCCTGCGCATCGTCGTCATCTTCGGCGCTCAGATCTGACGCCGTGAAGATCGGCGTCCGTCTGCCCTCCCGCTTCACCGATGCCGGCGACTACCTGGCCGATGTCCGGGCCCTCGACGCCATCGGCGTGAACTCGCTCTGGCTGCCCGACGACGGGTTCGATCCCTGGCTGATGCTGGCCGGCATCGCCACGGTCACCGGACGGACGCGGCTGGCCGTCTCGGTGTCGGCCCGCGACGACGAGGCCTCCGACGGGCTCGCGCGGCGGATGGCCACGCTCGATCGCCTATCGCGCGGGCGCGTCCTCACGATCGTTGCCCCCGCGTCCGAGCTGGTCGGGATCAAGGCACTGATCGCCCGCACCCGTCGCCTCGGGCCGGGGCCGGTGATGCTCGATGCCCTGGACGTGGGTCACGCGATGGTCGGGGCCCGGCTCGCCGACGGACTTGTCGTCGCCATCGAACCGGCCGACTGCCACGCCGTGTTCGACCAGGCCCGCGACCGCCGCCAGCGCGACCGGCTGACCGCGCCGTTCGAGCTGTGGGCGCGGGTCGCGTCGCCCGAGGGACGGGAGCACTGGCGAAGCATGCTCGCCGCCGCCGTCGCCGACGGCGCCACCGGCGTCATCGTCCCCGCCGGCCCGAGGCTCCTCGATCTCCTGCGCAACGCCGACGAAGAGGACGATCGCTCCGATCTGATCCTCGCCCAGGGCTGACCCACTCGCGCCGACCCCATGGGATCTCTTGCGCCAGCGTCACGGTGCGCCCCGACATGCCTCATGCTCGAGGAGCGTCCCTGCCTTGCCCATTCCCCCATTCATTCCTGGGCCGCGCCGGCAAGAGTGAGCAGGCAGGTGCTCTCCTCGAGAGCTTCGACCTCGTGCGGTACGGTCGATTCCAGCACGATCAGATCTCCGGCCCTGAGACTCTCCACACGCGCGCCGGCCCGAAAGGTCACCGAGCCGGTGAGGACGTGGAAGGTCAGAGGCCCGGCGGCCCGATGCTCGGAGAGCCTGGTTCCTTTGCCGAGCAACATCAAGACCAGGCGGAGGCCGGGCTCCTTGGTCAGGGTGATCGAATTGCGTCCTCTCTCGCGCCAGGTGGGCTCCTCCCGGAGCTGCTCC
>DATJFY010000120.1:0-31123 GCA_035495415.1 Verrucomicrobiia bacterium
ACAGTCCGTTACGCTTACATCGATTTCCAGTCGCCGGCACCCTCGAAGGCGGCGGCGGCACGGTAGATCGTGGGCTCGTCCCAATGCTTGCCCACCAGCATCAGGCTCACCGGCAGCCCGCCGCTCATCCCGCACGGAACGGCCATGGCCGGATGGTGCGAGATGTCGAAGGGCGCGGTGTTCGTGATCATCTCGAGCGCCCGCTGCACCACTTCCTCGCGCGGCGCGCCCGGCTTCGGCATCGGCGGCGCCTTCATCGGCGTCGTCGGCATCATCAGCAGATCGTGCTCGCCGAGCGCCGCGTCGTAGGCCGCAATGAGGCGGCGGGTGATGTTCATGGCCTTGCCGTAGTAGCGGCTACCGTGCTGCTGGTGGATGTAGGTGCCGAGGAGGGTAAAGAGCTTCGTCGTCTCTGAGAGCTCGTTGGCGCGCTGCCGCCAGCCACGGTGGAAGTCCATGAGGCTGGTGACGTAGAGGTCCGGGCGGCTGAGGCCGTACCCGTCGCCCCACATCATGGTCTGGGTGAGGCCTTCCACGCCGATGGGAAGCCACAGCGCGCCCGCCAGCGTGTGCCATGGGATCGAGACCTCGGTGACCTTGGCGCCGAGCTTGCCGAGGAGCTCGCTCGCCTTGCGCACCTTGGCGTCCACGTCGGACTCCGAGGTGGGGAGGCCGAATCCCTCCTTGACCAGGCCGATCTTGAGCCCGTCGACGCCGCGACCGAGCGCTTCCGTGTAGGGGTGCACCTTCGGCGCGTACTGGCGCGGGTCGTACCCGTCGGCCCCGGCGATCACTTCGAGGAGCAGCGCATTGTCCCGGACCGTCCCCGTCATCGGCCCCGTGTGGTCGACATAGATCTCGATGGGCATGATGCCGGTGTAGGGGACGAGCCCGTGGGTCGGCTTCATGCCGTAGATGCCACAGAATGACGCCGGCATGCGGATCGATCCGCCCTGGTCGCCGCCGATCGCCATGTCGGCCTCGCGCAGCGCCACCAGCACTGCGCTGCCCGACGACGAGCCGCCGGCCGAGTGGCCCATCTTGTGCGGATTGTGGACGGGACCGGTGGCGTTGGTGTGGCTGCCTCCGGACAGGCAGAAGTACTCGCAGTGGGCCTTGCCCACGATGGTGCCGCCGGCATCGAGAATGCGGGTCACGATGGTGGCGTCGATCTCCGGTGTATAGCCCTCGAGCGTGGACGCGCCGTTCATCATCTGCACGCCCGCGAGCATCACGTTGTCCTTGAGCACGACCGTCTTTCCCTTGAGCTTGCCGGACGGCGCGCCCTCCACCCGCGTCTTGACGTACCAGGCGTTGCGCGGGTTCTCCTCGGGCTGGGGACGGATGCCCGGCGTGCGCGGGTACTTCACCGCGGGCAAATTGTCGGGGAGCGCGTCGACGACGTTGTAGCCGTCGATGCTGGGCTTCATCAGCGCGGCGAAGGACGCGAGGTCGCTCGCGGTGAGCGCGAGGCCCATCGTCTCGGCGAGCGCCTTGAGCTGGTCTGGGGTCGGCGGTGACACTGCCATGGGAGCCTCCTTGGTGAGTGGTCCTCGTTCGCTGGCGGTCCGGCCGGCACTGCCTCTAGGGCGCCAGGTAGCGCAGGAGTCGGGGGTCGTTCTTGATCGTCGCGGAGGGCCCCTCGAGGGCGACCCGCCCGCGGTCCAGCACGTAGGCGTAGTGGGCGACGGCGAGGGCAAGCTCGAGGTGCTGCTCGACGAGGATGAGCCCGATGCGGCTCGCCAGCTCATTGAGCCGGCCGGCGATCTCCTCGATCACCCCGATCCAGACACCCTCGGTGGGCTCGTCGAGCAGCAGGAGCTTCGGGCGCGTGAGGAGCGCTCGGCCCACCGCGAGCATCTTGCGCTCACCGCCGCTGAGAGTGCCGGCGCGCTGGTTCAGCCGCTGGCCGAGCTTGGGGAACAGGGTGAGGACCTCGTCGACGGCGCCGGGATCGCGCCGCGTCACCGCGCCGACGGCAAGGTTTTCCCGCACCGACAACCGGCCGAAGACCGCGTGCTCCTGCGGCACATAGCCAAGCCCCCGCCGCACGCGCTGCTCGGTCGGCGTGCGGGTGTCGTCGCGGCCTTCGAAGGCGATCTGCCCTTCCCGCGGCCTCAGCTCTCCCACGATGGTCCGGAGCAGCGTGGTCTTGCCGGCGCCGTTGCGGCCGAGCACGGCCACCGCCCCCCGCGGGCCGGCCACCATGTCGACGTCGAACAGGGCCTGGCTATGTCCGTAATACGTCGACAGTCCGCGAACGGCGAGCAGGGGCGTGTCAGACACGGGTGAGGTAGACCTCCTGCACCTTCGAGCTGGCCTGGATGGCCTCGACCGAGCCGCTGTCCAGCACGGTACCCTGGTCGAGCACAGTGAGCACGTCCGACACGCCCCGGATGAAGTCGAGGTCATGCTCCACGATGAGGATGGCGCACCCCGTCTTGATCGGCGCGAGGAGCTCGCCGGTGAGGCGGCGCTCCTCGAGGCTCATCCCGGCGGTGGGCTCGTCCAGCAGGAGCAGGGTGGGCTCGGTCGCCAGGGCCATCGCGATCTCCAGCCATTGCTGCTCGCCGTGCGAGAGCGCGCCCGCGAGCTGATCGGCCCGGCCGATCAGCGGGAAGCGCGCGAGGGCAGCGGTGACGGCCTCGTGCCGCGCGCGTCGCGTGGCCGAGCGGAGCAGCGACACGAGCGAGTCGCGGCCCTGCAGGGCCAGCAGGACGTTGTCGTACACCGACAGCGAAGGCAGCACGCTCGTGATCTGGAACTTGATGCTGAGGCCGGCCCGCGCGCGCTCGGAGGGCGCGGCGCGCGTGAGGTCGCGGCCGGCGAAGCGAATGACCCCGGCGTCGGGCGCCAGCGCCCCGGCGATGCACTTCATGAGCGTGCTCTTGCCGGAGCCGTTGGGGCCGATGAGCCCGTGGATCTGGCCCGCCTCGAGGCGCAGGTCCACGCCCGCCAGCGCTCGGAGCTCGCCAAAGCGCTTGCTGACGCCGGAGACTTCAAGCAGCGCCATGGCTTCTCTCGACCTTCGCGCGCGCCGGTGCACGCCCGAAGCGGCCGAACCGCTCGCGTTCGGTCACCACCAGCCCGACCAGGCCGCTGCGCCGGAAGAGGACGACGAAGAGCAGGAGCAGCCCCAGGAGGATGGGCCAGAATGTCTGGAACCGATCGGCGAGGAGGAAGCTCACGTACTCGATGCTGGCGACGCCGATGACGGCGCCGACCAGCGTGCCCACCCCCCCGAAGAGCACGTAGAGCACGAACTGCGTGGACAGGAGCACGCTCAGCATGTTCGGCCACACGAAGCCGTCGTGAAAGGCGGCGAGCGCGCCCGCGAGACCGCAGATGCCGCCGGCCAAGGTGAAGACGATGGCTTTGAAGTGCTGGACGCGGTAGCCGAGGAAGCTGATCCGCTCCTCGTGCTGCCGGATGCCCGCCAGGACGAGGCCGAACTGCGAGCGCACGAGCACGCGGCAGAGCGCGTAGACGACGAGGAGGGCCCCGAGCGCCAGGTAGTAGTAGACCGGCCCCTCCGCGATGGTGAAGGGGCCGGCGGTGAGAGGCGGGATCGAGGGGATGCCGTTCTGCCCGCCGAGGTAGTACCAGCCGCGGGCGAGACGGTCGGCCGCGTAGGCCCCGGTGAGCGTGCCGAGGGCGACGAAGATCGTGCTGGGCGGGTAGCGGCCGAGGAGGAGGAACCACGCCATGGCGAGCGCGAGCACGAGGCCGATGAGCGTGCACGCGGGCACGATGACGAAGATCGACGTCAAGCCGGCGTCGCGGGCCAGGAGGGCGGCGGTGTAGCCCGCGGTGCCGTAGAAGAGGGCCTGCCCGAAGCTCATGATGCCGGAGTAGCCCCAGAGCAGGTCGAAGCTCAGCGCGGGCAGGCAGAGCAGCACGATGCGGGTCGCCAGGACGATCCAGAAATGATCCAGCGCGAGCGGCAGGGCGAGGCCCACCGTGAGCAGCGCCATCTCGAGGACGAGAATCACCCGCCGCCTCGCCCTAGCACTCCTTGGGGTCGACGAGACCCTTGCTCTGCGAGACCACCTCGTAGTTCCCGTTCTTGGCGACGGCGATGTACATGTTCATCTTGCAGTGGCGCTTGCCCGGGACCATCTCGGCGGGGCCGCCGGGCCCCTCCTCGATGCGTGCGCGGTCCAGAGCGGCCGCCACGCTCTCGCGGTCGACCTTCTTGGCCTTGTTGACCGCGCTCTCCCAGAGCTTGAGGCCGCGGTACATGCCGGTGGCCGCGCTGCCCGCGGTGAAGAGCACGGTGCCCGGGTAGAGCTTGTCGTACTCGGCCTGCAGCTTGGCGCTGAACGGGTCCTTGATGGCGCGGAAGTAGTCGAGGCAGCTGGCCAGCCCCTCGAACTCGTGGGCGGCATTGATGTTGAGCGTGTTCTCGTCGTAGTACACGCACGACAGGCGGCCGCCTTTCTTGGTGAAGCCGGCCTCGTACAGCTGCTTGACGAAGGGGCCGACGCCGGGCGGGATGACGGTGTTGAAGACCACGTTCACGTTATTGGTCATGATCTTGTTCACGGTGGCGCTGTATTCGACCTGGTCGAGGGGGTAGTACTCCTCGAACACGACCTCGCCGCCGTTGGCCTGGACGACCTTGCGCGCGTACTGGTTGAGCAGCTTGGGCCACACGTAGTTCGCGGAGGGGAAGGCAAAGCGCTTGCCGCCGTTCTTGATCAGCCAGGGAATGAACTCGTCGCACTGCTGGGCCGGGGTGGGCCCGGTGCAGAAGATGTAGGGCGTGCACTCCTGCCCCTCGTAGAGCTGGGGGTAGATGTAGAGCGTCCGCCCCCGCGTCACGATCACGTCCTTGATGGCGTTGCGCATCGAGCTGGTGATGCCGCCGAACACCACGTCGACCCGGTCGCGCTGGATGAGCTTGCGCACGTTGTTCACCGCCACCGACTCGTTGGAGGCGGTGTCTTCGATGAAGAGCTGCAGGGAGCGTCCCATTACTCCGCCCTTGGCGTTGATGTCGTTGACCACCATCGTCGCCACGTTCGCGTTGGCCTTGCCCGCGAAACCGATCGGGCCGGTGAGGTCGGTCGCGATGCCGATCTTGATGGGATTCGACTGGCCCCATGCTGGCGGCACGATGAAGCTGCCTCGTCCGAGCGCGACCGCGCCGGCCGCCCACGCGGCGCCGGCGAGGAGTGAGCGGCGGGTCAACGAGGCGGTCGGCGGGGCCAGGTCGGGCTCTCGGTGCATGGACTAACTCCTTTCGGTGGAGAGGAGACCAGCAGGCCGGAACTTGACGACGACGATGGCGATGACGAACACGAGGACGTCGGCGAGCACGGGGCTGAGTACCCACGGCAGCCCGGCGCTGAGTACCCCGATCACGGCGGCGCCGACGGCGGGCCCCTCGAACGTCCCGATGCCGCCGAGGAGGACGGCGAGGAAGCCCTGGATCAGAAAGCGTACTCCGAGGTCGGCGAACATCGAGAAGATCGGTACCATCAACCCGCCGGCGAGGCCGGCAAGCCCGGCGCCGGCGGCGAAGGTGAGCGCGTACACGCGGTTGGTGGAGATGCCGGAGGCGCGCGCGAGCGCCGGGTTCTCGAGGGAGGCCCGGATCGTGAGGCCGAGGCCGGTGCGCGTCAGAAGGAGCCAGAATCCCACCAGCACCACCGCGGCGACAAGGATGATCACGCCGCGCCAGCGGGAGAGCTGGATCGAGCCTAGGTTGAACGAGCCGATGAGGGGATCGGGCACCGAATGGTAGAGGCCGCCGATGAGCCCGCGCACGCTCTCGCGGATGACGAGGCCGATGGCGTAGGTGCCGAGCATGGCGACGACGGGCTCGGTGTAGAAGAACCGGATAACGCCGCGCTCGAGCGCGAGGCCGACGAGCGCCACCGCAAATGGCGCGACCACCATGCCCGCCCACACGGGATAGCCGTGGCTGTGCATGAGGTAGACGGTGTAGGCGCCCAGGAGCAGGAACTCTCCGTGGGCGAAATTGAAGATCCCCATCATGCTTGCGATCACCCCGAGGCCGGTGACCATCAGCACCATGATGGCGCTGAAGCTCACGAGGTCGAAGCAGATGCTGACGGTGCTCGCCACGGCAAGTCGCTCGATTCCGGGCCCGGGTTGCGGCCTCTAGGATCCTGAGAGTTGCACGACCTTCGTCCGGACTCAAGGGTCCGCGGAGGAACTCCGTCGTCCCGCTGGCTCACGGACTCATGGTCCGATAAAAGTACCCCGGGAAGCGCCGAAAGCGGAGAGCGCGCGGAATGCCCCATCTGGCTAGCGCAGCCGAGAGCCGCACGACGAGAGGCTGATTCAGTGGATGCCAGGGGGCGGTTCCGGTGAACTGGAGCTTCGCATGCTCGTGTGTCTCAGGAGCGCCCAGACCAGGATCGGGATCCCTACGAGGCCTGGACCGACCCAGTACGCGACCGGCGGCAGAGACCTCCAGAGGGGGAAGATGTGGCCCATTGTCCACGTAGAACGCGGTGAGGAGCAGGATGTACGAGATCGCCATGCCGGTGACGTGAACCCGGAGCCATCCGCGCCATAGGCGCCGCCTCGCCAGTCGGCCCACCGCTCCGGCCCCAAATGACAAGATACCGAGAATCAAGAGGTGCGTATTGGCGGGCCATCGCAAGATTGACAGGGCGGCCATGGTCAGGAATACGACCACGAGGCCCCAGTAGTAGACCGTGCCGGAAGCCGGGTGGCGGCCGGCGCGCTTGGGGCTGAGCATGGCGACCAAGCCCGCCACGGTACAGACCAGCCCCGCGGCCACATGCACGGTTACGACGCTGAGGAATGCCGGCGAGGACGACGGTATCGGGATGCCGAGGACGACGATGCCCTGGTCGGCCACTGACCCATTTTCTCAGACATGACTCATGGCGGCACAGACCAGGTGGGGAGATTCATGCGTTGACAGTCGGGGGGGGGCAAGGCATATAGTTGCTAGTAGCAAATATGCGGCCCACGGATCGAGCGCTCCTTCAGCGGCAGGGCGAGGCCTTCCACGAGGCGCTGTCGGATTTCGTCCGCGCCTACCTCGTCGGTGAGCGTGACCGTATCTGCTGCCATGACATCTCGCTCAGTCAGTGCTATGCACTCGAGGCTCTGATTCGTCGCGGGCCGTCCACACTCAAGGCGCTTGCTGCTGATCTGTCCCTCGACAAAAGTACGGCGAGTCGCGTGGTTTCTACCCTTCAGCGCAAGGGTTACGTGGGCCGCACCGCCCACCCGGTGGATGCGCGCTCCGTGTTGCTGGACGTCACGTCTGCCGGCCGGCGGCTCCATGACCGGATCCGGGCGGACCGCATCGCCGAGCGCACTCAGCTACTCGCGGCATTCCCCGCCGAAGTGCGTGACGACATTGCGGACGCGGTGCGGCGTGTTGCCGACGCCACCCGGCGGCGCATGGGGTGCGCGACTCAGCCAACCGCTCGGTTGGCCTAAACCATGTTCCATGAGTGGACGGTCGGCGCTCATGATGTTGTTCCTGACAACTGGATGATCAGGCCGGTTCGATGAAGATCATAGAAGGCGGGCTGGACGACCCCCGTGTTCAGGCGTTGCTCGTCTACCACTTCACGAGCGCGCGGGCCCAAACCGCGGTAGGGAGTGCGCACGCGCTCGATCCAAGCAGGCTGCGAGCGCCCAGCATTCAGTTTTGGTCCGCCTGGAATGGGGACCTCGTCCTCGGCATTGGCGCGTTGAAGCGGCTCTCCGACTCCCATGGAGAAATTAAATCCATGCACACCGACGAGGCGAATCGTCGACGTGGCGTCGCGACCGCTATGCTGCAGCACATTATCGGGCGGGCGCGGCATTTTGGGCTGTCTCGATTGAGCCTGGAGACCGGATCGTGGCCGTACTTCATTCCGGCGCGCGAACTGTATCGACGTCACGGGTTTGTGGAGTGTGCACCATTCGCCGACTATCGTCCGGACCCGAATAGCGTCTTCATGACGCTCGAGATTCGGTGACCGCGATGGCTGCGCGTCCTGAGGAGGAGGGAGGAGCGTATGGCGGACCGAGACATCAAGGAGATCGTGAAGGAGAAGTACGGCAAAGCGGCGCTGCAGGTGGTGGCCGGAGGTGACGCCTCGTGTTGCTCCGGCAGCGCGTGTGGTGAACGTCACGCTGCGGATCCGATCACCTCGAACCTGTACTCGGCCAACGAGACAGCGGCCCTTCCCGCCGACGCGGTCTCGGCCTCGCTCGGCTGCGGCAACCCGACCGCACTGGCGGAACTGAGGGCTGGGGAGGTCGTGCTCGACCTGGGTTCGGGCGGCGGAATCGATGTGCTGCTGTCGGCCCAGCGCGTGGGACCGACCGGGAAAGCCTACGGCCTCGACATGACTGAGGAGATGTTGGCCCTGGCGCGCGAGAATCAGCGCAGGGCCCACGCTGACAACGTAGAGTTCCTCAAGGGCGAGATCGAGGCCATCCCGCTTCCGGACAGCTCCGTGGATGTGATCATCTCGAATTGTGTCATTAATCTCTCGGCCGACAAGGACCGGGTGTTCACGGAGGCGTTTCGGGTACTTCGTCCCGGCGGACGTTTCGCGGTATCCGATGTGGTCGTGCGCGGGAAGGTACCCGACCAGATCAGGGAGAGTCTCGAAATGTGGATCGGGTGCGTGGCGGGCGCGCTTGAGGAGAGTGAGTATCGCGCGAAGCTCGCGAGGGCAGGGTTTGAAGGGGTAGACCTCGAGCCCACCCGGATCTATCGCGCCGAGGATGCCAAAGACTTCCTACGGCAGGACGGCTCGGGCATCGACCTAGGCGCCGTCGATGGCAAGTTCATGAGCGCGTTCGTCAGGGCTCGCAAGCCACTTGGATCCGGCGCATGACCACGCGGTGGGAGCGGCCGAGACCGAGCCGCGCAATCGCTTGCTGCATAGGGCATGGTCTTCTCCTCGATCTGCCCTTACCGCTTCCGAGAAGGCGACCTAGGTAAGGCGTGTAACATGATCGAGGTAGCGACGTGACGAAAACGCGGATCAGCCGAGGATGGCTCATTCCGCCGTGTCGTGAGTTAGGCGAGCGGGGAAACGAGTGGCACGGGTGCCCGACCTCCAATTCAGTCTTCAATCGCACTGGCCCCCGCTGGCCTGGCTCGCGCGACTCGACGCCTCGTCGAACACCGTCTCCGTCCTGCATGGTGCCGCGGTCGAGATCGCGGACGATTGGTTCGGTGAGGCGGTCTGGGACGGAGAGTACGCCGCTGGCGGCATCGACCGAACCGACATCGTTGCGGGTAGTGCAGGGCGGCGCCGCGGCAGCACTCTTACCTTCGTCTCCTCCGGCTCGACGGTAGACCGTCTTCAAACGTTCACTCGGGGCCACACCGCCTGGGTTTCGAACTCGCTCGCCTGTCTGCTGGCTGCCGTCGGTGCCCATGTCGATCCAACCTATCGTCGGTACTATGACGACGCGGCGACGATCATTCAGGGCCTGAACCGCTACAAGCGCTCGCTCTCGACCTCGCTCGGGCCGGTCGATCTGGTTTACTTCGACAACCTCACCTGGGACGGCACCAGCTTGAACCGGGAACCGAAGCCGGTACCACCTCGTGATTTCTCGACTTTCGAGAAGTACCGGACCTTTCTCGATGAGAGCCTCGCGGCGGTGGCCGCGAACTCGGCCGATTCCGCCAGACGGTTCCCGCTTCGCTTGCTGGGCACTCTGTCCTCGGGGTATGACTCGACAACCGTCAGCGTACTGGCGAAGGCTCATGGGTTGACCGAGGTCCTGACCGTCGATCGAGCCCGTGGCGGCGACGAAGACTCGGGCGCGACGGTAGCGGCAATGCTCGGTCTGCGCGCACACCGGATCTCGCGCGACGCGTGGCGAAACGCGGACCGCCCCGAGGTGCCGTTCATCGCGTCGTACAGTTCCGCCGAGGACCTCCCGTTCAAAGCGGCCGAGGAGCTCCTGCGCGGTCGCGTGCTTCTGACTGGCTATCATGGGGACAAGGTATGGGGACGGTCGTCCCCGGACCACCCGATCGATCTTAGTGATCAAATCGTACGCGGCGATCCCTCCGGGCTCGCCCTCACGGAGTACCGTTTGTGGGTTCCGTTCATCAACTGTGCGGTCCCCTTCTGGGGCGCAAGGCAGATCGGCGACATCCACGCGTTAAGCTGCTCGGAAGAGATGCGCCCGTGGGACGTGTCCGGGCCCTATAGCCGGCCAATTTGCCGGCGTATCGGCGAGGAGGCCGGCCTCCCGAGAGAAGCCTTCGGCACGCGCAAGCGCGCGGTGACGGTGAACCCGTTCGCAGGCAACCGCGAGCTACTGACGCCGGGCGCGCTGCCCGACTACCTCGAGTGGATTCGGCAGAACCGCACGGCATGGCTGCGCCGCGGCAAGCTCCCGCCGGTGGCCAGCTCGAGGGTCCACTCCTGGGTCAATCGCTGCTACGTCCGCTGGACCGACTTCATCAGCCCCTTGAGAACAAAGCGATTCGTCTGGCGCTTCGTGAATGCGAAATACCACCCTAGGTATCTGGCCTCCTACCTGTTCCCGTGGGCCCTTGACCGCGCCATGCAGGTGTACCGGGGCGGAGCACCCGTTTCCAGGTACTTGACCGAGCCGACGGCGGCCGCCGAGAACAAGCGCAACCCTGAGGTCGCAGCGGACCGGACACCTCACCGGAGCTAGTGGGCCGCTGCTTGCGCTTGACCGACCCCAGACCGGCCTGTACGTTGAAAACATCCCTCGGATAAGTCTCTTGCGGTACTCCAGAGCATCCCTTGGATAAATCTTTCGAGAAGGAGAAGTGCCATCATTCCGAAGTCCTCTGTCCTGCTGATCCTTGCCATGGTCGGTCTCAGCGCATGCGCATCGGCGCCGCCGCCACCCTCCGTCGCCACGCCGCCTAGCGCGCCCGTAAGCGAGGTGCACCGCCTCGCGGTCGTGCCCTCGGGCGAGAGCAAGCTGACCGTGCCTGGCGTCTCTGCCTCCGACGACGTCGGCAACACGGTCGGCCGCGTGTTCAGCGACATCGCAAAGTGGTATCCCCAGGCCTACCTCTATCAGGCGTTGGCCGTCCTCGTCCAGCGTGGCGTTGACTGGATCTTTCAAGACAAGCGCTCGTCCGCCGCGGATCAATACGCCCGCGGGATCACTCCGAGCGCCGTGGTGGCGGACGCGTTCACCCGCACGCTCGTCGCCAGCGGACGGTTCGATCAGGTGCGGACGCTCCAGGGGGAGCCGGTCGGTGACGATCGCCGTGAGGCGGATGCGGTCGTCCGTGTCCTCGTGCCCACCTGGGGCATCGTCCGCGTGCGCGGCGGCAAGCCCGAGATGATGGCCGCGTACGCGGACGTCCGTGCGCAAGTCAGCGTACGCCCGACTTCCGTCATCACATGGGAGCACGACGAGGATGTCACGCACGGCGAGCGGCTGCCGGCGCAGGCATTCACCGGTGACCTCCAGTTAGCCCGGCAGGCGCTGAAGGACGTGCTCGAGCGGGCAGGCCAGCGGCTCGCGAACGAGCTGCTCTACGCGCGGGGCGATCAATGAGAGCGGCCGCGGTCGCGGTCGTCCTCGCGGCGATCGCCGCGCTAACCGGGTGCTCGTCCGCCCTTGACGTCGGATATCCGGAGGCAGCGGTGAACCCTGGCTTGCTTGCGTCGGTGGCGCCGCGGCGCGTCGCCGTCGGCCCGGTCACGGATAGGCGGTCGGATCAGACGCGGATCGGGGCGAGGCCCGAGAACGGAAAGCCCATCGAGACGGCGAGACCCGTGGCGGACATCGTGCGCGATGCGCTCGTGGTGGAGCTCACGCGGAACGGCCACGTCGTCGTGCCCGAAGGCGGTGACGTTCGCGTCGCGGCGGATGTGGACGACTTCTGGCTGGACACGGCGGGTAGCGACGGCTCCACACAGTACGTGGGGCGCGTCGCGCTCGCCGTGGCCATCCGCGACGAGCAGGGCGGGTCAACTGTCCTCGTGCGGCGCTACGCCGGCATCAGACGGCGGTACGCGGACCCGGACGCCAAGGAGGCATGGCGCGAGGTCATGGACACGGCGCTGGCGAGGACGGTGCACGATCTCGCCACCGACCCTGAGCTCGTGAGGGCCCTCGGCACCGTCAGTCGGTAGAACGCTTGGCGATTTCGAACCGGACGGGAGCAGGCGGTCTCGCGCGCTTGCCCGGGGCCCTGCTCCTCGCCGTACCGGTGCTCCTCGGTGCGGCCTGCGCGGTGATCCAACGCGATACCGAGCGAATGCTCGTCGCGGCGGGGTTCCACATGCGCCCCGAGGATTCCACGGAGCTGCAGGAGGATCTCCGGTCGATACCGCCGCATCGGCTCGTGAGCCGAACCAAGGACGGCAACGTCGTCTACATGTGGTCAGATCCCGACCGTTGTCACTGTATCTATGTCGGCGGCAACAAAGAGTATTCCGAGTACCAGCGTCGCAGCTTGGCGCGCGAGCGCAAACCGCCGGCAGGGGCCGCGGGAGGGGCGCCGTGAGCACCGGGCGATGCTGATGGCCTCGCGAATCGGCCATCTGGTCATCGCTCGTCTCCCGGTTGTCGCGCTTGGAAGCGTCGACGAAGCGCTGGGGTCATGCCCGAGGTTTTCATGCTCGGCACGAGCGTCCCGGCTCGAAGCTCAAGAAAGAAAACACGGCTTCGTACCCGGCCCCTTTAGGGCTGCAGGCGTATAAGCCGCACGCTACCGACGTGACCGCCGGACGCTCGTGCAGGCGAGCCATCCGGATTTGCTCCCACTGCATGCCGTTCAACGAAGACTCGACGATATAGTCGTTGCTCTCCGCACGTACACGAAACCACACGGTGTTCACGTCCTTGGCCAGGGGCTGGGTCGACCAGTCGGACAGCTGCGCATTGGTCACGACCGCGCCAAGACGATTGAGGCCGTGCGGCTCGAATTCGACAGAAGCCTTGAGCCAGCAGGCCGGGGAGACGCGGACCATGAGGCCCCCTTGGTCGTACTGGTGAACCGGATGCGAAGTGACCTTGGTGGTGAGTACGAAGTCGCCACTCGCCTCGAGGTACAAGAAGTGCCCGTTGTCGGCCTCGAACCCGTAGTGCGTTCGCTGCCAGAAGTCGGTTCCGGCGTCGGGATTGATACGAAGGCACTTGGACGCTTGGTCGATACGCCAGTGCGCGGGTGCCGACGTCCAACGGAGGCGCGAGCTGAACGACGGGCTTGCGAATGACTCGTGAAGCGCCGCGTCCGTCATGAATGTCATCCACTGCGAGCGTACCAGTCTCGTGCCGCGATGCGCTACCCGTGGCCCGGCGCGCGCTTGACCGCGCCCCGGCGTGGGTGCAGACTCCGGCCATCTCGAGCGGCGGAGGCATCGCGGTGATCAGGGCTGTGACCCTCTGGGCGGTCTCGCTCGCGCTCGTGGCGAGCATTGCGCTTGGTCCCACACCCGCTCTTGCACAACGCGGCGCTGGTATGGCTCGTGGTGGGGGCGGCTTCATCGCCGCTCAGACGGCCAGAGGCGGTACCTCCGTGGTCGGCGGTGGCACGCGAGGCGGGACCTTCGTGGCCGGCCGGGGGCCGGGCGGTGCCGCATTCATCGCCGGTCAGACCGGCGCACGGGGGTTCGTTCACCAGCGAGATGGCTTTCACCGTCACCCGGTCCATCGCGGGTTCAACTCCTTCGGCACCGTGGTCATTTACGGTGCGACGTACGCCTACTGGCCCTACTACGACATGTCGCTCTACAGCCAGCCGCTGGCGTACGCTCCGTCGCCGACCCACGTCGCCTCCTATACGCCCCCGGTAAACAACACGCTCTCCCTGTCGCCGCCTTCTCCCCCGACGCCCAGCGTGGTGGAGTTTCCGACCGGACGCTACGAGCTGCGCGGCGACGGCATCACGCAGCCGTACCGCTGGGTGTGGATCCCGAAGCCTCCCACGGCTCCCCCCGTGGAGCTGTCCTCGTCCGCGCCGCCGGCCTCGGTCGAGCCGGGATCAACGCATCACACCCCGCTATACCGCTGGACCGACGAGCAGGGAACCGTGTACTACACGGACCGCTTGAGTGCAGTTCCGGATCGGTACCGCGCCAAGTCACGGCGGGGCGAGCCCTCGTAGTTGCCCTGACGTAATCGTTCCTCTTCCAAACGTCTGGGCAAATTCTCCACTAGCGGCTCCCGCTCGTTGATGGCCGCACCTTCCAATTCGACGTCGGCTGTGCCAGCCTGTTGAGGGTTGACCGGCGCATTTCCTTTTCTACTGGCTGCAGGTGAGGAGGACAAGGATGAACGTCGACACATCCCGACGCGTGGTGGCCGAAGTGTTCGGAACGTTCTGGCTGGTGTTCGGCGGATGCGGCGCGGCCGTGCTCGCGGCGGCCTTTCCAGGTCTCGGGATAGGATTCGTCGGGGTCTCGTTTGCGTTCGGCCTGACCGTGTTGACGATGGCGTACGCCGTCGGACACGTGTCCGGTGGGCACTTCAACCCCGCGGTGACACTCGGGTTGTGGAGCGCAGGGCGTTGCGCAAACCGCCACGTGGTCCCCTATATCGTCGCTCAGGTCATCGGCGCGGTTGCCGCAGCCGCGGTGTTATGGCTCATCGCATCGGGCAAGCCGGATTGGGTTCCGGGCGGCTTCGCCGCCAATGGCTATGGTGATCTCAGCCCTGGCAAGTACGGCCTCGTCGCCTGCGTGTGTATCGAGGTGCTCATGACGTTCTTCTTCGTCTTCATCATCATAGGGACGACCTCGAAGGGCGCCGCCACCGGGTTTGCCGGGATTCCCATCGGTCTCGCCCTCACCCTGATCCATCTCGTCTCCATCCCGGTCACCAACACCTCGGTCAATCCGGCCCGCAGCACTGGGCCGGCACTGTTTGCCGGCGGGCAGTATCTCGGCCAACTGTGGCTCTTCTGGGTGGCGCCGATTGTCGGCGCACTGATCGCCGGATGGCTCACTCGCTGGATGTACGAGCGGGAAGGGATTGTGGAGACGATTGTGGTGGAGGAACGACGTATTTCGTGATGCGGGGGCGTGGACGCCGCGTGGAGTTGCGGCGTGGGGGACTGCGGTCCTATAGTGCACAGGGCTAGTGCGAGTCACGGGCTCCAATCACCGCGGGAACGAGGCGGATCCTGGAACGCACAACGTACGACCTGATTGTCATCGGCTCGGGGCCGGCCGGAGAAAAGGGTGCCGCGAAAGCGGCGTACTTCGGCAAGAAGGTCGCGCTCGTCGAGCAGGCTCCGAGCTATGGCGGAGCCGTGGCAAACACCGGAGTCCCCACCAAGGGCATGCGCGAGACGGCACTCTACGTGTCCGGCTTCCAGCAGCGTGACCTGCACGGCTTGAACCTGACCTGCGAGGGCCCCCTGACCATCGACCGGTTCATGCACCGCGGGCGCGCGGTGCGCCAGGCCCTCGATCAATCGATCGGGGCCAACCTCGAGCGCCACCATATCGACGTGCATCACGGTCGCGCGACCTTCGTCGATGCCTACACGGTGAAGGTGGAAGGCGTGACGGAGCCGAGATTGCTCGAGGCCGGCGTCATACTCATCGCGACCGGCTCCATGCCCCGCCGTCCCGCCGCGATCCCCTTCGCCGCGCCCGCGGTGTACGACTCGGACACGATCCAGCACATGGAGCGGCTGCCGCGATCGCTCGCCATCGCGGGGGGCGGTACCATCGGCTGCGAGTACGCCTGCCTGTTCAAGGTGTTGGGTCTGGACGAGGTGCGGGTCATCCACTCCGGCGAGCGGATCCTGCCATTTGCCGACGACGAGATCAGCACCATCCTGCGCGAGCTGATGGTGTCGCTCGGCATAGAGTTCCACATGCCGGATGCGCTCGAGCGGGTCGATGCGACCCCGGTGTTGAAGCTCCAGTTACGCTCGGGCAAGCAGCTCGAGTCCGAGGCGCTCCTCGTGGCGCTGGGCCGTCGCAGCAATGTAGCCGGTCTAAGGCTCGAGAATACGGGCGTGCAGCTGGACGAGCATGGTCAGCTCCGGGTCAACGAGCGCTTCCAGACCAACGTCCCCCACATCTATGCGGCGGGCGACGTCATCGGCGGACACGCCCTGGCATCGACGGCAATGGCGGGGGCGCGGATGGCGATGGACCATGCCTTCCCTCTCGGTGGTCACTTCGGCCTGAACGATGTCAAGGCCGGTCTCAAGTCGAGCGTCAACTCGTTCCTGCCCATCGGAATCTGGACGATCCCGGAGATCTCGATGGTGGGCGAGACGGAGCAAGGCCTGCGCTCCAAGGGCGTGGCGCACGCGGTCGGGCGCTGCCGGTACGACGCCAACCCCCGCGGCATGCTCATCGCGGAGCGCCGGGGATTGCTCAAGCTGCTCTTCTCCTTGCCAGATGAGAAGCTGTGTGGAGTCCACGCCATTGGTGACGACGCTTGCGAGCTCATCGCGGCGGGGCTCGTGGCGATGACGCTCGGGGCCACCTGTTCCACGTTCATCGATACGTGCTTCAACTATCCGAGCCTGTCCGACCTGTACAAGTACGCGGCGTACGATGCCCTGGGCTGCGTCGATCGGGGGGACGTGTATCGGCCCTGGGCGCCCCCTCGCGCCCCCCGCTACCCGCAAGCCCGGCCGCCGCTGACTTGACTTCTGCTGGGGCTGACGATTCTCAGGTAGCCGCCGACCTCAAGGGCTCGTTCCGCGTTTGACGACCGCGGCGATTTCGGCCACGCGGCGGCCGAGATCCCGAGCGGAGGCCTGCTCCTTTTCATCGATGCCGGCTGAGTCGGCCCTGGTGGTGGCGGCCGCCCCGAATCCCTCGCCTCCACCGACCACGAGCAAAAGTCTCCTGCCTGGGCACGGCGAGAATGCGGACGCTGGGCGGCATGTCAAGACGACGAGCACGCCTGACCGCCAGTTCCTTGTGAAAATGGTCGCCTCGTACAATGGTATGTCCGAGCCATGGCCGCGACCGTCTTGCTGAAGGGGAGATCGCTCGCTCTTCAAGCCGCTCGGCTCCGCGCCACGGCCAGGGACCTCCGGGCTCAGGCACGTGCCATCCGCTTGGTGTACGAGCGGAGCGTGCTTCTATCTTCCACGCGGCGCCTGGCGAAGCTCGCGCAGGGAGGGAGCGATGGGCCTCTTGGCGACGAGACGGCCCTGCAAGAGACCCGCGAGCAGCGCTGCCCTTACTGCCGGAGCGACGCGTGCGATCGCCGCTTCCTCTACGTGCGGAAGCCCACCACGCTCCTCGGCTGGGTGAGCGAGGGTCGGGCGGTCGCCGAGGACTAGCCCGGCCGCTCGGTTCTTGACTTTGCTCCACTTGAGGGTGACGCTGCGAGGGTGGACACCACGCTGGTCGCTCAGCGGGCGCGTCGGCTTCACGGGCGCGCGCTCGCCCTCTCGAGCGTGGCATTGATGCTTTGCCGTTCAGCGGCCGAAACGCGGGCCCAGATTGCCGCGCAGGTCCGGCTCTCACCATTCCGGCGCTCGGCGCGCCTGGCCCGCGGGGGAAGCCGCGAGCCCATCACCGAGACGCCGAGGCGGCAGTGTCCCTTCTGCAACGGCGACGCGGTGAAGGAGGCGGCCCAGCAGTCGATGGTGAACGGGACCATCAAGTCGCTGTATCGCTGCCAGGTGTGCGACGTGCCCTTCCTCTGGGTGCGGTCCCTCGTCCAGACTCCCCGCCCGTAGCACGCCGGCGAGTTGTCGCACTAGCGGCGCACCACCAGCTCCACGTCGCCCTCGCGCCCCAGCAGCTCGATGGCGGCGCCTTCGCGACCCTGCGCGGCGCGCAAGGTCACGCGCGACTTCCCCACCTTCAGGTCGTGGACCTCGAGCCACTTGAGCCACGAGGGCAGGCCCGGTCGATCGAGCGTGAGGCGATTCTCGGCGGCGGATGGCTCGAGTCCGAGCATCCCCGCGACCAGATGGAAGACGACCCCCGCTGACCATGCCTGTGGCTCGCACGCCACGGGATACCGGGTGGGACCGTGGCCGGGCTCGCGGGCGAAGCCGCAGAAGAGCTCGGGCATGCGGCAGGCGGAGAAGTTGAGCACGGCCTCGAACAGCGCGGTAGTGAGGGTGAGGAACGGGTCGAGGAAGCCGTAGCGCCGCATGCCGACCGCGGCGATGGCGGTGTCGTGCGGCCACACTGAGCCGTTGTGATAGCTCATCGGGTTGTAGAGCCCCTCGCTCCGCCCGAGAGTGCGCAGACCCCAGCCGCCGAACATGTCGGGCGTCATGAGGCGCTGGGTCACGGTGTCCGCGCGCGTAGGCTCCACGATGCCGGTCCAGAGGCAATGGCCGGGATTGGAGGTAAGGACGCGGCTCGGCTCGCCCTGTCCATCGAGGGCGAGGGCATAGAACCCCTCCTCGCCCATCCAGAAGTCCGTCTCGAAGCGTGCCCGGAGCCGCTGCGCGCGAGTCCGTAGTTGGCGGGCCAGATCCGCTCGCTCGATCTGCTGCGCCACCGCCGCCGCCCCCTGCAACGCCGCGAAGTAGTAGCCCTGGACCTCGACGAGCGCGATCGGAGGCGGGGCGAGCTCGCCCGACGCATGCATGATCGCGTCGTGGGAATCCTTCCAGCCCTGATTCTCGAGCCCACGTGAAGACCGGCGCTCGTAGCGGAGGTAGCCCGGCTCCTCGTCCGTCCCGAATGTGGCCATCCAGGCGAGCGCGCGCTCCACCGAGGGCCAGAGCTCGCGGGCGAGATCGAGATCACCGGTCCACCGCACATAGTCCGCGAGGAGCATGACGAAGAGGGGGGTGGAATCAACGCTGCCGAAGTAGGGGATGAACGGGACTTCCCGGCACGCGGCCATCTCGCCGAGGCGGAGCTCGTGCAGGATCTTACCCGGCTCCTGATCGGTGAACTCGTCCTCGACGCGACCCTGATGCCGCGCGAGGAACCGCAGGGTACCGCGCGCGATCTCCGGCTCGAACGGGAGCATCTGCATCGCGGCGATGAGGCTGTCCCGGCCGAACGGCGCCACGTACCACGGAATGCCCGCATAAGGCACCGGGCCGTCCGGGGATGAGGTGACGAGCAGGTGAAGGTCGTCCCGCCCGCGCTCCACCCAGCGATGGAAGCCCTCGTGATCGGAGGCGATCCGGGCGGTGTCTCGGCGCAGGCCGTCCACCACCGCCGACCGTCGGGAGTGGGCCTGCGCACAGCTGAGAGGCCAGTGGGTGGGCGCGCCGCCGGTGGTTGCGGTGACGCTCACCGTGATCTCGACGCGCCCCTTGGGCTCGAGCCGGACGAGGTATCGGGCCGACGCCGGCTCGAGCCGCGCGGGAAGGGGAGTGAACTCCAGCCGGGTGGTGCGAACGGTCTCGTCGCGTCCGCGATAGGACAGGGTGACCACCGCGCCGTTGACCGACGGCGGCTGGCTGACCCCGCGCGCGGGGCGCCGGTGCCCGCGCACTTCGAAGACGTCGGCGAAGTCCGAGCCGAAATCCCAGGTCAGGTGGACTTCGTGCGTTTCGCGCGCGAAGCTCTCCAGCGTCACGAGCTGGTAGAGGCACTTCTCGAAGATGATGACCCGGCGCGAGATGCGGACCATGCGGCTCGGGAGCCGGACGTGGTCGCCCTCCACGATGTCCGGGTTGGTGAGATCGATCGCGCTGACCCAGCTCTCCCCGCCGATGGTGGCGTTGAGCAGGAGCGGAGGGCCGCCCTGCACGCGGAGCTCGAGGCGCTGCAGGAAGCGGGTATCGTCGGCGTAGAAGCCGAAGGCGCCTTCGGGCACTGCGGGCATGTCCCCGCGTCGGTCGGCGACGAGGAACGAGCCGTCGTGCTTGAGGACGAGCTTGGGCTGATCCGCGACGGCCGCCGCGGCGAGGATGTGGTATTCGCGGTCGACGTTGGGATTGGCGTCGTCGGGCAGGCGACGGCCACGGCGGTCAGAGCGTCCGGTAGATCGCCTCATAGTCATCCACCATGCGCGACACCGTGAAGCGCCGCTCGAACTCCCGGCGGCAGGTGGCGCGGTCGATGCTGTCGATGCGCTTCACTGCCTCCACCAGCTCCTCCACGGTGTTGGCGATGAGCCCGGTGCGTCCCGATTCGATGATCTCGGGCACGGAGCCCATGGGACGCGTGATGACTGGGGTACCGCAGGCCATGGCCTCGATCATGACGAGGCCGAACGGTTCGGGCCAGTCGATGGGGAAGAGCAGGGCGCGGGCGCCCCCGAGGAACTCCGACTTGTCGTCGTCCCCGATCTCGCCGACGAGCTCGATGCGCGAATCTCCGAGCAGCGGCTCGATCTCGCGCTCATAGTACGTGCGGTCGGCCTCGTCGACCTTGGCGGCGATCTTGAGGGGAAGTCCCACCCGCTTCGCCACCTCGATGGCGAGATCCGGCCGCTTCTCCGGTGAGAGCCGACCCAGAAAGGCGAGATACTCGCCTCCCCGCGGTGAGAACGTGTAGCCGTCGGGAGGCAGGCCGTGGTACACCGTGCCGAGCCAGTTCAAGCCGAGGTGTCGCAGCGGCTGCCGTTGGGAATCGCTGATCGAGATCAATGGCACATTATTGAACTGACGGAAGACCGCCTCTTGCTCCGGCTGGTCCAGCCGACCGTGCATGGTGTGAACGGTCGGCGTGGGGGCGAACTGGCTGATCGGGAACGCGAGATAGTCCACGTGACAATGGATGAGGTCGAATTCGGCGGCCCGCTCGGCGACTTGACCGAGCTCGATGACGTGAGGGCTCAGGGTGTCGCGCGCGTCGGGGTTCAACCGGAGCGCCTTCTCGGCGGCGGCAACGAGCTCCGCTTCGGTCACGGAGTCTCCACTCGCGAAGAGGGTCACCTGGTGGCCGCGCCGGACTAACTCCTCCGTGATGTAGCCGACCACCCGCTCGGTCCCGCCATACAGCGCCGGCGGCACCCGCTCGTAGAGCGGCGCCACCTGCGCAATGCGGAGACTGCCCGCTACCGCATCTCCTCCCGCGTCATGCTTGGCCACCGTGTGCTGACCTCATCGCCATGATTTATTGGTTCGACGAGCGTTTCGCCCGTGTAATGCTCATCGAGTTCTTTGTACCATGCGCGAGAAGCAGGTCAACTCTCGGGTGCGCCTCGCTAGGTAACCAATGTCTTCGCCCGCTCTCGCAAGAGCCGCTCGGCCCCGTCGCAGATGCCCTGGATTACCTCGGCGACGGTTCGTATTCCCTGAATGGAGCCCGCCGACTGCCCCATCCAGATCGGATGCACGTCGGGATCGCGCTCGGCGGCCAGACGCAGAGGGTGTTGCGCCGCCAGCTCTGCGCGCCGCTCTCGCACCTCGGCCTCCCGGCCATGCCATTCGCGCGTGACGCGGTTGACCCGGGTCCGGCCGGCGATCCCCGCGGGAAACTTTGACTCGTACATGATGTCGTACACCTCGGTGTACACGGTGTCCTGCCCGTCACTCTCGACGATGCACTTCTTGTGAGCTTCCGAGATCCCGACCGCCTCGTGCGTGGCCAGGAACGGAGTGCCGATCCATGCCCCTTCACCGCCGGCCGCGAGCACGGCGGCGAGCGCGCGGCCCGTCGCGATACCTCCGGACGCGATCACCGGCGTGCGGCCCGCCATGTCGAGGACCTGCACGAGAAAAGGAAGGGTACCCAGTCGTCCCGTGTGACCCCCGGCCTCATTGCCCTGGGCCACCAAGAGGTCCGCACCGAGGGACAGGGCCAGGCGGGCTCCCTCCGGTGTCTGCACCTGGCAGATCACCTTGGCTCCGATGGCCTTGGCCTGAGCGACGTACGAGGTGGGATCGCCGAACGAGAATGCGAAGATCGGTATGCGCTCCTCGACACAGACGTGAAAGTTCTCCGCGTAACGGGGAATCTGTTCCGTGATGAAGCCCACGCCGAATCGCCCATTGGTGTGCGACCGGGCAAACTGGATCTGCTCACGAGCCCACTCTGGGCCCTTGGGATGGATGGCGCCGAATAGCCCGAGACCCCCGGCGGCATGTACCGCGGCGGCGAGGCGCCCATCGGTGGCGCCGCCGGCGAGCGCCGCCAGCACGATGGGGCGTGAAAGTCCGAACAGCTCGGTGAGGCGGGTCTTCAGCATGGGGACCCTCCGATCCGGGGCGGTCGGTTGGGCGTGCAGCGGGGTGCGGGCTACTTCTTGCCGCCCTGGGCCTTACGGGCAGCGGGGGGCGCGGCCGCGGGGCGCGCGCCCTTCTCGACGACCTTGACGGGGGGCTTGCGGGGGACACCGGCGGCGCGCTTGGCGAGACTTTCCTTGAGCGCGTCCATCAGGTCGATGACCTGGCTGCGGGGGGCTTCGGGGGAGGTGACGGTGACTTCCTTGCCCTCGACCTTCTTGTGGACCATCTCGAGCACGCGCTCGCGGTACTCGTCCTTGTACTGATCCGGCTTGAACTCGTCGGTGGAGAGCTCGTCGATGAGCTTGCGGGCGAGCTCACCCTCGCGCTCGGCGATCTTGGCGGACTTGCCCTTGTCGATCTCGCTGAAGTCGCGCACCTCGTCGGCGAAATACATGGTGTGCAGCATGAGGCCGTCCTGTGCGGGGCGGATCAGGACCAGGCTCTCCTTGCCGCGCATGATGAAGCGCGCCACCGCCACCCGGTCGGTCTTGGCCATGGTCTCGGCGAGCAGGCGATAGGCCTTCTCGCCGCCCTTGTCGGGTCCGAGGTAATACGTCTTCTCGAAGTAGATTGGATCCACCTGGTCCAGCGGCACGAACTCCGCGATGTCGATGACCTTGGAATCCTCGCCCTCGAGCGCCTTGAGCTCCTCGTCCGTCACCCGCACGTACTGATCCTTGGCGAACTCGTAGCCGCGCACGAGCTCGTTGCGGTCCACCGTGGTCTGGTCGACCGGGCAGAACGTCTGCTGCTTGATGCGGGAGCCGCACTTGGCGTGGAGGAGATTGAAGCTCACGTTTTGCGACACCGCGGCGGAGTAGAGCTTCACCGGGATGGAGACCAGTCCGAAGGAGATGGTGCCCGACCCGAGCGAATGCGGCGGCATGAGGCGCTCCTCCTGTATGGTGTCAGCTGGATTGATTTGACGGTAGCACGCGCCTCAGGAGGGTTCAAAAGCTTGCCGGGTCATGCGATTGGTTCCATCGGTAGCGTGCGCGCGAGACGGACGCCGCGAGGGATGGTATGAGGACGTCCCCGCGGGAGCTCGACGCGTATCGCGCGAAGCGCGATCCGGCGCGCACCCCCGAGCCGTTCGGCGGCCGGCGCGCCGCGGGCAGTCGGCTCTTCGTGATTCAGAAGCACGCCGCCCGGCGTCTTCATTACGACCTGCGGCTCGAGATGGACGGGGTGCTCAAGAGCTGGGCGGTGCCGAAGGGGCCGTCCACTCGGCACGGGGAAAGGCGCCTGGCCGTGCACGTCGAGGACCATCCCGTGGAGTACGGCGACTTCGAGGGCGCCATTCCCGCGGACAACTACGGCGCCGGCTCGGTGATCGTGTGGGACCAGGGCTGGTATCGACTGGTCAAGGGCGATGACCCGCTGCGCGAGCTCGCGCGCGGCAAGATCGAGTTCGAGCTCCACGGCCTCAAGCTCCGCGGGCGCTGGACGCTCGCGCGCATGGGCGGTAGCCGGGCGGGTGCCGAGGGCAAGGATTGGCTGCTGCTGAAGGCGCCCGACGCACACGCCGACGGTGACGAGCCGGTGGAGCGCGCCCCCGAATCCATCTTCTCCGGGCTGAGAGTCGAGGAGATCGGTCGCGAGGCGGAGAAGCGCCGCGCCCTCGACACGCTGCTCGCCGCGCTGGACGCACCCGCCGGCGAGGTCGCGGCGCGCCGGCAACGCCTGATGCTGGCGACGCTCGTCGAGGCGCTTCCCGCCGGCTCGGGCTGGTTTCACGAGATCAAGTACGACGGCATCCGCGTCGTCGCCGAGCGCGTGGACGACGCGGTCACCCTCTACGGCCGTAGCGGTGACACCATCACCGCGCGCTATCCCGAGATCGCGCGGGCGCTCCGCGCCCTGCCGGTGCCGCGCTTCGTGATCGACGGCGAGATCGTGGCCCTGGCCGAGGACGGGCGGCCCAGCTTTCAGCGGCTGCAGGCCCGGATGCACCTCACGCGCACCGACGACATCGACGCGGCCCGCGCCGCGGTGCCGGTGGCCGGCTTCTTCTTCGACTGCCTTGCCGCGGACCGGCGCGACCTGCGGGGCCTGCCCCTCCGCGACCGCAAGCGATGCCTCGAGCTGCTGGTGCCGGCGCGCGGCGTGGTCCGCTATTGCGAGCACGTGGAGAAGGACGCGGGCGCGTTCCTGGAGGCGGTGGACGATCTCGGGCTCGAAGGCATCGTGGTCAAGCGCGCGGAGAGCCGCTACGTGGGGGGGCGCTCGCGCGACTGGCTCAAGGTCAAATGCCAGCGCCGCGGCGACTTCGTGGTCGGCGGCTACACCGCGCCCCAGGGCTCGCGAAGCCACTTCGGGGCCCTTCACCTGGGGCTCTACGACGAGGGGCGGCTCATCTATGTCTCCAAGGTCGGGACGGGCTTCGACGAGTCGCGCCTCGCCGACATGGCCGGGCGTCTCGCGCCGCTGGAACGATCCACCTCGCCGTTCGCAACGGGTACGCCGACTGGACGCGGCCATCGCTGGGTCGAACCGCGTCTCGTCGCGCAGGTGCGCTACACGGACTGGACGGCCGACGGCGGCATTCGCCATGCCGCCTTCCTGGGGCTCCGCGAGGACGGACGGCCCGAGGACTGTCGGCGCGAGCGGCCGCCACGTATCACGCCCGGCGAGCCGGCGGCGCCGGCGAAATCGGCGAACGGTCAGCAGACGGCGCCGGCCCGGGCGGCCCGCCAGATGGTGGCGATCACGAATCCCAGAAAGGTGTTCTGGCCGGCGGAAGGCTATACCAAGGCCGATCTGGTCGCGTACTACGAAGCCGTGGCGCCGCAGCTCCTGCCCTATCTCCGCGACCGGCCCCTGGTGCTCACCCGCTATCCCGACGGGATCACCGGCAAGTCCTTCTTTCAGAAGGACGCGCCCGATTTCGCGCCCGACTGGATCCGCACCGAGCGCATCTACTCGGAAGACTCGCAGCGCGACATCCACTACTTCGTGGTGGACGATGTCGAGTCCCTCCGCTACGTGGCGAACATGGGGACGATCCCGCTGCACTTCTGGGGCGCGCGCGTGGGGCAGCTCGACCGCCCCGACTGGTTCAATCTCGACCTCGATCCCAAGGGCGCGCCGTTCACCGACGTGGTGGCGGTGGCGCGGATGTTGAAGAAGCTCCTCGACCGGCTGGAGCTGCCGAGCCACATCAAGACCTCGGGGGCGACGGGGCTGCACCTCCTCGTGCCGCTCGGCGCCCGCTACAGCCACGAGGAGGCGCGCACGTTTGCCCGGCTCCTCGCGACTCTCGGGGCGGAGGCGGCGGGCGGCATCGCGACGATCGCGCGCCCCATCCATGCGCGCGGCGGCAAGGTATATATCGACTTCGGCCAGAACGGCCACGGCCGCACCATCGTGGCGCCGTACTCGATCCGGCCGCTGCCCGGCGCGCCGGTGTCGTGTCCGCTGCGCTGGGACGAAGTCACGCCGAAGCTCGACCCGGCGCGCTTCACCATCAAGACCGCGCCGGCGCGCTTCGCCAAGATGCGGGATCCGCTCGTCCCCGTCCTCACGCACCCCGGCGTCGATCTCGCCGAGGCGCTCGCCCGCCTCGAGCGCGACGCCCCTTCGCGCGGCTAGGGCGCCGCGAGCATCTCGGTGAGCTTGCGGGCCAGGGGCGGGCCGGTCGCGCCGTCCTCGTGCTTGAAGTACACGTAGGCGCCGTGGGCGCCGAAGAGGTCGCGGATGGTGCGGGCCCAGCGGGCGAGGTCCTCCGACAAGTAGTCCACCGCGCGAAGGCGGAAGTAGCCCCAGTCGGCGGTGGCCACCGCAGGCGTCGGGCCGTCGTCGTGATCCACGATGCAGAGCGCAACGTTCCGCTTCCGAAGGAGCGCGTAGACCTCTTCGTCGAACCACGTCGCATGGCGGAACTCGAACGCGGCCCGGAGATCCGTCGGGATCAGCTCGAGCACGCCCTCGAGCCGCGCGGAATCGCGCCGGAAGTTGGGCGGAAGCTGGAAGAGCAGCGGGCCGAGCTTGGGCCCGAGCAAGCGCGCCATGTTGCAGAAGAAGCGAACGGACTCCTCGACGTCGCGCAGCCGCTGGAAGTGGGTGATGCGCTGGGAAGCCTTCAATGCAAACGTGAACCCATCGGGCGTGGCCGCCGTCCAGCCGTTGACCGTCTTCGAGTTCGGCAGCCGGTAGAACGTGTAGTTGATCTCGACGGTGGGAAAGCGCTCCGCGTAGAACGGGAGCATCTTGCTCGCGGCCAGATCGGATGGATAGAACGCGCCCTTCCACTCGGGATAGTTGTAGCCCGAGGTGCCCACCAGGAAGCGGGCGGGCGCGGCCGTCATGGCGTCAGCCTAGAGCCCGGGTGGGCCCGGGTCAAGGCGAGGCCGGCGCGGCCGGCAGCGCCAAGCGCCGGAGATAGTCTTCGAGGGCGGGCCCCCACAGGCTCGGGTGGAACACGATCTCATGGCCGTCGGAGCCGGGCGGGGGCGGGAACTCGAAGAATGCGCCGGTGCCGCCCGCGGCCTGAAAGGTCTCGAAGTTCGTCCGGCTGTGCGCGATCGTGTAGTAGGGATCCGCCTCGCCGTAGAGCCACAGCGTGTCCCCGCGATACCCGCCGCCACGTCGGAACAAGGTCGCGTTGACGTCGGTGGGGCAGCGGAGCGCGCCGGACCATCCCCCGACGAAGTTGATCACCGCTTTGAGCCCGGTGGGATGCGCGCCCGCGTACGCCACGCTGAGAATACCGCCGCGCGATTGCCCGCCGATCGCCACGCGCGCGCGGTCGACGAAGGGCATGTCCCGGATCGTCCCCATCGCCGCGTGGATGTCGCGCAACGCGCGATCCGCGCCGGGGATCGCGCGGCCCGCCTCGCAGGCGTAGCCGTGCTTCCGGTCGGCATCGAAACCCTCGTCGTACTCGCCCTCCGAGCCGCCGCGCCCCCGTCGCGCCGGCATCACGACCGCCCAGCCCCGGCTCACGAAGAAGGCCGCCAGCTGGGGAAAGTCGATGGGCCGCCCGAATCGGGCGGGATCGCGGCCGGTGCCCGTCGAACCGTGATTGAAGACGAGGGTAGGGAAGGGGCCGTCGCCGCCGGGCCGATACACGCGCATGGCGAGGCGAACCGTCTCGCCGTCCACCGTCACGGGGACCATGCGAAGCTCCTGACCCAAGGCCGGGCCGGCCAGGAGGAGCGCCCCCGCGAGAACGACACCGCGCAAGGTCCGGGGGAAGGGCAGGGCGGCCGCCCTACGGATTCTTCAGCTTGACGTCCTCATAGGCGGGGAAGGCGTACATCGGAATCGAGTGGATGTGGTGCTCGGCCACCCGCGGCCCGATCCCGATCAGGATGCGCAGGTCCATGAGGGGCGCGAACATCACGCGGTCGATGGTGAGCTGCTGAATCTTGTGCAGGATCGCCTCGCGCTTGGCGGGATCGCGCTCGCGCGACTGCTGGACGAACATCTCGTCGATGTCGGGATAGCCGCCGTACGCATAGGATCCCTTGGACGAGATGAACGACTCCACGCGGCTCGCCGCGTTCCCCGAGTTGCCCACCGCGGTCATGAAGAGACCGCGGAGCTTCTTTTCCTGCCAGGCCGCGTAGAACGCCGCGCGCTCCATGGCGCGCATGCGGACGCGGATCCCCGCGGTGTTCAGGTTGTTCATGGCCGAGTCGGCCACCGTGGAGAAGCCCGGGATGGGGACGAAGTCGCCCGCGTCGATGCCCCGGGGGTAGCCGGCCTCGGCGAGGAGCTGCTTGGCCTTCTGGGGATCGTAGGGATGCGGCGGCACCTGCAGCGCGAAATCCATCACGCGCGGCACGATGACGCCGGCGGGCGGACAGAAGCCGAGGCACGCCGCCTCGTTGATGGACTTGCGGTCCAGGGAGTAATTGACGGCCTGGCGGAGGCGCTTGTCCGCCCACGGCGACTTGGGGTCCCACTGCTCCGCGAACTCGATCCAGAAGATCGAGGCATGGCGCGAGTCCACCAGGCCCATCCGGGGATCCCGCTTCACCGCCTCCGCCTCGGGGCCGTCGAGCGCGATCGCGATGTCGGTCTCGCCGCTCTTGAGCATGGCCAGCCGCGTGGTGCTGTCGGGCACGCCCTTGAGCACGAGCTTCTTGACGTTGGGGACCTTCCTCCAGTACTTGGGGAACGCCTCGAAGGTCATGTCGATGCCCGGACGCTGCGACACGAGCCGGTAGGGGCCCGCGCCGATCGGCCGCTGGCGGAAGCCGTCGGGTCCGACCTGCTCGATGTATTTCTTGGGGACGACGATGCCCGCGGCGGTCGCAGTGGTCCCGTAGAACGTCATGAAATCGGGCCACGGGTCCTTCAGGTAAAACCGCACGGTCAGGGGATCGACAACCTGCACCTCGCGCACACGCGTCCGGAACTCGCGCGCGCCCGCCCCCTGATAGCGGTCGTAGCTGAACTTCACGTCCTCGGAGGTGATGGGGTCGCCGTTGTGGAACGTGAGGCCGCGGCGCAGCTTGAACTCGTAGACGAGGCCGTCCGGACTCTCCTTCCACGCTTCGGCCAAGCTCGGGCCCATCTTCTGCCCCCCGGGCAGCGGCCGGACGAGCGCGTCGTGCACCGCGTAGAGCACGCCGAAGGGCGTGATCTGGGGCGGCGCGGTGGACGGGTCGAGCCACGTGGGGGCGATGGTCACGTGGAAGGCCACCGTCAGCTCACCGGCGGGCTCGTCCGCGCGAGCGGGGGACGCCATGGCAAGCAGCGCCGCGAGCGCGGCGATGGTCACGAGACGTGGGGGCGATCCGGATATCGGACCCATGGCGACCTCCTGTGCTGGGGAGCTACCCTAGCACGATCCGGCTGCTACTTCTCCCCGAGATAGGTCTTGCGGACCAGATCCGAGCGGAGGAGCTCACTGGCGGCATCGTGGAGGACGATGCGCCCCGTCTGGATGACGTAGCCGCGATGGGCCACGCGCAGCGCCATCCGCGCGTTCTGCTCCACGAGCAGGATGGTCGTGCCCTGACGGTTGATGTCCTGGACGATCTTGAAGATCGCGTCCACCAGGATCGGCGAGAGGCCCATGGACGGCTCGTCGAGCAGGAGCAGGCTCGGCCGCGCCATCAGCGCCCGCCCGATCGCCAGCATCTGCTGCTCGCCACCCGAGAGGGTGCCGCCCTTCTGGGTGATCCGCTCCTTGAGGCGCGGGAACAGCGTCAACACGCGCTCGAGATCCGCGGCGATACCGTCGTGGTCGGCGCGGGCGAACGCGCCCATCTCGAGGTTCTCCATCACCGTCATGCGCGGGAAGATGCGGCGACCCTCGGGGGACTGGGCGATCCCCAGGCGCACGATGCGGTCGGTGGCGAGGCCGTCCACCCGCTGACCGTTGAAGGTGACCGCCCCCTGCGCGGGGCGCACCGCGCCGAGGATGGTGCGGAGCGTGGTGGTCTTGCCCGCCCCGTTGGCGCCGATGAGGGTGACGATCTCGCGCGGCTCGACGGTCAGGGACACGCCCTTGAGCGCGCGGATGCTCCCGTAGTAGGTGTGGACGTCGGCGAGGGCGAGCATGCCGTCTAGCGCGTCCCGCTCGGCGTGATGGCGTCCGGCTCGTAGCCGGTCCCCAGGTACGCCTCGATCACGCGCGGATGCCGCTGGATCTCGGCGGGCGTGCCCTCCGCGATGCGCGTGCCGTAGTCGAGCACGGTGATCCGGTCCGAGATGGACATGACGACCTGCATGTCGTGCTCGATGAGCAGGATGGCCAGCCCGAGCTCGCGCCGCACGAGGCCGATCAGCTCGGTGAGGGTATCCGTCTCCCGCGGGTTCATGCCCGCGGTGGGCTCGTCGAGGAGCAGCAGGCGGGGCTCGGTGGCGAGCGCGCGCGCGATCTCGAGTCGGCGCTGATCACCGTAGGGCAGGTTCCGCGCGAGCTCGTCGCCCTTGTCGCCGAGGCCCACGAAGGCGAGGAGGCTCTGCGCGCGCTCGCGGGCCCGCAGTTCCTCGGCCCGCACCGCGGGCGGGCGGAACACCACCCCCGGCACGGAGGCGTGGAGCCGGCAGTGCTCGCCCACCAGCACGTTCTCGCGCACCGTCATGTTGGCGAAGAGGCGGATCGACTGGAAGGTGCGCGCGATGCCCCGGCCCACGATGGCATTGGGGCGCAGACCCACGAGCGAGCGGTCCTCGAAGGTGATGGCGCCGCCGTCCGGGGCCACGAGACCCGTCACCACGTTGAAGAACGTCGTCTTCCCGGCGCCGTTGGGGCCGATGAGCCCCACGATGCCGCCTCGGGGCACCATGAGATCGACCTCGTTCAGCGCGACGACGCCGCCGAACCGCTTGGCGAGGCCGCGCACCTGGAGAATGGGCCCAGCGCCGTCGCCCGTCTGCGTGGGAGCGCGCTCGCGAAGCCAGGCGGGGATGGCTTCGCGGCGCGGGGCCTCCACCGCGGGCTCCATCTGATCCTCGACCGCGGCGGCGCGCGCTCGGGGGCGAGCCCGCCCGGCCAGGCCCTGCGGTCGGAGCAGCATCACCAGCACCAGGCCCAGGCCGAAGAAGAACCAGCGCCACAAGGTGAGGTCGGCGACGGTGAGCGCGTGCACGCCGGTGGTGCGGCCGAGCCAGCGCACGAAGAACGTCATCTGCGAGAGCGCGACCCGGTCGAAGATCGTGATCAGCATGCCGCCGAGGATCACGCCCTTGATGCTGCCGGCGCCGCCCAGCACGACCATGCACAAGAGCATGATCGACACCTGGAACTCGAACGCGCCCGGCGTGATCGCCTGCAGCTTCGCGGCGTACACCGAGCCCGCGAACCCGGAGAACGACGCGCCGAGCGCGAAGGCCAGGAGCTTGGTCGAGATCGGGTTCACGCCCGTGCAGTCGGCGGCCGTCTCGTCCTCGCGGATCGCCATCCAGGCGCGGCCCAGCCGCGAGTCGCGCAGGCGATTCATCGCCCACAGCGAGGCGGCGCCGATGACGAGGATCAGGAAGTACCAGGGCACCGGATCGGTCTCGAACGGCACGCCTGGCAGGTGCGGGCGGCCGATCGGGTTGACGCCGTTCTCGCCGCCGGTCAGGTTGAGCCGCTCGATCGGCCGCCAGCCGCCGATGTCGACG
>DATJFY010000121.1:0-185090 GCA_035495415.1 Verrucomicrobiia bacterium
GGCGAGGCCGGTATAGCCGCCGGGTGTCATCTCGAGCAGGCGTTGCTTCGCATCCGCTGGTAGTTCCAGGCCGGTGATGAAGGCACGCATCGAGGCTTCGTCGATGCCATGGCCGCGGGTCAGCGCTTTCAACTGTTCGTACGGATTCGGCAGGCCGTGGCGGCGCATCACCGTCTGCACGGCTTCTGCGAGCACTTCCCAGGAGGCATCGAGGTCGGCGGCCAGGCGTTCCGGGTTCGCCGACAGCTTGCCGAGGCCGCGTTGCAGCGCCTCGAAGCCGACCAGCGCGTGTCCGAAGGCGGTGCCGAGCGCGCGCAGCACCGTCGAGTCGGTCAGGTCGCGCTGCCAGCGGCTGATCGGCAGCTTGCCGGCAAAATGTTCGAGCAGTGCGTTGGCGATGCCGAAATTGCCTTCCGCGTTCTCGAAGTCGATCGGGTTGACCTTGTGCGGCATGGTCGAACTGCCGACTTCTCCGGCCTTGACCGACTGCTTGAAGTACCCGAGCGAGATGTAACCCCAGATGTCGCGGCACAGGTCGATGCAGATGGTGTCGATGCGGCGTTGGGCGTCGCAGGTCTCGGCGATGCCGTCGTGAGGTTCGATCTGGGTGGTGTAGGGCTGCCAGTCCAGGCCCAGCGACCGCACGAATTTCCGCGAGAACGCCGGCCAGTCGATGTCGGGGTAAGCCGCGGCGTGCGCGTTGTAGTTGCCGACGGCACCGTTGATCTTGCCCGGCATCGGCAGCGCGGCCAATACGTCGCGCTGGCGCTGCAGGCGGGCGACGACATTGGCCAGTTCCTTGCCAACGGTGGTCGGCGAGGCGGTCTGGCCATGGGTGCGTGCCAGCATCGGCAGCGCGGCATGCGCATGGGCCATCGTCGTGAGTTTCATGATCAGTTCGGCGAGTCTGGGCAGCAGGACGCTGTCACGCGCATCGTTGAGCATCAACGCGTAGCTGAGGTTGTTGATGTCCTCGCTGGTGCAGGCGAAATGCACGAACTCCAGCGCCGGGCCCAGATCCGCATCGCCCTTGAGCCTTTCCTTGATCAGGTACTCGACGGCTTTGACGTCGTGGTTCGTCGAGCGTTCGATTTCCTTGACCCGTGCCGCGTCGGCGACGCTGAGATGCTCCGCGAGCGCGCGCAGCCGCGATTCGGCGCTGGCCGGAAACGGCTTCAGCTCGACGATGCCTGGCTCCGCGGCCAGTGCCAGCAGCCATTCGACCTCGACTTTCACCCGGGCCTTGATCAGGCCGAATTCGGAGAAGATCGGGCGCAGCGCGTCGACCTTGCCGGCGTAGCGGCCATCGAGCGGGGACAGGGCGAGCAGCTGGGCGTCGGACATGGCATTCGGGGTGGAGAAGGGATCAGCAATTCTAAACGCTCGCGGGTATAAGCTCGTGCAAAGCCGCGCTGGAGCAAGGAATGGCTAGAAATCCCGCGTATCGCGTCGAACACGACAGCATGGGCGAGCTGCAGGTACCCGCGGATGCGTTGTGGGGGGCGCAGACCCAACGCGCGATCGACAACTTCCCGATCTCCGGACGGCCGATGCCGCGCGGCTTCATCCGCGCCCTCGGGTTGATCAAGACTGCGGCGGCCGATGTCAATGCAGGCCTGGGGCTGCTGCCTAAAAATCGTGCTGCGGCCATCCGCAAGGCCGCGCTGGAGGTCGCCGACGGCAAGCACGACGCGCACTTCCCGATCGACGTATTCCAGACCGGCTCCGGCACCTCGAGCAACATGAATGCCAACGAGGTCATCGCCACGCTGGCCTCGCGCGCGGGCACGCCGGTGCACCCCAACGACCACGTCAACCTCGGGCAGAGCTCGAACGATGTGATCCCGGTGGCGATCCAGGTGGCCGCGGCGCTCCTCTGGCACGAAGCGCTGCGGCCGGCGCTCGTGCACCTGCGCGGCGTGGTCGACCGGCGCGCGAAGGAACTGTCGAAGGTGGTCAAGACCGGGCGCACGCACCTGATGGACGCGATGCCGCTGACGCTGGGGCAGGAACTGTCGGCCTGGTCGGCGCAGCTCGGCTCCGCGATCCGGCGCCTCGACGATAGCGCCGCGCGGCTGCGCCGGCTGCCGCTGGGCGGGACGGCGATCGGGACCGGCATCAATGCCGATCCGCGCTACGCCAAGGCCGCCGTGGCGCGGCTGCGCGCGCTCAGCGGCATCAAGTTCGTGCAGGCGGCCAACTTGTTCGAAGGCATCGCCGCGCAGGACGCGGCGGTGGAGTTTTCCGGCCAGCTCAATGCGTTGGCGGTGGCGCTGACCAAGATCGCCAACGACCTGCGCTGGATGAATTCGGGGCCGCTCGCCGGCCTGGGCGAAATCGAGCTGCCGGCACTGCAGCCGGGCAGCTCGATCATGCCGGGCAAGGTCAACCCGGTGATCCCCGAGGTCGTCAACCAGACCGGGTTCCTGGTCATCGGCCTCGACCTCACCGTAACCCTCGCTGCCTCGGCCGGACAGCTCCAGCTCAATGTCATGGAGCCGGTGATCACCTTCGCGCTCTTCGCCTCCATCACCACCATGGAGCGCGCGGTCACCAGCCTGCGCGTGAATTGCATCGAGGGCATCAAGCCGAACGCCGATCGCACCCGCGACATGGTGATGAACTCGCTGGGCATCGTCACGGTGCTCAAGCCCTCCCTGGGCTACAAGCAGTGCGCGGACATCGCCCACGAAGGCTACACCACCGGCAAGAGCCTGCACGACATCGTGGTGAAGGAGCGGAAGCTCCTCACCCAGCAGAAGTGGGACGAGGTCTTCTCGTTCGAGAACCTGATCAACCCGAAGTTCGAGCAGTGAGCCTGCCGGCGCCGCGCGTCACGCGGGGAGGGAGGCGATGACCGTCTCGATCGTCCTTCAGTTCGTGGTGGTGCTGGCCGCCATCTGGCTGGGCGCTCGCTACAGCGGGGTGGGGCTGGGCCTCTGGGGCGCGGTCGGCCTGCTGGTGCTCATGGTGGCGTTCGGGGTGAACCCGACCTCGCCCCCGATCGACGTCATGCTCATCATCCTGGCCGTCATCATGGCCGCCTCGGTGATGGATGCGTCGGGGGGCATCGACTTCCTCGTGCGCATCGCCGAGCGGGTCATCCGCGCCAACCCCAAGTACGTCACCATCGTGGCGCCGCTGACGACCTGGAGCTTCACCTTCCTCGCCGGCACCGGCCACATCGTCTATCCGCTCCTCCCCGTGATCTACGAAACATCGCATCAGAGCGGCATCCGACCCGAGCGTCCCATGGCGGTCGCCACCATCGCCTCGCAGCAGGCGGTCACCGCGAGCCCGGTGGCTGCGGCGACCGCGGCGATGATCGGGCTCTTCTCCGAGAAGGGACTCACGCAGTGGGGCCTGCCTCAGATCTTGATGATCTGCGTGCCGGCCACGCTCACGGGCGTCGTGGCGGCGGCGATCGTGTCCATGTTCGTGGGGAAGGACCTCAAGGACGATCCCGAATACCAGGCTCGCTTGAAGGCCGGCAAGATTCCGCCGCCCAAGCTGGCCTCGGATCGCCCGGCCCTCAAGCCCGCCGCGAAGGCGTCGGCGGCGCTCTTCCTCATCGGGGTGGCGCTGGTGGTCGTGTTCGGCTTCTTCCCGGAGCTTCGGCAGCTTCCGGGCGCGAAGGCCCCGCTCGGCATGCCCATCGTGATCGAGATCGTGATGCTCTCCGTGGCCGCGGTGATGCTGCTCGTGACGAAGGTTCCCGTCGACGAGATCCCGAAGACGCAGACACTCCGGTCGGGCGTGGTGGCGGTGATCGGCATCTTCGGCCTGGCGTGGCTCGGCGACAGCTTCATCGCCGCCAATCAGAACGTCATCGTGCCCGCGATCAGCGCCCTCACCGAGAAAGCGCCGTGGACCTTCACCATCGGCCTCTTCGCCGCGTCGGTCCTGCTCTACAGTCAGGCCGCCACCACCCGCGCTCTCATGCCGCTGGGGCTGGCGCTCGGCATCGCCCCCCAGTTCCTCATCGGCGCGTTTCCCTCGGTCAACGGCTATTTCTTCATCCCGACCTACGGGTCACTGATCGCCGCGATCAACTTCGACCTGTCGGGAACGACCCGGATCGGCAAGTACGTGCTGAACCACTCCTTCATGATCCCCGGTCTCGTGGCGACCTTCGTGGCGGTGTTCACCGGACTGCTGATCGCCAAGATTTTCTTCTAGGCCGAAGCCGGCTCTCCCCCGTGCCCTACCGATTCGCGTGGCTGCTCCTCGCGGGACTCCTGGAACTATCGTGCTCCGGACCGCCCGCGGCTCCCCCGCCCGCTTCCGCTGCCGGCGAATGGCGCGAGTTCGAAGGCAACTGGTCGGCGACGGGCAGCCGCCGCACCCTGATGCTCGACCCCGGCCATCAGGCGTCGATCTTCAGCCTGAGCGGCTCGCTGCTGCTCACCGGCGGGCAGCAGCTCGGGGTGGGCTTTCGCGCCGAGATCATCGGGCTGGCCGACTCGCGGACCGGCGGCGTGGGTCGCGCGGTGTGGACCGATGAGCGGGGCGATCAGGTCTTCAGCGAGCTGCGGGGGAGCGCCCTCGCGACCGGCGCGCAGGTCACGGCCACCATCACCGGCGGCACCGGCCGCTACGCGGGCGTGACGGGCGAGTACGAGCTCCGGTGGCGGTGGGTGGTGCAGAGCGAGGAGGGGATGATCGGCGGCCGCACCGAGAGCTTGAAAGGGCGGGCAAAGCTCGCGACCGCGGCGGCGAGCCGATGAGCGCCGAGAGCCGCCTCCTCGTGAAACGCGGCGCGGTGCTCGCCCTGTTCCTCGGCATCTGGCTCTCGCCGGTGCCCGCGGGACTCACCCGCGAGGCATGGCATCTCTTCGCCGTCTTCGTGTGTGCCATCGTCTCGGTCATCCTGAACGCGCTCCCCCTCCTCACCGCCGCCATGCTGGCGGTGGCGGTGGCCGTGCTGTCCGGCACGGTGACACCCGCCAAGGCCTTCGCCGGCTTCGCCAACGGCAGCGTGCTCCTGGTCGTGGTGGCCTTCATCGTGGCCCGAGGCGTCGTGAAATCCGGGCTCGGTCGGCGCATCGGTCTTTTGGTGGTGAGCGCCTTTGGCCGCTCCACGCTGGGCCTCGGCTACAGCATCTTCATCACCGATGCCGTGATCGCCCCCGCGTTCCCCAGCAACACGGCGCGGAGCGGCGTGCTCTTCCCCATCGTCCTGTCGCTCGCCGAGGGCGCGGGCTCCGCCCCGAACGACGACCGCACCCGGCGGACCGGCGGCTACCTCATGTTTTGCGGCATGGCGAGCCTCGCCGTCTCCTCGGCCCTCTGGCTCACCGCCACCTCGGCCAATCCCATCGGCGTGCAGCTGGCCGAGCAGGCCGGCCTCAGCATCGGCTTCGGCGCGTGGCTCGTCGCGGCGTGCGTCCCGTCGCTCGCCGCCATCGTCCTGCTTCCCCGAATGCTCTACCGATGGATTCCCCCGGATCTGCAGGCCACGCCGGAAGCGCCGACCGCGGCGCGCGCGGCGCTGCGGCGGATGGGCGCCATGTCCCGCGACGAGTGGATCGTCGCGGTCGCGTTCGTGCTGATGGTCACGGGATGGATCATGGCGAAGCCGCTGCATCTGGATCTCACCGGGGTGGCCTTCGCCGGCTTCGGGGCCCTCCTTGCAAGCCGGGTCCTGACCATCGAGGACATCGCGAAGGAAGGCGACACCCTGATCACCTTCCTGTGGCTGGCCGTCCTCTTCGCGCTGAGCGGGCAGCTCAACGAGCTGGGATTCATGGGCTACGTCGGGGAACGCCTCGCGAGGGCACTGCACGGCATGGCGTGGCCGGGGGCCTATGTCGCGCTCGTCGTGCTGTACGTGCTCATGCACTATCTCTTCGTCAGCCAGTCTTCCCAGGTGCTGGCGCTCTTCGGGGTGTTCCTGGACGTCGGTAGCCGCGCGGGCGTTCCCGCCCTGCCCATGGCATTCTCGCTCCTGTTCGCGAGCAGCTACTTCTCGACGATCACCCCGCAGGGCGGCAGCCAGAACGTCATCTTCGTGGGGAGTGGCTACCTGACCCAGGGCGAGCTCTATCGCCTGGGCGCCCTGACTACCGGGGTCTGCCTGCTGATCTATCTCATCCTGGGCACGCCCTGGCTGCTGTTGGTGGCGCGCTGAACCCTGACCCTCGGCCCGAAGGGGCGAACGATGGACCAAAGTCCTATGGCACGGACGCGGGCTTCGATGGGATCCTCCCTCCAACGCCGGGAGTGCGCCCCTGGACCGTTTCGCCCAACCCGGGCCAATAGATGCGGCACGTCGAGGAGGATGCGTGAAGACGAAAGACCTGAAGCGTCAGATCAAGACGGCCCGGCAGGTCGCGAAGCCCTTCCGGGTCACCGACGATAGCTTCCGCCTCAAGGACTATGATCCCGGGGACACCCTCGACTTCACCGCCGAGGACAAGCCACGCGCGAAGGAGGCCCTCGCCCTCGGGGTGAGCCTGCTCGCCGACCTCCAGGACATGCTCTACGCCCAGGATCGCTACGCCGTGCTGCTCATCTTCCAGGCCATGGACGCGGCGGGCAAGGATGGCGCGATCAAGCACGTGATGTCCGGCATCAACCCGCAGGGCTGCCAGGTGTACTCGTTCAAGGCGCCGTCCTCCGAGGACCTGGACCACGACTTCCTCTGGCGCTGCATGCGGTGCCTCCCCGAGCGGGGCCGCATCGGCATCTTCAACCGCAGCTACTACGAGGAGACGCTGGTCGTTCGCGTGCACAAGGAGCTGCTGGACAAGCAGCACCTTCCGAGCGAGCTCGTCACCAAGGACATCTGGGACGACCGCTTCCAGGACATCCGCGCCTTCGAGCGCTATCTCACCCGCAATGGGATCATCGTCCGCAAGTTCTTCCTCAACGTCTCCAAGAAGGAGCAGCGCAAGCGCTTCCTGAGTCGCATCGAGGAGCCCGAGAAGAACTGGAAGTTCTCCGCGAGCGACATCGAGGAGCGCGGGTACTGGGACGACTACATGGAGGCGTACGAGGACATGATTCGCAACACGGCGACCAAGCGAGCGCCGTGGTACGTCGTGCCCGCGGACAACAAGTGGTTCACCAGAGTGGTGGTGGCGGCGGCGGTGATCGAGGCCCTGGCCTCGCTCGATCTCGCGTATCCGAAGGTGAGCGACGCGAAGCTCAAGAGCTTGGCTGCGGCCAAAAAAAGCCTGCTCGGGGAGTGAGGGCGGCTCGGCGGTCAGCGCCGGTCGGTTCAATGGGTGGCGCCAATCGGCTGTATGATCGGCCGATGACGCTCGAGGCCGGCCGATCGGGGGCGCCCGCGTGCGCACGATAGAGTTCGACCTCATCACGACCCTGCTCGTGTCGCTCGCGGTCTTGTTCATGGGCCGCTTCCTCGTGGCCCGCGTGTCCGTGCTCGCGCGGCTCAACATCCCGGCGCCCGTCGTCGGCGGCGGCCTCATGGCGCTGCTGCTGGCCATGGTGGACGGAGTCTTCCAGGTCCGGCTCGGGTTCAGCCTGGGCCTGCGCGACACGCTGCTGCTGACCTTCTTCACGACGGTCGGGCTCGCCGCCGATGCGCGGATGCTCGCCAAGGGCGGCCCACGGCTCTTGATCTTCCTCGGGATCAGCGTGGTCCTCATCGCCGTGCAGAACGCCATCGGCGTCACCGCCGCCCGCCTCATGGACATGCATCCGGTCGTCGGCCTCCTCGGTGGATCGATCACCCTCGTGGGCGGCCACGGAACCGGGGCGGCCTACGCGGGACGACTCGGGGAGACCATGAACCTGCAGGGGATCATGGAGCTGACCATGGCCTGCGCCACCGCCGGCCTCGTCATCGGGGCCGTGATGGGCGGCCCCCTCGCGGAGCTCCTGCTCCGGCGCTACCGGCTCTCGGGTCCGGCGCCGGGTGTCGACGCGGACGCGGACGGCAAGGCGGACGAGGAGGCGGCCGACGATCCGATCACCGCGCAATCCCTCCTCAACACGCTGTTCGTTATCCTGCTGTGTCTCGCCGGCGGCCGAGTGCTGGCCGGGCTGGTGGTGCACACCGGGTTCATCCTCCCCGACTTCGTCTTCTCGCTGCTGCTCGGGGTGGTCATCCTGAACGCCTCGACCGTCACCAGGCGCTTCCGGATGAGCGGCGCGACGGTGGACGCCATCGGCAACGTGGCGCTGTCCATGTTCCTCGTCATGGCGCTGATGACGATGCGGTTGCTCGACCTCGTGAACCTCGCGGGGCCGCTCCTGGCGCTCCTCGCCCTCCAGACCGCCGCCATCGCGCTCTTCGCCTCGCTGGTCACGTTCCGGGTCATGGGGCGGAGCTACGACGCAGCGATCATGGCCGCCGGACAGATCGGCTTCGGCATGTCCTCGACCGCCTGCGCGCTCGCCATCATGAAGTCGGTGACCGACCGCCACGGCCCCTCGCCGCTCGCCTTCCTCATCGTGCCCATGGTCGGGGCGTTCTTCATCGACATCACCAACGCCTTCATCGTCCAGGGCTATCTCGCCCTGCCCATGTTCGGCTTCTAAGCCGTGGGCCGCCTCGCCCTCTCCCTGCTGATGGCGATGGTCATGGCGGGCGCATGCTCGCGCGGTCCCGACGCCACCGCCCTCCGGAGCGAGGTGAAGATGAAGCTCGACCAGCGCTTCAAGCCGGGTCTGTTCGAGCTGGTGGGGCTGCGCCGGCAGGGTAGCGCCCCCCTGCCGAGCGCGGACAGCGGCGCGAGCCGGCTCGCCGTCTACTACAACGCCACCCTCAAGCTCGCCCAGGGCTATGACTTCGGCAACTGGGAAGGGCTGAGCCCGGGGACGCTGGCGCAGGTGCTCGGCGCGACCGAAAAAGGCATCCTGGGCGTCAAGGCCGGCGAGACGCGTCCTGGCGACGAGATCCGCGTGTACGGCAGCTCGACCTACGAGTGGACCGGCGACCAGTGGCGGAGCGTCGACGCCGCGACGAGCGGCATCGCGAGGATCTCGGCGCCCGGCGACGCCGCCCCCCCCGCTCGATCGAAGCAATTGATCGATCGGCTCGCCGCATTGGTGGAGATCCCCCCACCCGGCATCGGTCCCCAGGACGAGCAGGTGATCAGGGAAGAGCTGGATCACGCCCTGCGGGCCATCGCCACGCGCCGCGAGCGGCGCAAGCACGTGTACGCGTTCGCCAGCGGGCCCGCGGAGGGTGAGTACTACCCGGTGGTCGCCGCCGTGGTCGACAGCGTGGGGCGGCTGAAGGCGCAGATCAAGATTCGTAACCTCGAGACGGAAGGGAGCCTGGAGAACCTCCGGCTCATCGCCAGCAGGACGGCCGACTACGCGCTCGTGCAGTCGAACGCGGCCGCGCTGGCCTACGCGGGCGAGCGCGCGTTCGCCCCGAACGGCGCCGTGACGTCGGTCCGCGCGCTGGGCAGCCTGTTCCCCGAGCCCCTACACATCATCGTGTCTGCGAAATCGGACATCCGGACCCTTGCGGATCTCCGCGGCAAGCGCGTGGACCTCGGCCTCCCCAGCTCCGGCACGCGGGCCGACGCCCTCACCGTGCTCGCCGCGCACGGCCTCGGCCTCCAGGATTTCGCGGAGGTGCGAGAGGACGGTCTCGATCGGGCCCCGGGCCGGCTCCAGAGCGGCCGGCTGGACGCGATCTTCGCCACGGTGGGCGCGCCGGCCCGGGAGGTCCAGCGGCTCGCCACACGCCATCCCATCCGCCTGATCCCGCTCGACGTCCCCATGATCGGCGGGCTCGTCAGCCAGCACCCGGGGCTGGTCCGCCTCCTCATCCCCGCCAAAACCTACCCGGGCCAGCAGGACGACGTGACGGCGGTGGCGGCGACCGCGCTCCTGGTGACGCACGCCGACGTTCCCGACTCCGAGGCCACCGCGATGCTGCGGCTGGTGTTCGAAAATCCCGGCTACCTGTCTGCGGGAACCGCCCAGGGAGCGAAGATCGCCAAGCGAACCGGGCTGCGCGGGATCACGATCCCCGTTCATCCGGCGGCGGGAGCGTACTTCGGGGTGCCCACCTCCGCCCCGGGCGGACCGGGCGTCCCTCCCAAGGGCTAGCCGGACATGCCTCAACCACTGGGCAATATTCTTCTCACCGCTTGGGCGCGCCCGTCATCTGGCCTTGCCGAGCTGACCAAGATGGACCAAAGTCCCATGGTGCTGGAGGGGGCACCCGTGCCACCTTCATCCGAAACTCCCCTCCGCAGGAGCGCCCTATGACAAACCTTGCCTGGCTTGGGAAGCAGAGCCGACCGCTGGCCTGGATCCTCGGCCTCGTGCTGCTCATCGCCGCCACCGGATGCGACCGCAGCGCGAAGGCCGCAAAGACCACCGAGGCGCCGCCCCCGACCCCCGTGATCGTGGCCGACGTGGTGGAGCGGGCCGTGCCGATCTACCGCGAGTACACCGCGCGCACGGAGGCCGTGCCCACCATCGAGGTGCGCGCGCGTGTGGCCGGTGTGCTGGAAGAGGTGCTGTTCAAGGAGGGGAGCGAGGTCAAGGCCGGCCAGACCCTCTTCGTCATTCAACGTGAAGAATATGCCGCGCAGCTCGAGACGGCGAGGGCACAGCTCGCCAAGGCCCAGGCCGATCTCACCCGCGCGCGCGATACCTCGGTGGTCGAGCGGGTGAGAGCCACCCTGAATCAGCGCAAGGCCGATCTGGGCAAGGCGCAGCAGGACGTCAACCGCTACCGGCCGCTGGTGCAGGCCCGAGCCATCCCGCAGCAGGATCTCGACACCGCGCTGTCGCAGGAGAAGGTCGCCCAGGCCGGGGTGGAGGCGGAGGAGGCGACTCTCAAGGACGCGGAGCTCGCCCAGCGCACGCAGATCCAGCTCTCCGAGGCGGCGGTCAACTCCGCCAAAGCGGCCATCACCCAGGCGCAGCTCAACGTCGACTACACCACGGTGAAGTCTCCCATCACCGGCGTGGTCGGCAAGGTGCAGGTGGATCGGGGCAACCTCGTCGGCAAGGCAGACCCGACGCTGCTCGCCACGGTGTCGGCAATCGACCCCATCTACGCTGACTTCCCCATCGCGGAGGTCGACTACATGAAGCTCGCGGCTCGAATCAAGCTCGATCCCTCGGGCCGCGTGCAGGGTGAGGCCCCGACGATCTCCCTGCTCCTGGCCGACGGCTCCGTGTTCCCCCACAAGGGGCGTGTCGTGTTCGTGGATCGCGCCGTCGACGCGAAAACCGGCACCATCAGCGTGCGCGCCTCGTTCCCCAATCCGGAGAAGATCGTGCGCCCCGGGCAGTTCGGGCGCGTGCGGGGCGTAGTGGAAGAGCGGTCCAAGGCGGTGCTGGTGCCCCAGCGCGCGGTCATGGACCAGCAGGGCACGAAGGTCGTGTACGTGGTGGGCAGCGACAACAAGGTGGTGATGAAGCCGGTGACGCTCGATGAGCGCATCGACGACTCCACGATCGTGACAGCGGGCCTCGCGTCCGGTGAGCGCGTCATCGTCGATGGTATGCAGAAGGTCCGGCCGGGGATGCAGGTGAAGCCGGAGCAGGCCACGCCGCGGGCTCCAGCCGCCGCGCCAGGCGCGCCGGCGCCGCCGGCGCCTGCCCAACCGGCCGCTCCCAAATCCGGGAAGCCGGCGTCCGGAGGTTAGGCTGTGGCTCAATTCTTCATCCGCCGCCCCATCGTCGCCATCGTCATCTCGATCCTGATGCTCCTGATGGGCGTCTACACACTCACCAAGCTCTCCTTCGAGCAGTACCCGTTCCTCGCGCCCCCCATCGTCCGCGTGACCGCCACGTATCCGGGCGCGTCCGCGGTGGCGGTGGAGCAGTCGGTCGCCACGCCCGTCGAGCAGGAAGTCAACGGCGTGGACCGGATGATCTACATGCAGTCGTCGAACACGAGCGACGGTCGCATGCAGCTCGACGTGAACTTCCAGGTCGGCGTCGACCAGGACACCGCGAACGTGCTCACCCAGAACCGGGTGGCCTCGGCTCAGGCGCGCCTGCCCCAGGAGGTCAACGCCCAGGGCGTGACGGTGAAGAAGCAGAGCCCGAGCATCCTCATGCTGATCTCGGTCTACTCGCCCAACGGCTCGTATACCGGGAACTACCTGATCAACTACTGCGGCATCAACATCCGCGACCAGATCCTGCGCATCCCCGGCATCGCCCAGGTCGACCTCTTCGGAGGGGCCGACTACGGCATGCGCCTCTGGGTGCGGCCCGACAAGATGGCCAAGCTCGGGATCACCCCCGCCGACATCATCAGCTCGATCAAGGAGCAGAACCTCCAGGCGCCGGCGGGCAAGATCGGCGGGGCGCCGACGCCCAAGGACCAGGAGTTCACCTACACCGTCTCCGCCCCCAGCCGCCTCATCTCCACCGAGGAATTCGAGAACATCATCATCCGCGGGACGGAGGGCGCCTCCCAGGTGCGCATCCGGGACATCGGCCGCGCCGAGCTGGGGGCGCAGGACTACAACTCGTTCGGCCGCATGAACGGCAAGCCCGCCGGCACCATGGCCGTCTACCTCCTCCCCGGCGCCGATCAGCTCAAGGCCGCGCACGAGATCTACGAGACCATGAAGCGCCAGCAGGGCCTGTTCCCGCCGGACATGGACTACAAGATCGTCTACGACACCACCCCGGCGGTCGAGGCGTCCATCCACGAGATCGTGAAGACCTTCGTCGAGGCCCTCATCCTCGTCACCGTCGTGGTGTTCATCTTCCTCCAGTCGGTGCGGGCGACCATCATCCCGCTCTTGACCATCCCGGTGTCCATCGTCGGCACCTTCATCTTCTTCCCGATGCTGGGCTTCTCGGTGAACACGCTCTCCATGTTCGGTCTCGTCCTCGCCATCGGTATCGTGGTGGACGACGCCATCGTGGTGGTGGAAGCGGTCATCCATCACATGGAGCACGGGCTCGGCCCTCGGGAGGCGACCGTGCAGGCCATGAAGGAGGTGTCGGCTCCCGTCATCGGCATCGCCCTCATCCTCTCGGCGGTGTTCGTCCCCGTCGCCTTCCTGGGTGGCCTGACCGGGCGCATGTACCAGCAGTTCGCGCTGACCATCGCCATCTCGGTGCTGCTCTCCGCCTTCAATGCCCTCTCGCTCACGCCCGCGCTCTGCGCGATGTTCCTGAAGCCGGGAAGCCACGCCATCAGCTGGGGGCCGATCGGCGCCTTCTTCCGTGGCTTCAACAAGGTGTTCGACCGCGCCACGAACGGCTACATGCATGCCGCCACGCTCCTCGTGCGCAAGTCGATCCTCACCATCGGGCTCGTGGTGGCGGTGATGGTGGGCGCAGGCCTCTTCGCCGGCGCCCTGCCTTCCGGCTTCATCCCCGAGGAGGACCAGGGCATCTTCGGCATCAACGTGCAGCTCCCGCCCGGGGCCTCGCTCGAGCGCACCGCCGGTGTCCTGACGATGGTCGAGGAGATCGTCGCCAAGACGCCCGGTGTCGATGCGAGCACCACGATCGGCGGCTACGGCGTGGTCACCAGCACCTATCAGCCGAACTTCGGCACCGTGTTCGTGCGGCTACATCCCTGGGAGGAGCGGCACGGCAAGGCCCTGCACGTCACCGGGATCATGGCGAGCCTCCGGCCGAAGTTCGCCGAGATCCCCGAGGCCATCATCTTCCCCTTCAACATCCCCACCATCTCCGGCTTTGGCGCCTCGGCCGGCTTCAAGATGCTCCTCCAGGACCGGAGCGGCACGCTCACCGTCGATGACCTGGGCGCGGAGAGCCGCAAGTTCCTGGCCGCCGCGCGCGAGCGTCCCGAGCTCGCCAACGTCTTCACGTCGTTCGACCCCAACTACCCGCAGGTGAAGGTCGACGTCGATCGCGAGAAGGCGCGAAGCCTCGGGGTGCCGATCAACGACCTGTTCCAGGCGATGTCGGCGGCCATGGGCGCGGCCTACGTGAACGACTTCAACCGATTCGGCCGGCTCTACCGCGTCTACGTGCAGGCCGATGCGGACTATCGGCGCCGCCCCGAGGATATCGGGCAGGTCTATGTCCGGAGTCAGACCACCGGGACCATGATCCCGCTGTCCACTCTCATGACGATCACGCCGGTCGCGAGCACCGAGATCACGACGCGCTTCAACCTCTTCCGGTCCGTGGAGGTGTCCGGCGCGCCCGCGCGAGGCTACACCTCCGGCCAGGCTCTCGCCGCGCTCGAAGAGGTGTTCCGCGCCAACATGCCGAAGGAGATGGGCTTCGCCTACTCCTCGCTGTCCTACCAGGAGAAGACCGCGCCGCCCTCCGCGCCGACCTTCATCCTCGCCATCGTCTTCGTCTTCCTCCTCCTCGCCGCGATGTACGAGAGCTGGCGCCTGCCCTGGGCGGTGCTGCTCGGGTCGCCCATGGTCGTGCTCGGCGCGAGCTTCGGCGTGTGGCTGATGGGCTACGACAACAACGTGTACGTCCAGGTCGGTAACATCATGCTGATCGGCCTCGCCGCGAAGAACGCCATCCTGATCGTGGAGTTCGCCAAGCTCAAGCACGACGAAGGGATGTCCCCCGGCGACGCGGCGCTCGAGTCCGCGCGGCTGCGGTTCCGCCCCATCCTCATGACTGCGTTCGCCTTCATCCTCGGCGTGGTGCCGCTGATGCTCGCGGCGGGCGCCGGCGCGGGCGCCCAGAACGTCATGGGGACCTCGGTGTTCTGGGGCATGCTGGTGGCCACCGCGCTGGGCGTGTTCTTGATCCCCGGCAACTACGCCTTCGTGGAGACCCTGGGCTTCGGGAAAGGGAAGAAGGCCGCGGCGTCCGTTCCGCCCCCGCACGCGCGGCCCGCGGAGCACTCATGAGACGCCTCGCGCCGATCGGCCTCGCCCTGCTGCTCTCGGCCTGCACGCTGGGGCCCGACTACAAGCGCCCGGAGGTGAACGCCCCGCCGGACTACCGGAGCGCCATGGCGCCCCCGGCCGAGCGGGCCCTCGGCGACCTCGGCTGGTGGCAGCTCTATCCCGACGAGACCCTGCAGGCGCTCGTTCGCGAGGGCCTGGCCAACAACTACGACGTGCGGGTGGCGGCAGCGCGCATCCTCGACGCGCGCGCCCAGGTCACCATCGCGCGCTCCTTCCAGTTCCCCGAGCTGCGCGGCAGCGCCAGCGCGCCGTATCAACGGATCCAGGGCGACCTCTCGTCGCTTCAGGCACGGGAGACCTTCGCGCCCTCCGGCGGCCTCGACCTGGGCTACGAGCTGGACTTCTGGGGCCGCTTTCGCCGCGGCACCGAGGCCGCCCGTGCCGATCTCCTCGCGACGGAGTATGCCCGGCGCTTCGTCCTGACCACCCTCGTCTCGGACCTGGCCTCGGCCTATTTCTCGCTGCGCGCGCTGGACGAGGAGCTGGTCATCGCCCGCCGTACGCTGGACTCCCGCACGCAGTCGCTGCAGCTCGTCAAGCTGCGCGAGGAAGGTGGCGTGGCGGGCCTCATCGACGTCCGGCAGTCCGAGATCCTGGTCGCCGGCGCCGCCCAGACCGTGCCCGACATCGAGCGGCAGATCGAGCAGACCGAGAACGCCATCAGCATCCTCGTGGGACGACCGCCCGCGCCGGTCACCCGTGGTCGGGAGCTCCGAGCCCAGGTGGCCGCCACCTCGCTGCCGGCGGGCGTGCCCTCGAGCCTCCTCGAGCGGCGCCCCGACATCCAGCAGGCGGAGCAGATCCTCGCCGGCGCCACCGCGCGCATCGGCGTCGCCAAGACCGACTACTTCCCCCGCGTGTTCCTGTCCGGGTCGGTGGGCGTGGGGGGGCTGATGGTCAACGGGCAGATGTTCGGGCCCCAGGGCATCTTCTCCCTCCTGCCGTCCCTCACCGTGCCCATCTTCAACACCGGGCGGGTCGGGGCCGGCGTCGACGCCGCCGTCGCCCGGGCGGACGAGGCGATGCTCCAGTACCAGCAGACGATCATCAACGCGTTCCGCGACGTCTCCGACTCGCTCGTGGAGTACCGCAAGCAGCAGGAGTTCCGGGTACAGCAGGAGGCGCTCGTGGTCGCCGCCGTCGACACCACGCGGCTCGCGAACCTCCGCTACACGAACGGCGTGAGCACCTATCTCGAGGTGCTCGACTCCGAGCGGCAGCAGTTCGACGCCGAGCTGGGGCTGGTGCGCGTGCAGCTGAGCGAGCTGCTGGCGGTGGTTCGCCTCTACAAGGCGCTCGGCGGCGGCTGGCAGGAAGCGCGCGCGCAGTAGGCGCGCAGCGCGGGCCCTCGCGCGATCAGACCTCCGCGGCGGCGGCGCGCCGACTCGGCCGCCGCCCCACGAGACTCACGTAGAACCCGACCAGCAGCAGGGCGGCCACCGCGAGCGCGATCGCCTGCATGAGCCACATGCCCGCGATCCCCCACGGCGCCCCCCAGAGCCCGCCGAAGCCGAGACCGTAGCCGCCGAGCACGCCGATGCCCCACAGGGCCCCCGCGTGGATGACCGTCGGCGCCACCGCCAGCTTGTAGGCGCGCAGCACGAAGCTGGCCACCGTCTGCAGGGCGTCGAAGAAGTGGAAGGCGGCGAGGAATGGGATCAAGTTCAGCGCCATCGCGCGCACCGCGGCGTCGCCGGTGTACAGCGTCACGATGCCATCGCGCAGCCCCCACATGAGGAGCACGGTCCCCGCGGCGACGAGGCCGCCGATCCGCATTCCGGTGAGCGCGGTCGCGCGCGCGTGTCGCAGATCGCCGGCGCCGATGGCCTGGGCGGTGAGGGTCGCCGTCGCCACCGACAGCGAGAGGGGGATCATGAAGCAGAGCGCGGCGAGATTGGCGACCACCTGATGGCCCCCCATCACGGTGGTGCCGAGCCGTGCGGCGAGGAAGGTGATCACGGTAAAGGACGTCGCCTCCAGCGTGTACGAGAGGCTCATGGGCACGCCGAGCTGGAGCAGCTCGCGAAGCACCGTGCGGCGCGGGCCGGTCCAGTGGATGCGGAAGCGGTGATAGAAGCGGCCGCGCAGCATGTAGGCGAACCCCGCCAGGAACATCGACCAGAACACGACCATGGAGGCGGTCGCGGCGCCGAGCGCGCCCTGGGCGGGCAAACCGAAGCGCCCGAGTATCAGCGCGTAGCTCAGACAGATCTTGAGGGCCAGCCCGGCGAGCTGCAGCACCATGACCACGTGCGGCCGGGAGATCCCCGTGTTGAACGCGTAGATCGCCCGGAACATCAGCGCGCCCGGCAGCGCCACCGCAAGGATGCGGAGATACACGGCGACCCGGATCTCCACCTCGGGCGGCGCATGAAGGCACGGGAGCCAGAGCGGCGAGAACACCAGGGGCAGGATGCCGATGAGCGAGAGGAACAGCGCCATCCAGAGTCCCTGCACGTACGTCACGCCGATCGACGCGTCGCGGCCGCCGCCGAAGTGCTGGGCGACGATGGGGTTCAGCGCGCTGGTCGCGCCCATGAGGCCCACGAACACCGTGGAGTAGGCGCTGAGCCCCAGGCCCATGGTGGCCAGATCCATCGCCGAGGCGTGGCCGGTGAGCACGGTGTCCACCACCGCGAAGGCCATCAGCGCGACCTGCCCGACGAGGATGGGACGCGCCTGCCCGAGGATGCCCCGCACGATGGACTCGGGCGGCATGCGTTCGATCAGCCGGCGATGACGCGCAGGGCCTCGCGCACGATGGCCTGCTTGCGCGCGGACTCGGCCTCCGTGGTCGAGAGCGCGAGGAATGCGGTCTCGAGCCCCGCGTCGAAGTAGCGCACCAGCCGCCGGCGGATCTCCGGCAACGGGCCCCGCGTGAAGAGGTCGTCCAGCAGCGTTTGCGGGATCGCGGCCACCGCGGCCTTGCGGTCGCCCGCCTCCCACGCCTTCCACATTTGGGATAGAGCGGAGGTCCTCCCCAGCCACTCCTGGAAGTGCCGGTACACGGGGACGTTCAGATAGCCGGCCACGTGGCGGCGCACGGCCAGCTCGGAGTCGGGCGTGACCGGGTCGAGGTTCACGAAGATGCGCGCGGTGATCTCGACCGACATCGGATCACGCCCCGCCTTCTCCGCCGCCTCGCGCACCACCGCCACCGACTTCGGCACGTCCTCGGGCGCCAGCCAGTTGAGGATGACGCCGTCGGCGACCTCCCCGGCCACGCGCAGCATGCCGGGGCGCAGCGCGGCGACGTAGATGGGCACGGGCTTGGACGGGGGCTTGGTGAGGCGGAAGCCGTCCACCTCGAACGTCTTGCCCTTGAAGACGACCCGCTCGCCCGTGAGGGCCTGGCGCAGGAACAGCACCATCTCGCGCACCCGCGTGGCCGGCTTGTCGAAGCGGCCGCCGTTCCACTTCTCGATGATGACCTGCGAGCCAGAGCCCAGGCCCAGGATGAATCGGCCCGGCGCCACATCGGCCACGCCCGCCGCGCACTGGGCCAGCGTGGCCGGACCGCGCGTATAGACGTTGACGATGGCGGTGCCGAGGCGAAGATTGGTGGCGGCGCCGATGACGGTGAGCGGCGTGAAGCAGTCGAGGCCGTCGGACTCGAAGGACCAGGCGTCGGTGTAGCCCCACTGCTCCGCCTCGCGCGCGAGCGCGGCGTGCTCGGCGAGGGTGAATCCGTCCTGTGGCACCGACAGGGACCAGCGCTTCCGGGCGGCCATGGCGTCCTCTCTTCGTTCGCCGGGGCGAACCGGCGGGGTTGTGGGCGTGTCGTGATTCGGGTAAAGTCCCTGCACAGTCTAGTGGATATGGCCTCCCCAGTGCTGGGCGACGTGATCGAGCTGACCGTGGTCGTGCGCGACCTCGACGAGGCCGTCGCGCGCTATCAGCGGCTGTTCGGCCTGAAGGAGCACCACCGGCTGGACTCCAAGGAGTTCGGCTTCAAGAGCGCCATCTTGCCGCTCGGCGCCGGCCACATCGAGCTCTTGATGCCCACCGACCCCGACAAGGCGGCCGGACGCTTCCTTGCCAAGCACGGCGAGGGCGTGTACCTGGTGGGCTTCGAGACCAAGGACGTGCCGGGAGCCTCCGAGCACCTCCGCAAGCAAGGCGTCAAGGTCGACCAGCGTGGGGATCGCATCGCGTGGGTGCACCCGCGAGAGTGCAACGGGCTCTTCGTGGAGATGCGCCACCGCGAGCCGTACGACTAGCCTCCGCTCCGGAGCGTCCGATGCCGTCCTTTCCCGGCTACACCCTTCCCGATGAATTGCGGATGCTCGCCGAGCAGATCCGCCGCTTCGTCCAGGACGAGATCATCCCCGCCGAGCAGCGCGTCGATCCCGACGCCGAGGAGCTGGCGCCCGACGACGAGAAGCGCCTCTCCGACCTGACCAAGGCGGCCGGCCTCTGGGCGCTGGGCGCCCGGGAAGAGTACGGCGGCGGCGGGCTCGACACCTTCGGCATGTGCGTGGCGCTGGAGGAGATGTCGCAGCACCGCATGGGCCTCTATGTGCCCGGCTGCGGTGTCTTCGGCCGCTATCCGCCGCCCGCGATCTGGGCCGGGACCAAGGCGCAGATCGAGAAGTACGCGATTCCCACCATTCGCGAGGGCTGGGAGACCTTCTTCGCCATCACCGAGCCCTCAGGCGGCTCCGATCCCGCCGGCGCCATCCAGACCCGCGCCGAGAAGCGCGATGGGAAGTGGATCCTCAATGGACGGAAAGTGTTCATCTCGCGCGCCCACGACGCGCCGTGGGGCGTGGTGTTCGCGCGCACGGACAAGGGCAAGGGGCGCGCGGGCATCTCGTGCTTCATCCTGGAGCACGGCACGCCGGGCTTTCACACCAGCGAGATCAAGGTCATTCGCACCGCGGCGCGGCCCAACGACGTCGTGTTCGAGGATTGCGTGCTGCCCGCCGACGCCCTCGTGGGCGCGGAGGGCCAGGGGCTGGATCTGGCCTTCGACCTCCTCGTGAAGAACCGCTTCCCCTACTCCGCGTGCAACCTCGGGGTCGCGGTGGCCGCGCATCGCATGGCCATCGCGCATGCCAAGCAGCGCTCCACGTTCGGGCAGCCCCTGGCGCAGCGCCAGGCCGTCCAGTGGATGCTGGCGGATGCCGAAGTCGAGCTGCGCGCCTGCCGCTGGATCATCTGGTCGGGGGCCTGGAAGGCGGATAGGGGGGAGGACGCGCGTGTGGAGGCCTCGATCGCCAAGCTCTACTCGAGCGAGGTGCTGGGTCGCGTCGTCGACGCCGCCGTGCAGATCCACGGCGGCTACGGCGTGTCGAAGGAATTTCCCCTCGAGCGCTGGTACCGCGAGGCCCGCGTGCGCCGCATCGGTGAAGGCCCCAGCGAAGTGCACCGCATGGTCATCGCCAGGCAGCTGCTGCGATGAAAGCCTCCGAATCCATGGTCCCGGCGCCTCATGCGTCCGACACCACGTGGGTGGGGGGGCCCGGGAGAGGAGCGGCCTCCGCTCCCCCCCGGCGCCAAACAACAAGGGGCGTCGCATGACGGAAGAGCTGGAGTTGCGCGTCGAAGGCGGTGTCGCGACCCTGACCATGAACCGTCCGGACCGGCGCAACGCGATGAACGGCGCCATGCTCCGCGGGCTGGTCGAGCACATGGAGGCGCTCGACAAGAACGCCGACGTGCGCGTGGTGGTGATCCGCGGGGAGGGGCCCGCGTTCTGTTCCGGCATGGACCTTCGTGAGATGCGCGCGCGTCAGGACGATCCCAAGGGGGATCCCGAGAGCGGAGTCACGCAGGTTCTCCAGAGGGTCGAACGCTCCCGCCACCCGACCATCGCCATGGTGCATGGGGACGCCGTCGCGGGCGGCTGCGAGCTGGCGCTGCACTGCGATCTGCGCGTGGCCGCCGACGGCGCGCGCTTCGGCATGCCGCTGGCGCGCATCGGGCTGCTCGTCCCGTTCGCCCTGGGCCAGAAACTCGTCGAGATCCTGGGGCCCGCGCACACTCGCCATCTGCTCTTCACGGGTCGGCTCATCGACGCCAGGCGCGCCTACGAGATCGGCATGGTGCATCAGCTCGTGGCTCCCGCCGAGATCGAGCGGGTGACCTATGAGCTGGCCCGGCACATCGCCGAGAACGCCCCGCTCTCGCTGGCCGGCATGAAGCAGGCCATCACCCGGATGATCTCGCTTCGCGAGCAGATCCCGCACGAGGACATCGACGCGCTGGCGCGCCAGGCCCATCGCAGCGAGGATGCCAAGGAAGGCGCCGCCGCGATGCTGGAGAAGCGCAAGCCCGTCTTCAAGGGACGCTAGCCACCGGTCACGTCACAGGAGACGACTCGCCATGGCCACTTTCAACTTCGAGCTCCACGAGCTGCCCCCTGAGGCGGAGACGCTCCGCAGGGAGGTGCGCGAGTTCCTGCGCGCCGAGCTGCCCAATCTCTCCCCCGAAGAGCGCCCGCGCACCTGGGGCGGTCACAGTCCCGAGTTTTCGAAGAAGCTCGCCGCCAAGGGCTGGATCGGCATGACCTGGCCCAAACAGTACGGCGGCCATGAGCGTTCGTTCCTCGAGCGCTACGTGGTGCTGGAGGAGACGCTCGCCGCCGGGGCCCCGGTCAGCTTTCACTGGGTGGCCGACCGCCAGTCGGGCCCGCTGCTCCTGCGCTTCGGTACCGAGGAGCAGCGACAGAAGTTCCTCCCCGCGATCACTCGCGGGGAGCTGTCGTTCGCCATCGGCATGAGCGAGCCGGATTCGGGGTCGGATCTCGCGTCCATCCGCACCCGCGCCGAGAAGGTGCCGGGCGGCTACAAGGTGAACGGCACCAAGATCTGGACCAGCAACGCGCATCTGTCCGACTACGCCATCTCCCTGTTCCGCACTCAGGTGGTGCCGGACAAGAAGCACGAGGGCCTGTCCCAGTTCCTGGTGGACTTGAGGAACACCAAAGGCATCTCCATCCGGCCGATCTACGACCTCGCGGGCGGCCACCACTTCAACGAGGTGCACTACGAGGACGCCTTCGTTCCCGAGGACGCGCGGGTGGGCAAGGAGGGCGACGGTTGGAAGCAGGTGACCACCGAGCTCGGCTTCGAGCGTAGCGGCCCCGAACGGTATCTATCCTCCATCAGATTAGTCCTGGAGCTCCTGAACGAGGTCGGCAAGGAGCCCGGCGAGCGGGCAGCGGTGCTGGTGGGGCGGCTCACCGCGCACCTCAATACGCTTCGACAGATGTCGCTGTCCGTCGCCGCCATGCTGCAGGCGGGCAAGAGCCCCAACCTCGAGGCCTCCGTGGTCAAGGACATCGGCACCACCTTCGAGCAGGAGATCCCCGAGCTGGTGCACGCGCTGATCGGCGCCGAGCCGCACCTGCACACCGGCAGCGAGTTCGAGCGGACGCTCGGCTATCTCGTCCAGCACGCCCCGTCCTTCTCCCTCCGCGGCGGCACGCGCGAGATCCTGCGCGGCATCATCGCCCGCGGGCTGGGTCTTCGCTAAAGGAGCCCGACATGGCGACCGACGAGCTCCAGAGTTTGCTTGCCGACACGTGCACGCGTCTCTTCACCGACCGCGTCACACCCGCGCTCATCGAGTCTACCGAGAAGGGCAAATGGCCGGACGAGCTCTGGCAGGCCGTGGAGGAAGGCGGCCTGACCCTTCCCCAGATTCCCGAGCAGCACGGCGGCGCCGGCGGCACCTGGGACCATGCGCAGGTGGTGCTGAACGCAGCCGGCCGCTTCGCGGTGCCCCTGCCGATCGCGGAGACCATGGTGGGCGCGTGGCTGCTCTCGTCCGCCGGGCTCGACGTGCCCATGGGCCCGATCACGGTGGCGCCCACCCAGGCAGGCGAGCGGCTCGCCCTTCGACGCGACGGCGCCGCGTGGACGCTCAGCGGGACCGCCGCGCGGGTGCCGTGGGGCCGTGGCGCCAAGCATGTCGTCGTCCTCGCCGAGAGCGGCGGCAAGCCCATGGTGGCGCGCGTCGCCGGCGGCGCGGCGAAGGTCGAGCCCGACACCAATCTCGCGCTCGAGCCGCGCGATACCCTCACGTGGTCCAGCGCGGCGGTGGCTGCCGCCGGCACCGCCGACAGCCTCCAGCCGGATTCCCTCTGGCTGGCCGGGGCCATGGCCCGCGCCGCGCAGATGGCGGGCGGGCTCGAATTCCTCCTCTCGCAGTCGGTGAAGTACGTGAGCGAGCGCAAGCAGTTCGGCAAGCCGCTGTCCAGTTTCCAGGTGATTCAGAACAATCTCGCGCTGCTCGCCGGCCATACCGCGGCGGCGGGCATGGCCGCGCAGGCGGCATTCCATGCCATGGAGAAGGGCGACGCGTCGTTCGAGATCGCCTGCGCGAAGATCCGCGTAGGCGAGGCGGCGGGGCTGGGCGCGGGTATCGCGCATCAGGCCCACGGCGCCATCGGCTTCACCTACGAGCACACGCTCCACTTCGTCACGCGTCGGCTCTGGTCGTGGCGCGCGGAATTCGGCGCCGAGGGATACTGGGCGGAGCGGCTGGGACGGGAGGTCGCGGCGCGCGGCGCCCAGGCCCTCTGGCCGATGCTGACCTCACGGTGACCACCGCTTGTTTCTTCCACCCATGAGGTGAATGCATGCTGATGACCCGGTTCGGCGACGTCACGATCACCCGCGTCATCGAGATCCCCCGCTCCTACAACCCGACCCCCTCCATGCTGCCGGACTCGAGCGTCGAGGCCATCGCGCGGCACCACGGCTGGCTCAAGCCCGACTTCTGGGACGACACCACCGGGGACATGGGCTCGCGCATCCAGTCGTACATCGTGAAAACCCCGAAGCACACCGTGGTCATCGACACCGGGGTGGGCGACGACAAGGAGCGGCACGAGGTGCCCGCCTGGAACAAGAAGAAGAGCACCTATCTCGACGATCTCCGCGCCGCGGGGGTCGCGCCCGAGCAGGTGGACTACGTCCTTTGCACGCACCTCCACGTGGACCATGTGGGCTGGAACACGCGCCTGGTGGGCGGGAAGTGGGTGCCCACCTTCCCCAATGCCAAGTACGTCATGGTGGGCTCGGAGCTCGAGTACTGGAAGCGCGAGCAGCAGGAGGGGCGCGATGCCTCCGGCTGCTTCACCGACAGCGTGGCGCCCATCATCGAAGCCGGCAAGGCCATGCTGGTCGACGAGACCTACAAGATCGACGATCACCTGCGCTTCGAGCCCTCGCATGGCCATACTCCGGGCCACTCGAGCGTGCGACTGACCACCAAAACGGGCGAAGCCGTCTTCTCCGGCGATCTCATGCATCGCGTGGTGCAGGTGGCGGAGCCGCAGTGGTCGAGCAAGTTCTGCACCGACATGGCGCACGCCGCGCGCACCCGCGAGGCTTTCGTGGAGCAGATGGCGGATTCCGGCGTGCTGATCTGCGCCGCCCACTTTCCCCGTCCCGGCTTCATCGTGAAGCAGGCGGACGGGCTTCGCTTCACGCCCGCCCTGGAGGCCTGAGATGCCGCTACCGCTCGAAGGAATCCGGGTGATCGAGCTGGGCGGCGCCTTCGCCGGGCCCTTTGCCGCGGGCATCCTCGCTCGCATGGGCGCCGACGTGATCAAGGTGGAGCGGCCGGAGGGCGACGACGCGCGGGGCTGGGGACCGCCGTTCTGGCAGGGCGTGTCGCCCGCCTATCTCGCCATGAACTCCGACAAGCGCGGGATCACCCTGGATCTCAAGGACCCGAAGGACATCGGATGGCTCATGGACGAGGTCACGCGCGCCGACGTGCTCGTGCACAACATGCGTCCCGGCGTGATGGACGAGCTGGGCCTCGGCCCCGACGTGATGCTGCAGAAGAACCCCCGCCTGGTCTACGCGTCGATCTGGGCGCTCGGACGCACCGGGCCGCTCAAACTCAATCCCGGCTTCGAGCCCATGGTGCAGGCCTTCTCCGGCCTCATGGCCATGAACGGCGACGAGGACAGCCCGCCCACGCGGATCGGCACCTCGCTGCTCGACTTCGGCACCGGCATGTGGGCGGCCATGGGCGCGCTCGCCGGCATCATCCAGCGCGGCCGCACCGGCCGGGGCTGCGTGGTGGACGCCTCACTGCTCGAGACCGCGCTCGGCTGGCTCACCGGCCACTACGCCTCGTACCGCATCTCCGGTGAGGTGCCGGTACGCCATCGCACCGGGTCGAGCCGGCTCATCCCGTTCGAGGGCTTCGAGTCAAAGAACGGCGAGATCATCATCGCCGCGGGGAACGATCGGCTCTTCGCCAAGCTCGCCGTCGCGCTCGGTCATCCCGAGTGGTCGACGGATCCGCGGTATGCCAAGAACACCGGGCGCTCGGCCAACAAGGACGAGATCCTGGGCAAGATCCGCGCGATCATCGCCACGCGGACCAAGGGCGAATGGATCGACATCCTCGAGGCGGCGGGCGTGCCGTGCGCGCCCATCCACTCGCTGCCCGAGATCGTCGCGCACCCGCAGACCAGGGCCATCGGCATGCTGCAGCCGGTGCCCGGCGCGAGCGATCTCGAGCTGGTGGCGCTGCCGCTGAACTTCGACGGCGAGAAGCCGCGCATCCGCCGCGCGCCGCCCAAGCTTGGTGAGCACAATGCGGAAATCCGCGGGGCCAGGGAGGCGCGGTCATGACGGGGGCGCGGGCGGGCGGGGGCAGGATGATGAAGGCCCAGTTCTATCAGGGCGCGCGGCGATTCGTGCCCGGCACCGCGCCCGTGCCGGCGGCGGGTCCCGGCGAGGCCCTGCTCCGCGTGCGGCGCGTGGGCATCTGCGGCACCGACCTGCACATCTACGAGGGTCATCTCGACGCGCGGGTGGGCAAAGGCCGCGTGATCGGACACGAGACGTTCGCCGAGGTCGTGGAGGCGCCCGCGGGCTCGGCGGTGCGCGCGGGCGACCGTGTCGTCATCAATCCCGTGATGTCCTGCGGTGAATGCCGAGCCTGCAAGATGGGCGCGTCCTACGTCTGCTACAACCTGAAGGTCCGCGGGGTGGACGTGGACGGGGGCATGCGGGAGCTCTACCCGGTGCCGGCCGATCGGCTCCTGAAAGTCCCCGACACCCTCAGCGACGACCACGCCGCCCTCATCGAGCCCCTCGCCGTCGCGACCCATGACGTCAACCGCGCCCAGGTCAAGCCCGGCGACGCGGTGCTGGTCTTCGGCGGCGGCCCCATCGGCGCCCTCATCGCCATGGTGTCCCGGCACCGAGGCGCGCGCGTGGCGGTGGCCGAGATCAATCCCTTCCGCGTCGACATGCTGAAGGGCCTCGGTCTCGAGGTCGTGGGCCCCGACCGCGATGTCATGAAGTTCGTCCCCGAGTGGACCAACGGCGAGGGCGTGGACGTGGCCTTCGAGGTGACGGGCAATCCCAAGGCCGTCCGCCTCATGACGGACGTGGTGCGGGTCTGGGGCACGATCAGCATCGTCGCGATCCACTCGGAGCCGATGCCAGTCAATCTGCTGGCGATGTTCTCCCGCGAGCTCAACATGCACGCGAGCCGGCTCTACACCTGGGACGCGTGGGAAGAAGCCATCCGCCTCGGCGCCACCGGCGCGGTGACGCTGGGCCCGCTCGTCAGCAAGAAGATCCCGCTGGAGGCCCTCGGCGAGGGCATGGAACAGGCCCTCAAGGGGGGTCCGGTGATGAAGGTGCTGATCGACTTGACGCAGTAGCGGATGGCTGGCGCCGCAGCCCATCGAATGCCGGGGCCCTTTCCCACCGAGCGCGGCGCCAAGCGCGCGGCGCTGCTCGCGGCGGTGGAGTCGATCCGCAGCGTGGTCGCCGCCGGCGGCGAGGAAGGTGAGCGTCTCCGCACCCTCCCGCCGGCGACCGTCCAGGCGCTCTGCGACTCGGGCCTTCTCTCCATGAAGGTGCCCGAGACGCTCGGCGGCGCCGAGGCGGACCCCGTCACCCAGCTCGAGGTGCTGGAAGCGCTCACGCGGATCGAGGCCTCCGCGGGCTGGTGCCTCATGGTGGCGACGACCGCGGTGGGGCTGCCGGCCGGCTTCCTTCCCGATTCCGCCGTCGGCACGATTCTCGCGGGCGGGCGCGTGCCACCCGCTGCCGTGGCCATCATGCCCACCGGCGTCGCCACGCCGGTGGACGGCGGCTATCGGCTGACCGGGCGCTGGCCGTTCGCGAGCGGCGTCCCCCACGCGGAGTGGCTCACCGCTGGCTGCTGGGTGCGGCGCGACGCGACCGACCCGGGCACGCGGCACATCACGGTCTTCCCCGCCGCGTCGGCCACGCTCCACGATAACTGGCGCGTGGCCGGGCTCGAGGGCAGCGGCAGCAACGACTTCTCGGTCACCGATCTCTTCGTTCCCGCTGATTTCGCCTGGGACCCCGCCACCACGCCGCCCCGACGAGGCGGCGCGCTGTTCCGGCTGGGCATGCCGGCATTCGTGGCATACGAGCACGTGGCCTTCGCCGTCGGGGTCGCACGGCGGGCCCTGGACGCGGCCCTCGAGCTGGCGCAGTCCAAGCGGCGCGGAATGAACGCGTCCACCCCCCTGTCGGAGCGCGCCCGCTTCCACGCCGTGCTGGGCGGGGGCGAGATACGCGTGCGCGCGGCGCGGGCGGGGGCCATCGAGCTGTTCGAGGCGGCGTGGAGCGATGCGCTCGCGGGCCGCACGCCCGACCGGCGCCGCCAGACCGAGGTGCGCAGCGCGGCGGTGCACGCCACCGAGGTGGCGGCCGAGGTGGTGACCGCGCTCTTCCGCGCGGCGGGCGGCGGCGCCCTCTACCGCACCGGAGTCCTGCAGCGCTGCCTGCGCGACATCAACGCCGCTGCCCAGCACTTCGTGGTGTCGGACTCGGCCTACGAGCGCCTGGGGCAGATCATGCTCGGCGTGCCCGATGTGGACCCCATGGGATGAGGGCATCTCGTGGAATGGGCTGGCTCCTCGCGGGCGCGGTGGGGCTCGCCGCGCTGGTCACCCCGACGACCGTGCCCGCTCAGGCTCGGGCGAATCCGCCGCTGGCCGGCGCGGACCCCGTGGCCGCCCTGCGCGGCGGAGGCTACATCGTGTATTTCCGCCACGCCGATACCGACTGGAGCCGGAAAGACCGCCCGGGATGAGGCGGACCGTGGACACTGCACCCGTCGCCGGCCCGGTGACCTCCCCGCTCGGCTAGGCCAGCGGCACCAGCGCGGAGAGGCGCGAGGCGTTCCCCACCACGCGCGTGATGTGGCCCTGGCCGGTGAGGTCCTCCGCCAGCACCACGTCGCCCGGGCGGATGCGCGCCACCGTGCCGTCACCCACCTCGATCTCCGCCTCGCCCGACAGGGTGATCGAGTACTGCCGCCGCGGCGCGCAGTGCCAGGCGAGCACATAACCCGGGGGCGCCATCCGGAAGGAGATGCCCTTGGCCGCGAGCATGGGCGTCCCCTCGCCGTGGGCGCCCTCGGCGTCCGTGAAGGGCCGCATGTCGGGCTTCTCCTCCACGATCTTCGACTGCCCGTCGCTGCCGCTGTAGAGTCGCCAGAACTTGGACATGTCGGTTCTCTCCTAGAGGGCCGAGCCGCCGGCGAGCACGCGCTTCTCGTGGAGCGCGCTCAGGATCTCGTCGATCCCCGCCGAGGCCCAGATGTCGAAGAAGGGCGAGCGTTGCATGCCGAGGAACTCCCGTCCGTCCCGCTCCTTGCGCTGCTCCTCGCTCTCGCCCGGGCGCGCCGCCTGCTGATGCCCCCGCACGCGGTCCTTGTGATAGATGGCCGGGTACTCGATGTAGCGGCACAGCTCCTTCATGTCCTTGGTGTAGATCGCCACCACCGGCAGCGAGGCCCACTCGCCGCCGTTCTTCGCGTTCAGGAACTCCAGCATCAGGTCGTGATTGCCGTCGGGATAAGCGGCGGGGTCGGGGCGACGCACCCCTAGAATCTTCTGCCCGTCGCGATCGAAGATGCGCAGCTCGAGGCCGCCCGCTTCGGCGAGCCGGGCGAGCCAGGGCAGATCGCGGCGGCAGTCGGACGACCAGTCCTCCGAGATGACCAGGATCTTCGCGGGCCCCCCCGGCTGGGCGGCCAGCCACTTGATGGCGGCGACCTGAGGCTCGCTCAAGCGCGCCCGCTCGTAGCGCTCCCGGAAAACAGCGGAATTGTCCTTACGAACAGTCGGCTTCGAGCCGCTGTCGGGGAAATAGCCGCCCCAGGCCTCGCGCTGCAGGTTCTCGGGCGTCCCGACGTAGCGCACGTAGTCTTCGAATGTCCGTCCCTTCGCGAAACGCTCAGGTGTCACGACGCTGCTGGCCATGTGAGACTCCTCCTTCGGTCAAGCGGGGGAGGCGGGCGGACGCTCGCCGACCGGCAGGATGGAGCGCCGAATGTCGGCCTGGACGTCCCGCACGATCCCCTCGGTGAACTCGATCGTGACCTCGTGCCGCTCCACCTCGAGGTGGCGCACGGACGAGAGCCACCAGAACAGGCGCCGCGTCCGCGGCCGCACCCGGCGCCCGCGGTAGACGAGCGTGCGCCGGTCGTGCTCGCTGGTCGGGAAGTGCTCGCCCTCCTCGGCGTTCGGCCCACACAAACGCACCACCTCCTCGTACGTCGTCACGCCGGGTCGGATCTTCGCCAACGTGTCCCGTGAGAGCACGACGCCGCTGTTTCGCTCGCGCGGCACCCCGCGGGAGACATGGATGCGCCCGGCCAGCCGCTCCGCGATGTGGACGGAAGCGCGCCCGATCAGCGGGCCGATCGCGTAGCCGAGCACGAGCAGGGTGAGCGGCACCACGACCACCGCGATGGACTGGGCGCGCGAGAAATAGCCGAACTGCACGCTGAGCCGCTGCGGGGTCGCGCCCTCGCCGGTGTCGAGATAGAGGGAGACGACCTCGGTGCTCTCCGCGGTCTCGCTGGTGCTGCGCACCGCGGTCGCGGGCGCGACCGTGTCGATCTTGAGCTGATCGGATTCGGCGAAGGTGACCGTCATCTCCGCGGGCGCGTCGCCCAGGCGCACCACCCGGTCGCGGTGGGCCAGGTACATCCGACGCAGCGGTCGGCCGCGCACCTCGTTGAACGTCATCGAGAAGAGACGGCGGTCGCCCAGCACCCAGTGCTCGAAGACGGTCGACCGCTTCGCCTTCACCGCGGAGAGGCTCGGGATCTCGAGGGTCACGATCCACTCGGGGTCCGTGAGCCGCGGCCAGGCGGGGATACGGATCCACGTCGCAGGGGCGCTGAGGCCCTGGGCCCCGCCCGTCTGCACGAACGTGACGTAGGGCGCCCCGCCCTTCACGGGCTCGCGCCCCCGGTCCGGCCCTTCGCCGGTGAGCCGGCGCGCGCGCAGGACGAGGCGCCCCTCGTCGATCACGTCGTAGTGGAGCGCGGTCACCTGCTCGGCGAGCGCGGGCTCGCGCGCGCCCAGCGTGGGCTCCCCCTTCACGTCGCCCGGCCACAGGAGATAGAGGTCCGGCACCGTGACGCCGGCCGGGGCGGTCACGCTGAACTGCATCCGCACCGCCACCGGCCCCTCCTTCGGCGTGACCGCGGCGCGAATGCTCAATGGCGCCACGCGGACCTCGGGCGCCGGAGTCTCGGTGAAGAAGAGCTGCGCCCGCGCCGCCGGCGGCCCCGCGAGCACGCCGGCGGCGGCGAGCGCGCCGATGAGCACGCGGAGCTGCGCGGGGGATCGCATGGCGAAGGCGATCATACCGCTAGTCGAACGCCTTCACCGCGCGGTCGAGATCGTCCGCGAGCTCGGGGGAGATGCGGGTGAGTGGCAGGCGGCACTCCGGCGAGGCGATCAGGCCCTGACGCCACAGACAGTGCTTGAGCGGCATCGGGTTGGCCTCGCGGAAGAGCAGCGCGATCAGGCCCTCGAGCCGCGTCCAGCGCGCGAGCGCCCCGCGATGGTCGTTGGCGGCCATGCCGGCGTGGACGTCGAGGAAGCGTTCGGTCCCCACGTGGGCGGAGGCGAGGATGCCGCCGTCGCCGCCGTGGGCCAGCGTCGTGTAGAGCATGGCGTCGTCGCCGGTCATCACCGCGAACCCGCGCGGCCGGCGCCGCAGGAGCTCCAGCGATTGGGCGGGGCTGCCGCTCGAGTCCTTCACCCCGACGATGTTGGGCAGCTCGGCGAGCCGGAGCAGGGTGTCGTTGGCCAGGTTCACGCTGGTCCGATAGGGAATGTTGTAGATGAGGATCTCCCGATCCGTCGCCTCCGCGATGCGCGTGAAGTGCTCGCGCATCCCATCCTGGCTCGGCCGGTTGTAGTACGGGCAGACGGACACGATGCCCTCGAAGCGGTGGCGCTCGAGACGCCGGATGGTCTTGACCACGTTGGCGGTGGCATTGCTCCCGATCCCGACGAACACCGGCACGCGCCCCGCCACCACCCGCACCGTCGTCTCGACGATGGCCTCGATCTCGTCGTCGTCGAGGGTGGGACTTTCTCCGGTAGTGCCGACGGGAAAGATTCCGTGCACGCCCTTGGCCAGGTAGTGCTCGAGCAGCCGCTCGTAGCCGGCGAGGTCCACCGCGCCGTCCCTGAACGGCGTGATGATGGGAAGCCAGATGCCCGAGATCTGCGTTCGCCGCGTCATGCGTGTCTCCTTTCGCGCGTCGTCGCGCGGGGCTCCCGAAACACAAAAAGGCCCGCGACCAGGTGGTCGCGGGCCTCAGGATCCGAGAAGGTTGGGGAATGCCTACGTGCCTACGGCTCTCCTCCGACGCGCGCCACCGCGGTCGCTGGGCGTCCCGAATAGCGGGACCCCAGCCGGGTCTTCCGGTCGGCGCGCTTGAGCCGTGGCGACATCGTGCCCTCCTTATATCGGCGAGCTCGGCCTCCTGTCAAGCTGCGCCGCCGCGAGCCTTCCCGCCGTGGTACAACAAGCCAGGCGCAGGCACGTCATGGTCAACGCCTTCCTGCTCGCGCTCGGCATCGCGCTCACCGCCCTCGGCCTTACGATGGCGGGGATGCCCGCGCACGCCGAGGCGCCGGCCGACGTCCTCGCGGTGGGCGTGCCCAGGCCCCTTCAGCTCGCGGTGGACGGTCGTGTGCTGCTCGTGCTGAGTCCGGGGCTGCGCGGCGATTCCGCCGGCGAGATCTTTCGGGTGCCGCTGGATGGCGAGGCGCCGCTCGATCTCACCGGGCAGCCCCGCATCCGCATCCCGTTCGCGCCCGACGGCGGCACCACCCTCGGCAGCCTCGCCTTCGATCCCGGGAGCGAGACGCTCTACCTCGGCGAGGAGAACGGCAAGCGGCTCTGGCGCCTGGGTGGGGATGGTCATCTCGTCCTCTACGCCACCGGGCTCCGCCGGCTTCAAGGTGGCAGCACGCTGGCATTCGACGCGACGGGGCGGCTTCTCGTCGTCGACTACGCCGACCGAAGCGACGAGCGCGCCACGCCGGGCCTCGAGCAGCTCCGCGAGGACGACTACCGCGGACCGCTCCTGTTCCGGATCGAGCTCGATCCGGGCTTTGCGCTGCCCCGCCGGGTCGCCAACCTCCTGCCTCTCTGGCCCCGCGCGGTCCGCGGCCGCGCGAGCGGCGGGCACCTGCCCTATCTGGTCGCGGCGGCGCCGCTGCCACACCACGAGGTGCTGCTCTTGAGCTCCACGGGGGAGCTCCACCGGCTCTCGAGCGACGGCGCGTTCTCCGCGTTCGCTCGGCTGCCGCGCGGCCAGTACAATCGCATCAACATGGTGGCGGGAACCGACGGCACCGTCTACGTGAGCGGCGGCTTCTTCAGCGGACAGATCTTCCGCGTGGCGCCCGACGGCACCGTGACGACCGTCGCCTCCGGGCTCGCCGATCCGGAGGGGATCGCGCTGGACGCGCGCGGTATCCTCTACGTCGCGGAGTCCGGGCAACATCGAATCTTGAAGATTCGCACGCCGTGAGCGTTCACCCGTGAGCGTTCCATTTTCCTCAGGGAGCGAAGACCGATGACCCAGCAGGTCCCCCGTGTCCACGAGATGGAGCACCACACCGCGGAGCGGGCCACCACGCGGCCGGTCGTCTCCGGCACCCAAGGCGTCGTCTCCGCCGGGCATCCGCTCGTGGCGATGGCGGGCATGCGCATGCTGCTGGCGGGCGGGAACGCCTTCGACGCCGCCGCCGCGGCGGGCTTCGCCGCCGCCGTCGTCGAGCCCACCGCCTCCTATACCCTGCTCGGCGAGTGCGTGGCAATGCTCCACGACGCGCGCCGCGGCGAGGTACGCGCGCTGAGTGGCCAGGGCACCGCGCCCGCGCTGGCCACCATCCCCTTCTTCCGCGGCCGCGGGCTCGACCGCATTCCCACCGGGCCGGGCGCCGACGCGCACCTCTCGTTCACGGTGCCCGGCGCGATCGATGCCTACCTTACGCTCCTGGAGGCCTATGGGACCCGCACGGTCAGCGAGGCCCTGACGCCCGCGCTCCAGTACGCCGAGCGCGGGTTCCCGATGTACGAGTACATGCAGCGCATGCTCGGCATCGCCGAGTCGCGCAGCCAGTTCGACCTCTACCCGCCGGGCGGGCACGACGTGTTCTATCCCGAGGGGCGCGTGCCGGCGGTCGGCCAGCTGCTCGTGCAGCCTGCGCTGGCGGGCACGCTGCGGCGCATCGCCGAGGCCGACGCACACGGGCGAGGCCATCGCCTCGCCGGCATCGCGGCGGCGCGCGCCCGCGTCTATCGGGGTGATCTGGCCGCGGCCATCGGCGAGTTCTCCGCGCGGCTGGGCGGGCTGCTCCGCGCCTCCGACCTCGCCGAGTATCGCGCGCAGATCGAGGCGCCGCTGCGCGTGACCTTCGCAGGACGGGAGGTCCTGGGCCAGTCGGTGTGGACCCAAGGCCCGGTGCTCATGCAGGCGCTCGGCATGCTCGGCGGCTTCGACCTGCGGACTCTCGGCCACAACTCCGCCGCCTACATCCACGTGGTTGCGGAAGCCCTCAAGCTCGCCTTCGCGGACCGCGAGCGGTACTACGGCGACCCCCGGTTCGCCTCGGTGCCCATCGCGGAGCTGCTCGCGCCGTCCTACGCCCGCGAGCGGGCGGCGCTGATCCGGCTCGACCAGGCGGCCGTCGAGGCGCCCGGGGCGGGCGATCTCTGGCCGGACGGCGCGGCGGGGGCTCGGCGCAGCGGCCCGGCCGGCGCCACGGATCCGCGCGCCATCGCCCCGGTGCCCGACGGCACCACCCACATCGCCGCCATCGACCGCGACGGCAACATGATCGCGCTGACGCCGAGCGGCGGGGTGTTCCGCAAGTCCGCGTTCGCCGCCGAGCTTGGCTGCACGCTTAGCACGCGCAGCGAGATGTTCATCCTCGAAGAGGGGCATCCCAACGCCCCCGCCGCCGGCAAGCGGCCGCGCACCACCCTCGTGAGCTATCTCATCTGCGAGAACGGGACGCCCACCACCACCGTCGGCTGCCCGGGCGGCGACGATCAGGCGCAGGCCGATCTTCAGATCGTGCTGAACGTGCTCGTCTTCGGCATGAATCCCCAGCAGGCGGTGGAAGCCCCGCGTTTCTCCACGCAGACCTTGACCAACTCCTTCTACCCGCGCGCGTACAAGCCCGGCGTCCTCAACGTGGAGCCGGGGATTCCGCAGGCGACGCGCGACGAGCTCACCGCCCGCGGCCACCTCGTCACCGAGATAGGGGCCTGCGGCATCGGCGCGGTGGTGACCCACCGGGACCTGGCGAGCGGCGTGCTCTCGGCCGGAGCCGACCCGCGGCGTCCGACCTACGCGCTGGCCTGGTAAAGCTCGGGCGCCCCGCGCTAGAGGGCGCTCGCCGCGATGTTGACGGTCAGGGCGAGGAGCGCGGCGTTGAAGAAGAACGACACGATGCCGTGGGCGGCGACGGTCCGCCGGATCTCCTTGCTCGTGATCCCCACGTCGGAAACCTGGGACGTCATCCCGATGACGAAGGAAAAGTAGACGAAGTCCCAGTAGTCCGGCTCCTTCTCGTCGCCGGGGAAGGCGAGCCCGCCCACGCCGCCGTCCCCGTAGAACTCGTGCGCGTAGTGCACCGAGAAGATCGTGTGAATGAGCGTCCACGACAACACGATGGTCGCGGTGGCGAGGAGCAGGTCACTCCCGTGCTTCGGCGCGTCACCCATACCGACCTTGCCGAGCAGAAAGACGATGGCAAGCAGGCTGGCGAGGGCGGACGCGACGGTGAGACAGAGAATGCCGCCAGCGCCCTCGTCCTGGCTCGACGCGTGGAGCCGGATCGCCGACACGTCCGACCGCGCCATCATCCCAAAGGTCAGGCCCACGTAGAGCAGGGCGCCCATGTCCCAGCCCAGCAGCGCACGCATCACCCAGCGCGAGCTCGGCAGGACGTGGAGCGACAGGCCCACCGCGACGCCCACGAGGATGCCGATGAAGACCCGCGGATGCTTCCGTATGATGCGCCATGGACGCGGCCCGGTGATCTTCGGGATCTTCAGCGCGCGCGACGCCTTTGCGGTCATGGTCACCCCTCTCCGGCGCGGTGATCGTGCCCCAACGCCGGAGAGAGGTCAACCAGACCGCGCTACGACACCCGCTGAATGACGGCGCGATCCTCCACCAAGATGCAGCCGGACTGGGCGGCGCGCTTCGCCACCTCCGTATGCTCCGGGTCCGCGGCGAGGGCGTCGCGATACCGCTCGTAGGCGCCGAGGCTGGGGAAATCGATGAGCGCGAGGGCCGCGTTGGTCGCGCCGGCGAAGCGAGTCGGCGCGTAGTAGCCCGCGACCTTGCCGCCGCATCGCTCGATGGGACCAGCCACGCCGCGGGCGTAGGCCTCGAAGTCGGCCAGCTTGAACGGGTCGATCGTGTACCGGATGCTGAGCGTGAGCATGGGGTGTTCCTCCTTGGCGCCAGTATGGAGCGGCGCCTGGGCGGATCCACGGCGAACACTTCGATCCGGCTCGAACGGTCCTCGCTTGCGAGGCGCCCCGCCGAGGCCTAGGGTAAGGGCATGCACGATACCGACATGCTCTCCGGCGTGGCCGGACTCCTGGGCGAGCCAGCGCGCACCCGAATCCTCACCGCGCTGCTCGGGGGCTGCGCGCTCACCGCGAAGGAGCTCGCCTACTTCGCCGGGGTCAGCGCGCCCACCGCGAGCAGTCACCTGTCGAGACTCGTCGGCGGCGATCTCCTCGTGATGGAGAAGCAGGGACGCTGTCACTATTACCGGATCAAGTCCGCGGAGGTCGCGCACGCGATCGAGGGATTGATGACGGTGGCCTCGACGCCACGGCATGGCTGGCCACCCAATCTCCACGTCGACCCGGCCCTGCGCGATGCCCGCATGTGCTACGACCACGTGGCGGGCCGTCTGGGCGTCGCGCTTTGCGACATGCTGCAGCGCCGCGGCCACATCGTGCTGACGGACGGAGGCGGCGAGGTCACGTCGAGTGGCGCGCGCTTTCTGGGCGGGCTCGGGGTCGAGCTCCCGGAGGCGCGGCGGACCAAACGGCACTACTGTCGCGGCTGCATCGACTGGACCGAGCGCCGTCATCACATCTCGGGCGCGGTCGGCGCGGCCCTCGCGACGGCTCTCCTCGAGCAACGCTGGATCGCCCGCATCCCGGACAGCCGGGTGTTGACGGTCACCCCGCGCGGCAAGGACAAGCTCGCCGGGCTGAAAGTGACCGACTACACCACCGCGCCACCTGCTTCCCCGAGGCTCCGGGTGGTGGCGGGGCGGGCTTGACGCGGCTCCGCTCCCTCCGCTAGAGTCGCGGCGCTCCGTCCGGCTGTGATTCGTCCCGTGCCTGGACCATTTATCGGGAGGAACCGCCATGGACCCGGATCCCCGCGCCGTCAGCCGCCGTGACCTCTTGAAGCTCGCGAGCGCCGCCGTCACGATGGGCGCCGCGGGCGGCTCCCTCGATCTGCTCCGCCCCTGCCCCGCCGCCGCTCAGACCCCCAAACGGGGCGGCGTGCTGCGGCTGGCGGGCTTCGACGCGCCGCATTTCGACCCACATCAAACCCCGCACTGGTGGACATTCATCTATACCTCCCTGACCCACGGGGGGCTGGTGCGGCACAAGGCCGGGCCCAGCGTGCAGCCGGGAACGCTTCCCATCGAGCCCCATCTCGCCGAGTCGTGGGAGCAACCGAACGAGACCACCTACCTCTTCAAGCTCCGCAGGGGCGTGCGCTGGCACGCGAAGCCCCCGGTCAACGGCCGGGAGCTCGTCGCGGACGACGTCGTCTACACCTTCCAGCGCGCCCTCACCGTGAAGGGCAATCCGAACCGGGCGACGTTCGAGGAGATCGACCGGATCGAGGCCCTGGACCGTTACACCGTGCGCTTCACGATGAAGGAGCCGTTTGCGTGGTTCCTGCACAGCCCCGCCACCACCGTCCTCCTGCCCAAGGAGGCGGCGGACAAGGACGGGATGTTCAAGACGCCGGAGACGGTGATCGGCACCGGGCCGTGGATGCTCGAGCGCTACGAGCCCAACGTGCGCGTCTCGTTCGTACGGAACCCGAACTACTTCCAGTCCGGGCTGCCGTACGCGGACGCCGTCGAGTTCCGCATCGACACCGATCCCGCGTCCAAGCTCGCGGCCTGGTTGAGCGGCCAGTACGACTTCGCGCCCGAGATCCACATGACGTTCCAGCGCGCCGACCTCGACGTGGTGAAGCGCCGCAAGCCCAATCTGCAGACGGCGGAGTACACCTGGCTCATCTCGACGCTGGCGATTCCCAAGATCGACGTGGAGCCGTTCAAGGACGTGCGCGTGCGCCGGGCGCTCCACATGGCCGTCAACCTCAACGAGGTCATCAAGGTCAACCCAATGGGCTACGGCTTCGGCGCGCCCAATCCGCTCGTGCCCGCCGCGATGACGGAGTGGGCGATCCCGATCGATCAGCTCACGCCCGAGGGGCGGCAGCTCTACGAGGCGGATCCGCCCGGGGCCAAGCGCCTGCTCACCCAGGCTGGGCAGAGCAGCCTCAAGTTCCCCGTGGAGTCATCGGGCACCTGGGGCACCGCCTTCTCCGACGTCGTGCAGGCCATCCTCAGCGAGTGGAAGCGCAGCGGCATCGAGACCGAGCTCAAGCTCAAGGAAGGCAACGCCTTCATCGTGTCGAGCTTGGCCCGGAGCTTCGAGAAGATGATCATCACGCTACGGGGCGGCGCGACCACGCCCGATCCTTACTTGATGAACCTCCTGCCGGGGCGGCCGCAGAACGTGGCCGGCGTCAACGATCCCAAGCTCAACGAGATGATCCTGCTGCAGCGGCGCGTCTTCGACGAGAAGAAGCGGCGGGAGATCCTCTTCGACATCCAGCGGCACTTCGCCCAGCAGGCCTATCAGCTCTTCGTGAGCCCGGCCGCCCGGGTGATCTCCGCCTGGGAGCCCTACGTGCGGAACTTTGCGCCCAACATCGGCAACGACTACGGCGGCCGGCTGATGGGCGTCTGGCTCGACCGCTAATCAACCCTTTGCCCCTTCCACCCTCTTCCCCACTGGGGGAGAGGGCCGGGTGAGGAGGCTTAGGTGCCGACGCCAGGGCTGCGCGTCACCGCGCCCACCGGCACGAACGTGCGCGCGATGAGGTCGCGGGCGCGCGCGGGATCGACGCTGTTGGCCTGCTGACAGGGCGTGGAGTCCGCGAAGATGCGCTCGGGGTCGGCCCAGAGGCGGTACTTCTTGAAGGTGTCCTCGAACTCGATACCGAGGCCGCGCGCGAACACCGTGAGGTAGTGCTCGATCGCGATGGGGCGCTCCGCCTCGAAGGGGCAGAGCTGGCGCTGGCAGCCGTGGTACATGCCGGCGAACGTGTCCGCGCCCGCGGCGATGGCGCGATCCAGCTCGCCCAGCGCCAGAGCACGCCAGCCCTCGGGCCCCAGAGTCGTCATGAGCGCGGGGTTGCAGCTCCGGCCGAAGCGCGCGTCGGGCGGGAGATCGACGAGCGTCACGCCCGGCACCGCGCCGAGCAGCCGCCGGCCCGCCTCGCCCTCGCGCAGCCTCGCCTCTCCTACTCCATGTCCGTGCACCGCCACCCGGCGCGGCGCCACCGGCGCCAGCGTCAGCTCCCCAAGCCGGCGCGCGAGGAACTCGGCGGTGTGGCTCACCGGGAAGGGCAGCTCGAGCTGCTGCACCTCGTCGTAGAAGTAGATGCAGGACGGGCACCACATGACGACTTCCCGAGGCGTGTAGCGCTGGAAGTGCTCCAGGGTGCGCCGGTTCATCCCCGTCGACGCCGCGGTGTCCCCGTTCTGGTGGTGCACGATGCCGCAGCAGTAGGTGGGGCCGCCCACCGCGATGTAGTCGAGGCCCAGGCGATCGAAGATCGCGGTGACGGTCTGGATCATGTGCGAGGTGCGGAGGACGTTGCAGCCGAGATAGAGGACGATGTCGTGGTGCTCGGCGTCGCGCTCCGGCGCCGCCGTCCGCCAGGTGCGCTCTTCCGGGCGGGTCAGGAGGTTCTGCGCGACCAGGATGTCGCCGAAGTACTGCTTGTAGTCGAAAGCCATGACCCCTCCCGTCGGTGCACTCGATGCTACGCGGCGGCCCGCGCCAAGTCAAAGTGTGCGATGCTCGCAAGCAGGAGGATCCCTGATGAGCGCCACCGCCCCCCTGCTGATGGAAAAGGATGGAGCGATCGGCTGGATCATCTTCAACCAGCCGGAGAAGCGGAACGCGGTCAGCCAGGAGATGTGGCAGCTCCTGCCCGGCTACGTGGACGATCTCGTCTCCGACGACGCCATCCGGGTGGTCATCCTGCGGGGCGCGGGCGATCAGGCCTTCGTTTCCGGCGCCGACATCTCGCAGTTCAAGGACCGCCGGCGCAACATGGCCGACGAGGCGGAATATCGGCGCATCTCCGCGCGCGGCGGCCAGGCGCTCGCCACCATGCCGAAGCCGCTCCTCGCCATGATCTACGGCGTGTGCGTGGGCGGAGGCGTCGGCATGGCGCTCAACTGCGACCTGCGCCTGGCCGCCGACGACGCGCGCTTCGGCATCCCCGCCGCGCGCCTCGGGCTCGGCTACCACTACAACGGCATGGACAAGCTCATGAAGCTGATCGGCCCCGCGCACACGAAGGAGCTCTTCTTCACCGCGCGGACGGACTTCAGCGCGCAGGAGGCCCTTCGCTGGGGCCTCGTGAACCAGGTCGTGCCCAAGGCCGAGCTGGAGGCCTTCACGCGTGACTACGCCCTCAAGATCTCGCGCAACGCGCCATTGACCATCCGCTCGGCCAAGACCACGGTGGACATGCTGCTGCGCCCGGACGCCGAGCGGGACTTCGGCCTCCTCGACAAGTTGATCGCCGACTGCTTCAACAGCGAGGACTACCAGGAGGGCGTGAAGGCCTTCGGCGAGAAGCGGCGGCCCGTCTTCAAGGGCCGCTGAGCGGGCGGCGCGCGTCCAGACGCGTGCTCTGGTAGGTCGCGCCCTCGCCCATGTCGCTGTAGCGGGTGGAGCACAGGTTGTTGACCGTGCCCGCGTGCGCCTCGCCGGAGGGCCGCTGTCCCGGCACGAAGGCCACGCCGGGCGAGGTCTCGTCGCTCACCCGCAGCGTGAACGTCGCCCGGCCCAGGTCGTTGAAGAGCTCTACCGGGTCCCCCTCGCGCAGGCCGCGCGCCTTTGCGTCGTCGGGGTGCAGCACGCACTCGGGTGGCCCCGCCTTCTTACGCAGAGCGGCCACGCCGGCGTAGGCGGTGTGGGCCTGGAAATAGCCCGGCGCGGTGAGGAGGCGGAGCGGGTAGCGCTCGGCCTGCGCGGGCTCGTCTGGATCGGCCTCCCAGTCCGGCATGGCGGGAAGGCCCTGCGCGGCCAGGGACGCCGAGTAGAACTCGAGGCGGCCGGATGGCGTGCCGAAGCGGCGGCCTGGTCCGACGGCGAGGGGGTCCTCCGCCTTGATCGAGCCGGCGGTGCGAAGCGCGGCCGGGTCGAGCCGCGCCGCCGGCCCTTTGGCATTGCGGAAGTACGCGCGCAGCAGCGCGTCGGTGTCCATGGAGAACACGGGGTCCTGGAGGCCCAGGCGCCGGGCCAGCTCCTGGGCGAGCCGGCGATTGGGCCATGCCTCTCCCTGCGGCGGCACGACCTGAGGAATGAACTGCACCCAGTACGTGCCGTAGGCGCGCACGAGATCCTCGCTCTCGTAGTGCGTGGCCGCGGGCAGGACGATGTCCGCATAGCGCGCGGTGTCCGAGAGGAAGGGATCGTGCACCACGGTGAAGAGATCCTCGCGCGCGAGCCCGCGCCGCACCGCCGCCGCGTCCGGGCACGTGACCGCGGGATTGTTGGCGGCCACGAACAGGGCGCGGATGGGCGGGTCCTGCAGGGTGAGGAGCGCCTCGCCGAGGCGTGAGTGATTCACGAGCCGCGTGGCCGCCGGCCCCGAAGGCTTGCGGATCGCGCTCGCGTCGAACCCGAAGCCCGCCGCGGTCATGAGGAGCGCGCCCCCGCCGGGCTTGGCGTACGCGCCGACCACGCCCGGAAGCAGCGCCACCGCGCGCACCGCCTGGCCCCCCTGGGTGCAGCGCGACATCCCCTCGCCCAGACGGATGAACGGCGCCCGCGCGCGCCCGTAGAGGCGCGCGAGCCGCTCGAGGTCGGCGACGGCAACGCCGGTGATCTCGGCGACGCGAGCGGGCGCGAAGCGCGGCAGGACTTCGGCCTCCAGCCGCTGGAATCCCACGGTGTGCTGCGCCAGGTACGCGCGGTCGCAGAGCCCTTCGCGGGCGAGGACGTGCATCACGCCCAGGGCCAGCGCGGCGTCGGTGCCCACGTTCACACGCAGGTGCCAGTCCGCGCGCGCGGCGGTGGCGCTCCGCCGCGGCTCGACCACCACCAGCGTGGCGCCCTTCGCACGCGCCTGCTCGACCAGCGGCCAGATGTGCACGTTGGTAGTGAGGAGATCCGCGCCCCAGGCGATGATGAGGTCGGAGTCCACCACGCTCTCCGGGTCGCTGCCGCCGACGCTCCCGCACGCGGCGTCCCAGCCCGCCTCCGCGCAGGTGTCGCAGACGGTGCCCGCCTGCAGCCGCGTCGAGCCCAGCGCGTGGAACAGGCCGGCCATCAGGCCGCGGTTCAGCTGGCCCTGATGCGCGCTGTAGGCGTAGCCGAGGAGGGCGAGCGGACCGTCCTCGGCGATGATCCCCCGCCAGCGCGCCACGATCTCCCCCAGCGCCTCGTCCCACGACACCGGCGCGAAGCGTCCCTCGCCCTTGGCGCCGACGCGGCGGAGCGGGCGCAGCACGCGCTCGGGCGAGTGGACCAGCTCGTGCTCGCGATTCACCTTCGCGCAGGCAAAACCCTGCGTCATCGGATGATCGGGATCGCCCTGGAGCTTGAGGAGGCGCCCGTCCTCGACGGTGGCGACGAGCGAGCACTGATCGGGGCAGTCGTGCGCGCAGGCGGTACGGATGGTCTGGATCACGTTATAGTTCTACCGCATCCCCCAGGGCGGCGTCGGAAAACGTGGCTTGCCCACCGCAACCTCGTCGGGCCACACGATCACCTGGCGTCCCTCCTGCCACTGGATCGTGACCATGCGATGCCCGATCTGATAGCCGCGCTCGTCCACGTCGAACCCGCCGAACACGGTGGTGGTGGCGAGCCGGAGGAGATATTCCCGCAGGCGCTCGGTGTCGAGGCTCTGGATCCGGTTGATGGTGTCCGCCATGAGCATGCACGCGGCGTACGCGGCGGCGGCGTGGTAGGACGGCGGCCGGTGGAACTCCGCCTCGTAGGCGGCGGCGAACTCGCGGGCGCCCGGATAGGTCAGGCCGGGCTCCCACTGCGAGGCCCCGTACACGTACTCGGCGGTGCGACCCAGCGCCTTGTGAAACTCGGGGAGATCGCCGCCCACGGTCGAGCCGAACATCTTCACGTTGACGTCTAGCTCCCGCATCTGCCGCGTGATCGCCACCACGTCGTCGAAGTAGGTCGCCGCCGCGAGCACGTCCGGCTGCACCGCCTTGATCTTGGTGAGGAGGGCGGCGAAGTCCGTCTGCGCCTTGGGATAGGCCTCCTGCAGCACCACCTCGAGCCCGCGCTTCCGGGCCAGCGCGACCGCGCCATTCACGGTGGTCTTGGGGAAGAGCGTGTCCTCGTAGATCAGGGCGATGCTCTTGAGCCCGTTGCGCGCGGCGATGTCGATGAGGCCCTCGAGGTACACCTCCGCCGGGGACACCATCATGATCACGTAGCGGCGGCCCTTCTCCCAGATGCTGCCCGCCGAGCCGAGAGGCGCCAGCATGAGCTTCTTGTACTTCTCGGTGACATTGGCCACCGCCTCCGTGATGGCGGAGGAGTACGGCCCCAGCACCAGCTCCACGCGGTCCTCGGTGATCAGCTTCTCGTAGAGGCGCACGCCGGTCTGGGGGTCGGAGCGGTCGTCGTAGACCACCATCTCGATGGGTCGCCCCATCACGCCGGCGCCCTCGTTGATCTGCTTCTGGCAGAAGGCGTAGCCCTCGCGGCCGTACACGCCGGGCTTGGCGTAGGTGCCGGTGAGGGAGAGCGAGGCGCCGATCCGGATCGGGGCATTCTGCGCGCCCGCGGGCGGCGCCGCGGCGAGGAGAAGCAGTCCGGCGAGGACGGCGGCGAGAGGCGGCAGCCTCATGGGTAGACCTCCCTAGCGCGTCATACGGGCGAGCACGTCCTCGGCCTCGGTCACGAGCCGGCGCACCACCTCGCCGGCGGGTACGATCTCGCGGATCAGGCCCGCCGATTGTCCGCAAGGGGCGTTGCCGTTGTCCACATCGCCCTTCTCCCGGGCGAGGATTCCCGCGTCGCGGCCCACCCGTGCCGCCTGCACCGGGAACGGCTGGATCTCCGCTTCGCGCTTCTCCCACTCCCGCGTGAAGTTGTTGCGGATCAGCCGGCACGGCTTGCCGGAGGCGGCGCGCGTCACCACCGTGCCCTCCTCGTCGAGCGTCACCACGCGCTGCTTGTAGTTGTCGTGGCAGTAGGCCTCGGGGGTCGCAATGAAGCGGGTGCCCATCCACACGCCCTGCGCCCCCAGGGCCAGCGCGGCGGCGATGCCGCGGCCGTCGGCCATGCCGCCCGCGGCGAGCACGGGCCGCGGGGCGAGCGTATCCACGACCGACGGGATCAGCACGAGCCCGGCGATGCGCCCGGTATGGCCGCCCGCCTCGTGACCTTGCGCGATCACCACGTCCACACCGTTGGCCGCGTGGTCGAGGGCCTGCTTGACGTTGCCGCAGAGGGCCATCACCTTCATGCCCTGCCGGTGCGCCTGCGCGGTCACCGGCCCCGGGTTGCCGAGGCCCGCCACCATGACCGGCACCTTCTCCTCGAGGGTGATGTCGGCCCACGCGCGCACGGTGTCGGTGAATTGCTGCGCTTCGCTCCCCCCCACGCGCACGCTCGCGAACAGGATGTCCACGCCGAACGGCCTGTCCGTCTGGTCGCGGACTTTCTGGATCTCTTCACGCAGCTCGCGCGGCGAGAGATTGGCGGCGGCGATCACCCCGAGGCCACCCGCGGCGGAGACGGCGGCGGCGAGCGCCGAGCGGGCCACATAGCCCATGCCCGCCTGGCAGATCGGGTACTGGATGCCGAGCAGATCGCAGATCGGCGTGTGGAGCGCGCTCCGCGTGGTGGTCGGCATCGGGGAGCCTCCCTAGGCCGCGCTCGCCCGCACGAAGGCCCCCGCGCCGTCGATCGCGCGCTGGCCCTCGGCGAGCATGGGGAAGAACCAGTGCCAGACGTGAATCATGTCCGGCCACACCTCGAGCGTCGCGGCCACGCCGGCCGCCTTGGCGCGCTCGGCGAGGCCGACCGCGTCGTCCAGCAGCACCTCCTCACTACCCACCTGCACCAGCAGCGGCGGCAGGCCGGCGAGGTCGGCGAAGAGCGGCGAGGCGAGCGGCGTCTTCGGGTCCGTTGGGCCGAGGTAGGCCTGCGCCATGAGTCCCACACCCTCGCCGGTCACGATAGGATCGCTGGCCGCCTTCGACGCGTACGAGGACGCGGTGCACGTGAGGTCGACCCAGGGCGAGATGCAGACGCCTGCGGCGGGGCACGGCAACCCGCGGTCGCGCAGCGCGAGGAGCGTCGCCACGGCGAGGCCGCCGCCCGCCGAGTCGCCCGCGATCACGGTGCGCTCGGCCAAGGCGCCGCGCTCGAGCAGCCAGCGGTAGGCGGCCACGGCGTCCTCGATCGCGGCGGGGAACGGATGCTCCGGGGCGAGGCGATAGTCGGGCAGGAGCGTCGCCGCACCGGCCGCGCGGGCGAGGGCGCCGGCGAGGTGACGATGCGAGCGGGTCGAGCCGATGACATAGCCGCCCCCGTGGAGATAGAGCAGCGCCGCGTGCTCGCGCGCGGCCGGCGGCTCCAGCCACTCGCCCGCGATCTCGGGACCCTGCGCGGGCTTGATCGTGACCGCCTTCACGCCGACGTCGGCCGGCACGGGGAACACGCGCTCGGCGCGGTCGTACTGCGCGCGCCGCTCGGCCACCGTGGTGGCGGGCGGCACCTTGGCCAGATGCTCGCGGACCTTCGCAATGCCGCTCATCACTCGGCCTCCCTGGAGTCGCGGATCTTCCGCGTGCCCCGCACCACCGGCACGTCGGGATCCATCACGAATCGGATGCGGGGCAGATCGGTGTCGCAGGTGCAGGCGGTGCACGCGATAGGATTCTGGAGCGTGAGCCCGGGCGCGCCCCACGCCTCGCCGTCGAGCCGGCTCACCTCCGGCCGACCCCGCTCCGCCTTGTGGAAGGTGTAGCGCGGGTCCACCTGGACGAGCCAGGGCGCTGTCTTCCCGTCGATGGGCGCCTGGGCCAGCGTCACCGAGTGGATGTACTGGACGTCGCCGCCCGAGATCGGCTGCGGATCGACGAGCGCCGCATCCAGTACGGGCACTCCCGCCTGCAGCACCTGCGCCATCACGCGGTCGTGGCGCCGCTTGAGCGTCACCGTCGCCGCCGCCGCCGGGAGCCCCCAGCGCTGCGTGAGCGCCGACGCGGCCTCGGGAGTGCTCGCGTACGCGCGAAGGACGAAGCCCCGCGGATGCGCGCCGGCCCGTGCCATCAAGCGAAGCTGGGCGAGGAGGAACGGCCCCACCGGGCTCTCGGGATAGCGCGTCACCCAGATGGTCACGTAGGACGGGATCGCGGGATGCAGCGCTTTCGGCAAGAGGGCAAGGGTGGATCGCGACACCTCGAGCGCCAGCTGCAGGATCTCGGCTTTCGGCAGGCTCCACGGCTCGGTATCGAGATTCCGGAGCGTGGGGAGATGCGCGGTCGCGGTCGGCAGCTCGAGCGTCCCGAAGAGCGGCATCAGTTGCCGCCCTTGCTGTCCCGGAACGCAGGCATCACTTCCTTGGCGAAGAGGCGGAGGCTGGCGAGCACGTCCTCCTGCGGGATGATCTCCAGCGTGTTCAGCAGGAAGTTGACCCGGTCGACGCCGACCGCCTCCCACTTCTTCATCGCGCGGATGACGCGCTCGGGGCCGCCGAGGCCCAGCCCCTCGCCTGCCTGCTCGTTCGCGTCGGGCCCGGTGGCCTGGCGCCGGAGCTGCGGGAGCAGGCCCAACGACGGATACGAGCGTGAAGGATACGCCTCGCGCGCCGAGATGAGCTGGGACGCGAGGTAGTTGAACGTGTCGGCCATGCGCCGGCCGGTCGCACGGGCCTTCTCGTCGTCCTCGTTGCAGTAGAGGAAGTTCACCGTGCTGACCTGATCGTTCACGAAGTCGCCCACCGGGTCGCAGAGCTGGATGCGCCGGCGGTACTCCGCGATGCGCTTCTCCTGCTCGGCGAACTGGCCGAACGTGAGGCCCAGCGAGCCCAGGCCACGGTCGGCCGCGTCCAGCTCGGTGCCGGGGCTCGTCACCGCCACCCACATCGGTGGATGGGGCTTCTGATAGACCTTGGGAATGATGCAGCGCTCGGGCATGGACCAGAACTCCCCCTGATAGGAGTAAGTCTCCTGCGTCCACATCTTGGGCAGGCAGCGCACGAACTCGTCCCACGATTTCTTGGTGATGTCGGGGTCGGAGCGGAAGCCGCCCAGCTCGGTCCACGTGGCGGAGCGCCCGGTGCCCACCTCGAGCCGGCCGCCCGAGAGGATGTCGAGCGTGGCCGTACGCTCCGCGATCTTGATCGGGTGGTTGAACTCGGGGACGCACACGACGATCCCGTGCCCCACGCGGATCTTCTTCGTGACCATGGCGCACGCGGTCAGGAATAGCTCGGGAGCCGGGCAGTGGGAGTACTCCTCAAGGAAGTGGTGCTCGACCGCCCACACCTGGTCGAAGCCCAGCTCGTCGGCCAGCTTCACCTGCTCGAGGGCGTTGTTGTAGACGGTGCGCTCCGTCTCCCGGGTCCACGGGCGGGGCACCGAGATCTCGTAGAAGAGGCCGAACTTCATGACGATTCCTCCTCGCCTGAGGGTGACTCTAACGTTCGGTCAAGCGGGGGGCGGTTGTCAACGCTGACGCCTTGACCACTCAGGACCCCGCAGGCTACTCTCGGTGCGCTCTAAATCCACGAAATCCCGCCCTTCAGGAGGCGTGATGGCGTCCGAAACCAAGGCCGAGCTCGCGCGAGAGGTCCAGCGCCTCCAGAAGGCGCTCGCGCGTGAGCGCGCGCGGGGCGCCCGGCTCGAGGCCGAACTCGTCCAGGCGGGCGAACAGCAGGGCGCAAGCGCCGAGATCCTCAGCGCCATTCGCAGCTCCCCGACCGGCATCGAGCACACGTTCGAGGTCATCGCCGCCGCGGCCACCCGAGTCTGCGAGGCCGAGCTCACCGGGCTCTATCAGTTCGACGGCGCGCTGATTCACTTCGTCGCACAGCACGGGCGCACTCAGGCCGAGATCGATGCGGCCCGAAGCACGTTCCCGCAGCCCGCGAACAATCAGACGGTGACCGGGCGGGCGATCATGTCGGGCGACGTCGCCCAGGTCGCCGACGCAAGCCGGGATCGGGACCTGGCGGCGCCCCTCCGCCTGTTCCGCACCGCGCTGTCGCTGCCCCTCGTCCATGAGGGCCGAACGCTCGGCGCGATCACGGTGGCGCGTCGCCGGGTCCGGCCCTTCACCGAGAGGCAGATCGCGCTGCTCCGGACGTTTGCGGACCAGGCGGTCATCGCCATCGAGAACATGCGGCTGTTCCGGGGCCTCAGCGAGTCGCTGGAACAGCAGACGGCCACCGCCGATATCCTGCGGGTGATCTCGGGCTCCCCGACCGACGCCCAGCCGGTCTTCGACGCCGTCGTCCGCAACACCGCCGGGCTGTGTGGCGCCGTCGACGTGGCCTTGCTCCTTCACCGAGATGGCGAGCTACGTCTCGCCGCCGGCGTGGGGCCGATGGCTGGCTCCATTCCCTTGGATCTGAGGATCCCTGTCACACGCGGCTCGGTGGCCGGGCGCGTCGTGGTGGATCGGACCGTGCTCCACGTTCCCGACCTCGCCGCGGAGTCCGAGGACGAGCTGCCGCTCGGCCGCGAGCTCCAGCGGCGCTTTGGCCACCGGACGCAGCTCGCCGTGCCCCTGCTTCGCGACGGGGTCCCGGTCGGCGTCATCAATGCCTTCCGGCTGGCCGTCCAGCCCTTCACCGAGCAGCAGGTCGAGCTCGTCAAGACCTTCGCCGACCAGGCGGTGATTGCCATCGAGAACGTGCGCCTGTTCACGGAGCTCAGCGCGAAGAACGCGAGCCTCACCGAAGCGCTCGAGCAGCAGACGGCGACGGCGGAGATCCTCCGCGTGATCTCGAGCTCGCCGACCGACCTCCAGCCGGTTCTGAACGCGGTGGCGGAGAGCGCGGCGCGGCTCTGCGAGGCGGCCGACGCGGCCATCTTCCGCCTGGATCAGGACGCCATCCGCTCCGTCGCCACTCACGGTCCCCTGGGGCGGATCAGCACGGCGCACCCGGTCACGCGCGACACCGTCATCGGGCGCGCCATCCTGGATCGCGAGACGGTCCACGTCGATGACCTGGCCGCGGTGCCGGAGGCCGAGCTCCCGGCCGGCCCGGCACGGAAACGCGGGCTCCGGACCATGCTCGCCACGCCGCTCTTGCGCGAGGGGGTCGCCCTGGGGGGCATCCTGATCCGCCGCACCGAGGTCCGGCCCTTCTCCGAGCGCCACATCGCCCTTCTGAAGACCTTCGCCGATCAGGCGGTCATCGCCATCGAGAACGTGCGCCTCTTCACCGAGCTGGAGGCGCGCAACTCCGAGCTGCGGGTCGCCCTCGAGCAGCAGACCGCGACGGCGGAGCTGCTCAAGGTGATCGGCCGCTCGACCTTCGATCTCCAGCCGGTGTTCGAGACGCTGATCGAGAACGCCGTCCGCCTGTGTTCAGCCGAGAAGGGTGTGGTACTCCGCTACGACGGGGAATACCTGCGCTTCGCCGTCGGTCACAATGTCTCTCCGGAGCTCCGCGAATACTTCGGCCGGCACCCTATCGCACCCGGCATGGAGAGCAATGCCGGCCGGGCGGCGCTGACGCGGAAGACGGTGCACAATCACGACGTCCTCGCCGATCCGCAGTATGGCTACGGAGCCGCCCTCGTCGATCCGTATCGAACCGTCCTCGCCGTCCCGATGATCCGCGCCGACGAGCTCTTGGGCGTCATCATGATCTATCGCCACGAGGTTCGGCCCTTCGGCGACGGACACGTTGTCTTGCTCGAGACGTTCGCCGACCAGGCGGCCATCGCCATCGAGAACGCGCGGCTCCTCACCGAGCTTCAGGCCAAGAACGCGAGCCTCACCGAGGCGCTGGAGCAGCAGACGGCCACGGCCGAGATCCTACGGGTCATCAGCCGCTCGCCCACCGATGTCCAACCGGTCTTTGACGCGATCGCGGCGAGCGCGGTCCGACTCTGCGACGCGGTCAATGCCCTGGTGATGCGCTTCGATGGGCAGTTGATCCACATCTCCGCCCATCACAATGTCTCACCCGAACGGCTGGCGTCACTCAGTCGCACTTATCCGCGGCCGCCTTCGCGGGAAGGCGTGAGCGGTCGCGTGATCATCTCCCGCTCCATGGTCCACGTTCCGGACGTCGACGCGGACCCGGAATACACGCTGCCCCTCGCCACCACTGTTGGTTATCGGACTGCGCTGGGCGTCCCCATGCTCCGCGACGGGGCGGCCATCGGCCTCATTCTCGTCGCCCGCGACCACGTGGCGCCCTTCTCCGACAAGCAGATCGCCCTGCTCCAGACCTTTGCCGACCAGGCGGTGATCGCGGTCGAGAACGTGCGCCTGTTCACCGAGCTGGAGGCTCGCAACGGTGAGCTGCGGGTGGCACTCGACCAGCAGACCGCGACCGCCGACATCCTCCGCGCGATCAGCCAGGCGCAGGCCGACGTGCAGCCGGTCTTCGAGTCGATCGCCGACAGTGTCGTTCGCCTGCTGGATGCCTGGTCCGCCTCCGTGTTCCGGTGCGGCGACGAGAAGATCTGGATGGTGGCGGCGCGGGGCGGCCTGCCGGGCAGCAGCGAGACCTGGATGGAGGAGTTGGGGGACAAGCGGCCGCAGACCGGGGACACCCCGCATGGCCGGGCCGCGCTGACCCGCAGCGTGCAGCATGTCACCGACGTCGAAAATGATCCCTTCATCCGGGACGGCGCTCGGATGCGGGGATTCCGCTCGGTGCTGGTGGTGCCGATGCTGCGGGGAGCCGATGTGCTCGGCGTCATCGCGGTGAGCCGGCATGAGGTGGGGGGCTTCACGGCGGCGGAGATTTCGCTCGTCCAGACGTTCGCCGACCAGGCGGCCATTGCGATCGAAAACGCGCGCCTGCTCACCGAGCTCCAGACCAAGAACGCGAGCCTCACCGAGGCGCTGGAGCAGCAGACGGCCACGGCCGAGATCCTACGGGTCATCAGCCGCTCGCCCACCGATGTCCAACCGGTCTTCGACGTGATCGTCGAGCACGCTTGCCGGCTCTGCGATGGGGTCTTCGCGAACGCGGTGCGGTTCGACGGGACAGCGATGCACCTCATGGCCCAGCATGGCTTCGGGCCGGACGCGCTCGCCATCCTGCAGCGCGCCTTCCCGGCGCCGGCCACACGCTCCAGCATGTCGGGGCGGGCCATTCTCGCCGCGACGGTGGTGCAGGCCGAGGACATCGGCGTCGACACCGAAGCGGGCATCTCACGGCACCTTGCGGACGTGATGGGGTATCGGGCCCAGGTCTCGGTCCCCATGGTGAGGGACGGCACTCCCCTGGGCGCCATTACCGTGGCCCGCCGCGAGCGCGGCTCGTTCCCCGCCCGCCAGGTCGAGCTCCTCCGTGCGTTCGCCGATCAGGCGGTCATCGCCATCGAGAACGTGCGGCTCTTCAAGGAGCTGGACGCGCGCAACAACGAGCTGCGCGTGGCGTTGGAGCAGCAGACCGCGACGGCGGAGCTGCTGAAGGTCATCGGGCGTTCGACGTTCGATCTCCAGCCCGTGTTCGACACGCTGGCCGAGAACGCCTTCCGGCTCTGCGAAGCCAAGCAAGCCGCCATCTTCCGCTTCGATGGTCAGCATCTTCGGATCGTGGCTCTCGGCAACGCGACGGCGGAGCAGCTGGCATTCTACGAGCGGAATCCCATCGCGCCCGCGCGCGGCAGCGGCGCGGGACGCGCCGCCCTCGAGCGGCGCACCATCCACATCGCCGATGTCCAGGTCGAGCCGGGCTTTACCTCCGCGATACGTGACGTCTCTCCCGTCAGGACGGTTCTCGCAATTCCCATGCTGCGCGGCAACGAGCTGCTCGGGGTGATCGCGGTGAACCGGCACGAAGTCCGACTGTTCAGTGACAACCAGGTCGCCCTCATGGAGACCTTCGCCGACCAGGCCGCCATCGCCATCGAGAATGCGCGGCTGCTGACCGAGCTTCAAGCCAAGAACGCGTCGCTGACGGAGTCCCTGGAGCAGCAGACGGCCACCGCCGAGATCCTTCGGGTGATCTCGAGCTCCCCGACCAACGTGCAACCCGTTCTGGACGTCGTCGCCCGGAACGCCGCCCGGCTCTGCGAGGCCGATGACACGGTTATCTATCGCGTGGAGGGGGACCTCATCCGCATGGTGGCCCTCCACGGGCCGATCGGGATGACCATCGAGACGGTCCCGATCACGCGAGACACCGTCATCGGACGGATGGTCCTGGACCGCGAAACCACGCACATCGATGACCTGTCGGCCATTCCGGCGGCAGAGCTGCCTGCGGGCGCCGCGCGCACCCGTGGGCTCCGCACCATGCTGGGGACGCCTCTCCTCCGAGAAGGGGTCGCCATCGGGGGGATCGTCATCCGGCGCACGGAGGTCCGGCCCTTTTCCGAGCGGCACATCCAGCTGCTGCAGACCTTCGCCGACCAGGCCGTCATCGCGATCGAAAACGTGCGCCTGTTCACCGAGCTGGAAGCGCGTAACGGCGAGCTGACCGAGGCGCTCGAGCGGCAGACGGCGACGGCCGGGATCTTGAGCGTCATCTCGAGCTCGCCGACGGGTGTGCAGCCGACCTTCGATGCCATCGCGAGGTCGGCCGCCCTGCTCTGCCGCGCGGATCTCTCGGGGGTGCACCGCTTCGACGGTGAGCTGATCCACTTCGCCGCCCAGTACGGCCGCACGCCCGAGGAGATCGACGCCGTCCGCCGGGCGTTCCCGCAGCGACCGAGCCGCGCGAGCGCGACGGCACGCTGCATCCTGTCTGGGGAGGTCGTGCAGATCGTGGATCATCACGATGACCCGGACATCGTCGACTCACTCCGTTTGTTCCGCACCGTCCTGGCCGTGCCGATGCTCCGCGAGGGCCGGCCGGTCGGCTCCATCTCGGTCGCCCGACGAGTCGTCCAGCCCTTCACGGATGACCAGGTCGATCTGCTCAAGACGTTCGCCGACCAGGCGGTCATCGCCATCGAGAACGTGCGGCTCTTCACCGAGCTGGAGGCCAAGAACGCGAGCCTCACGGAATCGCTCGAGCAGCAGACCGCGACCAGCGAGATCTTGCGAGTGATCAGCCAGTCCCCGACCGACGTCCAACCGGTGTTCGATGCCATCGTACGGAGCGCGAGCCGGCTCTGTGGCGGCGAGTACGCGATCGTCACGCGCTACGACGGACAGCTCCTTCATCTCGGCGCGCAGCACAATCCGCGGCCGGGAGCCGCTCCAGACACCGCGAGATTCTTCCCCCAGTCGCCCCAGCGCGACGGTGCCATCGTCGCGCGGGCGCTCGTCGATGCGGCGGTGGTCCACGTTCCGGATGTCGACGCCGAGGAGCTCACTCCGGCGGCGCGCGACTTCTATGCTCGAATCGCCCTGCGCGCCGCCCTCGCGGTTCCGATGATCCACGAAGGCCGGCCCATCGGCGTCGTCTCCGTCTCCCGGGCGACACCCGGTCCATTCTCTCCCAGCCAGATCGAGCTGCTTCGCACCTTCGCCGACCAAGCCGTCATCGCCATTCAGAACGTGCGCCTCTTCACCGAGCTGGAAGCGCGCAACAGCGAGCTGCGGGTGGCCCTCGAGCAGCAGACGGCGACGGCGGAGCTGCTCAAGGTCATCGGACGCTCGACGTTCGACCTTCAGCCGGTCTTCGAGACGCTGGCCGAGAACGCCGTGCGCCTTTGCGAAGCCGAGCGCGCATTCGTCTACCGCTTCGATGGCCAGCTTCTGCGTGTGGTCGCGACCCACAACGTGACCTCCGAGCTCCGGGCTTTCGTCGAGCGGACACCCAATCCGCCCGGCAAGCACGGCGGCTCCGCGCGTGCGGCCCTCGAACGCCGCACGATCCACATCATCGACGCGCGTGCGGACGCCGAGTACTCCTTCTATCCCGCTGAGCTGGAAACGGACCCGATTCGAACCGTCCTGGCCGTGCCGATGCTTCGGGCCGGCGAGCTGCTCGGCGTCATCTTCATCTATCGACACGAGGTGCTGGCGTTCACAGACAACCAGATCGCGCTGCTGGAGACCTTCGCCGACCAGGCGGCGATCGCCATCGAGAACGCCCGCCTGCTCACCGAGCTCCAGACCAAGAACGCCGACCTCACGGACGCGCTCGAGCAACAGACCGCCACCAGCGACATTCTGCGCGTGATCTCCAGCTCGCCCACCGACGGCCAGCCGGTGTTCGACGCCATCGTTCGGAATGCCCGACGCCTTTGCGATGCGAGCTTCAGCGTGGTCTTTCTCGTCGAGGCCGGCCAGCTCACGCTGACGGCGCTCGAGGGCGTGGATGAAGCCGGCGCCGCCGCCCTGCGCGCAATCTACCCGCTTCCGATCGATCGCGGGACCACCTCGGCACGGGCGATCCTGGACAAGAACGTCATCCACGTCTCGGACTCGTGGCTTGACGCGGACTATACACATCCGCTCCGCGACACCATCGCGCTGCGATCGATCCTGTCAGTGCCGATCTTCCGCGATGAGGTCCCGATCGGGGCGATCAGCGTCTGGCGCGGAGAGCCGAGGCCCTTCTCCGACAAGCAGATCGCGCTCCTCCAGACCTTCGCCGACCAGGCGGTCATCGCCATCGAGAACGTGCGCCTCTTCAGGGAGCTCGAGGCGCGCAACAGCGAGCTGCGGATATCTCTGGAGCAGCAAACGGCGACGGGCGAGATCTTGCGCGTGATTTCGGGATCGCCCACCGACACCCAGCCGGTGTTCGACGCCCTCGTCCGGAGCACCGCCACCCTCTGCGAAGCCAACGACGCCGCCTTGGCCCTCGTACAGGACGGCGAGCTCCGTCACGTCGCGGGTGTCGGACCCATGGCGGGGACCATGCCGACCGGCCTCCGGTTCAGCCTGACGCGAGGCTCGGTGGCGGCGCGCGCGGTGGTCGATCGGACCGCGCAGCACGTCGTCGACCTCGCCGCCGAGTCGGAGGCGGAATACCCGGTCGGCCTGGAGCTTCAGCGGCGTTACGGACACCGGACGTTGCTCTCGGTGCCCCTGTTCCGCGACGGCCTGCCCATTGGCTGCATCACCGCCTTCCGCCAGGAAGTGCGCCCGTTCCTCGAGCAGCAGATCGCGCTGATGCAGACCTTCGCCGACCAGGCGGTCATCGCCATCGAGAACGTGCGCCTCTTCACCGAGCTCCAGGCCAAGAACGTCGATCTCACCGACGCCCTCGAGCAGCAGACGGCGACCAGTGACATCCTGAGGGTCATCAGCCAGTCGCCGACGGACGTGCAGCCGATCTTCGATGCCATCGTGCGCAGCGCGGTACGCCTCTGCGGCGGGGTGTTCAGCGTCGTCATGCGTTTCGACGGTGAGATGCTGCACTTCGTCGCGCAGCACAACTTCACTCCCGCCGCCGAGGCCGCCGTCCGCGGCTGGTTCCCGCGCCGTGCCGCCGACGACCGCCTGGTCGGACGTGCGGTCCTGGAACGGCGGGTCATGAACGTGGCCGATGTCACGTCCGAATTTCGCTTCGCCGCCGGCCAGAAGGAACAAGGATACCGGAGCGCGCTCTTCGTCCCGATGATCCGCGACGGCGCGAGCATCGGCGTCATCGGCGTCTCCCGTCAGGCCGTGGGGATGTTTCCGGACAACCAAGTGGAGCTCTTGAAGACCTTTGCCGACCAGGCGGTGATCGCGATCCAGAACGTTCAGCTCTTCACCGAGCTGGAGGCGCGCAACTTCGAGCTGCGAGTGTCGCTGGAGCAGCAGACGGCAACCAGCGAGCTGCTCAAGGTCATCGGGCGATCGACATTCGATCTCCAGCCGGTGTTCGAGACGCTGGCCGAGAATGCGGTGCGACTCTGCGAGGCCGAGCGTGCCTTCATCTTCCGGTTTGATGGTCAGGTACTGCGCGTCGCGGCCAGCCACAACGTCTCGGCCGCTCGCCGCAGGTTCGCTGAAGAACACCCGATCGCCCCTGGCCGTCATAGCGCGGCTGCCCGCGCCGCCGCCGAGCGGCGCACGATCCACATCCATGACATTCAGGCAGACTCCGAGTACACCTACCCGGTGGCGCAGGCCGACTCGTTCCCCACGCGGACGGTGCTGGCGATCCCGATGCTCCGGGCGAGCGAGCTGCTGGGCGTAATCATCATCTTCCGCCCCGAGGTCCGTCCCTTCTCCGACGGCCACGTCGCGCTGATGGAAACCTTCGCCGACCAGGCCGCCATCGCCATCGAGAACGCCCGCCTCCTCACCGAGCTGCAGGCGCGCACCGATCAGCTCACGCGCTCGGTCGACGAGCTCAAGGCGCTGGGCGAGGTCAGCCAGGCGCTCAGCTCCACGCTCGACCTCGAGACCGTGCTCAGCACGATCGCCTCGCGCGCGAGCCAGATCGCCGGCACCGACACCTGCACCGTCTACGAGTACGACGAGCAGGCGGAGGCGCTCGTCTTCCGCGCCACCCACAATCTGGCCGACGAAGTCGTCGCGGTGATGCAGAGTACGCCGATCCGGCGCGGCCAAGGTGTGGGCGGCCGCATGGCCATCACGCTGGAGCCCGTCCAGGTCCCCGACATCGCCGAGGCCGGCGCCTATACCGGTCCCCTGCGCGACGTCCTCCTGCGCACGGGCCACCGCGCGGTGCTGGGCATCCCGCTGCTGCGCGAGGGGCATCTCATCGGTGGCCTCACCGTGACGCGACAGACGCCCGGCGAGTTCCCGGCCCAGGTCGTCGACCTTCTGCGAACGTTCGCCGGCCAGTCGGCGCTCGCCATCCAGAACGCGCGGCTCTTCCGCGAGATCGAGGACAAGGGGCGGCAGCTCGAGGAGGCCGACCGCCACAAGTCCGAGTTCCTCGCCAACATGTCCCACGAGCTCCGCACGCCGCTCAACGCCATCATCGGCTACAGCGAGATGCTGCAGGAGGACGCGAGCGACCTGGGCGCGGAGCAGTTCACCGACGACCTCAAGAAGATCAATGCCGCGGGCAAGCATCTGCTCGAGCTGATCAACGCGGTCCTCGACCTCTCCAAGATCGAGGCCGGCAAGATGGATCTCTATCTCGAGACGTTCGAGGTCGCGACGCTGGTCCACGACATCGTGGCGGTCATCCAGCCGCTCGCCGCCAAGAACGCCAATCGCCTCGAGGTCCATGGCGCCGCGTCGGTGGGCCCGATGCACGCCGACCTGACCAAGGTGCGCCAGGCGCTGTTCAACCTCCTGAGCAACGCGTGCAAGTTCACCGAGCAGGGCGCCATCACCCTGGACGTGGCGCGCGAGCTCCAGGATGGTGCGGACTGGCTCGTGTTCCGGGTGAGCGACACCGGGATCGGCATGACGCCGGAGCAGCTCGCCCGGCTCTTCGAAGCCTTCACCCAGGCCGACGCCGCGACGACCAGGAAGTACGGCGGCACCGGGCTCGGCCTCGCGCTCAGTCGCCGGCTCTGCCGGATGATGGGCGGTGATGTCGTGGCGGCGAGCGAGCCCGGGCGCGGCAGCACCTTCACGATCCGCCTGCCCGCGATCGTGCGCGACGCGGCCGAGGAGGCGTCCGCGGAGGCTGCGGCGACACCGGCCGCCCCGGCCGAGCGCGCCGCGTCCGGGGTCGGCACCGTGCTGGTGATCGACGACGAGGCGGCGGTGCGCGATCTCATGCAGCGCTTCCTCGGCCGGGAGGGTTTTCGCGTCGTCACCGCGGCGAGCGGCGAGGAGGGGCTGCGCCGGGCGCGCGAGCTCAAGCCCGAGGCGATCACGCTGGACGTCATGATGCCGGGCATGGACGGGTGGGCCGTGCTGTCCGCGCTCAAGAGCGATCCTGCCGTCGCGGACATCCCCGTGGTGATGCTCACGATCGTCGACGACAAGAACCTGGGCTACGCGCTGGGCGCCGCCGACTATCTGACCAAGCCCATCGATCGGGACCGGCTCACCGCCGTCCTCGGCAAGTATCGCCGCGATCAGCCCGTGCTGGTGGTGGACGACGATCCCGAGGTCCGAGGCCTCCTGCGGCGCATGCTCGAGCCCGCGGGCTTCGCGGTGGTGGAGGCGGACAACGGCCGCGCCGCGCTGGAGCGCCTGCGCGAGGTGAAGCCCACCGTCATCTTGCTCGACCTCATGATGCCGGAGATGGACGGCTTCGCCTTCGTGTCCGAGTTTCGCCGCCACGAGGCGTGGCGGGCCATTCCCATCGTCGTGATCACCGCCAAGGACCTCACGCGCGAGGACCGGGAGCGGCTCAACGGCTACGTGCAGAAGATCCTGATGAAGGGCGCGCACGGCCGCGACGAGCTGCTGGCGGACGTGCGCGAGCTCGTGGCGGCCAGCGTGGCCGCGCGGAGGCCCACGACCTGATGCCGAAGATTCTGCTCGTCGAGGACAACGAGATGAACCGCGACATGCTTTCGCGCCGCCTCGCGAAGCGCGGCTACGAGGTCGCGATCGCCGTGGACGGCGAGGAGGGCCTGGCCATGGCCCGCTCGGAGGCGCCGGCGCTCATCCTGATGGACATGAGCCTGCCCGGGATCGATGGCTGGGAGGCCACGCGGCGAGTGAAGGCGGCGCAGGAGACCCGCGGCATTCCCGTCATCGCCCTCACCGCGCACGCCATGTCCGGCGACCGCGAGAAGGCGCTCGCCGCCGGCTGCGACGACTTCGACACCAAGCCCGTCGATCTTCCGCGCCTTCTGCAGAAGATCGAAGCCCTCATCGGACCGGCGGCGGGAGCGTGACCATCGACCTCGCCGCCCAGCTCCGCCACGAGCTGCGCACCCCGCTGAACCACATCATCGGCTATGCCGAGATGCTGCTCGAGGAGCTGGAGGGCGGCGACCGCCCCGAGCTCGCCGCCGGCCTCGGCGCGGTGCGCACCGATGCCCGTGAGCTCCTGGCCCGGCTCAACACCGTGCTGGCGCAGGGCGAGGCGGGCCCTCCCGACCTCGCGGCGGCCCGGAGCAGCCTCACGCCGCTCCTCGAGCGCCTCCGCGCGGCAACGGACACGGTGCGCCGGCAGGCCATGGAGGCGGGCGCCGGCGCGCTCGCGCCCGACGTCGAGCGGATTCGCGCCGCCACCGAGCGCCTCGGCGCGCTGCTCGGCGAAGGCGGCATGCCCGGGGCCTCATCCCCGAGCGCGGCCGCGGAGGCGGTCGGCGCCGGCGCCGAGCCCGGCAAGCCTCGGAGCGTCATCCTGGTGGTGGATGACAACGAGGAGAACCGCGACTTGCTGATGCGCCGGCTGCGGCGTCAGGGCTACGAGGTCGTGGCGGCGGCGGGCGGCTTGCCCGGCCTCGACGTGCTCGCACGCACGGCGGTCGACCTCGTGCTCCTCGACGTCATGATGCCCGACCTCGACGGCTACGCGGTGCTCCAGCGCATCAAGGGCGATCCCGCGCTGCGCGACATCCCGGTGCTGATGATCTCGGCGCTGGACCAGATGGACAGCGTGGTGCGCTGCATCCAGCTCGGCGCCGACGACTATCTCGGCAAGCCCTTCGATCCGGTGCTCCTGCAGGCGCGGGTGGGCGCGTGCCTGGAGAAAAAGCGGCTCCACGACGTGGAGGCCCGCCACCGGCGCGCCCTCGCCGAGATGAACCATACGCTCGAGCAGCGCGTGGCCGACCAGGTCGCCCAGCTCGAGCGCCTCGGCCGGCTCAAGCGCTTCTTCTCGCCGCAGCTCGCCGAGCTGATCGTGGCCGGCGGCGCCGCCGATCCCCTGAAGACCCACCGGCGGGACGTGACCGTGGTGTTCCTCGATCTCCGCGGCTTCACCGCCTTCGCCGAGATGGCCGAGCCCGAAGAGCTGATGGAGGTGCTGCGCGAGTATCACGCCGAGATGGGACGGCTGATCGTGGCCCACGAGGGTACGCTCGAGCGCTTCACCGGCGACGGCATGATGATCTTCTTCAATGATCCGGTCGAGGTGCCGGACCCGGCGGCCCGCGCCGTCCGCATGGCGGTGGCCATGCGCGACGTTCTCGTCGGCCTGAGCGCGCGCTGGGCCAAGCGCGGCTGGGAGCTTGGCGCCAGCATCGGCATCGCCCAGGGCTACGCGACCATCGGCGCCATCGGCTTCGAGGGGCGCTGGGACTACGGCGCCATCGGCACCGTCACCAACCTCGCCGCCCGCCTCTGCAACGAGGCCGCAGCGGGGCAGCTCTTCATTTCCGCCAAGGTCGCGACGGCGGTGGAGGGTCTGGTCGAGGCCGAGGACGTGGGCGCGATCAGCCTGAAGGGCCTCTCGCGGCCGGTACGGATCTGGAACGTGCGCGGCCTGATTACTCCGCTTCAGCGGGCGAGCCATTCCGAGGGGGACCCCCATGCATGATCTCGTGATCGACAACGCGCGCATCGTCGACGGCACCGGCGCGCCCGCCCGGATGGGCGGCGTGGCGCTATCCGGGGGGCGCATCACCGCCGTCGGCATCGGCGCGGGCGAGGCGGCCCGCGAGCGTCTGGATGCGCGCGGCCTCGTGCTCGCCCCCGGCTTCATCGATCCCCACACGCACTACGACGCGCAGGTCGCGTGGGATCCGCTCCTCACGTGCTCGTCCTGGCACGGCATCACCACCGTGGTGATGGGGAATTGCGGCGTGGGCGTGGCGCCGTGTCGGCCCGAGGCGCGCGAGATCCTGATGGGCGACCTCGTGAACGTGGAGGCCATCCCGCTGGACGTCATGCGGCGGGGCATCGGCTGGGAGTGGGAGTCCTTCGGCGAGTACATGGACGCGCTCGCGCGGCGGCCCCTCGGGATCAACGTGGCGCCGCTGGTCCCGCTGACCCCGCTGCGCCACTACGTGCTGGGCGAGGCCTCCTTCGACCGGGCGGCGACGCCGGACGAGACGGCGACGCTGGGGCGGCTCTACGGCGAAGCGCTGGACGCGGGGGCATTCGGCCTCTCCACCACGATCCTGGCCAATCACGTGGGCGATCAGGGGCGGCCGCTCGCCTGCCGGCTCGCGAGCCCCGGCGAGCTGCGCGCGCTGTGCGGCGAGATGCGCCGGCGCGGCAAGGGTGTCATCGAGGCGGCGATCACCTCGTTGCCCGACCGCGTCACCGATGAGGAATACGCGACCCTCGAGCTGCTCGTGAACGAGAGCCGCCGCCCCGTGACCTATCTCGCGGTGTTCGCCCGGCCGGGACGGCCCCCGGGGGCGCACGAGGAGGTCGTCCAGCGCATGGCCCCGCTCCTCGGGCGCGACCGCGCGGTGCCGCAGGTGTCGTGCCGGCCGCTGCGGATTCAGTTCACGCTCAAGAACCCGTTCATCTTCGCCACCATGGCGACGTGGGGCCAGGCCTTCAATCGCTCCGAGGCCGAGCAGCGCGCGCTCTACGGCAGCGAGGCCTTCCGCAGCCAGTGGAAGGAGGAGATGGAGCGCCGGCGCATCTTTCGCGGCCAGTGGCGCCGCATCACCGTACGCGACGCGGCAGGCACGGCGACGCTCGCCCTCGCCGGCCAGTCCATCGCCGAGATCGCGGCGGCCCGGGGCACGGATCCGGCCGACACCATCCTCGACCTCGCGCTCGCCGACGGGCTCGAGACGCTATTCGACTTTCCCGTGATGAACCAGGATCCCGAGGGCGTGAAGCCGCTCGTCACCGATCCGCGCTTCCTCATCGGGCTCTCCGACGGCGGCGCCCACGTGGACCAGCTGTGCGACGCGGGCTACGCCACGTACCTCCTCGGCAAGTGGGTACGCGAGCGCGGGGCGCTGACGCTGGAGGACGGGGTGCGGCGCCTCACGTCCGAGGTGGCGGCCTTCTTCGGCATCCGCGGCCGCGGCGTCATCGCGCCCGGCAAGGCGGCGGACCTGGTCCTCTTCGATCCCGACACCGTGGACGACGCGCCTCCCGAGTACGTGCGCGACCTCCCCGGCGGCGGCAAGCGCCTGGTCGCCCGCGCCCGCGGGGTGCACGCCACCATCGTGAACGGCCGCCTGCTGTACCAGGACGACGTGCACCGGGGCGCCTGGCCCGGAACCGTGCTGCGGAGCGGCGCCTGAAGGGATTGACAGGCGCGGAGATTCAAGGATAATCGCGGGCACTTTCCGACCCTCGACCGCGCGGTCTCCGGGTTGGCGGCCCCCACCGTCAGGAGGATCTTCTCCGATGCGATCGCTCCGACGTCGTAGCACCCATTCGGTGGTAGGATGAGTGCCCGGTGAAGCGCTTCATCCTCCGGCGCGTGGGCTATGCGCTCCTCTCGCTGGCGCTGCTGAGCGTCACGATCTTCCTCTTCGTCCGCCTCACCGGCGACCCCGCCGTCCTCCTCGTCGAGCCCGGCGCCAGCAAGGGCGATCTTGAGGCAGTGCGGAAGCAGCTCGGCCTGGACCGGTCCCTCTGGGTCCAGTATGTGAGCTTCATGTCCGACCTCTTCCACGGCAATCTCGGCCAGTCCTTCTACTACCGCACCCCGGTACTCGAGCTCTACCTGTCGCGGCTGCCGAACTCCCTCCTGCTCGCCGGCGCGGCCATGGCCATCTCGCTCCTCATCGGCATCCCCACCGGCATCATCGCGGCCGTCCGCGTCAATCGATGGTGGGACAGCGCTGGGAAAGTTTTTGCCCTCCTCGGCCTGTCGCTCCCCTCGTTCTGGGTCGGCCTCGTGATGATCCTGTTCTTCTCGGTGTACCTGGGGTGGCTCCCCTCCTCCGGCTCCGGGACCTTCGCGCACCTGATCATGCCGGCCTTCGCCCTCGGCTGGTACTTCGCGGCCGCCCACATGCGCTTGACCAGATCATCCATGCTGGAAGTCCTGGGCTCGGAGTACGTGAAGCTCGCCCGCATCAAAGGGCTCCCGGAAGCCCTGGTCATCAGCAAGCACGCGTTCAAGAACGCGCTGATCCCCGTGCTCACGCTCGCCGGGATCAACCTGGTCATCATGGTCAATGTGGCGGTGGTGGTGGAGACGGTGTTCGCCTGGCCGGGCATCGGGCGGCTGCTCTACGAGGGCATCTCCTTCCGCGACTTCCCGGTGGTGCAGGCCACCGTCATCCTCGCCGGCGCCATGATCGTGGTGGTGAATCTGGTGGTCGACATCCTCTACGCGGTTATCGACCCGCGGATAAGGTACGACCGATGAGCGTCCCCGCCCCCGCAATGCCGGGCAGCCGTGCCGCCGGCCTCACCGTCGCGTGGCGCCTCGCCGCGTTCCGGTCGAAGGGCTTCCCCTACGTCGCCTGCACCATCCTGGTCGGGCTCGCCGTGGTGGCGGTCTTCGCCAACTTCATCACGCCCTACGATCCCGAAGTGGGCAACCTGGGCGATCGCTTCAAGCCGCCCTTCTGGCAGGCGGGTGGCACCACCGCGCACATCCTGGGCACGGACCATCTCGGACGCGACGTGACCGCCCGGCTCATCTTCGGCGCGCGGGTCTCGATGGTGGTCGGCTTCACCGCCGTCGTCGTGGCGGGAGCCATCGGAACCTTGTTCGGCATCCTGTCCGGCTATCTCGGTGGCTGGGTCGACCAGGTCATCATGCGTGTGACCGACACCTGGCTGGCCCTGCCCGCGCTGACCTTCGCGATCTTCCTCGCCGCCATCGCGGGGCCGAGCGAGATGAACATCGTCATCATCCTGGGCGCGATCTACTGGACGCGCTACGCGCGCGTGATCCGCAGCGAGGTGCTCTCGCTCAAGGAGCGCGACTTCGTGCGGCTGGCCATCGTGGCGGGCTGCTCCAAGCGCAAGATCATGCGCAAGCACATCCTGCCCAACGTGCTGAATTCCGCCATCGTGCTGGGCACGCTCATGCTCGGGGTGGTCATCGTCACCGAGGCCTCGCTCTCCTTCCTGGGCGTCGGCGTGCCGCCGCCCAAGCCCGCGTGGGGCCTCATGCTCGCCGACGGGAAGAAGGGCCTCATGGCGGGGTACTGGTGGCTCACCGTGCTCCCTGGGTGTTGCATCATGTTGATGGTGCTCTCCGCCAACCTCCTCGGGGACTGGCTGCGCGTGAAGCTGGACCCGCAGCTGCGCCAGCTATGAGCGTCGCCGTGTTGCCGTTTCCCCATCACGGGCTGAAGGGGATCCAGGACCTCGCCATCGGGTCCGCCCTCCTCCTTTTCGCGTTTCCGATCTCGCATTGAGCCCGCTCCTCGACGTCCGGAAGCTCGGCGTACACTACGTCACCGCCCGTGGCACGCGCGTGACCAAGGCCGTGGACGAGGTGTCGTTCAGCCTCGAGGCCGGCGAGACGCTCGGCATCGTGGGCGAGTCGGGCTCGGGTAAGACCACCCTCGCGCTCTCGCTGTTGCGGCTGCTGCCCACCGCGGCGCGGATCGTGGGCGGGGAGGTCCGCTTCGAAGGGGAGGATCTCGTCCCCAAGAGCGAGCGCGACATGCGCCACATCCGCGGGAAGCGCATCGCGATGATCCTGCAGGACCCGATGGCCTCGCTGAACCCGCTCTTCACGGTGGGCGATCAAGTCGCGGAGCCGCTGCGGGTCCATGAGGGTTCCTCGCGCAAGAGCGCGTGGGCGCGCGCCAAGGAGCTGCTGCGCTCGGTACGCATCCCGGCGCCCGAGGCGCGCGTGAAGGAGTACCCGCATCAGATGTCGGGCGGGATGCGTCAGCGCATCGTGGGCGCCATCGGCATCTCGTGCGAGCCGCGCCTCCTCATCGCCGACGAGCCCACCACGAGCCTGGACCTCACGATCCAGGCCCAGTACCTCAATCTCCTCCGCGAGCTCCAGCGCGCGCACGGGCTCGCGCTGATCTTCATCACCCACAACCTCGGCATCGTGGCGAAGATGTGCGACCGCGTGGCGGTGATGTACGCGGGCCGCATGGTCGAGGCCGGGCCGGTGAAGGCGATGTTCGACCACCCGGCGCATCCCTACACGCGCGCGCTCCTGGAGTCCATCCCGCGCATGAGCGACGCGCGGCAGCGGCTCACCGCCATCGACGGCCAGCCGCCGGACCTGGCCCGCTTGCCGGCGGGCTGCGCGTTCCAGCCACGCTGCCCCGTCGCGGTGGACCGCTGCCGCACCGAGGCGCCGCCCGACATCGTCGTGGCGCCCAGTCACGCGGCGCGCTGCTGGCTCGCGTCGCCGGGCCCAGTCGCCTCCGCGGCGGCCGGGCGCGCCGACGTCGTCGGCCGCTAGGACCTCGCCTATGGCCACGCCGGTCATGGAGGCAAAGAACCTCAGCAAGCTTTTCCCGGTGAAGGGCGGCTTCCTGGGGCGCAGCGCGGGGGTGGTGCGCGCGGTGGACGACGTCTCGTTCACGATCGCACCCGGCCAGACCCTCGGCCTCGTGGGGGAGTCCGGCTGCGGCAAGACGACCACGGCCAAGCTCGTGCTCGGCCTCGAAGAGCCGACCGGGGGCAGCATTCGCTTCGAGGGCAAGGACCTCCATAGCCTGGATGGCACGGGGCGGCGCCATTATCGACGGTCGGTGCAGGCCGTCTTCCAGGACCCCTTCGCCTCGCTCAACCCCCGCATGCGGGTGGGGGCGATCATCGCCGAGCCGCTCGTCACCAACGAAACACTGCCCGGCCCCGAGGTGAAGAAGCGCATCGCGCATCTCCTCGAGCTCGTGGGGCTGCCGGAGCGGGCCGCCGAGCTGTTCCCCCACGAGTTCTCCGGCGGCCAGCGGCAGCGCATTGCCATCGCCCGCTCGCTGGCCCTGGCGCCGCGGCTGGTCGTGCTCGACGAGCCGGTGTCCGCCCTCGACGTGTCGATCCGCGCGCAGATCCTGAACCTGCTGCGCGATCTCCAGGCGCAGCTGGGCCTCTCGTATCTCTTCATCGCCCACGACCTCGCCGCGGTGGCGCACATGAGCCACACGATCGCGGTGATGTACCTGGGGAAGATCGCGGAGTCGGGCGAGGCGAGCGCGCTCAGCCGGGCGCCGAAGCATCCCTACACGCAGGCCCTCTTCTCGGCGGCGCTGCCCTCGCACCCCGACGAGCGGCGCGAAGAGATCATCCTGCCCGGCGAGGTGCCGAGCCCGCTGCGCCCGCCCTCAGGGTGTCGTTTCCACCCGCGCTGCCCGCATGTGATGCCGCGCTGCTCCGCCGAGGTGCCCGCGCTCAAGCCGCAGGAGACGCGGCTGGTGGCCTGCCACCTCTTCGATTAGCGCGCCACCCGCCAGGCGAGCACCATCGACAGCGCCAGCAGGAGCGCGGCGAGGAAGAAGGGCGCTCCCGGCAGGAGCGGCGTCGCGCTGCCGCTGATGAAGTAGGCGAAGGTCAGCGTGAAGAGGGCGGGCCCGATGAGGCCCGCGACGCCGGTGATGCTCGCGATGGCCCCCTGAAGCCTCCCTTGCTCGGAGTCGGCCACCTGCCGCGTCATCAACGCCTGCGCGGCCGGACTCGAGAGGCCCCACAGCGCCATGATGGGCAGGGCGATGAGCGCCGCGGTGCTCGTGGAGCCGACGGCGTAGATGGCAAAGCCCCCCGCGCCGCACGTGAGCCCGAGGAGCAGCGCGCGGCGCTCCCCCAGCCGGCGCACGATCGGCTGGACGAGGCCGCCCGATACGATCATGGTGCTCACACCCACGCCGGCGAGGTAGAAGCCCATATCCCGCTGGCCCCAGCCATAGCGATAGCCCGCGAAGAGCACGAAGGTGCTTGGGAGCACGTCGTGCGCGATGCGACCGAGGAACACCACAGCGGTGAGCCCGAACACGATCGGCTGGGTGCGGAGGAAGGTCAGCGCGCCCAGGGGGTGGGCGGCGCGCCATGCGAACGGTGCGCGCCGCTCCGGCGGCAGTGACTCGGGGAGCACCAGCAGCCCGTAAAGAAAGTTCAGCAGGCTCAGCCCCGCCGCCAGCCAGAACGGCAGCCGCGGGTCCACCGCGCCCACGACACCCCCCACCGCGGGGCCCAGCACGAACCCGATGCCGAAGGCGGCGCCGATGAGGCCGAAGCCGGCCGCCCGCCGCTCCGGCGGTGTCACGTCGGCGATGTAGGCGCCCGCGGTCGGCACGCTCGCCGCGGTGATGCCCGACAGGACGCGTCCCACGAAGAGCCATGCCAGGCTCGGCGCCATCGCCATCACGACATAGTCGAGCCCAAGGCCCAGATTGGAGAGCAGGATGACCGGGCGGCGTCCGTACCGGTCCGACAGGGCGCCCAGCACCGGTGAGGCGACGAACTGCATGAGCGCCCACACCGTCCCGAAGAACCCGTAGACGCTGGCCGCCCGAGCGGTGTCGCCGCCGAGGAAGGTCGCGACCAGCGGCGCGAGCACGGGGACGATCATGCCGAGGGCCAGCATGTCGAGCATCACCGTGATGAAGACGAAGACGAGCGCGGCCGGACGTGCGGTCGCGTGGGCGGCGGGCACGGTCATGGCCATCGAGGCTAACACACCGCACTGCCCACGACATATTGGGCTCCCCGAACCGCTCGCGTCGAAGCCTTGTGGTAGACTCGTACCATGGATGATGCGCAGTTTCGGGAGGCGCGGCAACGGATCGGACGCTGGATCGAGGACACCGCGGGCGTGTTCGCCTATCTCCCCATCATCCTCCACGAGCACGAAAGCCTTCGGGACCGGCTCGAGGCCACGGAGCGGGCGTCCTCCCGGCTCCTGCAGGAGGTCAACGATCTCCGCCGCGAGATCGAAAGCCTCCAGAGCGAGAACGAGCAGCTGCGTCGCGAGCGTGCGGAATCCGCCGCGCTCCTGACCGAAGGCCTACAGCGCATCCTGGAAGACACCGTCCGGCGCCTGCGCGGTTCCGCCGCCCCCGCCGATCCCGCGCGCGAGCCGAGCTACACCTAGAGGGCGCCCGCACGCCGGCGCCGGGTGACATCGCCGAGCGCTATCGGCGCTTCGCGTACCTGGAGTGCCGGGGCTACTCGGAGGCGTACGACCGCCTGGCCCGCGCGGTCGCCGAGGACGCCCTGGTCTTGAGCTTCCTCGCCCCCCTGCCCGTCTGGCAGCCCAATCTCTTCTTCGCCGCGCTCCAGTTCCTCACCGGGCCTCGTCATATGCCGGCGTCCGGGCCGGACCTGCGCGCCTTGCTCGCACGCCGGGGCCCGGAGGTCGCCGATCTCATGCGGGCGCGCCGCACCCAGACCAACGAGGTCGCGCGCTGCGCGGCCCTGCTGCCCGCGCTGCCCCCGGGGCCGCTCGCCCTCGTCGAGGTGGGAGCGAGCGCGGGGCTCTGCCTCCTGCTCGATCGCTTCTTCTACGACTGGGACGCGGCGCAGCTCGGCTCTCCCGCATCTCCGGTGCGCCTGCACTGTCCGGTCACTGGCCCGTCCCCCCTGCCGTCGGCGATGCCCGCGATCGTGTGGCGCCGCGGCCTCGATCTGGCGCCGGTGGACGTGCACGACGAGACCGCGAGCCGCTGGCTGCTGGCGTGTGTCTGGCCCGACCAGCCCGCGCGCCGCGAGCGCCTGGAGCGCGCGCTGGAGCTAGCGCGAGCCGAGACGCCGGTCGTGCGCAAGGGCGACCTGGTCGACGACCTGTCCGCCCTCCTCGGGGAGACGCCTCGGGACGCTCAGCTCGTCGTCTTTCACTCGGCGGTGCTCGCCTACGTGGCGCCCGAGCGCCGGCAGATGTTCGCCGAGCTTCTCACCGCCGAGTCGAGGACGCGCGACATCGTGTGGATCTCCAACGAGGGGCCCGGGATCGTGCCGGGGCTCCCCGATCTCGGCGCGCAGAAGGGCGGCATGCGCTTCGTGCTCGGCCGCGCGCGGCTCCGCGGAGGCCGGCGAACCCGACCAGGCGCTGGCGCTCGCGCACCCGCACGGCGCCGATCTCCGGTGGGTGGCCCCCGGGTGAACCGCGTCGTCGACAACCCCCTCCCTGGGCACCCACCCGGACCTCGTCGAGCGGCTGTGGGACGAGCTCGGCCCCGAGTGGGTGTTCGACGGCTGGCTCCCGGGCGAGGCCGCCTGGTGTCTGGCCGCCTATAGGTTTGCCGGGGTGAGCGAGTGAGCTGCGCGGGCGGCAGTGTAGACTGACTCTCGTGAGGAACTCGGGGGGGGTATTGCTGGTCGCCTGCTACGAGCTGGGACATCAGCCCCTGGCGGTGGCCTGGCCGGCGGCGGTGCTGGAAGCTCGAGGCTTCAAGCCCGCGGTGGTCGACGTCTCCGTCGAGCCGCTCGACCCTGAAAAGGTTCGGCGCGCGCGGCTCGTCGCCATCTCCGTGCCCATGCACACCGCGCTGCGCGTGGGGCTCGGGGTAGCGGAACGCGTGCTGGCGCTGAATCCCTCCTGTCATCTCGCGTTCTACGGCCTCTACGCGACGCTGAACGCGGCGCATCTCCTCGCCCACGTCGCGGACAGCGTGATCGGAGGCGAGGTCGAGACGCCGCTGGCGGATCTGGCCGAGGCCCTGGACGCCGGGCGCTCCGGGCCGATTCCCGGCGTGCGCCGTGCCGGCGAGCCTGCGGGTCCGCACATCGCGCGGCCGGCGCTGCCGCGTCCGAGCCGCTCCGCCCTGCCCTCGCTCAAGACCTACTCGCGGCTCGAGCGCGATGGCCGGCGGTCGCTCGTCGGCTACGTGGAGGCGAGCCGCGGCTGCAAGCATCTCTGCCGCCATTGCCCGATCCCGCCCGTCTACGGTGGCCGCTTCTTCGTGGTCCCGGCCGACGTGGTGCTCGCCGACGTGCGCCAGCAGGTGGAGGCGGGCGCCGAGCACATCACGTTCGGCGATCCAGACTTCCTCAACGGCCCCGGGCATGCCATCCATGTGGCGCGGCAGCTCCACCGCGAGTTCCCGGCGCTCACGTGGGATTTCACGGCCAAGGTGGAACATCTCCTCAGGCGCCACGAGCTGCTGCGGGAGATGGCCGGGCTCGGCTGTCTCTTCGTGGTGTCCGCGGTGGAGTCGCTGTCGGACACCGTGCTGGCCCATCTCGACAAGGGACACACGCGGGCCGATATCGATGCCGCGCTCGGCGTCCTGCGGGCGGCCGGCCTCGCGATGCGCCCAACCTGGGTCGCGTTCACGCCCTGGACCACGCTCGCCGACTACCGCGCGATGCTGGACTGGGTGGAGGCGAACGCCCTCGTCGACCACGTGGACCCGGTGCAGTACTCGCTGCGGCTGCTGGTGCCGCCGGGCTCGCTGCTCGCCGAGCATCCCGGCATGCGGCCTCACCTGGGACGGCTCGTGGAGGCCGATTTCTCCTATCAGTGGACGCACCCGGACCCGCGGATGGACGCGCTGCAGGCCCGCGCGGCGGCGGTCGTCGCGGAAGCCGCGCCGAGGGCCGAGGACGCCGCCGTCACCTTCGATCGGGTGTGCGCGCTGGCCGCGGAGACCGCCGGCGCGCCCCCGCCCGCGGCCCTGGCGCCCCGCCTCGCCTCCGACCGGCGACGGCCGCCGCGGCTGACCGAGCCGTGGTTCTGCTGAGCCGAGCCCACCAAGGGCCAGTTGGCCCTTACCGGATATTCAAGTACAGTAGTGATCTAGCGGCGCAGCCGAAGGAGGAGCCAGATGAGCGACGAGTCCGCGACCGATCTCAAGGACAAGGTGCAGGCGCTGATCGACAACATGATCAACCCCGCGGTGGCTGGCCACGGCGGGTTCGTGGATCTCATCGACGTCAAGGACAACAAGGTGTACCTGCAGATGGGCGGGGGCTGCCAGGGCTGCGGGGCCGCCGACGTCACCCTCAAGTCCGGCATCGAGCGGCTGATCAAGGAAGAGCTGCCCGAGGTCGAGGAAGTGCTCGACACCACGGATCACGCGTCCGGGACCAACCCCTTCTACGCGCCGAGCAAGTAGCCAGACACTTCGGGCGGGGCCGGTGATGTACCGACCCCGCCCGTGCTGTCTCGAGCGACCGCTTACTTGTGGTAGGCCTCGAACAGCTCGCCGAACAGCGCCCACCGCTCGCCGTCGAACTTCGCGAGCTGCTCCTGCTGGATGGGAGCGTGGTCCGTCGGGCTGGTGTTCACCTTAATGCCGGGGAGGAGCAGGGGCAGCTCCACGTTCTTCAGGCTCTCGGCCTGCCGCATGATGTTCTCGCGGGACAGGTCGTTGCCGCACTGCTTGAGCACGAGCGTCATCACCTGAGCCACCGTGTAGCCGAAGGCGTTGGACTGATCGTCGAGCGCGCCGTCCGGATAGTACTTCTTCATGAAGGCGACCCAGTCCGTGTAGGCCTGCGTCTTCTGCCACTGCGGGTCCGTGATCTCCTTCATGTAGAGCGCGGTGATCAGGCCGCGGGAGGCGTCGAGGCCCGCGGGCTTGAGCACGCTGGCCAGCGAGCTCGACACGTTGTTGAGGAAGTGCGTCGGCTTCCAGCCGATGTCATGCGCCTTCTTGATGGCCTGGACGGCGAACTTGGGGATCGTCACGTTGAAGAAGACGTTGGCCCCGGAGTTCTTCAGGTTGATGATCTGCGAGTCGACAGTGGGGTCCGTCACCTCGTAGCTCTGCTTCATGATGATCATCTTCGACGCATTGGCGCCGAGCCCATCCTCCATGCCCTTGACGTAGTCCTTGCCGTAGTCGTCGTTCTGGTACAGGATCCCGATCTTCGCGTCGGGGATGTTCTTCAAGATGTAGGCCGCGTACGTCCGGCCCTCCGTCTGGTAGTTGGGCTGCCAGCCCATCGTCCAGGGGAAGTTCTTCGGATCGTCCCACTTGGTGGCGCCGGTGGCCACGAAGAGGTGCGGCACCTTCTGCTGGTTGATGTACTTGTGGATGGCGCTGTTGGTCGGGGTCCCGAGTGTCTGGAACACCGCGGCGACCTGGTCCTGCTCGACGAGCTTGCGCACCATCTCCACCGCCTTGGGCGGGCTGTAGCCGTCGTCGTAGCTGATGAAGGTGATCTTGCGCCCATTGACGCCGCCCTCGTCGTTGACCTTCTTGAAGTAGGCGGCGATGGTCTTCCCGATGGTGCCGTACGCGGAGGCGTTCCCGCTGTACGGGTTCGTGTTGCCGATCTTGATCTCGGTGGCGGTCACGCCCACCACGGTCTGAGCGGGCGCGGCCGACGCCAGCCCGAGCCCGAGGGCCCCGGCCAGCACCGCCGCGGTCAGGTTGCGTCCGATCATGTCGTCCTCCTTGAGGTTTTTGGTCAGCGGGATGGGGACTGCGCCTGCGTCGTGGAAACCGCTTCACCTCCTTGCTTCTGGGAAACTCGGGAGAGCACGTGGGAGATCCAGATCCGCTTGATCCCGCCCGCGATGCCGTAGGGCATGGCGTACATGAAGCCGATGAGGAAGATGCCGAAGATGGCCCAGGGAGCCGCCTTCGAGATGTCCTGGGCGAAGTTGGGCACGAACTGGATGAACATCGCGCCCAGCACGTTGCCCCACACCGAGGCGAGGCCCCCGATGACGATGCCGATGAGGAAGGTCACCGAGAGAAAGACGTTGAAGGAGTCCGGGGCCACGTAGGCGATGGCGATGGCGGACAGGGCCCCCGCCACCCCCGTGTAGGCCGCGCTCACGCCGAAGGTGAGGGATTTGTAGAGCGCGCTGTCCACACCCATGGTCTCGGCGGCGATGTGGTTGTCGCGGATCGCCACCATCGCCCGCCCCACCCGGCTCCGCACGAGGTTGGCCGCGAACACGAACATGAGCACGGTCACGGTGAGGGTCAGGAGGTAGAGCCACTGATCCTCGGTCATCTTGAGCCCCCAGGGCGCCTTGGGCTTGGACAGGACGAGCCCCTGCGAGCCCCCCGTCCAGTGCTCGAAGTACTTGAGGATCTGCGGCACCGAGAGGGCCAGCGAGAAGGTGGCGAGCGCGAGGTAGAGCCCCTCCAGCCGCAGCGCGGGACGCCCGAAGAGGAAGCCCACGATCAGGCAGAGCACGCCCGCGGTCGGGATGGTCCACCCGTACGGAATGTTCCACTGGTCCATCATGATCGCCGAGATGTAGGCGCCGATGGCGTAGAAGGCCCCGTGCCCCAGCGAGAACTGCCCATTGTAGCCGGTGAGGAGGTTCAGCCCCATCAGCGCGATCGCGTAGATGCACACCTGGGTGAACTGGAAGAGACGAAAGCCGCTCATGTAGAGGGGCAGCGAGTAGGCGAAGGCGATCACCACCACCGCCAGGATGACGCCCGCGCGCCGGGCCATACCTCTAGACCCGCCGCACGTGCGTGCGGCCGAAGAGGCCGCTCGGCTTGACCAGCAGCACGACGATGATCATGGCCAGCGCCACCGTGAGCTTGAGCTCGGTGCCGATGAAGGACACGTAGGTGCCGACGAGATTCTCCACCACCCCCACGAGGAACCCGCCCACCACCGCGCCCACCGGGCTGCCGAAGCCGCCCAGGGTGGCCGCGGCGAACGCGTAGATCTGGATGCCGCCCATCATGTTCGGGTCCAGCGTGAGAATCGGCGCCACCATGATACCCGCGACCGCGCCGAACGTCGCGGCCAGTCCCCACCCGAGCGCGAGCATCCAGCTCACGCGGATGCCGGCGAGCCGGCTCGACAACGGGTTCTGCGCGGCCGCCCGCATGGCGAGCCCCAGCGGCGTGAACCGGAAGAACAGGAAGAGGAGCGCCAGCATGACGAGGGTGACGGCGATCTCGCCCATGTCGTGCGTGCCGAGGACCACCGTCCCCATCCGGATAGGCTCGCGGGGAAAGGGCGACGGGAACGGCTTCTGGAGATAGGTCCAGATCCAGCCGGCCATGCTGTTGAGGATGACGAGGAGGCCCAGCGTCACGATGACGATGGTGAGGATGGGCTTGTTCTCGACGGGCCGGATGACCACACGCTGGATGACCACGCCGCCCACGAAGGCAATGGTGAGGGTCAGGAGGAAGGCGGTCCAGTAGGACATGCCCGCGTTCATGAACGTCCACGCGAGGTAGGTGGCGAACATCGCCATCTCGCCCTGGGCGAAGTTCACCACGTCGGTCGCCTGATAGATCATCACGAGCGCGAGCGCCAAGCTCGCGTAGATCCCGCCGGTGGCGAGCCCCGACAGCACCTGCTGGATGAAGGTGTCCATGGCGGTCAGTACCCCAGGTAGGAGCGGCGAATGGCGTCGTCCTTCTTGAGCACGTCCGAGGTACCCGAGAGGACCACGCGGCCGGTCTCGAGGAGGAAGACGTGGTCGGCGAGGTCGAGGGCCAGCGAGGCGTTCTGCTCCACCAGGAGAATGCTCACACGCGACTCCTGGTTGATGAGGCGCAGGATGCGGAAGATCTCGCGGACCACCAGGGGCGCCAGGCCCAGTGAGGGCTCGTCCAGTAGAAGCAGCCGTGGTCCGAGCATGAGGGCGCGCGCCACTGCGAGCATCTGCTGCTCGCCGCCGGAGAGCGTGCCCGCGTGCTGCTTCCGGCGCTGGCGGAGGATCGGGAAGAATTCGAACACCCGCTCCATGTCGCGCGCGGCGTTCCGCTTGTTGCGGCGCGCGTACATGCCCACGCGGAGGTTTTCCTCCACCGTGAGGTCCACGAAGGTGCCGCGGCCCTCCGGCACGTGGGCGATGCCCATGGCCACGATCTGCTCGGTGGCCTTGGACTCGATGGGCGCCCCGCCGAAGCGGACCGCGCCGCGGGTCCTCACCATGGCCGAGATGGCGCGGAGGGTCGTGGTCTTCCCCGCCCCGTTGGCGCCCAGCACGGTCGTGATGCCGCCTTCCTCCATCGCGAAGCTCACGCCATGCAGCGCCTGCGTGCGCCCGTAGAAGGCTTCGAGCTTCTCGACCTCGAGGATGGCGCTCACGCTACTCTCCGAGGTACGCCTTGATGACGTCGGGGTTACGCTGCACCTCGGCGGGGGCGCCCTCGGCGATGCGCTTGCCGAAGTCCAGCACCACCACCTTGTCCGAGACCTCCATGACCAGGCTCATGTGGTGCTCGACGAGGAGAATGGTGATCCCGAGGCGATCGCGAATGGTGCGGATCAGCGCGCCGAGCCGGGAGACCTCCTCGTGGTTGAGCCCGCCCGCCGGCTCGTCCATGAGGAGCAGCTTCGGCTTGGCGGCCAGCGCGCGCGCCGCCTCGACGCGCTTGAGCGTGGCGAAGGGCAATCCCGCCGCCGGCAGATGCGCCACGGACTCGAGGCCCATGAACCGGATGGACTCGAGCGCGGACGCGCGCTGGCTGGCCTCCTCGCGACCCACGCTGGGGATGCGGAGCGCGCAGGAGAGAAAGCCGCTGGTCGTGCGGCAGTGGGCGCCCACCATCACGTTGTCCAGCACCGACATGGTTCCGAAGAGCGCCAGGTTCTGGAAGGTCCGGCCGATGCCCAGGCCGGCGATGTCGTGCGGTTCCACCGCGAGCAGGTCCCGGTCCTCGAAGGCGATGCTCCCGGTGGACGGATGGTACAGGCGGCTCAGACAGTTGAAGAGGGTGGTCTTGCCGGCCCCGTTGGGGCCGATCAGCCCCACGATCTGTCGAGCCTCGATGTCGAAGGAGACGTCGTCCAGCGCGATGATGCCGCCGAAGCGGACTCCCAGCTGGCGAACTTTCAGGATTGGCAACGCTTGCCTCACGTCAGAGATCACGGTTGGTCGTGGCTCACTGTGCCCTGCGCGCCTCAGGCGTGCTTCGGGGGCGAGGGTTGGGAGAGTATATGCGAAGGCACACCCGGTCGGAAGCCCCTGGAAGGTTTGCCAAACCCCCTGTCACTCCATCGGACACGCCGTCAGCCTCCGCACACGTTGAGATCGGCTCGGATGACGTCCGGGCCGTGACGAGGGCCTCGGAGGCCATCCGATGGCCCTATCCCCCAGGACCCTATAAACCTCTTGATCTACATGGTTTAAGCGGCGGCAGCCGGGGCTGCCCGCCATGGCACCCCGGTTGCTCCCCTTTCAGGGTCGGACGCAGCACCTGACACGCAGGGCCTCCTGACAGGGATTCGACGGCCGGGTGGCTGGGGCAACCTGCCGCATCGGCTTTGCTGACACGGGCCGCCAATGGGTCGCCCGACGCAACAGGCAGCGAACTCGACCGGGGGGGAGGTCCTTGCCAATGGGCCGAAACATCGCCGCGTTGACCCGAGCCGTCCTCTTTGCGCCGATCTTCACCGTGAACCGGCCGGCCAAGGTAGTCCTGGAAGTACGCCGAGCGGAGCCCACCGAGGTGATTCAGAAGGCTGTCGAAGAGCTGCTGGGCGACAAGGCCGTCAAGGCTCGGGGAGACCGCGCGGCTAGCGCCGCAGAAATCGCCCGCGTCACCCACTTCCTTTTCGACGTGCGCGAGATGGCCAAGAAGAGCCTGGGCCGCCACTGGGTGGCCCGCACGCCCCAGGAGCGCGACGAGTTCACCCGCATCTTCACCAGCATGCTGGGGCGGGCCTGGCTGAGGACCATCCGCACGGGGAAGCGCATCAGCTATACGGGCGTCACCGTGGCGGGTACCCGGGCCACCGTCCGCTCCACCGTGGCGCTGGAGCGCGCGGGCCAGGTGCTGCTCGAGTATCAGCTGGCCCCGGCCGGCCACAGCAAGTGGCAGGTCCACGACGTGCTCGTCGACCGACGGAGCCTGGTCGGGAGTTACCGCGAGTTCTTCGACAAGACGCTCGCGGACACCAGCTACCAGGACTTCATGTGGAAGCTTCGTGTGAAGGAAGTGGAGTCCGCGCCGACCCCTGCGTCCGCCTAGGCGCCCGAGGCCGCCCGCACCCGCGCGCGGGCGGCCAGGCGCCGGCGGCCCCAGTCCACGAGCCGGACCCCGAGCAGGATCACCAGCACGGCGATGTAGTAGTAGGGCCCGGTCACGGACTTCTTCGCGAGCCAGAGGTAGTGGAGGGCGGCGAGGATCCCGACCAGGTAGACCAGGCTGTGCAGCCGCCGCCACGCCACGCCGCCCATCCGCTTGATCATGGCGCTCGTCGACGTGGCGGCGAGCGGGATCAGCAGCAGCAGCGCCGCCATCCCCACCGTGATGTAGGGACGCTTCGCGATGTCCGCGCCCATCTCGCGCCAGTCGAAGTAGTGGTCGAGCACGAGCCACACCCCGAAGTGGAGCGAGGCGTAAAGGAACGCGAACAGTCCCAGCAGGCGCCGGAGCGTGATCGGCCAGGACCAGCCGCTGAGGAGACGCAGCGGCGTCACCGCCAGGCTCGCGAGCAGGATGCGGAAGGTCCAGTCGCCGAGGGTGTTGGTGATGAAGCTGATGGGGTTGGCGCCGAGGTCGCCCACCCAGGCGCGCCGACCGAGCCAGGCCAGCGGCGCGAGACACGCCGCCCACACCAGGACCTTGAGCGCCGTCCGGCCCCGGCGCGTCATCGGAGGCCGCGGCCTAGTAGTACTTCTTCAGGTCCATGCCCGCGTAGAGGGACGCGACCTGATCGCCGTAGCCGTTGAACGGCAGGGTCTTCCGGCGCCGGAACTCCCCGATACGCCGCTCGGTCGCCTGGCTCCAGCGCGGGTGATCGACCGCGGGATTCACGTTCGAGTAGAAGCCGTACTCCGAGGGCGCCGCCTTCTCCCATGTCGTCTTGGGCTGCTCGCTGACGAGCCGGATCCGCACGATGCTCTTGCCGCTCTTGAACCCGTATTTCCACGGAATCACGACGCGCACGGGGGCCCCGTTCTGATTCGGCAGGACCTGACCGTACATGCCGACGGTGAGCATGGTGAGGGGGTGCATGGCCTCGTCGAGCCGCAGCCCTTCGACGTAGGGCCAGTCCAGCCCGCTCCAGCCGAAGAGTCCCTTCTTTTGCCCGGGCATCTGCTCGGGATCGAGCAGCGTGATGAACTCGGCGTACTTGGCCTGGCTGGTGGGCTCGACCTTCTTCAGCAGCGCGGAGAGCGAGTAGCCGATCCACGGGATCACCATGGACCAGGCCTCCACGCAGCGGAGGTTGTACACGCGCTCCTCGAGGGGCGCCAGCTTCACGAGCTCGTCGATGTCGAAGCTGCGCGGCTTGGCGCACAGGCCCTCCACCTTCACCGACCACGGACGCGTGCGCAGGGTGTGCGCGTTCTGCGACGGGTCCTCCTTGTCGGTGCCGAACTCGTAGAAATTATTGTAGGTGGTGGCGTCCTTGAAGGGCGTCTGCGTCTCGGTGACGCTCATCGCGGCGTTCTTCGGGGCGGCCAGCGGCTGCCCCTTGGCGGGGGGCGCGGCGGCCCGCGCATCCCGCGGCATCAGGGCCAGCGCCGCCGCCCCCGTGATGAGCCCGCCGGCGATGAAGCTCCGCCGGTCGAGGTAGAGCGCCCGCGGTGTGATCTCCGAGCTCTTGAAGCGATCGCCGTGTTTGATCAGCATATGGCCCTCAGTCTACCAGCCGGTCTCACGCGCAATGTCACTGGAATGTCAAATCAACTGCCACATCGACCCCCCACCGAGGGGGTCAGGGGAACTCCGACATATCAATCCCTTGGGCGCACCAAAGGCTCCCGAATTTGTTCCGCCCGCCGGGAACGTGACCCCTACCATTTGATCATGCCAAGAGCCGCGCGGGTTCGAGCTCTCGCCGCGCTGGTGGCGGCCGCGCTCTTGACGGGCTGCGCCAGCTCGCCCCAGGGCGCCTACTTCCCGCCGCCCTCCAACTCGGCGACCGTGCGCGTCTCCGACATCCTCTACCGCGCCGCGGTGGCCGCCGGGGACGATCCCGACCGCTACAGCTTTGCGTTCGTGCAGAGCCGCGCCGCCACCGCCTACAGCGACGAGGAGGCGGTGTTCTACTTCACCGACGGGCTCATGAAGCAGCCGACGGAGGTGATCGAGGCCGTCGTGGCCCACGAAGTGGCCCACGAGGTGCTCGGGCACATCGGCGATCGCCGCCGCCTTTCGCTCAGCATCTTCGCTGGCTTCACCCTGCTGGGCGTGGTCGCGCCCGGGGTGGGCCTGCTCGACCTCATCGTGAATCCGCTCGCCGTGCGCGCCTTCTCGCGGCATCAGGAGCTGCAGGCCGACCACCGCGCCGTGGAGATCCTGAGCGCCATGGGCCACCGCGAACCCGAGGCCAGCATGGCCCGCGCGCTGCGCACGCTCGACCGGACGAGCCCGCGGCCGACGGAGGGGCTCACCGGATTGCTCAGCACGCATCCGACGCTGGAGGAGCGGCTGACCGCCCTGGGGGAACCGCCCCCCGCGCCCGTCGCACCCCCGTACTCCATCGTCGCGCCGGCCCCTTCGCCGGATGGGAGCGTCACAGTGGCGGGTTCGCGCTTCTGGTCAGCCGACGCGCACCACACGCGTCCCTGACACCAGGTCGGCCATGTCCCGCCGCTCGCGATTGAAGAGCGCGACGAGCGCGGCCAGCCCAAGCGTCACCACCACCAGCGCGTTCCCCACCGAGCGCAGCGCCGCGCGCCCGTAGCCCGGCACGCCCCCGTCGCGGCGCACCACCGCGATGCCCAGCGCCATACGGCCCACCGTCTGCCCGCACCCGCCCAGCAGCACCACGTGGTAGATGAGGTGCAAGCCCACGGCGAGGCCGAGCACACCCGCATAGATCAGGAGCGCGCCGCGCGCATCCTGGGGCAATCCGCGGACCCCCCATACGCCGAGGATCAGCCACATCGAGCCCATCGCCCACAGTGCCAGGCCGAGGGCGGTGTCCAGCAGCCCCGCGAGCATGCGACGGATGTAGCCCGCCGTAGCCATCAGCGCGTCACGGTCGCCGGGCTGCCCGCGTCGGCGTAGAGGCGGCGGTACTCCTCCCAGCCCACCATGACGCGACGGACGAAGTTCCGCGTCTCGTTGTAAGGGATCTGCTCCACCCACACCTCGAGGTCATCGGACTTCCGCGCGCCCCACCACTCCCGCACCCGCGTGGGGCCGGCGTTGTAGGCGGCCACGGCCAGCCGCGCGTCTCCGAAGTCGCGCACGAGCCCTCCCAGGTACGCCGTGCCCAGCTCGATGTTGGCGGCCGGGTCATCCAGCAGCTCGCCCTCCTGAAACGCGAGGCCGCGCACCCGCGCCATGGGCCGCGCCGTCTCGGGCATGAGCTGCATGAGGCCGCGCGCGCCCACGCGCGAGCGCGCCTGGGGATTATAGGACGACTCCTCGCGCACCACCGCCGAGACCAGGAACGGATCGATGCCGGCGCGCTGCGCCGAGCCCGCGACCTCCATGCGCCAGCCCAGCGGGTAGAACATTTCCCAGAACGCGCGCGGCAACCAGGCATAGCCGGCCCGCGCGACCGGCAAGAAGTCGCGGCGGAGGATGCGCAGCGCCAGATGGTGCCGCGCATCCTGGGCGAACGCGACGGAGATGGCATAGAGCCGCAGGGTCTCGCCCGCGGAGCGGTGGGCGAGCTCGTTCAGCTCAGCGTCGGCCCACCCCGAGAGCCCCAGCGCGCGCAGGGCCTCCGTTTTGGCGAAGCGCGGGTCATCGCGCAGCGACGTCAGCCCTTCCTCGGGCAGCACCAGGGGCGTGTGCGGGTCGCGCGCGGCGGGCACGGCCAGGCCGCGCTTGGTGAGCCGGGTCGTCGCGAGGATCCCGAAGTATCCGCGGGGCTGATACACGACCGCCTCGGACCACAGGCGCGTGGCCGCATCGAGATCGCCCCGCTCCTCATGCGCTCGGCCGATCCAGTAGGTGGCGTTCTCGCGATAGGCCACGCCACCCGGCAGGGTGGCGAGCCGCGTCCATTTGACCGCCGCGCCGTCGTAGTCCCGCCGGAACCAGGCGAGCCATCCCAGCCGCCACTGTGCGCGGCCCGCGTCGTCGTCGTCGGGATAGTCGGCGGCGAGCCGCGTGTAGGTCGCCTCCGCCTCCGCGGTCTGGTTCAGCGACTCCAGGAGCTGGGCCTTGAGGAAGAGGGCGTCGCTGGCCTCGCTGCTCTTGGGATGGTCGCGCACGAGCCGGTCCAGGGTGGCGAGGGCGACCGGTGGGCTCTTGGGCTGCTGCAGGCGCGCGCGCTCGAGCAGCCAGGCCGGCCGGCGCTCGAACGAGGCGACCGCGATCGCGCGATCCACGGTTCGGAGCGCGTCGTCCGGCTTGCCGGTGCGCCGATACGCTTCGGCGACCACGCGCAGGGCGCGGAGCTGCGTGTAGCCGGTGGCCGTCCCCTCCGCCAGCAGCGCCTCCATCTCCTGCCGCCCCTGCGTGGCCTGACCGCCCGCGAGCAGGCGCTCCGCGCGGTCCACGCGCTCCTGCGGGGTCACCGGCGGCGCGGGGATGCCGCGCTCGATGAGCATGCGCTCGCGGTCGCGGGCCGCGTTGGCGGCGAACGAGAGCGGCGAGGTCAGCCAGATGCTGCGGAAGAGCCTTCGCGCGTCCTCGGTCTGCCCGGTGGCCTCCATCAGCTCCGCCATGCCGAAGCGCGCGCCCGGGCTTTCCCAGTGCTCCGGGTAGCGGTCGAGGAAGCGGCGGTAGAACGCCATCGCGCCTCCGCTGTCGCCCGCCCGCGCGGCCTCGCGGGCGGCGAGCAGGAGCGCCGAGGGCAGCAGCGGCCCATCGCCGGCCGCGCTCACCGCCTCGGCGGCCACCGCCGCCGCGCGGGGATCCCCCATTCGCGACAACGAGTCCGCCAGGAGGTAGAGCGTGTACTCGGGGATGGGATTCGGAACCGAAGCCGCCTCGGCGAAGAGCCGCGCCGCGGCCGGGTAGTTGCTCGCCCGCTGGGCGGCCAGGGCCGCGGCGAGGGGCGGAGCGGCCCCTTGCGACGCGGCCGCCGGGGCGGCGAGGGTGACGATCAGAGCGAGCGTGCGCAGCCACCGCCACATGCTACGAGTCTACCGGAGGGTGTCCGTCCGCTCCATGCTTCGCGCGACACGGCGCGTGTAGAAGATGCGCTGGAGCGCCGTGATGTGGGTGAGGACGGCGAGGATGGCCATGGCCGGCGTCATGAGGTTGAACGTGGCCCCCGCGATCAGCACGATGAGCCGCTCCGGCCGCTCCATGAGGCCGATCTCGCAGGCGAGCCCGATCGACTGCGCCCGCGCCTTGGTGTAGGAAACCATCACCGTCCCGATCACGGTGGCCATCGTGAAGAGGCAGAGCGTCCACTCACCTATACGTTGGCAATAGACCACGAGCCCCAGCAGCACCACCAGGTCGGAGTAGCGGTCCACCACCGAGTCCAGGAAGGCGCCGAAGTCCGTGTCCTGGCCGGCGAGGCGGGCGAGCGAGCCGTCGAAGAGATCGAAGAGCCCCGCGACGGTGAGGAGGGCCGCGCCGGTGCGGAGAAAGCCGTCGGCAAAGGCCCAGGCGGCGAGGCACGACACGCCGAGGCCGGCGACGGTGAGGTGGTTCGGCCGTACACGCGCGCGGAGGAGGAGCCGCGCGATCGGATCGGCCGCGCGCTGGACCGGCGTCTTAAAGCGGCTTGAGGAGAGCATCTTCGAGGGCGTCGCGGAGACGATCCATCTGAGCCGGATCCTCGAGGCGGCGGCCCTGGTGATCGGTGACGTAGAACGTGTCGTAGGCCTGCTCGATCTCGGTGGCGATGCGCGCGCTGCCGATGTCCAGACCCAGCGCCTGGAAGGTGCGCGTGATGAGGTAGAGGAGGCCCACCCGGTCGGGGCACTTCACCTCGACCACGGTGTGCGTGTCCGAGAGCTGGTTGTCCACGGTGATCTTGGGAGGGCCGGCCACCCCGGCCGCGGCGGGGCGGCCGCTGCGCCGCGAGGCCATCAGGTCCTCCACGGTCTGCTCGCCCACCAGCACCCGGCGAAGCGCACCCAGGGTACGCCGCCACCGCGCGTCCTCCGTCACCGCCTCGCCGAAGGGGTCGTTCACCTGGAACGTGTCGAGCGCGATCCCGTCCGCGCGCGTGTGGATCTGGGCGGAGAGGATATTGATGCCCTCGGCGGCGAGCGTGCCCGCGATCAGCGCGAAGAGGCCGGGCACGTCCTTGGTCGCGACGACGAGCTCGGACGAGTCGAGGTCTGGATGGTGGAAGAGCTCGGTGGCGACCACGTCCTCCTCGAGCCGCTCGACCAGGCGCAGGTGCGCGGCGATGCGCTGGGCGGAGGTGGTGATGAGGTAGCGGTCCGCCATCATGGCGAGGTGGGCCACGACGCCGGCGCGCGCGCCGCCCATCTCCTCGGTCACGCGCTCGGCCACCTTGTCGCGGCTGGGCCGCTCGAGCCGCCCGCCGGTGAGCTGAGCCATCGTGCGCGAGAAGAGCTCCCAGAGGATGCGGGCCATCCACCCCGTCATCACGCCGGGCCCCACCGCGCGCATGTCGGCGAACGTCAGGAGATACAGCATGCGCAGCCGCTCGGGCATGCCCACCACCTCGGCCAGCGACGCCACCGTCTTGGGATCGTCGATGTCCCGGCGCTGCGCCATGTGGGACAGGGTGAGGTGGTGCGCGACGAGGAGCGTCACCGCGTCGGCGTCCGCCGGCGGCAGCCCGATGCGCCCGGTCAAGTCCTTGATGAGCGGGATGCCCTTGGCGACGTGACCGTGCCCCTTTCCCTTGCCGATGTCGTGGAGGAGCATGCCCAGCATCAGGAGATCGGGGCGCGCCAGCTCGTTCAGCACCTCGGCGATCCCTTCGGACTCCGTGGACTGGCCGGGAGCGAGCGCCTCCAGGTTTTCCACCGCGAGCAGCGAGTGCTGGTCGGCGGTGAACCGGTGATAGACGTCGTACTGCACGAGACAGGTGAGGGCGCCCCACTCGGGGAGATAGCGGCCGAGCAAACCCAGCTCGTGCATCTCCCGTAGCGTCTGCGCGGTGCGCCCCCAGTTGCGGCACACGGCGAGGAAGAGATCGCGTACCTCGGGCGAGCGCTGGAACTTCTCGTCCACGAGCTCGAGCGCGTCCTCCACCGCCCGCTCCACCTCCACCCCCAGCTCGAGCCCCAGGCGGTGCGAGTGCCAGAACACCTTCATGAGCCGGGTCGGGTCCTCGCGGAACGCGCGGCCATCCGGCTCCACCAGATGGAGCTGACCGTCCAGCACGTAGAGCCCGTCGGCGAGCGCCTCCTGACGCAGGCGCCGCTGCACCGGCCGGGGCCGCGACAGCGTCTCGCGGCAGCGCGCGATCAGTCGCCGCGACACGCGATGGATCACCCGGGCATGGAGGTAGTAGTCGCGCATGAACTTCTCCACCGCGAGCGACATGTCGTCGCCCTGATAGCCGAAGTTCTTCGCGATCTTGGGCTGGAGCTCACGGCCCAGCACGTCGTTCTTGTGCCCGGAGATGAAGTGGAGCTCGTTACGCACGCGCCACAGGAACGTGAGCGCGGCGTCCGCCATCTTCTGCTCGCGCTCGGTGATGAGCCGCTTGTCGCGGAGCTCGAGCAAGGTGCGGGTGCCGAACTTGGTGGAGGCGAGCCACATGGCCGTATGGATATCGCGGAGGCCCCCTGCCGATTCCTTCACGTTGGGCTCGCCCATGTAGGGCGAGCCGCCGAACTTCCGGTAGCGTTGATCGCGCTCGGCCAGCGCCGTCTCGAGGAACTGGGCGAAATCCTTCCGGTAGACGTTCTCCGCGAGCACCTTCCGGAAGCGGTTGAAGAGGCGGCGGTCCCCTGCGAGGTAGCGCGCCTGCTGCATCGACGTGCGGCTCGTGAAGTCCGTGCGCGCCATCGCCACGCAGTCCGGCAGGCTTCGCACCGCATGGCCCACCTGGAGCCCGAGGTCCCAGAGGGTGTAGAGGAGGCCCTGGGTCACCCGCTGGACATAGGGCCCCATCTCGCCGTCGTAGAGCAGCAGGAGGTCGAGGTCCGAGAGCGGATGCAGCTCGCCCCGCCCGTAGCCGCCCAGCGCGACCAGCACGATCGGCATGGGGGCCGCGCCCTCGTGGCGGGCATCGTCGACGGCGAGACGGAACAGGGTGACGAGGAAGCCGTCCATGAACGACGCGTAGGCCTGCACCGACTGCTGGCCGGAGGCGCCGCCGAGATGGGCGGCCCGGAGGAAGTTCACATTGGAGGACAGGTGCTGCCGGAGCAACTCCAGCCTGAGGCGCCGCTTCCGCTCCGCCCGCTCGGCCGGCTGCCCGTCGAATCCCTTTTCGGCCTGGGCTTCCACCCGGCGGAGCTGGCGGAAGAGCTCGGCTGACATGTCGAGACGTTACATGGCCGAAGCCGATCCTGTCAAACGTGGCGCGGACTTCCCCGCGCGTATACAATGTGCCGGCCATGCGGAAGATCTGGCGCGACACCCTCCATCACATCACCCCATACGTGGCCGGGCCTCCACTGGAAGAGGTGGCCCGGGAGCTCGGCTTGGCCTCGGTGATCCGGCTGTCCTCCAATGAGAACCCGCTGGGGCCATCGCCGAAAGTGATCGAGGCGCTGCGGGCCGAGGCGGTGCGCGCCCACCTCTATCCGGACGGGGGCTCCCACGCGCTCCGCAAGGCGCTCGGCGCATGGATCGGCGTGGAGCCGTCCTGGCTCATCTGCGGCAACGGCGCGGACGAGCTTCTGTCCTTCATTGCACGGGCTGCCCTGGATCCGGGCGACGAGGTGGTGCTGCCGCACCCCGCCTTCGAGCCCTACAGCACCGAGGCGCTGCTCGCCGGCGCCGCGCCGGTGATGAGCCCGCTGCGGGGCTACGAGACGGACCTGGACGACATGCGCCGCCGCATCACCGCCCGCACCAAGCTGGTGTTCGTCTGCACCCCGCACAACCCGGCCTCGACCCTCGTGCCGAAGGGGCCCCTGCGCCGGTTCATCGAGTCCCTCGGCGCCGACGCGCCGCTCGTGATCCTGGACGAAGCCTATCGGGATTTCTGCGATGACCCGGAGACGGCCGATGGCGCCGCGCTGGCCCGCGAGTTTCCCTTCGTGGTCTCGCTGCGCACGTTCTCGAAGATCGCGGGGCTCGCGGGACTGCGGGTGGGCTACGCCATCGCGCAACCCGCGGTCATCGAGATGCTCAATCGCGTGCGGGCGCCCTTCAACGTCAACCGTCTCGCTCAGGTGGCCGGCGTGGCGGCGCTGGCGGATCCCGCCCACCTCGAGCGCACCCGGTCGCTCGTCCTCGCGGAGCGGCCCAAGCTCGCCGAGGCGCTTCGTCGCCGCGGCGCCACCGTGCCCGACTCCCAGTCGAACTTCCTCCTCGTCCGGGTGGGCGACAAGGCCGAGGCCTACCGCCTGGCCCTCATGAAGTCGGGGATCCTGGTGCGCGACGGCGCGCTCGTGGGCTTCCCGGGCCATCTTCGTATCAGCATCGGCGACGCCGCGGGGAATGCCCGCGTCCTGGCGGTCTGGGACCGCGTCGCCGGCGTCGCCGCCTAGCCTCCGCCCCCCTCAGCCGTGGGCGCCGACGGTCGGCGCCGCCGGCGCCGCGCCCGAGGCCCGGATCACCCCCAGATCGTGCTCCAGGGTCTTGCGTCCGAGCAGCAGCACCAGGCCAGACACCGCGAGCAGGCAGCCCGTCACGAGCACGGGGATCTTGAGCCCGATGCGATCCGAGGTCGCCCCGATCAGCCACGGGGAGACGGCGTCGCCGAGGAGGTGGATCAGCATGGTGGTCAGCGCGAAGCCGCGCGCGCGCACCTCGGCGGGCAAGACATTGGCCATGGCGGCGTTGAGGGGCCCGATGTTGATGAAGAGGAGCAGCAGCATCACGAACATGGCCGGCCAGAACACCAGGGGAGACGGCGAGAGGATCGCGAGGAGCGTGAACACGATGGAGACCGTCAGCGTCCACCCGGACAGGACGAAGTCCGCGCCGGGGTGGCGCCGGGCCAGCGCCTGGGCGAGCCGGCCGCCGACCAAGGTGCCGACGAAGCCCGCGACGACGAGAAGCATCCCGAACGTCGAGGTCGCGGCGGCGAGCGGGATGCCCCGCTCGCGGACGAAGTAGGCGGGCGCCCAGGTGGCAAGCCCGCCCATCGCGAACGTGTAGATGATCTGAGAGGCGGTGTTCACCGCGTAGCTCCGGCGCGCGAACAGCGCGCGCAGACCCGCGCCGCCGAAGGGGATCGGAGCCCCGGCACGCCCGCTGTCCAGCGCGCCGCGACGAGGCTCCGCGAGCAGCAGCAGGAAAAACGCCAGGGCCACCCCCGGCGCCCCCGCCACGAAGAAGGCGCGCCGCCAGCCGTAGTGCTCGCCGATCACGCCGCCCACGATGTAGCCGAGCGCCGAGCCCACGGGGATCGCCGCGTAGAAGATGCCCATCACGCGGGCCCGCTGGTCGGGCGGGTAGCAGTCGGAGAGCAGCGGCGGCGTCACCACGCCGTAGCCCGCCTCCCCCACGCCGGTGAGCGCGCGCGCGAGCACGAGCAGCGCATACGTCGTGGCCAGACCCGAGCCCACGGTGGCCAGGCTCCAGACGAAGATGCCGGCGGCGGCGAGCACCATGCGGTTGACGCGGTCGCCGAGAGCCCCCGCCACCGGACACGCGAGCGCGTACGTCACGATGAAGATCGATTGGAGCAGCCCGCCCTGCGCGTCCGAGATCCGGAGATCGGCCAGGATGAGCGTGAGGGTGGCCGCGGCCACGTAGCGATCGAGGTAGTTGAGCCCGTTGAGGGCCGTGAGGGCTCCCAGGATGAGGCCGGGCCGGCGCCGCCACGCGCTACCGGGCACCGGCGCCTCCCGGCGCGCGTCCCGGGGCCGGCTGGCTCCGAGCCGGCACTCGCGCGGCGAGCGCGCGCACCTCCTCGACCAGCGCCTGGCGCTCGCGCATCAACGAGTGGTGCAGATCGCGGTCGCCCAGGAAGCGGAAGAACGCGCGGGCCTGGCGCGTGACTTCACCCAGCCGCTCGCGCCAGGCCAGCGCGAGCAGCCCCGACGGCACGAGCAGGACCGCGAAGGGCATTAAGGCGCGGAGGCCAGCCCATCGCCACACCACCCAGCCTTCCGCGATCCACAGCACCGGATAGAGCACCGCCCCGGCCGCCATCTTGTCGGTCGCCTCCTCCTCGGCGGTAGTGCCGAGCATGCCCGCCGCCACGCCGGTGAGCCAGTAGGGCAGAGCGTGACAGACGATGCCCCAGAGCGCGAGGGGCAAGCCCAGCGCCAGCCAGAGCAGGTTCTCGCCGATGTACCGCGTGACCAGCTTCACCGTGTAGGGCCGACCGAGCTGCTCGCCGGTGATGCCGACCTCGTCGAGGCGAGCGCGGTAGAGCTCGAGGCGCCGGCGCACATTCTCCACGCGGTCGGGCTCGGCAGCGGCAAGCGCCGCGGCGCCCCGGGCCACCGCCTGCCGCCAGGCCAGTGAGCGCGCGGGATCCGGCGGGCCCGCGGGCTCGCCCCGGCGCGCCGCTTCCTCCCACCATGCGTGCTCGAGCGCGACGAGCAGGTCGAGCGTGTGCTGGTCCTCCGCCTCCACCATCTGCGCGCGAATGGCCTCGTGGAGTCGGTCGGTCAGGAGACGCACCGCCGGCACGGGATCACGCCGGGCGAGCGCGAGGGCATCGGCGGTGGGCAGGGGCGCGCCGAACTTCACCACGACGGAGGCGGAGCGAAAGATGCCGGGCTCGTAGTAGGCGAGGCCCACGGGCAGAATCGTCACGCCGACCCCCTCCCCGGGACGGGGCGACGCGCCCTCCGTCTCGAGCACGATGCGGGCCACGCCCGTGCGCAGCGGGAGTACGATCGGCTGCGGCTGGCTGCGCCCCTCGGGAAAGATCAGGACTACGCCGCCGGCGTGCAGCGCCGCCACCACCGAGCCGAACATCTCCTCGTTCCGCCGGGGATCGGCGCCGGCGTCTGCCCGCCGGTAGACCGGCACGCCCTGCATCAGCCACAGGAACGGGGCGATGAGCGGGTGACGAAAGAGGGTGGACTTGGCGAGCACCCGGATGGGGCGGGGGCAGGTCGCCATGATCAGCATGGCGTCCACGAGGGCGTTGTGGTGATTGGGTGTCACGATGGCGGGGCCGGTCGGCGGGATATGCTCGTGGCCGACCACGTCGATGCGGCGGTAGAACAGCCAGAGGAGGAGACGGACGATGCCCCGGACGAGCCGGTATCCCACGCACTCCCCGCGCGCTAGCGGATGATCTGCCGCGTGCTCTTCGACGACTTCGTGGACGATTTCGCCCGCGGCTTCTCGGCCGGCTTGGCGCCGTCGACGGCCGCAGGCTTCTCGCGGAGAAGACCCAGTTGCTTCTCGAGGATGCTCACGCGCTGCTGGGCCAGGGCGGCCTGCGTGCGGATGGCCTCCGCCTCCGTGTAGACGACCTTGAGCTCGGCGCGCAGCCGCTCGACTTCCGCGCGACTCTCGCTCCACTTCGCCCACAGCACCACGGACAGCACGACGAGAAGCAGGGCGGCGACGATGAGGGCCCACGGACGACGCGTGCGCACGACGTCGGCGCCGTGCGACTCCATCTCCATGTCGTCGATGCGATCACTGCCCCGGAGCGCCATGCGCGCGAGTCTAGCAGACGCCCCGAGCGGCGGCCAGTGGTCTGCTAGACTGAGTCCGGTGGCGCACGGACTGCTTCCCCGGTTCTTCGAGCGTGTGACGCGCAGCGCGTTCGGTGATCTCGCCCTGGACGACTCGCGCGCCGCCGGATACCTCACCGATCTCCTCACTCGCTACGCCCGCGCCGAGGCGCTCGGCGCCATCGACGCCCTGCCCGGGCGGCCGCTGCCCACGGTGGCGGACGCGCTGCTCGAGATCCAGCGGGTGTGGGACTGGACGGATCCCCGCTTCGCGCCGGAGCAGGAGCGCGCGGTGCGGCGGCACGTCGGCGACTACACGCTGTTCATGCTAGGGCTCTTCCGCGGGCACGTCGAGCGCCTTGCCGTCACCAGCTATTACGAGACGGAGGGGCGCCGCGCGTATCGCTTCCTGGCCGAGCTCGGCCGCGCCGGCCACGAGCCCGACGCTCCGCTCTACGCGCGGCTGGCCGGGGGCTTCGAGCGCTATGCCGGCGCGCTCGCGTACATGAAGAAGGTGTACTTCCGCGACACCGCGCTGCCGTGGCGCGGGCTCGCCGCATCATGAGGACCCCGTGAGCGCGTCCGCCCTCGAGGCCGCGCTGGGCGGCGGGCCCCTGCCCGACCTGGCGGGAATCTCCGACGCGGCGCTGGACGAGGCGCTGCGCGAGCTAGGGCGGCGTCACGGCGCCGCCGCGGCGCCGCTGCTACGCCGCTTGGCCGAGGACGCTCCGGACAAGGGCACGCGCAAGGGCGCGCGCCGCGAGCTCTACCGCTTGGCCCAGGCGGGCGTGACGCTGCCCGAGGCCACCGGCGCGGGCGCGCGGCCGCTCGCCGGCCCGCTGATCCGGCGGGAGCCCGAGCGCGCCACCGCCGCCTGGATATCCGGCATCGACGGCGCGGGCTCGCGCGCCGCATGGATCGTCTTCGAGGGGGGCCATGGCGGCGGGATGCGCCTCTGCTCGCTGATCCTGAACGACGAGGTGGGCATTCTCGAGTCCGCGGGCGGCCCCGTCACGCGCAAGCGCCTGGACGCCGAGCAGCGCGCGCTGCGCGAGACGCAGAAGCTGCCCTGGGTGGCGGCGCCCCCCGAGCGCGCGGCCGCCCTCGTGGCCGAGGCGCTCGCGCTCCACGCCGCCCTCGGCACCGCGCCGCCCCCCGAGTTCGCGCGGTGGCGCGCGCTCTTCCACCCACGCCCTGCGCCCGATCCCCTGCTGGCCGACGCGGTCCCGCCCGTCGCGGTCGATCGCGACGCCGCGGATCAGGCGGTGTCCCTGCTGGAGCTGCCCGAGCTGGGGGGCTGGTTCGTCGACCCCGCGTCGGTGCGCGAGGAGGCGGTGGCGCTGCTCGAGGCGCGTGACAGCCGCCTCGTGGTCTCCGACCAGATCAAGGCCGAGCGGGAGGCCGCCATCGTGGACCGCGCGGTCGCGCGCAGCTTCGCGCCGCCCGCCCGCCAGCGCTGGGCGCGGAGGCTCGGCGAGATGGCGCTCATCTTCGACGCGACGGCGCGGCCCGAGCCCGCGGCGCTCGCCCGGGCGTCGGCCGCCGCCTTCGCGGACACGGAGCGCCCGGTGGAATCGGTCGCCCTCGCCCGCGCGCTCGCCCTCCGCGGACTCGAGGTCGCGGGCGAGGTCACGCTGGGCCGCGCGCGCCTGGACGACGTGAGCCGGACGCCGGCGCGGCGGCGCGCGTGAGCGCGCGATGATTCCGGGCGTCCGCGTCGGTCACGCCACGGATGCGCAGGCCCTCACCGGCTGCACCGTCATCCTCACCGATCGACCCGCCGTAGGGGGCGTGGAGATTCGCGGCTGGGCGGCGGGTGTGCACGGGCTCGAGTTTCTCGACCCGCGGCACTTGGTCCCCACGCTCGACGGGGTAGTCCTGGCCGGCGGGAGCGCGTACGGCCTCGAGGCCATCTGGGGCGTGATGGAGTACCTCGAGGAGCAGGGCGTGGGGTTTCCCGTGTCCCACACCGTGGTGCCCCATGTGGCGGGCGCCATCCTCTTCGACCTGGGTGTGGGTGACCATCGCGTCCGCCCGGGGCGGGCCATGGGGTATCAGGCGGCGCGCGCGGCGGAGCCCGGCCCGCCCGCGGAGGGCAATGTCGGAGCGGGCACCGGAGCGACCGTCGGCAAGCTCTATCGGATAGAGCGCGCCATGCGGGGCGGGATCGGCCATGCCCTCGTGGAGGATCCCACGTTCACGGCGGGCGCCATGATGGCGGTGAACGCAGTCGGCGACATCCGCGATCCCGAAACCGGCCGCCTCATCGCGGGCGCGCGCGACGCGCCCGCCGGCCGCGGCTTGATCGACACCGCGTCGGCCCTGGCCGCGGGCGCGCCGCCGCCCGGCTTCCGCCCCAGCGACACCACGATCGGCTGCGTCGTCACCGATGCGCGGCTCACCAAGGCCGAGGCGGCATGGGTCGCGGCGCTGGCGATGGACGGCTACGCGCTCGCCCTGTCGCCCCCCCATCTGCCCTCGGACGGCGACACGCTGTTCTGCCTGTCGGTGGGCGAGCGCGAGGCCGATCCGGCGCTGGTGGGGAAGGCCGCCGCGCAAGTGGTGGCGCGGGCCATCGCCCGCGGCGTGCGCGCCGCCACCGGTCTGCCGGGGCTCCCCGCGGCGCGCGATCTCGGAGGAGGCGGCGGCGCCTAGGCGCGGGGGCCGCGCTCGATCAGCGCGGCGAGACGCTCGGGATCCACCGGCTTGACGAGATGCGCATCGAATCCCGCATCGAGGGCGCGCCGCTGATCCTCGGGTCGGCCGAAGCCGGTCAGGGCGACGAGGAAGATCTTCGCGCCGTCGGGTCGCGCCCGAATGGCTTCGGCCAGCTGGTAGCCGTCGAGGCCGGGCAGGCCGATGTCCACGATGGCGACGTCCACGCGCTCGCGCGCCAGCACGCCGAGCGCAGCGCGGCCGTCGGCGGCGTCCCAGACCTGATGCCCCGTGATCGTCAGCACCATCCGCAGCATCTCGCGGGCGTCCTCGCCGTCCTCGACCAGCAGCACGCGGCGCGCGGTGGGCACCGCCGGCTTCACCGCGCTACGGGGCGCCGCGTGGGGCGGCGGGATCGTCGGGAGCGTGACGGTGAAGACGCTCCCCGCCCCCGCGCCCCCGCTGGCCGCGGTGACGGTGCCGCCGTGGAGCTGGGCGACGTGGCGGACCAGCGTGAGCCCGATGCCGAGACCGCCGCGCCGATCGCTCGGATCGCTACGCGCCTGGTAGAAGAGCTCGAACACGTGCGGCAGCGCGGAGGCGGGGATGCCGGCGCCCGTGTCCCGGACGATGAGGCGCGCCCACTGGCCCTCCTGGTCCACGCTGACGCGAACCTCGCCGCCGTCCGGCGTGTACTTGACCGCATTGCTCACGAGATTGCTCAGGATCTGGTCCACGCGCGCAGGGTCGGCCTCTACCCATACCGGCGTGCCCGCGGTGAGGCTGACGCGGTGGAAGCGGGTCATCCCCGCAGCGCCGAGCATGGTAACGGCGCGGGCCACCGCGTCGGCGAGATCGAGCGGCTCGCGCCGCAGCGTGACCTGCCCGCGCGTCACGCGGCTGACGTCGAGGAGATCGTCGACGATCCGCGCGAGGTGATCCGCCTGGCGGCGAATCACGTCGCGGGCCGCCGCGTCGCCCGCGCGCGCGTCGAGCACGCCGATGGCGCTGCGAATGGCGCCGAGCGGGTTGCGCAGCTCGTGTCCCAGCATGGCGAGGAACTCGTCCTTGGCGCGGCTGGCGCGCTCGAGCTCGCGCTTCGCCACCGCCATCTCCTCGTAGCTGGCCTTGAGGTCGGCATGGGCGCGCCGCTCCGCCGCGCGCGCCTCGCGCAGCGCCGATTCTGCATGCACACGCTCGGTGATGTCCTCGGCGATCCCGCCCAGCCGATACACCCGGCCTTCGGAATCGGTGATGGGGAAGCCGCGGTCGCGCACCCACCGGGGCCCGTGGGCCGGCGTGATCATGCGGTAGGTCTCGTCGAACGCGGCGTGCCGGGCACGCTCCACCAACGCCGCTTCGGCCCGCGCGCGGTCGTCGGGATGGATGGACGCGGTCCACAGCAGCGGGTCGCGATAGAAGGCCTCGCGCTCGAAGCCCCAGCGCTCGATGGTGGGGCTCAGGTAGAGCACCCGGCGGGTGGCCAGATCGGTGATCCAGAACACCGCGTCGATGTGCTCGGCGAGCTGCCGGAACCGGTCCTCGTACTCCCGCAGCGCTTCCTCGGCGCCCATGGGTGCAAATGGTATCAGGCCATCGAGCCCATGCAAGCAGCGCACCTTACCGGGAGGTTTCCCCCATGAAAGCCTATGGCCCCACCGTCCTGAGGATCGTGCTCGGCGCGATCTTCGTCATGCACGCGTATCTGGCGCTCGTCGTGTACACCCCAGCCGGTTTCACGGCGTACAACGCCAAGCTGGGCGTGCCCGTCCCCGCCGTGGCTGCGTGGTTCACCATCCTCGTCCACGGGATGGGAGGCCTCATGATGATCCTCGGGCTCTGGACCCGCCTGGCCGGACTGGCCAACCTCGTCGTGATGCTGGGGGCGCTGGTCTTCGTGCATCTCCATCAGGGCTTCTTCATCCACGCCGAGCTCGTGGACGGCCAGCCGGAGGCCGCGGGGTACGAGTACGTGCTGACGCTGGTAGGGGTGACCGTCGCCTCGGTGCTCTCCGGAGGAGGCGCCGCCGCGCTGACCCGCGACTAAGCCCTGAAAAAGTGGGCAAGGCGCGGACGGCGGGCGGCGCCCCCGGGCGCGTCAAGCGGGGACGCGCCGGCCCGCCGCCTCCCGGGCCCAGTTCCGGTGGCGGCCGATGGCGCGGATGAAGTCGGGCGCGAGCTTGGCCACCTGGGCGTCCTCGCCCACCACGATCGCCTCGTCCGCCGAGCGCGCCGGGGGCAGGAGCTCCGCGCCCGCCCCGGTGGCCGCCAGGGCCTTGCAGTGCTTGTAGGCCTCGTGGACGAAGAGGACGGCCATGGCGTCCTCCCGCAGCGTGGCCACGCTCTGCGGGCCGCCCGGCACGTACACCGCGTCGAAGAGCACGGAGCCCACGGTCGCGAGGCTCATGTCCACCGGCACCGTACCGCCGCGCGCGCCTTTGAGCGCGCCGAGCCGGGGGCCGATCACCTTGGGCACCGCCCCCGCGGCGGTGAGGAGCCGGCTCATCGTCGCCACCGCGGCATCCTCCACACCGTCGGCGGCGAGTATGGCCACCTTCCGTGACTTGGCGGTGTCTTTCACCGTATTGGCCATGCTGAGGGCGGGGGAGGGCCGCGCCGGCGCCTTGGCGCGCCGCGGCTGATAGGCCTTGGGGTCGCCGTCGGCGGGCACGCTCAGGTTGAGCGGGCCGTCCGGCCGCTGGGGCTTCACCCCGAGCCCCTCGCCCACGCGGTTGGCCAGCCCCTCGTCCACGAGCGTCAGCATGCCCACCATGCGCTCCCGGATTGCGGGCCGCTCGAGCTTGCCCAGCTCGAACTGCAGCGCGCTCACGATATGGTCCTTCTCGGGATCCGACTGGCTCACCCAGAAGAGCGTGGCCTGGCTGAAGTGATCGAAAAACTTCTCGCCCCGCTGCCGGAGCTTGGGCGCGCTGATCGGGACGGGGTGGCTGACGAAGCCGCCGTCGCGCCGCCCGACTTGCACGGGGCAGCCGCCCCCGATCGAATTGGGATGGTAGGCCGCGCGCGACACACTGATGGTCTGGCGCATGAGCCCGTCGCGCTGGTTGTTGTGCACGGGGGCGACAGGCTTGTTGATGGGGATCTCGTGGAAGTTGGGGCCGCCGAGGCGGAGGAGCTGGGTGTCGGTATACGAGAAGAGCCGGCCCTGGAGCAGCGGATCGTCGGTGAAGTCGATGCCCGGCACGACGTGACCGGGATGGAAGGCCACCTGCTCGGTCTCGGCGAAGAAGTTGTCGGGGTTGCGATTGAGAGTGAGCCGCCCCACGCGCTGCACCGGCACCAGCTCCTCGGGCACGATCTTGGTGGGATCGAGAAGGTCGAAGTCGAACGCGTCCTCGTCCTTCTCCTCGATCATCTGGAGGCCCAGCTCCCATTCGGGGAAGGCGCCGGACTCGATGGCCTCCCAGAGGTCGCGCCGGTGAAAGTCGGGGTCTTTGCCCGAGATCTTGAGCGCCTCGTCCCACAGGATCGAATGCACCCCCAGAATCGGCTTCCAGTGAAACTTCACGAAGCGCGCCTCGCCCCGCTCGTTCACGAGCCGGAAGGTGTGGACGCCGAACCCCTCCATCATCCGCAGGCTCCGCGGGATGGCGCGGTCCGACATGACCCACATGATCATGTGCATGGACTCGGGCATCAGCGAGATGAAGTCCCAGAAGGTGTCGTGGGCGGAGGCGGCCTGAGGGATCTCGTTGTGCGGCTCCGGCTTCACTGCGTGGACGAGATCGGGGAACTTCACCGCGTCCTGAATGAAGAAGACCGGGATATTGTTTCCCACGAGGTCGAAATTCCCCTCCTCGGTGTAGAACTTCACCGCGAAGCCCCGGACGTCGCGGGCGAGGTCGGTCGAGCCGCGCGAGCCGGCCACCGTGGAGAAGCGCACGAACACCGGCGTCTCCTTGGCGGGATCTTGGAGGAAGGCGGCCCGGGTGAGGCGGCCGAGCGGCTTGTAGACTTTGAACACGCCATGCGCGGCGGCGCCACGAGCGTGTACTACGCGCTCGGGGATCCGCTCGTGGTCGAAGTGGGTGATCTTCTCGCGAAGTATGAAGTCTTCGAGCAGGGACGGGCCCCGGGCGCCCGCTTTCAGGCTGTTTTGATCGTCGTTGATGGGAACGGCCTGATCTGTGGTGAGACGCGCCTCCGTCCCATCTTCTCGAAATGCATCGAGTGCGTCGATCTTCTCGCTCGAGGATGGCTTGCCGGTGCTCCGCCGAGCTTGGCCGTTGCTGGCCTTGTCCCTCACTCTTTTGTTGCGCCTTTTGTCATTTTCCACGGTTTCGCTCTCCTTGAAAGATTCGCCTGTGGGACGGGCGTTCTCTCATGCGGCAAGCGCCATGCCATGCCGGTACGCTTATTGCTCTCCTAAACGTCACCAGTTCAAATCTGATGCGGAGGACTCAGCAAAAATGGCCGAACAGGATCGACTCGTGACGGGATTGTTCCGGGACCGTGACAGCGCCGAGCGCGCCTATCAGGCGCTCGAGGGGCGGGGCTATCAGAGGGATGACCTGAACGTGCTGATGACGGACGAGACGCGGAAGAAGTACTTCGCCGACGGCAACGCGCCCAAAACCGAGCTCGGGACGAAGGCGCTCGAAGGGGCGGGCGTGGGTGCGGGCGTGGGCGCGGTCACCGGCGGGGTGATCGCGGCGGTCGTGGCGGCGGCTACCATCGCGATCCCCGGTGTCGGCCTGGTCGTGGCGGGGCCCATCGCCGCCGCTCTTGCCGGCGCGGGCGCGGGAAGCGTGGCCGGCGGAGCCATCGGAGCACTCGTCGGCGCAGGGATTCCGGAGGAGCGCGCGCAGCACTATCAGAATGGCCTGTCCGAAGGGGGCATCGTGCTCGGGGTCAATCCCCGCACCGACGATGACGCCGAGTACTTCGAGCAGGAGTGGAAGAACAGCCAGGGCGAGCACGTCTACGGGCGCCGCATCTAGCTAGCCGAGCACGGCCCGGTATGCCGCGCGAGCCAGGTCAACGGCGGTGCGCGGCTTACCGGGCGCTGATTTCCTCTCGCCAGAGCCCGAGCGCACGCACGGCGGGCTCGTCGTCGAAATGGAACAAGCAGGCGGGGTCGCCGGTACCATTCCGGTGCTCGATCCACTGCCACGGCGGGGCCACGAAGCAGTCGCCCGCCTCCCACGTGAGGACGGCATCGCCGACGCGGCTCTCGCCCCGTCCCTCGATGACGTGGAACACCGCGCTCGTGGTGCGCCGCGCGGCGCGGGTGCGCTCGCCGGGGCGAAGCCAGTGGGCCTCACAGCCCATGGTGGGCAGCGGCGGGCGCCCCGTGGTCGGATTGACGTAACGAAGGGACACCCGGGAGTCGTGGGGCGCGGACTCCGCCATCCGGCCGAGCGCCGCGCGCACCGTGCGCCAGGGCCAGCGCACCTGCGGGTAGCCCGTGTCGGGGTAGCGCGAGTCACGAGGCACGAGGCCGGCCGCGGTGAGCTCGTCCTGTGAGGAGTCATGGCCGATCGCGGGCGGCTCCGCCGGCCGCATCTTCGACGCCCACGCGGCCTCGAAGGCGCGCACGAGGGGAATGTCGAGCCCGTCGAGCCAGATCACGGGCTCGGTGCCCTCGTGCCCGTGATCGTGCCAGCACATGGGCGGCGTGATGATCAGATCGCCGGGCTCCATGTCGCACCGCACGCCCTCCACGGTGGTGAAGGCGCCACGGCCCTCTACGATGAGGCGCAATGCCGCCGGGGTGTGATGATGGCTGGGGGCCGCCTCGCCCGGCAGGATGATCTGGAGCCCCGCGAACAGCGTGGCGGTGGCGCCGTAGGCGCCGCCGAGCCCGGGGTTGCGGAGGACGAGGACCCGCCGCTCCGCCTGCTCCATCGGGACCAGGCGCGCCGCCTCCAGCAGCGGTCCTCGAAGCTCCGACCAGCGCCAGCGGTGCGGAACCACGCGGCTCTCGCGCTCGCCGGGCAGGAGCGCGTGCAGCGCCGTCCACAGCGGCGCCACCGCCAGGCGCTCGAGGCTGTCCGAGTAGGCGGCGGGGAGATTCTCGTCCCGGGCCTTGAGCGCCATGGTGCTCGCGATGATAGCACCGGCGTTGGGCGTGGTCGATCAGCCCCGCGTCGGCGCCCAGCCCGTGACGAGGTCGGCGAAGGCGGCGGGATCGTCGAGCACCAGGTGGTGATAGGTCCCCTTCACCTCGGTGAAGCGGCCCTGCCGCACCGACGCGGCCACGCGCAGCATCTGGTCGCGGCTCATCAGCGCGCTGCCCTCGCCGCGCACGACGAGGGCGGGGCAGAGCACGCTGCCGAGAAACGGCCACGGGTCGATGGGGGGATGCAGGAGCACGCGACGGTCGAACGCCCATTCCCACTGGCCCGGCCGCCGCTCCACGACGCCGGCCTCGGCCAGATGCGCCAGCGTCGCCGCGGAGGCGCGCGTCTCTGGCGGGGCGAGGCGAAAGGCGGCGGCGGCGGCGGCGGCGGTGGGGAACGTGGGGGCCGGCCGCTCGGCCTGCCGGCGCGCGCGCGCCGCCATCTCGTCGCTCCACCCCGTGAGCATGTCGGCGATCACGACAGCGCCCACCTTCATGGGATGACGCGCGGCGACGAGGGCCGCGACGTAGCCGCCCAGCGAGTGCCCGATCACGAGGGGCGCGCGCCAGCTCAGCGCGCCGAGGGCGGCCAGCGCGTCGGCGACGTATTCGGCGAAGGGGTAGGCGCCGTCGGGCACCCACGCGCTGCCTCCGTGGCCGCGGAAGTCCAGCGCCACCACGTGGGCGCGCTCGGCGAGGCGCGGCGCCACGCCGTCCCACCAGTGGCCGTGCGCGGCAATGGAGTGCAGCAGGAGCACGGGCGGCTCGCCCGCGCGGCCCCACTCGTGCAGGCGCAGCGTGAGCCCGCCGGCGTCGATGCTCCGCGGGGTCCCGCAGCTCAGAGTCGTGGCAGGACGTGGCGGGCCATCAGCTCCATCGAGCGCAGCACCCGCTTGTGCGGGAGCCCGCCGAAGTTGGCGATGGCGAGGAAGTGGGTGAAGCCGGCGGCCTCGTAGCGCCGGGCCACGCGCAGGATCTCGTCCGGATCGCCGATGGCGACCACGTCCTGCTCGAGCAGGGTCTCGAACGAGCGCTGCACCGCATAGAGCCGTGTGCGCACGTAGCGCTCCATGTAGGGCCGCGCCTCCGCGCGCGCGTCCGCGGTGGACTCCGCGCAGTAGGCGTGGAAGCCGAACGGCGCGGTGGCGGCCTCGAGCCGCCCGCCCGCGGCCACGAACGCCGCGCGATAGTCACGGAGGCCGGCCGTCATCTGCGGCAGGGTCTCCGCGGAGGCGTAGGGGATGAACATGGCGGGGAGGCGCCGGGCGCCCACCCGCGCGCCGCCGTCGGTGCGCAGCGTGGCCACCCACACCGGCGGCCGCGGCTCTTGCACGGGCAGCACATTGAGCCGCACGTCGTGCACCTCGACATGGGCGCCCGTGTACGACACGCGCTCGCCCGTCCACGCGCGCAGCAGCACCTCGAGGGCCTCGTCGAAGTGCGCGCGCTTGTCCTCGGGATCGACGCCGAAGCCCGCGTACTCGTGCTTGAGGTAGCCCGAGCCCACGCCGAGGTTGAGGCGCCCGCCCGACAGCACGTCCACCATCGCGTAGTCCTCCGCCACGCGGAGGGGATGGTCGAACGGCAGCACCACCACCCCGGAGCCCAGGCGGATCCGGCGCGTGCGCTGGGCAACCGCGGAGAGGAGAATGGGCGGGCGCGGGACCGCGCCGTACTCGTGGAAGTGATGCTCGGCCACCCAGAAGGAGTCGAAGCCCCCCTCCTCCGCGGCCTCCGCCTGCTCGAGCAGCTCCGCGTAGAAGTCGCCGGTGCTCCGGCCCATCTCGGCGGGATAATGATCGACGACGGAGAAGAGGCCGAGGCGCATCAGCCGCCGGCGCCCTCCTCGCCGGGAGGCCGCAGCGTGTCCCGCGCGTCCGCCAGCTGCTCGCCCAGCGCGCGCACCTCGTCGAGGCGCGTGGGGCTCCAGCTGAAGCGCGGCTCGCTCACGTAGCCGCCCCACGAGCCCATGTAGCCGGGGCGCGAGAGGCCGAGCGCGAACTCCGAGATCTTCGCGGGGTTGGTGAAGTCGGCCATGATGCCGACCTCGTCGAACTGCTCCGGACGCTTGCCGTCGAGGAAGGGCTTGAGCGAGCCGGGCTTGGGCCCGTGCGGCAGCCCCACCGGATGCACCGTCACCATGCCTTGCTGCACCACGCCGCCCGCGCTGAAGAAGTCGCCGTGGTGATAGCCGAGCGTCTCGAGGTAGTCGAGGTTCTTGTGGAAGAACGGCACCCACATGCCCTCGCGCTCGGCGCGTCGAACGGTGAAGACGCAGAGGTAGCAGCCGGGGAGCTTGAACACGGTGTGGCCGGAGGGGGGCACGTGGGAGCGGTCGGCGGTGAGCGGCCGCACGTCCTCCACCGCGAGCTTGTACGGGAGATAGTCACCGCGCCAGCCCACCGCGTCGAAGGGGTGGGTCGCGTGCACGCGCCGGGTGTAGACACCCTCCACCTTGGAGACGATCTCGAAGCGGCCCGCCTCGTTTCGCGTGTCGAGCGTGCGCGGGTAGCGGTAGTCGCTCTGGCTGTGGGTGAGGAAGCGGCCGGTGGTGGGCGCCTCGCCCTTCTCCGGATCGCCGGCGACGCTCTCGTACATCCAGTAGTACTGGGGGCCGGGGGCGATGGCGAACCGGTGCGTGATGCCCTTGGGGACGATGAGGAAGTCGCCCTTCCGATACTCGATCGGCCCGAACGTGGTCTCGAGCGTCCCTCCGCCCTGATGCACGAAGTAGACGCACGTCGCGGAGTGGTGCTCGAAGAAGTAGTCCATGGACGCCTGCGGGGCGGTGACGTTCATCGCCACGGTGGCGTTGGCGACCAGCCGCGCCATGCCGCGATAGACATCGCCTGGAGTGGGAGGCGAGTAGACCTCCAGCGCGTGATGGGTGCCGCCCACCGCGCGCATCGGCGACTCCCAGAGCGGCGCCCACTGGGTCCCGTCCAGCACGCGCCCCTCCTCCGCGATCCAGTTCGTCGGCGGATAGAGGTGATAGGTATGGCTCACCTTCCCCGCGAAGCCGCCCCGCCCGTGCTCCTGCTCGTAGAGGTGCCGGAGCAGCGGCCCGGCATGGGGCGCGCGGGGGACGATACCGACCTCAGGGAGCCCTCGGAAGTAGTCGTACTTCTCCATGGCCTCTCCTCCTGAGGCGATTCTACGCCGTTCGGGCCGCCGGGCGCGCGGGCCGCGTCAGGGCAGCCGCGCGATGGCCCGCGCCGTCCCCGTCAGCTCCACGATGTGGAGCCCGGTGTCGGCGCGGTCCACGAGGTAGATGTAGCCGCGCTCGTCCACCTCGACGTTGTTGGTCTGGATGGCCACCTTGCAGCGATCGGTCCCGTGTACCTGCACGCAGCGCTGGGCGGTGGCGGAGGTCACCGCGGGGACGAAGTACGCGACCTCCTTGGGATGGAACGGGTCGCGAATGTCCACCGCGCGCACGCCCGCGTTGAAGTAGGCGAGGAAGACGAGTCGTCCGTAGAAGGCGCTGGTGAACGACTCGTTGCTCGAGTGGGGCCCGAAGCGTCCGCCCCGCCCGCAGAAGTCGCCGGGCTGGTCCGGCACCTCGAAGGTCGCCACGGAGAAGGGCTTGTCCTCGGTGGTCACGTCCACCATGAAGGTGAGCTGCCGCGCCTCCTGGCACTCGTTCTTCAGCGACTCGGAGACGAGCACGACGAAGTCGCGCGTGCCGCCGAAGGCGTTGCGTGTCCAGTCGCCGATGGAGACACCCAGCACGGGGAAGCTCGTGTGGCCGCCCCAGGACGGCGACATCGGCATCCAGCCCACCTGCGGATACATGAGATTGTCCCGCGTCGGCGTGAAGCGGCTCGCCGCGGGCACGCGCGGATCGCCGGCGAGCAGCCGCTCGCGGTCCACGATCTGCAGCACGCCGTCCGCGCCGGTGCCGTAGGGGAAATACACGCGATTCCCCAGCGAGATCGGCCCGTGCACGCCGGGTGTGGCGGTGCCGGTCGTGCCGGGCGCCTGATCGGGCAATCCGAAGTCGCGGATGAAGCGCGGGGTCTCGGGATCGGACAGGTCGTAGATCTTCGTCATCCGGTTCGTCCGCCACCCGCCGGGCTTTCCGTCGGAGACGAGGTAGGCGATGCCGGAGTCGCACTCCCACCAGTTCTTGTGCGTCTGCTCGAGCCCCGAGAGGATGGTGTTGATCCGCGCCGGCTTGGCGGGGTCGGTCACGTCCCACATCTCGTGGGCGAGGTTGCCCAGGGTGCGGAGCAGGTAGACCTTGGACGGGTTGCCCTTGGGGAGGGTCGCGCCGTCGCAGACGCGCACCATCGCCGCGCCGCCCGCCTCCGCCTCGCCGGGCGCGCCGGGAATGTGCACGAGGTAGCGCGGCGCGCGCGGATCGGTGACGTCCACGATGGACGTGCCGCTCTCCTCCATCTGGCCGGTGAGCGGGTTCAGCTTGCGGCCGCCGTGATGGCCGATGTAGGCGATCCAGCGATTGCCCTGCTTCTGGATCACCGGCTGATAGGCGGACCGGGCCTGCAGCCCGTCATGCCCCAGAAGGCGCATGTCGCGCGCCTCGGAGTCGGCCGGCGTCAGCGCGGCGGAGGCGCCCGGAGGCGGAGTGCTGCTCGCGCAGCCCGTCACGAGCAGGAGCGTCAGGGCGGCGGCCCAGCGGGCACGCTGCGGCGATCTGATCATCCGCGGGTCTCCTCGGATCCGGGGGCCGTAGCCTAGCATCCGGCCGCGCGCTGTGCCATGCTCTCGGGCGCCCGACGACTCCGACCCGCGGCCATTCCGGCCGCCGAGGGAGATGCCCATGCGCAAGCTCGCTCTGCTCGCCCTGATCCTCGCCACCGCCGTCGCCCTCGCGCTCCCGGAAGGAGCGCCCGCGCAGAAGGGGCCGATCAAGATCGGCTTCCTGATCCCCGAGACGGGGCCGCTCGCCGCCAATGGCAAGGACATGGCCAACGGCTTTCAGCTTTTCTTCGAGGAGCAGGCCTGGAAGCTCGCCGGCCGCGAGGTGAAGCTCATCACGGAGGACGACGAGGGCAAGCCGCCCACCGGGCTCGCGAAGGCGCGGAGCCTGGTCGAGAGCCAGGGCGTGCACGTGCTGGTGGGTCCTCTCTCCGCCGCCGTGGGCTACGCGATCGCGCCCTACGTGGACGGCAAGAAAATGCCCACCGTCTTCCCCATCGTGTCCTCCGAGGACATCACCCAGCGGAAGAAGAGCCCGTACATCGTGCGCACGGGGTGGTCCAGCGCGCAGCCTTCGCATCCCTTCGGGAAATGGGTCTTCGACAATCTCGGGTACAAGCGGATCGCCATGATCGGGTACGACTTCGCCTTCGGCTGGGAGGTCGCCGCGGGCTTCCAGCGCACGTTCGAGGAGGCGGGCGGCCAGGTGGTGCAGAAGCTCTGGCCGCCGCTCAATACGCCGGACTTCGGCCCGTATCTCGCCCAGCTGCGCCGGGACGTCGACGCCGTGTACTGCATCTTCTCGGGCGCAGATGCGCTGCGCTTCGCGAAGCAATACGTGGAGGCGGGCCTGAAGGAGAAGCTGCCGCTGGTATGCGGCGGCACCTTCACCGACGAGCACGTGCTGCGCACGATGGGCGACGAGGTGCTGGGGGTGGTCACGGCGCTCCAGTACTCGGCGGCGCTGACCACGCCGGCCAACCGCAAGTTCGCCCAGGCCTACGAGGCCAAGTTCAAGCAGACCCCGTCCTACTACTCCGAGGGCACCTACGTGGCGGGCGTCGCCATGAAGGCCGCGCTCGAGAGCATCGGCGGCGATATCGAGAGCGCGGACAAGTTCCTGGCCGCGCTGCGGCGCGTGGATCTCTCGGACGCCCCCCGCGGTCCCATCCGCTTCGACGACTACGGCAATCCGATCCAGAATGTCTACGTGCGGAAGGTGGAGCGCGTGAACGGCCGGCTCCAGAACACGGTGATCTACACCTTCCCGAAGGTGAGCCAGTTCTGGACCTACAAGCCGGAGGACTTTTTGAAGAATCCCGTCTACTCTCGCGATTACCCGCCGTGCACCAAGTGCTGAGGGCCCTCGCACCCAACCCTCTCCGGCTCGCCCTGCCCCCCTCGGGGGAGAGGGCAGGGTGAGGGGGTGACGTAGATGGCGACCGTCGGCGTGGTGGGCTTGGGCCTCCTCGGCGGCGCGGTGGCCTCACGACTGCTCGCCGCCGGCCATGCCGTGGTGGGCTTCGATGTGGCGCGCGAGCGCGTCGCCGCGCTGGAAGCGCGCGGGGGCAAGGGGGCCGAGTCTGCTATCGCGGTGACGCGCGCCGCGGGCGCCGTCTTCACCCTCCTTCCCTCGCTGGCCAGCGTGGAGGAGGTCGTGCTCGGCCCCGCCGGCCTCATCACCGCGGCGCGGCCCGACCAGCCGATCGTCCAGATGAGCACGATCTCGCCCGCTCTCACCGAGCGCCTCGCCGACGCGCTCGCCGCTCGCGGCCTGGCCTTCCTCGATTGCCCGGTCAGCGGGACGAGCAGCATGGTCGAGCGCGGCGACGGCATCCTCTTCGTGGGGGGCGACCGCGCCCTCTACGACCGCTGGCGGCCGGTGCTGGAGGCCATCCTCCCGCACGCTGTCTACATCGGCCGGGCCGGACAGGCCATGGTGCTCAAGCTGATCGCCAACCTGCTGGTGGCGCTCAACAGCGTGGCGGCCGCGGAGGCGTTGAACATGGCCCGGCGCGCCGGCCTCGACGTGGGGCTCACCCTCGACGTCCTGACGAGGAGCGCGGCCGGCTCTCGCATGCTCGACGTGCGCGGGCCCATGATGGTGCGCGACGCGTTCCCCGCCCAGATGAAGCTCGATCTCTTCATGAAGGACCTTCACCTGATCCAGGACGCGGCGGGCGCCGTGGGCGCCGCGGTGCCGCTGACCGACGTCGCGGAGCGCCTGTACGCCGCCGCCCTGGCCGCCGGCCACCATCACGAAGACCTATCGGTCGTCATTCGAGCTCTCCGCGACCTCGCGACGCCGGGAGCTTCACCGGGAGCGTCCACTTCGCGCTAGGCTGGTCACCATGAGGTGCGCCGCGTGTCAGGCCATGAACCGGGACGGCGCGCTGTTCTGCCGATCCTGCGGCTCGCGGCTCGACCAGGTCTGCCCCCGCTGCCGGACGCCGTTCCTTCCCGGCTATCGCTACTGCGACGCCTGTGGGATGGCCCTTCCCGCGCCGGCCCCTTCCGAGGACGAGGGTGACAAGGGCCCCGAGCAGCTCGAGGGCGAGCGCAAGCAGGTGACCGTGATGTTCTGCGACATCGAGCGGTCGATGTCGCTGGCCGAGCGGCTGGGCGACGAGGCCATGCACCGGCTGCTCAACGAGTTCTTCGATCTCGCTCTCGGCGTGGTGCACCGGTACGAGGGCACCATCAATCAATTCCTGGGCGATGGCTTCATGGCACTGTTCGGCGCGCCGGTCGCCCACGAGGATCACGAGCGCCGCGCCATCCTCTCCGCGCTCGGCATCCTGCAGGCCTTGCGCCTGCGCCAGGCACGGGAGCGCGACTGGGCCGGCCGCGACCTGCGCGTCCGCATCGGCATGAACAGCGGGCCGGTGGTGGTGGGCCGCATCGGCAACAACCTGCGCGACGACTTCACCGCGGTGGGCGATACGACGAATCTCGCCGCGCGGCTGCAGCAGGAGGCGGAGCCGGGCACCATTCTCGCGAGCGAAGCGGTGGTGCGGCCCATCCAGGCATATCTCAAGGTGCGCCCGGTGGGGCCGATGCCGATCAAGGGCCGGGACGAGCCCGTGGTCGCGTACCGGATCGTCGAGCTGCTCTCCCGCGGCTGGCGCCCCGAGCCGCCCCGCCTTCACCACCTGGTGGGCCGCGAGCACGAGATGGCCGCGCTTCGCCGCGCCCTGCTCGACGTGGAGCGCGGGCGGGCGGCCGGTCGCGCCATCGGGCTCATCGGCGACCCGGGCATGGGCAAGTCCCGCCTGATCTCGGAGCTCCGGCGCGAGACGGAGGCGCGGCCCATCGCGTGGCTCGAGGGGCACTGCGTGTCCTACGGCGTCGGCGTCCCGTATCGGCCCTGGATCGACGTGGTGCGGGGGCGGTTCGAGATCGACGATGGTGACGCGCCCGACGTGGTGGGCGAGAAGTCGCGACGGGGCCTCGAGGCGCTCGGCATCACGGGGAGCGAGCATCTCGGGCACGTGCTGCGCCTGCTCGGGGTCGAGGAGGAGCGCGATCCGGCCGCGCCGCTCAGCCCCGAGGCCATCCATTCCGGCACGGTGGAGGCGCTCCGCCAGATCGTGCTGCGGACCGGTGAGCGCGAGCCCACCGTGCTCGTGATCGAGAACCTCCAGTGGATGGACCGGTCCTCGGAGGATTTCCTCGACGCGGTCGTCGACTCGGCGGCGCGCGCGCGGCTTCTCGTCCTCGCCACCTATCGCCCGCCGTACCGGCCGCGCTGGATGGAGCGCGCCCACGTGCATCAGATCGCGCTCGCCCCCCTCACCGCCGAGGAGAGCCTCGCCCTCGTGCGCGCGATGCCGGGCGGCGGAAGTCTCTCCGAGGTCGTCGATGCGCAGATCCTCGGCAAGGCGGAAGGCAATCCGTTCTTCATCGAGGAGCTGACGCGCCACGTGGTCGAGCATGGCCAGGGGCGGCGCGACGCCGACCTGCCCGGCACGGTTCAGGAAGTGGTGATGGCTCGCATCGACCGCCTGCCCTCCGAGGCCAAGCGCCTCGTGCAGGAAGCCTCGGTCATCGGCCGCCTCGTACCGCGCCGGCTCCTCGCCGAGCTCTGGGGCGATGCGGGTCCGCTCGAGCGGCCCCTCGCCGAGCTCGAGCGCATGGAGCTCATCCACGAGGAGACCTCGGGCGGCGAGCCGATCTACGTGTTCAAGCAGGCGCTGATCCAGGAGGTCGCCTACGGAAGCCTGCTGACCTCCCGGCGCCAGGTGCTGCATCTCCGCGTCGCCGCCACGCTGGAGCACCTGCACGCTGGGCGCCTCGAGGACGTGGACGATCGCCTCGCCTATCACTACGCGCGCACCACGAGGTCCGACAAGGCCATCGAGTACCTGGGCCGCCTCGCCGGACGGGCCGCGCGCTGGTACGCCAACGCCGAGGCGGTGGCCGCGTACGGCGAGGCGCTCGCTCACGCCCGGCGACTGCCGCCGGGCGCCGCGCGCGAGCGCCACATCCTCGAGCTGAGCCTGCACCAGGCCCACTCGCTCCATTTCCTCGGGCGTTTCGACGAGATCCTCGAGCTCCTCCTTCGTCAGGAGCCGGAGGTGAAGCAGCTCGGCGAGCCGGCGTTGGCCGGCGAGTACTACTTCCGCCTCGGCCGCACTTACGACGTCCTCGCCGATCACGAGCGCGCCGTCGAGTGCGCAAGGCGCGCGATCGACGAGGCGCAGCGCGGCGGCGACCGCACGGTGGAGGGCAAGGCGCACTTCGTCCTCGCCTACGTCGGCTACTGGACCGGGCGCTACGCCGATGGCCTCGCGCACGGCCGCCAGGCGGTGGCCGCGCTGGAAGGAAGCCGGGAGCGGTGGTGGCTGGGCGAAGCGCACTGGGTGATCGGGATCAACCACGCGATGACCGGCGAGTTCGAGGCGGCGCTCGCGGCGCTCGCCCGCGCGCAAGCCATCGGCGAGAGCCTGATGGACCCCCGCCTGCAAAGCACGGTGGCCTTCACCGCGGGCGGCATCCACGCCCTGCGTGGTGATCCCGAGCGTGCCATCGAGCGCTGCCGCCGCGCGGTGGAGCTGGCCCGCGATCCCGTGGGCACCGCGGTGGCCCGGGGCTTCCTCGGCGCGAGCCTCCTCGAGAAGGGTGAGGCCGAGGCCGCCATCCCCCTCCTGGAGCGATCGGTGGAGCAGCTCGGCCGCTTCCGCATCCGGCAGACGCACAGCTGGTTCACCGCGCTGCTCGCGCAGGCATGCTTCGTCGCCGGCCACCTGGACCGGGCTCGCGGCCTCGCCCAACAGGGGCTCGAGATGACGCTGCACGTGCACGCCGCCCAGGGCGCGGGCTGGGCCCAGCGCACGCTCGGCCACGTGGCGCAGGCGGAGGGCGACGCGGCGGAGGCGGCGCGGTGGCTCAAGGATGCCGCGGCCACCTTCGCCACCATCGGCGCCCGCTACGAGGAAGCGCGCACCCGCCTCGACCTCGCGGCGCTCGACCACGCCCGCGGCGACCGCCGGGCGGCGGCGCGCGAGATGGAGCGCGCCACCCTGCTCCTGCGCGACCTAAGCGTGCGCCGCTACGACCGCGTGCTCAGCGCGCTCGCCGCCGACCTCGGCGCCTCACCGGCCGGCTGAGCCGCCCGGCGGGGCTTCGCGACGGCGTTTTACCCCTCGTTTGCGTCCGCGCGCCGCGACGTTCGTGAGATGATCCCCGGCGGCGGCGGACAAGATACGGCGTCCTGCGTGCCCATGACGTGCATGGCCGGGGAGACGGAGGGGTACGTGGGGACGAGACGGCACGCAGTTGGCGTGATGGTGGGGCTCAGCCTGCTGCTCGGAGAGGCGGCGTCCGTGGGCGCGGTGCCCATCGACGACGCCTACATGGCCGGTTATGCCGCGGCCGTCCTCGAGCGGGAGTTCCGCGTCACTGCGCCATCGCTCGTCGTCCGTGACGGCGTCATGACGCTCCCGGCCAGCGAGCTGGGCGGCGCCGATCAGGGGGCGGTGACCGCCGCGCTCAGTCGGATCCGCGGCGTGCGCCGGGTGATCGTGCTGACCGCGCCGGCGTCGATGACGGCGACCACGGGAGCGTCCGCCCCAGCCGCCACGAGCACCACCACGACACCAGCCGCCGCCGCGCCGGCGCCCGCGCGCAGCACCGGCCAGGCCTATCCCCCGGTGGAGGGCACGCCGACCTTCGAGGTCCTACCCGCCGGCCTGCTCTTCCGACCCCTGATCGCCGATCCACGCTGGCCCGCCTTCGGCACGGTCGGCCGCCACTACCTCGACGACTCCAAGTGGGAGTCCATCGCCGCGGTGGAGCTCGGCGACATGATGCCGCTGGTACGCGGACGAATCGGCGAGACCTGGCAGTGGGAGGCCGGCGTCCACGCGGGGCTGTGGGCGCTCTTCGACATGGACTCCGACTCCGCCAATCTGACCAACCTCGACTACATCGTGGGCGGGTTCGGCTCCGTCCGTCAGGGCCCCTGGTCGGGCATCGCGCGGGTGTTCCACCGCAGCACGCATCTCGGGGACGAAGAGATCATTCACCACCACACGAACCGCATCAACTTCAGCTACGAGGGCATGGATGCCCGGATCTCCTACGAGCCCTGGGACTGGATGCGCCTCTATGGCGGCGGCGGCTACATCCTCCGCGTCGAGCCCAGCAACTACGCGCCCTGGAAAGTGCACAGCGGCCTCGAGCTGCGGAGCCGGTGGACGATGCCGGGGCGCCTGCGCCCGATCTTCGGCGCGGATTTCCAGTTCCTCGAGGAGCACGACTGGCAGGCTCAGATCTCGCTTCGCGGTGGGCTCGAGCTCGAGAGCCTCGCCGTGCTGGGTCGGAAGGTGCAGCTCCTGATCGAGTACTTCAACGGCCACTCGGTGGACGGCCAGTTCTACACGCGCGAGGTGGAGTACCTCGGCGTGGGCGTGCGCTTCAAGTTCTGACCCGCAGCGCGCCGATCAGCGAAAGCGCGGCATCACTTCTCGGGCAAAGAGCTCCATGGACCGGCGCACCTTGTCCTGCGCCAGACCGCCGAAGTTCATCCAGCACATCACCTGCCCCACGCCGAGATCGCGCATCGTCGCGATGTGGCGGGCCACCGTATCGGGCGAGCCGAAAGCCAAGGTCTCCCGCACCAGCCCCTCCCAGGTGACCTTGGCCAGCCGCTCCGCCATGGCGCGGAAGCCGGGCTGTAACGTGGGATGCGCCTCGTCGATCCGATCCGGGATGACGAACCTTCTGAAGGACTCCTGGTACCAGAGCTCGGCGTCCTTGGTGTCGGCGAGGGCCCGCGCGTCGGTGTCGGCCACGTAGATCTGGCGGGATACGCCCCAGCGTCCCAGCAGGGCGGCGACCTCCTCGGCGCTCCGCCCGGCCTTCCGTAGCGTCTCCACGTACGTGTCGCGGTTGCCCACCAGCTGCTGCACTGGGCCGAAGAGGACGGAGTTGAGCATGGGCCAGCCGCGGAGCGCGGTGTTCTCGATCCCGTCCTTGGAGACGCACACCTGGTAGAGGGGCGGATGGGGCTGCTGTACGGGCTTGGGGATCACCGAGAGCTCCGGCACCTGGAAGAAGCGCCCATCGTAGGCGAAGCGCTCCTCCGTCCAGGCGCGCATCATGATCTCCACCGCCTCGTCGAAGCGGTCGCGGCTCTGCTCCTGAGGCACGCGGTAGCCGCGGAACTCGGCGGGCCGGTTGCCGCGCCCCACCCCCACGTCGAGCCGCCCGCCCGAGATGATGTCGACCAGCGCCATCTGCTCGGCGAGGCGCAGCGGATGGTGGAACGGCAGGATCGCGGCGGCAAGCCCGATGCGGATGCGGCGCGTGCGCGAGGCCGCGGCCGCGGCCAGCGCGGCGGGATCGACCGAGAGCCCGTACTCGATGAAGTGGTGCTCGGTGAGCCAGGCCTCGTCGAAGCCGAGCTCCTCCGTCCACTCGATCTGCTCGAGCTCGCGGCGGATGATGTCCGCGTGCCGGTGCCCAGGCGGCGCCTGGAAGAAGAAGAAGGTGCCGAAGCGCATGCGACCTCCTCAGGTCACCCCAAGATAGCGTGATTTGACCGCCTCGTCGGCGGCGAGCTCGTCCGGCCGCGCGGAGTGCACGATCTGCCCCCGGCTCAGGATGTGGACCCGGTCCACCACCGCCAGCGCAAGGGGCAGGTTCTGCTCCACCAGGAGAATCGAGAGCCCGCTCCGGCGCAGCTCGCCGAGCACGCGGCCGACTTCTCGCACCAGCAGGGGCGCGAGGCCTTCGGTGGGCTCGTCGAGAAGAAGCAGCCGCGGATCGGTCATGAGGGCCCGGCCGATCGCGAGCATCTGCTGCTCGCCGCCGGAAAGGCTGCCCGCGCGGCTGCGCGCGCGCTCGGCGAGCCGCGGGAAGAGCGCCTCCACACGCTCCCGGGTCCAGCGGCCGCCCACGCGGCGCGCCACGTCGAGGTTCTCCCTGACCGTCAGCGAGTGGAAGACCCGCCGTCCCTGCGGCACGAGGGCGAGCCCGGCCGCGACCATCCGGTACGGCGGCCAGCGCGTGATGTCATCGCCCCGGAGGCGCACCGCCCCTCGCCGCGGCGGCGTGAAGCCGATGATCGAGCGGATCAGCGTGGTCTTGCCCATCCCGTTCCGCCCGAGGATGCCGAGCGCCTCGCCCTCGCCGACCCGCAGGGAGATGCCCTGGAGCACGTGGCTCACGCCGTAGTAGGTATGGACGTCCTCCACTTCCAGCACCGGGCCGGGCTCAGACACCGAGGTAGATCTCGCGCACTTGCGGATCGTTCCGGATCTCGTCGCGCGAGCCGTCGGCAATGACCCGGCCTTGATGGAGCACGGTCACACGGGAGGCGAGCGCGAGGGCGATGTCCATGTCGTGCTCGATCATGAGCACGGTGATGGCGGGATCGAGGCCGGCGAGGAGCTCGGCCATGAGACGCGACTCCGCCGGCGACAGCCCCGCCGTGGGCTCGTCGAGCAGCAGCAGCCGAGGCGCCCCCGCGAGCGCCAGCGCGATCTCGAGCTGACGCTGCTCACCGTGGGAGAGATTGGCGACGATGGCGCCGTCCACCCCCGTGAGCCCCACCGCGGCCAGGATGGCGCGCGCGCGCGCCTGGAGCGCGGGGTAGCCGCCCACCGGCCGCAGCATCGAGAAGCGGACCGGCGTGAGAGCCTGGACGGCGAGCAGGCAGTTCTCGAGCACGGTGAGCCCGAGGAAGAGATTGGTGATCTGAAAGGTGCGGGCCAGGCCCAGTGCCGCGCGGCGATGGGGCGGGAAGCCGGTCACATTCGTCCCGAAAAGGCGGATGGTGCCTCCCGTCACCGGCAGCGTCCCGGCCACGAGGTTGAAGAGCGTGGTCTTGCCGGCGCCGTTGGGCCCGATCAGCGCGCGGCGCTCGCCCGGGGCCACCGTCAGGCTCACCCCGTCCACCGCGCGCAGGCCGCCGAAATGCCTCGCGACGCCGTCGAGCCGGAGGACGTCCTCGGCCATCGCCCTATTCGCGCGCCCGGCCGCGCAGGGCGCCCACCACGCCGCGCGGCGCGAACAGGATGACGCCGATGTACACCGCGCCGAGGATGAGCAGCCAGCGCTTGGTGTAAAGGCTCACGAAGTTCTTGAGGAACACGATGACGCCCGCGCCCACCACCGGGCCGGCGAGGGTACCCGGGCCGCCGAGGGCCACCATGAGGAGGGCCTCCACGGACGTGACGAGCTGCACGTCGGTGGGGGACACGAAGCCGTTGTAGTAGGCCCAGAGCACCCCGCCCGCCCCCGCGAAGGCGCCGGAGATCACGAAGGCCAGATACTTGTGAAGCCACACGTTGTAGCCGAGGCTCCGCATGCGCGACTCGCTCTCGCGGATGCCGCGCAACGTGAGCCCGAACGGCGAGGCCACGAGGAGGCCGAGGGTGATCCACACGAGCGCCGCCGCGGCGAGCGCGAAGTAGTAGAAGGGCAGCGGGCTCGCGAGGAGCTCGGGGCGCGGCACGCCGGACACCCCGTTGTCGCCCTTGGTAAGCGACACCCAGCGAAAGGCCAGGCCCCAGACCACCATCCCGAGGGCGAGCGTGATCATCAAGAAGTACGTCCCGGCGGCGCGAATCGCCACGAGCCCGAACACCGCCGCCGTCGCGGCGGCGAGCAGCACGCCGACAACCGCGCACCCCGCCAACCCGACGCCGTGGTCGGTGGCGAGCAGCGCCACCGCGTAGGCTCCCACGCCCCAGTACGCGGCGTGGCCGAGCGACGGCAGGCCGGTGTACCCGAGCAGCACGTCCAGGCTCATGGCGAGAATGGCGACGACGAGCGCCTGCGTCACGAGCGTCAAGGGATAGGGGGAGAAGAGCGGCCCGGCGAGGGCGAGGAGCGCGACGACCCCGAGCCCCAGGAGCGCCCGGCGGCGAATCACGTGCGCCCGAAGAGCCCGGTGGGCCGGACGGCGAGGATGAGGGCCATCGGCGCGAACAGCGTGAAGTAGGACAGCTCGGGGAACAGCGCCTTGCCGAAGTTGTCGAGCAGACCCACGAGCACACTGCCGACGATGGCCCCGGGCAGGCTCCCGAGGCCGCCCACGATCACCACCACGAACGCGTAGGGCAGCACCTCGAAGTCAGTGCCGGGATAGACGCCGAGAAAGCCGCCGCCGGCGACGCCGCCGAGCGCGGCAAGGGCCGCGCCGAGGGCGAACACGCCCAGCGAAGCGCGGGGCACGTTGATGCCCACGCCCTGCGCCATCTCGGCGTCGTCCACCGCCGCGCGCACGAACGCGCCGACGCGCGTCCGGTCGAGGAGCCACCAGAGGCCGACGGCCACCACCGCGGCGAGCCCGATCAGAAAAACGCGGTAGCTGGAGAACACCATGCCCGACACGGTGAAGCTCCGCGTGAGCGCGGGCGGCACCGGAATCGAGTAGGGATCGCCGCCCCAGATGAGCAGGGCCAGGTCCTGGAAGATGAGCGCGAAGCCCACCGTCATGAGCACCTGCCCGAGGGTCTGCCCCTTGAGCCGGCGCAGGAACAGCCGCTCCATGCCCATGCCGATCAGCGCGACGGCGAGCGCCCCGCCCAGCAGCGCGGCCGCGAAGCTCCGCGAGCGCAGCGCGACGGTGAGGCCGACATAGCCGCCCAGCATGAAGTAGGAGCCGTGGGCGAGGTTGACGATACGCATGACGCCGAAGATGAGCGAGAGCCCGCTCGCGAGGAGGAAGAGGAGGGCGCCGTACGACAGGCCATTGAACGTCTGGATGACCCAGAAGTCCGGCCTCGACATCGGAGGCTACCGCAGGCGCAGGAGGCGGGCGCCGGTGCCGCGGATGACGCGGTCCTGATCCTTCTTGCTCAGACCGACCGCGCGAGCCTGGATCGTCGCGAGGGGCCGCGCGAGCCCCATGTCGAAGCAGAAGTCGGTGCCGAGCGCGACGCGATCGGCGCCGACCGTCGAGACCAGATAGCGGAGCGCGCCGGCATCGTGGCTGATGATGTCGTAGGTGAAGCGCCGGAGATACGTGCTGAGCGGCTTCTTCGCCACGCCCTTGTTTTCCGGCCGCACCGCCTGGCCGTGCCGCAGCCGGCCGTGGAGATACGGCAGCGCGCCGCCCGCGTGCGGCAGGCACACCTCGAGCTTGGGCAGGCGATCCAGGACGCCGCCGAACACGAGATGCGCGGCGGCGATCGCGGTGTCGAAGGGATTGCCGAGGAGATTGCTCAGATAGTAGGGCTTGAGGCGCTCGGCCCCGATCACCGTGATGGGATGCAGGAGCACCGGCAGCCCGAGCGCGGCGGCGCGCTGGAACACCGGGAACAGCGCGGGATCGGAGAGCTCGCGGCCCGCCACGTTGGTGCCCATGTACACGCCGCGGATGCCCGGCAGCCGCGCCGCGCGCTCGAGCTCGCCCAGCGCGCGCTCGGTGTCCTGAAGCGGCAGCGCCGCGCAGCCCACGAAGCGGTCGGGATACGCGGTGTGCGCCGCGCTGGCGGCGTCGTTGAAGGCCACACAGAGCCGGGTGCCCACGCCGGGGTCGGCCCAGTACACCATGGGCGCGGTCAGGGACAGCGCCTGCACGGCCACGCCGGCGCGGTTCATCGCCTTCAGTCTGAGCCGGAGGTCCCAGTACTGCGCTTCGAGGGGCGGGGTGCGGGCGGCGCCCACGTAGAGCACGGGACCGCGCGCGCTGCTCCGGTCCACGCCGGCGCCGAACGAGGCGCCGGATTGCTCCATCACCCGGATGAATCCCTCGGGAAAGAAATGCGCGTGGACGTCGACGCCGAGCGGGCTGGTCACGGGCGGGGATTCTACTATCAACTGCCGGGGGATGATAGTCTCAGGCCGTGCGACTCCCCCGCGACCGGTTCGACTACTCCTCGATGGCGGGGCGGCCCCGGTGGTCTCTGCCCAAGGGCGCGCGCATCGCGGTCTGGACCATCGTCAACGTGGAGGAGTGGGACATCGAGCGCGCGATGGCGCGTCAGGTCCTCCCCGCGCCGCAGGGGGTCGCGACGGTGCCCGACGTGCCAAACTGGGCGTGGCACGACTACGGTATGCGCGTGGGCTTCTGGCGGTTCCTGGACGCGCTCACCAAGCGGAGGATCCGCGCCACCACCGCCATCAATGCCCACGTCGTGGAGTCGTACGAGCCGGTGGCGCGGGCCATGCTGGATGCGGGCTGGGAGTTCATGGGCCACGGCGTGGTGCAGGGCGCCATGCATCTCCTGCCCGATCAGCGCGCGGCGATCCGGCAGGCGGTGGAGCTCTTGACCAAGTTCACCGGCAAGAAGCCCAAGGGGTGGCTGGGTCCCGGGCTCAGCGAGACGTGGGAGACCCTCGACCTGCTCGCCGCCGAGGGCATCGAGTACATCTCGGACTGGGTGAACGACGATCAGCCCTACGAGATCCGTACCGCCTCAGGCCCGCTGGTCTCCGTGCCCTACTCGCTGGAGCTCAACGACATCCCGATGATGGTGATCCAGCACCACACCTCGACGGAGTGGCTGCAGCGGTGCAAGGATCAATTCGACCGGCTCTACCTCGAAGGCGCCCGGAACCCGCGCGTGATGGCGATGGCGGTGCATCCCTACATCTCGGGCGTGCCGCACCGGATGAAGTATTTCGAGGCGGTGTACGACTACATCCGGAAGCAGAAGGGCGTCTGGATGACCACCGGAGAAGAGATCTACGAGTGGTTCACGTCTCAGCGGCGCCGGGGCGATTAGCGTCTCGCTCACGACCCGCCCCGGCGCATCGCGCGCCATACCTTCTCGCCGGTGAGCGGCATGTCGACGTTGGTGACCCCGAAGGGCCGGAGGGCGTCCACCACCGCGTTGACGATGGCCGGCGGCATCACGATGCACCCGGCCTCGCCGAGGCCCTTGACCCCGAGCGGATTGCGCGGCGACGGCGTCACCATCTTGCCGATCACGGGCTCGGGGAAGTCGCCCAGTCTCGGCACCGCGTAGTCCATGAGCGTGCCGGTGGCGAGCTGGCCCGCCTCGTCGTAGACCAGCCCTTCGAGGAGCGCCTGACCCGCCCCCTGGGCGTAGCTGCCGTGGAGCTGGCCCTCGGCGAGCAGCGGGTTCACGATCACGCCCGCGTCGTCCACCCAGGTGCAGCGCGTCAGCGTGACCCCGCCGGTGTCCGGGTCGATGTCCACGACCGCCACGCAGGCGCCGAAGCTCCAGGTCTCCGCCTCGGCCTGGAAGAACACCGTGGCCTCGAGGCCCGGCGTGTCGCCGGGACCGGTGCGCGTGGGCCCGTGCGCGAAGGCCGCGACCTGCGCCCACGTGGCGCGCCGGGCCGCTGCGCCGACCACGTGGAAGCCTCCCGCCACCGGCACCACGTCCTCCACGCCCGCCTCGAGAAGATGCGCGGCAATGCGCCGGCCCTTCTCGCGCACCTCTTCGGCGGCGCGGAAGGCCGCGCTGCCGCCCAGCGCGGTGGAGCGGCTGCCGAACGTGCCGAAGCCCTGGGGCGCGCCGCCGGTGTCGCCGTGGCGCACCGTCACGTCCTCGGGCTTGACGCCGAGCGCATCCGCGACGATCTGCGCCCACGTGGTCTCGTGTCCCTGCCCGTGGGCGCTCGAGCCCGTGACCAGCGTGACCGTGCCCGTCCGCTCCACACGCACGCTGCCGCTCTCCCAGCCCGCGGCGGCGGGCTCGACGTAGACCACCACGCCCACCCCAGTCACTGAGCCGCGCGCCTGAGCGGCGCGCTGACGTTCCCGCTCCTTGGCGTAGCCCGAGAGCTCGAGGCACCGGTCGAGGGCCTCGGCGTAGCGACCTGAGTCGTACACCACCGCGGTCGAGGTCTTGTACGGAAACGCGGAGGCGGGCACGAGGTTCTTACGGCGGATCTCCACGGGATCGAGCCCGGCGGCGTGCGCGGCCTCGTCCATGAGGCGCTCGATCATGAACGTGCCCTCGGGACGGCCGGCCCCGCGATAGGCGCCGGTGGGCGACGTCGTGGTGACCGCGCCCGCGATCTCGATGTCCACGGCGGGAATGGCGTAGGGGCCCGGCATCGTCCGGCCGGAATTCCACGCGGGGCCCGCGCCGCTCACCGCAAAGCGCCCGCCCAGGGGGAAGACGACACGGGCGCGAAGGCCCAGGATGCGGCCGTCCGCGTCCACCGCGAGCGCGCCCTCCGCCTCCGCGCCGCGGCCGTGATTGGTGGTGAGCACGTCCTCGCCGCGGGTAGCGATCCACTTCACGGGCCGGCGGAGCTGGAGCGCGAGCCACGCCACCAGCGCGTCCTCGCGGTACGGGGAGCCCTTGACGCCGAAGCCGCCGCCCACCTCGGGGGCGATCACGCGGATGCGCGACTCCGGATAGCCGGTCACCGCGGCGATCTCCGCGCGCACGCGGAACGGCGACTGCGTCGAGGTCCAGATGCGCAGCTCGTCGGCGGCGGGATCGAGCCAGGCCAGGGTCGCCCGCGGCTCCATGCAGATGGCGGCCACCCGCGGCTGGCGCATGCGCACGCGGCCCGCGCGCGGCGCGCCCGCGAAGGCCGCATCGGGATCCCCGGCGCGCCAGCGGTGCGTGAAGGACAGATTGCCGGGCAGCGTCGCGTGTACCACCGGAGCGCCGGTGGCCAGCGCCGTCTCCGGATCGGATGCCGGGCTGAGCGGCTCGTAGTCCACCTCGATGAGCTCGACGGCATCGCGCGCGCGGTAGGCCGAGTCCGCCACCGCGGCGGCCACCGCATCGCCGACCGCGACCACGGTGCCCTCGGCGAGCAAGGGATGCGGCGGCACCTTCATGCCGGGCACCACGCGATTGGACGGCATGTGCCCGAGGTCGCGCACGTCGGCCCCGGTCACCACCGACACCACGCCGGACGCGGAGCGCGCGCGGGAGAGATCGAGGGCGCGGATGCGGGCATGCGCGTGCGGGCTCCGCAGGAGCGCCACGTGCAGCAGCCCGGGGAGGGTGAGATCGTCGGTGTAGCGCCCCTGGCCCATGAGGAGCGCGCGGTCTTCGCGCCGCCGCATGCCGCGGCCGATGTAGGGCGCGTCCGCGCCGTCCTTATCTTTGCTCCCGCTCACCGAGGCCACCGCGGCATGCTAGCATGATCGCCATGGCCCCCCGGGCGAAGGTCATCCCTCTCCCGTTCGTGAAGGCGACGCCGCCGGCGCCCGCCTCCCGCGATCTCGTCGAAGTGCGCCGCTGCTTCGATCAGGCGGAGGCCCTCGTGGTGCGCAGCGTGCTGGACAGTGAGGGCATCTCGTCCGTGCTGCGGGGGCATCTCGTGTCCTCGGTGCACCCGTTCAGCGTGGGCGCCCAGGGCATGGTGCGCGTCCTCGTGCACGAGTTCGACGCCCTGCGCGCGCGCGCCGTGCTGTCGCGCCGGCGGTAACCGCCCCTCACCCTGCCCTTTTCCCCGAGGGGAGAGGGGGAAGCGGGAGGCGGAAGAGCCGCGCCGCGTTCGCTGTCGTCACCTCGCCAAGCGTCTCCACGTCCACGCCCCGCAACGCCGCCACGTGCGCCGCGGTCAGCGCCACGTAGGCGGGCTCATTGCGCTTCCCGCGGTGCGGTGTAGGCGTGAGGTAGGGGCAGTCGGTCTCCACCACCAGGCGATCGATCGGCACGAAACGGGCCACGTCGGGCAAGGCGCGCGCGTTCTTGTAGGTCACGGGTCCGGCGAGCGAGATCGTGAGCCCGAGGTCCAGACAGCGGCGCGCCACCGGAATATCCGCGGAGAAGCAGTGCATGACCCCGCCGATCTCGCCCACCCGCGCCTGGCCGAGGATGGCGAGCGCCTCAAGGTGCGCATCGCGGCAGTGGATGATGACGGGCTTGCCCACCGCACGCGCCATGTCGAGCTGGCGCCGGAACACGCGCGCCTGGGTGTCGCGCGGCGACAGGTCACGAAAGAAGTCGAGCCCCATCTCGCCCAGGCCGACCACCCGCGGCGAGCGGGCGAGCCGCTCCATCTCCGCGAAATCCTCGTCGGTGGCCTCGCCGGCATCATGCGGATGAATCCCCACCGAGGCCCACACGTCGGGGACGCGCTCGGCCATCGCCACGGTGGCCCGGTTGGAATCACGATCCGTCCCGATCGTGACCATGCCCCGCAGGCCCGCCGCGCGGGCGCGCTCGAGCACCGCGTCGAGATCATCGGTGAAGTCCGGGAAGTGCAGATGCGCGTGCGTGTCGAAGAGCATGGGAGAAATCATAGCCGATCGCGGAAGGCGGGCCAGACCGCCCCGGCATCCGGCGGGGCGCCCCAGCGCGCCCGGAGCGTCCGCTCCAGCACGACGGTCGTCGTCGCGATCGCCGCCACGATCGGATCGCGTGACGCCACCCCCGCGAGCGCATGGAAGCGCGCGAGATGCCACAGCACCGCGCCCCGCGCGCCCACGCCCGGCGCCCATGCGCGGTCGGCCTCGAGCAGCGCCGGCGTCTGCCAGTGGAGGAGATCGAGCATGCGCCACGCCGCGACCCGGGCCCGCACCGACCCGTAGGTCGCGTCGTCAACCGCGGCCGGAAAGCCGGCGGCCACGGTCTCGCGGTAGGCGCGCTCCGCGCGCTCGATGAGGTCGGAAGGAAACGGGCAGAAGAGCGTCCACAGGAGCCCGTCGTAGAGCGCGGGGCGCACGCCCGCGTACTCGAAGTCGAGGAGGCGCCAGCCGCTCGCGGTATGCCCGGTGTTGCTGGGTGCCATGTCGCCGTGGGTGAACGTCGTCCACTCGCCCGGGCGCTCCACGAAGCGGGCGAGCTCGTCGATGGCCTCGTCCGGGGGGGCGGCGGCCGGTTCGCGCAGCGCGCTCAACCAGGCGGCGAGGTCGCTGCCGCGGCCCCGCAGCGCCATCGCAGCGGTGGCCGCCGTCGTCAGCGCGCGGCGCTGCAGCGCATCCCGACGCCGGTCGAATTCCGCGGCGTGAGGGCGCATCGCCACATGGAGCCGCGCGGTGACCCGCGCGACGTCGAGCAGGGCTCCCCCGGCGCGCTCGCGCGCCCCGGCGCCCTCCGCGTTCAGCATGTCCTCCAGCGTCGGCGCCGCGCCGAGATCCTCCACGAGGAAGCAGCGCGCCTCGGCGTCTCCACCGAGGAAGCCCGGCGCCGTCGCCGGCGCGACGCCCACCGCGGTGAGGAGCGCCAGCGCCGCCCACTCGTCCAGCCCGCGCTCCGGCTCGGCCTTGAAGCGCTTCACGATCACCGACGCCGGCAGGTCGGGGCCGCCCACGACCCGCGCGCGCCACACGTCGTTCCGCGCCCATGATTTCAGGAGCGCGGGCGACTCGAGACGCACCGCCCGGCCCGCCACCGCCGACAGGACGGCCGCGGCCGCCTCCAGCGGCGCGCTCACGGCGTCACGGTGAACGTGAGCCGGCCGATGAGCTGGCCCGACGCCGTGCGCACGTCCACCGCGTAGTCCCCGTCCAGCGGCATGCCGAGGTCGGACTTGCGGGACCAGGTGCGGAAGCCCTGGGCGCGGCCGCCCTCCACCGGAGAGAGCCGGACGCGCGCGATCACCCGGCCGTTCTTCCACCACACGTGCTCGATCGTGTCACGCAGGCCCGCGGGCGCGTGCACCGGGGTGTAGGCGGCGAGGGCCCCGCCCCACTCGACGACGGTGGCTGCGGGAATCGGGCCATCGATCGGGTCCACCGGCTCCAGCTCGCGGACGTCGCGCGCGACCTGCTTGGCGGCAAGAAAGACTGGGGCGGGCGGCACGAGCTCGCGGCCGACCCACACGAGGCTGATGCCGATGAAGGCGGCGGTGGTCGCGCGGACGAGCGCGCGCGGCCAGCCCATTCCGGTGCCGCGAAAGGCCGGCGCCAGTGCCAGCCCGGCCAGCGCGGCGCTTCCGAGCAGCGCCACGCCGGGGCGAACGCCGACCAGCGGGAGCGCCACGTTCAGCGCCGCGAAGAGGGAGAAGGCGAGCAGCGCGTGCTTGAGCCAGCGATACTGGCGCCCGAGCGCCGCGTACAGCGGGTCGATGGCGGTGATGAGCGCGCCCAGCGCCACGCCGGCGACGAAGATCACATTGGGTGAGGTCGGCGTGGCGGAAGCCCAGTAGGCGGGAAGCACGAAGAGCAGCAGGTTGTGGTAGAGGGTCTGGATCGTGTACTCGGCCGCGCTGACCACGCGGCCCCGGCCGCGCGCCTCCAGCGGGACGCGCGCCTCCGCGAGGACCGCAACCACCAGGCCGAGCAGCAGCGTGTAGCCCACGATCCAGCCCACGTGGGGCAACCCCCGGCGAAACACGAAGAGCGTCGCGAGCCCCATCGCCAGCGAGCCGATGGAGATCCCCCAGCGCCGGAGCCACGTCATGCGCGGGCGCGCCAGTAGAAGAGGAACAGCGCGATGGGGAATGCGCTCTGCACGACCGAGAGCGCGCAGTCCACGAGCACGCGCACCACGAAGTGATTGAGCTCGGGGGCGGCGCGGAACGCCGATCCCAGGCCCACCACCAGCGCGATGAGAAGGCCGAAGATCAGGAGCAGCACGGTGAAGATGGCGCCCCGCTGACCGCGGGTGAGCGCCACCGCCCGGCTCCACGCGGTGCGCACCGTGGCCTGCTCCAGCACGACGACCGAGTCCACCACTGCCACCCGCATGACGAGCACGGTGGCGAGCGCGCCGAGGGCGAGGGCGACGATACCGCCTGCCGCGCTGCCCGCGCCGCGCGTGCCGAGGGTCAGAGCCATGCCGACGGGCAGCGCGAGGACGGCGTAGATCACGAAGCGCACCAGCACGAGGCGCGGCCAGGCGCGCAACCCCTCGAGGAGGGCTTCCGCGTAACGCACGGGCAGGCCGGCCTTGATGCGGGCCAGCGCCGACACGATGGAGGCGACGACGAGGGGATCGAACACCGCCTGGAGGAAGAATGCAAGGCGCAGCGACTGGAAGGTGGGATCGGTGGCGGGGCCGAAGAACTCGAGATAGTTCAGGGCGACGTGGCCGGGCAGCCACACCGTGAGCACGAGCAGGGTAAAGAGGTAGAGATCCGTGGCGAGGAGGCGAACCGTCTCCCCGAGGACGCCCGACACCTACTTGACCTTGGCGCCCGGCGGAAGATCCCGGTCCAGCGCGATCAGCGCGAGCGCGGCGTCGCTCGAGCCCGCGAGGACCATCCCATTGGACTCGATGCCCATCAGCGTGGCGGGCTCGAGATTCGCCACCACGACAATCTTGCGACCAACGAGCGCATCCGGCGCATAAAACTCGGCGATGCCCGCCACGAGCGTGCGCGGCTCGTCGCCGACCTTCACGGTGAGCTTGAGTAGCTTCTTGGACTTCGGGACCCGCTCCGCCGCGAGCACCTCGGCGACCCGGAGATCCACCTTCTGGAAGTCGGCGAGCGAGATCTTCCCCTCCCCCTGCCCTCTCCTCGGAGGCGAGAGGGACGAGCCTTTGCTCCCTCCCGCCTGGGGTTGGGTGAGGGGCGCCTTCGTGTCCACCCTCGGAAAGAGGCCGGAGAGCTTCTGCACGCGCGCGCCTTCGGCGAGTCCGCCCCAGGCCGCCGCGGCCAGACTCGGCGCCGGCGCGCCGATCGCGCCGCGGATCTTCCCGGCCGCCTCGGGCAGGAACGGGTCGAGGAGCACCCCGATCACGCGCAGCGACTCGCCCAGCGTCCACAGCACGGTGCGCAGGCGCTCGGATTTGGCCGGATCCTTGGCCAGCGTCCACGGCGCCTGGGCGTCGACGTAGCGGTTCACGCCGCCGATGAACTGCCAGATCGCCTCCATCGCCCGATAGAAGGCGAACTCGTCCATCGCGCTCGCCACCTCGGCCAGGGTGCGCCGCCAAGTCTCGCGCAGGACAGCTTCCTCGGGCCCTTCGGCGCCCGGCGCGGGCACCGATCCACCGCCATAGTTCACCAGCACCGTCGTGGCGCGGCTCACGAGATTGCCGAGGTCGTTGGCGAGATCGGCGTTGAGGCGGCCCACCACCGCCTCCTCACTGAAGTCGGCGTCGAGGCCGAAGTGCATCTCACGAAGCACGAAGTAGCGGATGACCTCGCTGCCGTACTTCTGCGAAAGCGTCCACGCCCCCACGACATTGCCGAGGGATTTGGACATCTTGCGGCCCTCGACCGACCAGTAGCCGTGCACGCGGAGGCCCTGGTAGAGGGGGATCTCCGCCGCCCACAGCATGGTGGGCCAGTACACGCCGTGCGCCTTCACGATGTCCTTGCCGATCAGATGGATGGCGTGAGGCCAGAAGGTCTTGTACTTCTCGTCGTCCGGATAGCCCAGCGCGGAGACGTAGTTGATGAGGGCGTCGAACCAGACGTAGGTGACGTGCTGGTCGTCGAAGGGCAGCGGGATGCCCCACGCCAGGCGCGCCTTCGGCCGGCTGATCGAGAGATCCTGCAGCGGCTCACGCAGGAACCCCAGCACCTCGTTGCGGTAGCGCTCGGGCTGGATGAAGTCGGGATTCGCCTCGAGGTGCTTCACGAGGCGATCCTGGTACTTCGACATCCGGAAGAGGTAGTTGTCCTCCTTGATGAAGGTCAGCGGGATCTGGTGGTCGGGGCACCGCCCGTCCACGATCTCCTTCTCGGTATAGAAGCGCTCGCAGCCGAAGCAGTACTGGCCGGAGTACTCCCCGAGATAGATCTCGCCCTTGTCCCAGAGTCGCTGGAGGATCTGCTGGACCACCTGCTTGTGCCGCGGTTCGGTGGTCCGGATGAAGTCGTCGTTCGTGATGTCGAGCCGTCGCCACTCTTCCTTGTAGAGGGCGGCCATGCGGTCGACAAGCACCTGTGGCGTTATACCTTCCTTCGCCGCCACCTGCGCCATCTTGTCGCCGTGCTCGTCGGTGCCGGTGAGGAGCCACACGCGGTCGCCGCGCAGCCGGTGATAGCGGCACATCGCGTCCGCCATCATGGTGGTGCCCGCGCTGCCGAGGTGGGGCGCCGCGTTCGGATAGTAGATCGGGGTAGTGAGGTAGAACACGCCCTGGCTCATGACGCCGAATGGCCGCCGGTCACTCCGGCTTGATGTGCGGCCGGCCCTCCCACGTGACCTGCTCCAGCGGCACCTCGGCCTCCGTGCCGTCCTGAAAGCCCACCAGCACCGCCTGCTTGAGCACGCGCAGCGACTTGATCCGGCCCGTCATGCAGCCGGAGCCGCCGCACTCCGCCTGGCAGGGCGTCCCGACCTTCGGGAGACGCCGGCGCAGCTCTTCGTAGGTGGAGAACTCGTAGAGGAGGCAGCACTTGAGCCGTCCGCAATTGCCGAGCAGGCGGCTGTCGGTCAGCGGCATGTCCTGCGCCTTGGCCATCTTCACCGAGATCGGGTCGAACTTCTTCAGATGCGAGGAGCAGCAGAGCTGCCGGCCGCACGGCCCGATGCCGTCCATCAGCTTGGTGGTGTCGCGCGCGCCGATCTGCTTCATCTCGATGCGGGCGTGGAACTCGTGGGCGAGGTCCCGGACGAGATCGCGGAAGTCCACCCGGTCCTCCGAGTTGAACGCCACCGTGACGCGGCGGCTGCCCATCTCGATGGCCACGTCCACGATCTTGATGCGCAGGCCCCGGTTGTGGGCGAGGCGCTGGCTCGTCTCCACCCCGCGCAGCTCGCGCTGCCGCCGCCCGCGCCAGTCCTCGGCCTCGTCGTGGCTCGCGCGGCGGATGACCCGACGATAGAGCCGGTCCTTCTTGAACTCCGGCAGGGGCCGGCGCGGCCGGCGCACCTCGCCCACCGCCGTGCCGCCCCCCGTTTCGACCACGCAGAAATCCCCCACGTGGAGATCGGTCTCAGTCGTGAGGTAGTCTTCGGCCATCAGCGGCTCGCGGAGGCGCACGCCGATCAGGTACTGCGCGCGTTCATCCGTGGTCTGCGCTGCGGTCTCTTCCATCATTGGATCATGCTGGGGGGGAGCGGCGGCCGCTCCTTCCCCAGACTCCCCCACCCGTTTGTCGTCAACCTTCGCTGTCTCATTATGCCGCCTTCCCCGGGAGCTGGCTCAGGAGCACTTCCACGGTGAGCCGCGGCGAGACGTTGCCGGCAATGGCGTGGGTGGCCTCGCGGCAAGCGCGGAGCCCGCCCAGGATGGCGTCCAGGGAGAGCGCGGCGGCCCGCGCCCGCAGCTCGCCCGCCCGCTCCGCGAAAACCAGCCGGGCGCTTGGATCCGCGTGCGCGGCCAGGAGGTCGCGGTACCAGAGCCAGCACGTCTCCAGTACCGCCTCGGCGGCCTCGCGATCGCGCCCCAGGGCCTCGCCGCCGGCCAGCACCGCGGCGCCGCCCTCCGCCTCGACCTTGGTGAGGAGCGCGAGAGCGGCCGCCCGTGCCTCGCCGCGTCCGTCGGGGAGCAAGGCGAGCGCGCCCTCGGGTGTGGCGGGCAGGAAGCGCACGACCTGGCAGCGCGAAAGTACCGTCGCGGGAAGCGCTCGGAGCTGGGCCAGGATCAGGATGATCACGGTGCGCGCGGGTGGCTCCTCGAGCGTCTTGAGGAAGGCCTGCGGCGTCGCCAGCGTCATCGTGTCCGCCTCGTCCACGATGAACACCTTCACCGGGGACTCGGCGGGCCGGAGCGCGGCCACGCGCTCGAGCTCGCGGATGCTGTCCACGCGGATGGCGAGCGCGCCCTTGGGATTGGACTCGGGTGGTGTCGGCTGGATCAGGTGGACGTCGGGGTGCACGCCGCGGGCGATGCGATCGGCCGCGCGCGAGGCCGAGGCGCCGCCGTGGCTCACGAGGGCTGCGGCGAACGCCTGTGCGGCGGCCTTGCGCCCGGAGCCGGCGGGGCCCACGAAGGCATAGGCGTGCGCCACGTGGTCGCTCGCCACGGCATGGCGAAGGAGCTCCGCCGCCTGCGGCTGCCCCGCGAGCGCGGCGAAGACGTCCGCCTCAGGCGCCACGGGACGCTCCCCGGCGGCCGAGGAACTCGTCCACCGCGCGCGCGATGTCCGCGTGCACGAGATCGGGCTCGCGCGCGGCATCGAACACGAGCACACGGCGCTTGTCGGCGCGCGCGAGCTCGAGATAGCCCTCGCGCACGCGGTGGTGGAACGCCTGGTCCATTCTCTCGAAGGCGTCCAGGGGCCGGCCCGCGATGCGCCGCACGCCCACGCCGGGATCCAGGTCAAGCAGCAGCGTGAGATCGGGCAGGAGCCCGCCGGTGGCCAGCGCGTTCAGCTCGTGAATGGTCTGGAGATCGAGCCCCTGGCCGTGGCCCTGATAGGCCAGCGTGGCGTCGGTATAGCGGTCGGAGACCACGACGGCCCCCCGCGCCAGCGCAGGCTGTATCACCCGCGTCACATGCTCCTGACGGGCGGCGAAAAAGAGAAAGGCCTGGGTGAGCGGGCTCGGTCGCGGCTCAAGCTCGAAGAGACCGCGAACGGCCTGGCCGAGCGGGGTGCCGTCGGGTTCGCTGGTCTCCACCACCTCGAGAGCCCGGCTGCGCAGGCGCGCGGCGAGGCGGCGGCACTGCGTGCTCTTTCCGGAGCCCTCGACTCCCTCGACGGTGATGAGAGCGCCGCGCATGGCGACACTCTAACACATTGAATTTCGGAGCCTACGGAGTGGCTAACGCCTGCGGAGCACGCCCTGGGTGAGCTTGTGGAGATCGGCGATCGTGAAGGGCTTGGCGATCCAGGGCACCCGCGTTTCGGTCAGAAACGCCTCGTTGCCGGGATCGAGGGCGCTCCCCGTCACGTAGACGATGCGCTGGACCATCGCGGGATTGCGCCTCTCGAGCTCACGGTAGAGGCCCTTGCCGTCCAGGACGGGCATCCGCAAGTCGCTCACGATCAGGTCGTAGGCCCCGGTGGTGAGCTTCTCGAGCGCCGCCCGCCCGGTACTGACGGTGTCGACGTCATGGCCATCCGCCATGAGCATGTCCCCGATCAGACCGGCAATGATCGGCTCATCCTCCACCACGAGGATGCGCTTGCCCCGAATCGGCTCTTCGCTGGCCATGAAGAAGGTACGTCCTCCCACCCCCTGAATAAGCAACTCCCAAGCCACGATTTGGTCCTTTCTTATCAAATATTTGCACGATCTGCCCCATCCGGGATCCTGCAGGATTCGTCAGGGGCCCCCGAAATCGGAGGCGGCGGGGGGCGGGGGCGAAAACGAGACGCGTTTAGAGCCCGTGAACCGGGAAGATCTCTTCGCGAATGCTGCGGACCTGACGCGCCGCGAACTCGACCGCCCAGCGGCGCGTGTCGGCATCGAGCTCGGCGGGCGGGTCCGACAGCGTCATCGACTCCAGGCCCAGCGCGTGCAGGTCGGCGTGCAGCACGGCCGGGATGGGCTCGGGCAGAGTCATGTCGTTGATGGCCGCCCAGGACCCCGTCCATGCGCGAGCGACATTGGCGATGTCGTAGCCGCCTCCCCCCAATGCCACCACGCGTGGCGCGAATTCCAGGAGCCGGCGGACCGAGCGGAGAAAGCCCTGAATGCTCAGCGCCAGGTGCGTGAGGGGATCGGTGCGGTGGGCGTCGATTCCGAGCTGGATCACGAGCGCGTCCGGACGGAAGGCGCGCAGCAGCGGGGGCACCACCGCTTCGAAGGCCGGCTCGTACACCGCATCATCCGTGAAGGGCTGGAGGGGCAGGTTCACGGAATAGCCGACGCCGGCGCCCTCGCCCATCTCGTCCACGAAGCCCGAGCCGGGGAAGAGCCGGTCGCCGCGCTCGTGGGTGGAGATCGTCAGCACGGTGGGGTCGTCGTAGAAGGCAAATTGGACACCGTCGCCGTGGTGGGCGTCGATGTCCACGTAGGCGACCTTGAGCCCCCGCTCGCGCAGCGTCATGATGGCGAGCACGGCGTCGTTGACGTAGCAAAAGCCGGAGGCGCGGTCCGGCATGGCGTGATGCAGGCCCCCCGCGAAGTGGAACGCGCGATCCACTTCCCCCTCGGCCACGAGCCGGGCGGCGACGATGGAGCCGCCCGCCGCGAGCTGCGCGGCCTCCCAGAGCCCGGGAAAGATGGGGTTGTCACCGGGGCCGAGCCCGTAGCGCACCGCGTGCGGCACCCAGTCGCCGGCGCTGACTGCGCGTAGGATGTCGATGTACTCCCGCGTATGAAAGCGCGCGATGGCGTCGATGCCCGCCGGCTCCGGGGCCACCACCTTGGCGTTCGGGAGCGCAGTGAGGCCGTAGGCGTCCATGAGCCGCCAGGTCAGCCCGAGGCGCTCCATGCGGAGCGGATGCTCGGGGCCGTAGTCGAAGCGCCGCCATTCGTCGGAGTGGATGACGGCGGTCCGCACGGTCAGGCCCTCTTCCAGAGACCCGATTTGCCGCCGGATTTCTCGATGAGGCGCAGATTGGTGATGGTGACGGCGCGATCCACCGCCTTCACCATGTCGTAGACGGTGAGGCTCGCCACCGCCGCCGCGGTGAGGGCTTCCATCTCCACCCCGGTCTTGTCCACGGTGCGCACGCGGGCCTCCACCGTGATGGTCGAGGCGCGGGAGTCGAGCGCGAAGGTCACGTCGACGCCGGTGATGCGGAGAGGGTGGCAGAGGGGGATGAGATCGGGCGTGCGCTTGGCGGCCAGGATGCCCGCGGTGCGGGCGACGCCGAGCACGTCGCCCTTGGCCATCTGGCCCGCGCGCACCGCCGCCAGCGTCGCGGGCTTGACCTTCAGGGTCGCGCGGGCGATCGCCTCACGGGACGTTTCCGCCTTGGCGGAAACGTCCACCATCCGCGCGTCCCCCGCGGGGGTGAGGTGGGAGAGGCCGCGGAAGCCCGCGCTCCCCCGTGAGGAACCCATGTGAGCCGACGAACGCCTGGAGCGCGGTCAGGCGTGCGCGGAGGCGCGGGCCTGCCGGACCATCGCCTCCATGCGGTCCTTCGCGATCAGCTTGAGCTTCTTGAGCTCGCTGACCCGCCAGTGCTGTTCGGCCGAGAGGAAGCCGCGGCCATTGAGGGTGACCAGCTCTTCCTCGTACTTCCGGTGCTCTTCGCGGAGGGCGCGGAATTCGTGATTGTCGGCGGCGAGCCGCTCGATCAACGGTTCCGGATCAGGCATGGAAAACCTCCCAGGCAGGAGAAACGGCGTGGACATCGCGAGTGCTACGAGGCGGGGTGCCGCACGAGATCAGCACGATCATTACTGCGGGGACTATCAACTCTTCGGGCTCACCCATCGGGCCTCCCTCCGCCTCGCTATTCCTTGCGGGCCGAGTGGTGCGGAGCCTGCTTCTAACCCGGCTTATACCCCCGCGCGCGTGGCGGTGTCAAGGCTCGCCGCGCCGCGCGCGGGCGCGCCCCCGGCGCGCAAGACATGCGGCGCCTCGGTCGCGAAGGACACCACCACCGGCATCTCGGGCGCGAGCGCCAGCTCCATCGCCGTGCGGTGCGTGACGACGGCGATCACCGGCACCCCGCAGTCGATGACCACGCGCACGTGCAGGGGCGCGGGAATCACGTGGGTGACGCGCCCGGCGAGGCAGTTCCGGTCGGCGGGCGCCGTGTCCGGCCGCGCGAGATGCAGGTCCTCCGGGCGCAGCGCGAGCAGCACGTGCTCACCCGCCGCGGCGGGCGCTGCCACCAGCAGCCGACGGCCGGCCGCCTCCACCACCGCCCCGCTGCGGCCCGCCTCCACCACGCGTGCATCGAGGATGGTCTCGAGCCCCACGAAGCGCGCCACCGACTCGAGGGCGGGAGCCCGGAACACCTCGCCCGCGGGGCCGATCTGCAGGATCCGGCCGCCGATCAGCACCGCCAGCCGGTCGCCCAGGGCCAGCGCTTCGCCGCGGTGGTGGGTGACGAGCACGGTGGTGACACGATCGGCGCGGAGCACGCCGCGGAGGTCTTGGATGAGGGCCTCCCGCGTGGGCTGATCGAGGGCCGAGAACGGCTCGTCGAGCAGCAGCAGCTCCGGCTCGAGCACGAGGGCGCGCGCCAGGGCGACACGCTGCCCCTCGCCGCCCGAGAGCGTCCGGGCCCGCCGCGCGGCAAGGGCGGCCACCCCGAAGCGCTCGAGCCAGGCGAGGACGCGGCCGCGTTCGGCCGCGCGCGGCACGCCTCGGAACCGAAGGCCCATGGCCACGTTGTCGAAGACGGAGGTATCGGCCAGCAACGGGTCCTGGAACACGCTCGCCATGCGCCGGCGCACGGCGAGCCCGTGCGCCGCGGTGATCGCCTCCCCGCGGAAGCGCACCGTCCCCGCGTCGGGGGACTGGAGCAGGCTCAGCACGCGGAGCAGCGTGGACTTGCCCGCCCCGTTCGGCCCCATCACGCCCAGCGTCTCACCCTCGCGCACCGCAAGCGCGGGGACGTCCAGCACGGCCTGCCCCTCGTGGGCCACGCGCAAGCCGCGCACTTCGACGACGGGCTCGACGACGGGCCGGCTCGACACGTCGGTCATGATGAGGGCAGAACGTGGATGGACCCGCGGTGAATCGAGAAGCGCCAGCGCCGGTCGCGCTCGATCTCGAGGATCTCGTAGACCAGCCGCGGCACTTCCACTTCGAGGTCGAAATCGCCCTGGGCCGGCTCGCCCGGCTCGTCGAGACGGATCTGCAGGGTCCACGTCGTGCCGAAGTCGATCTCGCGCACCACGCGGCCCATCATCACGTTCATGTGATGCGTGGGATCGTCCGCGCCGCGGTCCTTCCGGATGAGGCGCACGTACTCGGGCCGCACGAAGAAGCCCAGCGGGCTGTCGGGCGGCGGCAGGTACGAGCGGCTCGGCGAGTTCACCGCCTCGAGCGTCTGCCCGCGCCAGCGGAACTGGATGCGATCGGGCGAGGCCTTGAGCACGGTGCCCTGCAGGACATTGCTCAAGCCCATGACGCGCGCCACCGCGCGGGACGCCGGCTGCCACAGGAGCTCGGCGCGCGGCGCCTCCTGGATCACGCGCCCGTCCTCGTACACCACGACGCGGTCCCCCAGGCGGTACGCCTCGGTGAAGTCGTGGGTGACCACCACCGCCGCCGTGCCCCACGCGGCGAGAATGGTCCGGAGCTCGTCGCGCAGCGCCCGCCGGAGCGGCAGGTCCAGCGCCGACAGCGGCTCGTCGAGCAGCAGCAGGGCGGGATCGGGAGCGAGCGCGCGCCCGAGCGCGACGCGCTGGCGCTGGCCCCCCGAGAGGGCGCCCGGATACCGGTCGGCGAGATCGGCGATGCCGAGCCGGGTCAGGACTTCCTCGGTGCGGCGCTGCCGCGCGGCCCGCGGCCGGTGGCGGAGCCCGAAGCCGACATTGCCTGCCACGGTCAGATGCGGGAACAGCGCGTATCCCTGGAAGACATAGCCCACGCGCCGCTGCTGCGGCGGCACGCTCACGCCGGCGTCGGCGTCGAAGAGCACGCGTCCGTCCACGACGACGCGGCCCGCGTCGGGCCGCATGAGGCCCGCCAGGCACTGGAGCGTCACCGTCTTGCCCGCGCCCGAGGGGCCGAACAGCACGGCGACGCCGTCGCCCGCGCGCCACTCGACGTCGAGATCGAACTTGGGCAGGCGCTTCCGCAGCCGCACCTGGAGGCGGGGCGTCAGGACCGCCGTCATACCGCGCGCGGACCCAGCCGGCCGGCGGCGATGAGCACCACGCAGGAGAGCGCGGTGAGGAGCCCCACCAGGAGCAGGGCCTCGCCGCGCTCGCCCGTCTGCACCGCGGTGTAGATCGCGAGCGGGGCGGTGGTGGTCTTGCCGGGGATGTTGCCCGCGAGCATGAGCGTCGCGCCGAATTCGCCGAGGGCGCGGGCGAACGCGAGCACGAGCCCGGCCACGAGGCCGTTCCGCGCCAGAGGCAGCGTCACCTCGAGGGCGGTGCGCCACTCGGAGTGGCCGAGCGTCCACGCCGCACGCTCGAGGTCACGGTCCACCGACTCGATGGCCGCGCGCGCGGTGCGCACGAGCAGGGGCAGCGCCATCACGGTGGCGGCGACCACCGCGGCGTACCACGTGAAGGCGATGGACCAGCCCGTCGCCTCGTAGATCGGCTGGCCGAGCACGCCGCGCCGGCCGAGCAGCACGATCAGGTAGTAGCCGGTGACGGTGGGCGGAAGCACGAGCGGCAGCGTCACGAGGAGATCGAGGAGCCCGTGGCCCCAGAAACGGCGCCGCGCCAGCACGTACGCAATGGGGATGCCGAGCAGCGCGTTCAGGAGAGTGGCCGACAGCGCAACCTGTACCGATAGGAAGAGGGCCGACACGAGCTCCGGGCTCATGGCCGCCATCAGTATGCCACCGGGCGGGCGAGCGACGGCACGCAGACCCGCGTGCGGCCGCCCGCGGGCCCCTCGACCTGCGCGATCGCCACGCTGACGCCGTAGATGGCGCCGAGGCGCTCCGGGGTGATCACCGCCTCCGGCGTGCCGAGGGCGACCAGGCGCCCCTGGCTCAGGAGCGCCACGCGGTGCGCGCAGAGAAACGCCTGGTCGGGATCGTGGGTGGAGAAGATGATGGCGATTCCGCGTCCGGCCAGGGTCTCCACGTGCGTCAGCACGCGCACCTGATTGCCGAAGTCCAGGCTCGCGGTGGGCTCGTCCATCACGAGCACGCGCGGGTCCTGGGCGAGGGCGCGCGCGATCAGGCTCAACTGACGCTCGCCCCCGCTGATCTGCGTGTATTCGCGGTCGGCGAGATGCGCGACGCCGAGCGTCGCCAGCGCCGCGGCGGCGGCTTCGTGGTCCGCGCGCGACGGCACCGCGAAGGGGCCGATGTGCGCGGTGCGCCCCATGAGCACGACCTCGCGCACCGTGAAGGGAAAGCCCGTGAGCTGGGCCTGGGGCACATAGCCGAAGGTCCGCGCCAGACGGGGACGGCCCCAGCCCGCCACTGATTCGCCGTCCACCCTCACGCTGCCGGCGCGCGGGGCGAGCAGGCTCAGCACGGTCTTGAACAGCGTGGTCTTGCCTCCGCCGTTGGGCCCCAGCAGGCACAGGACCTCGCCCGGCTTCACCGTGAAGCTCACGCCCTCACCCACCGGCTTGCCCGGGTAGCCGAAGGCGAGATTCTCGACGGCGAGCCGCATCGCTACTGCCAGCCCCGGCGCGACACTGCGAGCAGCCACACGAACACCGGCACGCCCACGAATGCGGTGAGCACGCCGGGCGGCACCTCGATGGCCGCCATGGTGCGCCCGAGGGTGTCCACGGCGAGGAGATAGCCCCCGCCCAGCAGCATCGCGGCGGGGAGGAGCCGGCCGAAGTCCGGCCCCACGAGGAGCCGCGCCGCGTGGGGCACGAGGAGGCCGATCCAGCCGATGACACCGCTCACCGAGACCACGGCTGCCGTCATGAGGGTGGCCGCGGCGATCACGATGAGGCGCATGCGCCCAGTATCGACGCCGAGCGCGCGCGCCTCCTCGTCGGGCAGCGTCATCACGTTCATGCGCCAGCGGAGAAGATAGAGGGGCACGAGGCCCGCGGCGACGGCGGGAAGCGTCGCCAGGAGATCACGCACGGTGAGGCCGGCGAGGCTGCCGAGCAGCCAGAACGTGATCGCGGGAAGCTGATTGTAGGGATCGGCCAGGTACTTCACCAGCGAGACGCAGGAGCCGAGGAGGGTGCCGATCAGCACGCCCGCGAGCACGAGGGTCAGCAGCGGGTCGTGACGCCGCAGGAACGCGCTCACGAGATAGACCGCGGCCACCGCCGCGAGCCCGACCGCAAAGGCGAGGGCCTGGATGGCCACCACGTTGAGCGACAGATAGATGCCGAGCACCGCCCCGAACGCCGCGCCGGCGGAGACGCCCAGGATGTCGGGCGAGATCAGCGGGTTGCGGAAGAGACCCTGATAGGCCGCGCCGGCGGCGGCCAGCGCCGCGCCGATGGCGAGCGCGGCGAGCACGCGCGGGCCGCGGATACGGAAAACCACGGTTTCCACCGCGGGCGGCAAGTCGGAGGGCGCCCCGGTAACCTTGGCCGCGAGCAGCCGCACCAGCGCCGTGGGGCCCACCGGAAAGCGGCCTACCGAGAAGGAGACGAAGGTCAGCCCAACGAGCAGCCCCGTGGCGACGAGGATGCCGAGGGCGGCCGCGCGCCGCGTGGGCCCGCCCGGCTGGCCGGCGTCGCTCAGGGGATGCTCCGCCGGGGTGCTCCCAGGAGGGCGTCGAGCTGCCGCTCGTCGGGCGCCCGGTGATAAGCGAGCGTGTAGTATGCCCGCGCCTCCGCGCGCAGGTCCTCGGGGAATGCCGACGGATAGAGCGCGCGACCCAGCCACCAGAGGCCGATCAACCGGTTCACCGACGGCGGGGAGTCCACCCAAGGGAACGGCAGCAGCGGCGCGAGATAGATCCGGCCTTCCTTCACCGCCTTGACCTCGCGCCAGAGGCGGTCGCCGCGTACGGAGGCGGCGAAGCCCGGGTCGATGGTGACGACCACGTCCGGATTCCACGCGAGCACCTGCTCCACCGAGACCGAGCCGAGATGGGCGCGGCCCGCGTCGTCGCCCGCGACGTTGCGCACGCCCATGCGATCGAGGCTCTCGACGTTGATCGAACCGGGCGCTGCCGTCTCGAGCCCCTTCGGGCCGCGTGCGTAATACACGCGGGGCCGCTGGTCCGCGGGCACGCGCGCGACGCGGCGGTCCACCTCGCCGAGCGTGCGCTCCGCGTAGCGGGCAAGGTCGCGCCCGGGGCCGCGCGCATCGAGCACTTCGCCCAGCGCTTCACTGACCGTGCGCACGGCGGCGAGGCTTCCGTCGTAGAGCAGGTACGGTACCCCGGTTTGCTGCTGCACCTGGTCGGCGAGCGACGCGTAGGTGGGGCCGAGAGTGCCGTAGTCGACGATGATGTCCGGCCTGGCCGCGAGCACCACCTCGACGTTGGCGGTGTTGCCGCGCCCGGTGAGCCGGCCCAGCGCAGGCAGCGCGGCCGCGCGCTCCGGCAGGAACGCGCGCTCCTCGCCGCTGGGCGCGCGGTTCCAGCCCACCAGCTTGTCGGGGGCCAGCGCGTAGATCAGGACGCTGGCCGGGCCCCCCGCGGCGAACACGCGCTCGACGCGCGCGGGGATTTCGACCCGCCGCCCCGTCGAGTCGGTGACCACGCGCTTGTCCGCCGCGGCAGCGCCGCGCGGCGCTGGGGCCGCAAGCACGCCCGCCACGACCAGGGCGAGCGGCAGCGCGACGAGGCCGGCGGCGCGGAGGCGGACCAGCCGCATCACTCCTTGGCGACCATGACGTCGGAGGCCTTGATCACGGCGTAGGCCTGGTCCCCCTTCTTGAGCCCGAGCTCCCGCACCGCCTCATTGGTGATGGAGGCGGTGACGATCCTCCCCCCTCCGAGATCGATCTTCACGTGGGCGGTGGTGGCCCCCTTGGTCACCAGCACGACCTTGCCGGGCAGCACGTTGCGCGCGCTGAGCTTCATCTGAGCCTCCAGGAGTGACGAGACGCCCCGTGTTACGGTAACGGTATGCGACGAAATGCTACCGAGGGCGTCGGGGCCCTTCAATCGGCTCACGAGAGCATACTGGCCGCCCAGCCCAAGACCAAGATCTGGCTGGAGCACGGCGGCCGCTTCATGATCGGGGACGGCGGCCTGCATCTCCTCGAAGGCATCGCCCGCTCGGGCTCCCTCGCCGAGGCGGTGCGCGAGATCGGCTGGTCCTATCGCCACGCCTGGGGCTATCTGCGGCGCGCCGAAGCGGTGCTAGGCGCCCCGCTCCTCCTCACCCGGCCGGGCAAGGGGGCAGCGCGGGGCACCACGCTCACGCCGGCCGGCCTGCTGCTGCTCGAGCGGCTCCGCGCCCTCCGGGACCGCATCGACGAGGCGCTCGGCCCCACGGGCCCCACCCGCGACGAGATCGCTTCGCGGGGCCGGCCCCGCGCCCGCGGCCGGGCCAAGACGCCGCGCCGCCGCTAGAATTCCCACGGCGTCAACGCCGCTGCTGGATCGCAGTCAGCGCCCAGTTCACCAGGAAGGTGATCGCGAGCAGGATGACCGACAGGGCGATCGCGATGTCGAAGTTCCCCTTGCTGGTCTCGAGCACCGTCGCCGTCGTCAGCACGCGCGTGGAGCCCTTGAGGTTGCCGCCTACCATCATCGAGGCGCCGACCTCGGAGATCACGCCCCCGAAGCCCGCCATCATGGCGGCGAGGAGGGGCAGCCGCGCCTCCTTCACCAGCACCCAGGTCATTTGCGTGCGCGAGGCGCCGAGCGCCAGCACTTGCAGCCGAAAGCGTTCCGGGACTTGCTGCACCGCGGCCATCGTGAGGCCGGTGACGATGGGGGCGGCGATCACGAGCTGGGCCAGCACCATCGCGGTGGGCGTGTAGAGAAGCTCGAGCGCGCCCAGCACGCCGTTCCGCCACAGTAGAATCGTCACGAAGAGACCCACCACCACCGGCGGCAGGCCCATCCCGGTGTTCACCAGGCTCACCACGAGGCCGCGCCCCGGGAAGCGCGAAAGCGCCAGCGCGGTGCCGGCGGGGATGCCGATCGCGAGCGAGAGCAGCGTCGCCGCGCCCGAGATCTGCAGTGACAAGAACGTGATCTGCCAGACCTCGGGGTCGCCGCTCAGCAGCAGCCGGAATGCGTGGAGAATGCCCTCGGCGATGAGCCCCATGCCGCGGCCCCCGCGCGAGGGCTAGAAGTCCTCGTCCTTCTTCCCCGCGATGGGGACGAAGAGGGCCTGGCCGTACTTGTCCACCCCAAACGTCCGGATCAGGGCCTGCACCTCGGGCGAGAGCATGAACTCGGCGAACGCCTTGCCGCCGGCGGCGTTCACGCGCGGGCCATTGGCGGGATTGACCTCCATCACCGAGTAGATGTTCAGCAACGGCCGGTCCCTTTCCACCATGATGGGCAGGCTCACGCGCTTCTGGAACGCGAGCCAGGTGCCGCGATCGCTGATCGTGTAGGCCCGCCGGTCATTGGCGATGCCGAGCGTCGCGCCCATGCCCTGCCCGGACTCGATGTACCAGGCTCCCTTGGGCTCGAGCCCCGCCTGCTTCCAGAGTCCCAGCTCCAGGATGTGCGTGCCCGACTTGTCGCCGCGCGAGACGAAGCGCGCCTGCGCCGCCGCGATGCGCTTGAGCGCCTTCCCCGCGGCGGGCAGGCCCTTCACCTTCGCGGGATCGTCCTCGGGCCCCACGATGACGAAGTCGTTGTACATGACCACGCGGCGATTCTGCATCTTGCCCTCTTCGACGTACTTCTTCTCCAGCGCGGGCGCGTGCGCCAGCGTCACGTCCGCCTCGCCGCGCGCGGCCAGCGCGAGGGCCTGGCCGGTGCCCACCGAGATGGTCTTGACCGTGAGCCCCGACTTCTTCTCGAACATGGGCACCAGCACGTCGAGCAGGCCGGAATCCTGGGTGCTCGTGGTGGTGGAGAGAATGACGGAAGCCTGGGCGAGCGTCGGGCCCGGCTTGAGGCCGGCGGCCATTACCAAGAGGAGGGCGAGGGTCAGGACGAGGCGGCGGGTCATCGCGCAGTCTCCCTGTCGTGATGTTCGTGCGCGGGGCCGGCCGGCTCGAGCTCCACCACGAGGCCGTCACCCCAGCCGTACTTCTTCTCCGAGCGCGCGCGGATCTCGCGCGTCAGGCCGGGTTCCTTACGCGCGTCCACCACCCTGGCTCGGGCGGGGAAGTGCGCGTCCCCCACCCGCACCTGTACGTGCGAGTTCACGCGGAGGTTCTGCACCCACTGCGTCTTGTCGCGATGCTCGGCCACCAGGTAGTAGCGGCCCTCGTAGCGCGTGAACCAGATCTCGATCTCGCGCGGCCGCCCGGTCACGCGCCCCTTCGTGGTCAGGTAGAGATACGTGGGATCGGTCACGCGGGGGTACGGCTTCCGTCAGGGGGTCAGCACCCGGCCCGCCGGCACCGCGTGGAAGCGCGGCCCGTCCACCACCACCCAGCCGTTGACGATGACGTAAGGGATGCCGGTGGGATGCCGATGCGGCGCGGGGAACGTGGCCTCGTCCTGCACGGTGGCGGGGTCGAACAGCGCCAGATCGGCCGCGAAGCCGGGGCGGAGGAGCCCGCGATTCTGGAGGCGGAGCTTGGCCGCGGGCATGCCCGTCATCTTCTGCACCGCCGTCTCCCAGGAGAAGAGCTGCCGCTCGCGCACGAAGCGGCCCAGCACGCGCGGGAAGGTTCCGTAGCTCCGGGGATGCGGCATGCCGCGATGGGGGCCCGGCCCCGCATGGAGCGACAGGGAGTCCGAGCCGATCATGGAGTGGGCGTAGGCCGTCGCGTTGGCCACGTTCTCCTCGCTCTGGGAGAACGAGATCATCGCCACGGTGGCGTGCTCGGAGAGCACGAGGTCCATCATGGCGTGGGCGGGCTCGCGGCCGGTGCGCCGCGCCAGCTCGGCGAGCGTGATGCCCTCGAGCTCGCGCTTGGAGCAGCTGGCGATCAGGATCTCGTCGAAGCCGGTCGAGCCCGACGCCGAGCCCCAGCGCTCGCCGCCCACCAGACAGTCCTTGATGGCGCGCTCGCGGGCCTTGGGGTCGGCGAGCCGCTCGAGCAGCTTGGCAATGCCGCCGTCCTGCATCCAGCCCGGGAGCAGGCTATCCATCTTGGTGCTGCCCGCGGGATAGGGATACACGTCGCCGGTCACATCCACGCCGCGGGCGCGGGCGGTGTCGAACATCCGGAGGGCGCGGTCCATCTTGCCCCAATTCTCGCGCCCCGCCGCCTTCACGTGCGCGACCTGCACGGGGACGCCGGCGGTCTCGCCGATGCGGATGGCCTCGTCCAGCGCGGTCTCGAGCGTCCCGGCTTCACCTCGAATGTGGGAGAAATAGAGCCCGCGCCTCTTTTCCAGTTGCTTCGCGAGCGAGATCAGCTCCTCCGTGTTGCTGAACACGCTGGGCGCGTAGACGAGCCCGGTGGAGTAACCGAAGGCGCCGGCGTCCATGGCTTCGTCGAGCAGGCGCTCCATCTGCTTCTGCTCGTCCGGGGTCACCGGGCGCGCGTCGGCGCCCGCGGTGGCCAAGCGCAGCGCGCCGTGGCCGACGAACTGGGCCACGTTCACGGAGAGCCCCAGCCTCCGCAGATGCTCGAGATACTCGGCGAAGGTGTGCCAGGTGGCGTCCGGCTTCTCCCCGATGCCGCCCATCCAGTCGCGCACCATCTCCGTGCGGCCGGGGGCGATGGGCGCGGGCGAGAAGCCGCACATCCCCACCACCTCGGTGGTCACGCCCTGCCGTACCTTGGACTCCGCGGAGGGGCAGGTGTGATAGACGAGGTCCGAGTGCGAGTGGATGTCGATGAAGCCCGGCGCAACGATCAGGTTTCGCGCATCGATGGTTCGAGCGGCCTCGCCGCCGAGATCGGGGCCGATGGCCGCGATGCGGTCGCCCTCGAGGGCGACGTCCGCGCGGACGCCCGGCGCGCCGGTGCCGTCCACCACCGTGCCGCCCTTGACGAGGACCGACCAGGCCATCGCTACTGCGCGGCCTCGACGATCTTCACCGTCTTCATCTTGTCGCCGACCTTCACCTTGTCCACCACGTCCATGCCCTTGGTGACGATGCCGAACACGGTGTACTGACCGTCGAGGAAATTCGCGGGGGCCAGGCAGATATAGAACTGGCTGCCTGCGGAGTTGGGATCCTGCGTCCGCGCCATCGCCACCGCGCCGCGCACGTGCTTCTGCTTGTTGAACTCCGCCGGAATGGTGTAGCCGGGACCGCCCATGCCGTTGCCCTTGGGGTCGCCGCCCTGGATCACGAAGCCCTCTTCCCGGCGGTGGAACGTGAGCCCGTTGTAGAAGCCCTTGTTGGCGAGCTTGACGAAGTTCTCGACGGTCTTGGGGGCGTCCGCCGGATAGAACTCGATGACGATGTCGCCGCCCTTCTCCATGGTGATCACGGCAGTCTGCTTCACGGGCTTCGATCCTTTCGCTGGTTCGGCGGGTTTGGGCGCCTGGGCGAGCGCGGTCAGGCTCGTCCCGGCCAGGCCGGCCGCGAGCACGAGCGCGCAGGCGATCGTCACGAGGGCGTTCAGTCGCACGGAAGACCTCCTGTCAACCGGGATGGGCATCGAGACGGGTCATTATGCCTCCCGGGCATGGGCATTACCAGCCTCTGCCGCAGTGCGGCATCCGCGCCGGGCCGTGCTACAGTGATCGGGTGAGTCAACAGCGGCCGGACATCCGTAACGTCGCCATCATCGCGCACGTCGACCACGGCAAGACCACCCTCGTGGACGCCATGCTGTGGCAGTCGGGCATCTTCCGCGCCAACGAGCACGTGGCCGAGCGGGTCATGGACTCGATCGACCTCGAGCGCGAGAAGGGCATCACGATCATGGCGAAGAACACGTCCATCCACTACAAGGACGTGAAGATCAACATCGTGGACACGCCCGGCCACGCCGACTTCGGGGGCGAGGTGGAGCGGACGCTCACCCTCGTGGACGGAGTGCTGCTGCTCGTGGACGCGGCGGAAGGGCCCCTGCCCCAGACGCGCTTCGTGTTGAAGAAAGCGCTCGAGGCCAAGCTCACGCCCGTGGTGGTCATCAACAAGATCGACCGGCAGGACGCGCGCGCCGCCCAGGTGCTGGACGAGGTGTACGACCTCTTCATCGACCTCGACGCCACCGAGGATCAGCTCGAGTTCCCCGTTCTCTACACCGACGCGCGCAAGGGCATCGCCAAGCGCTCGCTGGAGGAAGAGGGAAAAACCCTGCAGCCGCTCTTCGAGACCCTGGTGGCCACGATCCCGCCACCGCAGTTCGACGAGGGCGCCGGCCTCCAGCTCCGGGCGACCTCGCTCGACTGGGACGACTACGTGGGGCGCCTCGTGATCGGGCGCATCGTCAACGGCCGCATCCGCCAGGCCGACCGCGTGGCGGTGGTGCACCGCGACGGGAGCGTCGAGTTCGGCAAGGTGACCGTGCTCTACGGCTACGAGGGGCTCAAGCGCGTGGAGGTCCCCGAGGCCACCGCGGGCGAGCTGGTGGCGGTGGCGGGCATCGAAAGCGTGGAGATCGGCGAGACCATCGCGGACGCGGAAAAGCCGGTGGCGCTCCCCGTCATGCACATCGACGAGCCCACCGTCTCGATGCTCTACTCCTCGAACATCTCGCCCTTCTCGGGCAGGGAGGGGCGCTTCGTCACCTCCACCCAGCTCCGCGAGCGCCTGTGGAAGGAGCGGCGGACCAACGTCGCCATCCGCGTCGAGGAGACGGACTCGCCCGACACGTTCCGCGTCTCCGGCCGCGGCGAGCTCCAGCTCGCCATCCTCATCGAGATGATGCGGCGCGAGGGCTTCGAGATGGAAGTGGGCAAGCCGCAGATCATCACGAAGACGGTGAACGGCCAGACGCTCGAGCCCATGGAGCACCTCGTGGTGGACATTCCCGAGGAATTCATCGGCGCCGTCACCCAGAAGCTCGGCCCTCGCAAGGGCCAGATGGCCAAGATGGTGAATCACGGCACCGGGCGCGTCCGGCTCGAGTACCGCATCCCCTCGCGCGGCCTGATCGGGTATCGGTCCGAGTTCCTCACCGACACGCGCGGCACCGGGCTCCTGAACCACCTCTTCGACGGCTACGCCGAGTGGCAGGGCGACATCCCCCACCGCGCCAACGGCGCCCTCGTCTCCGACCGTGCGGGCAAGACCACGTCGTACGCCATCGACCATCTCCAGCCGCGCGGCGTGATGTTCATCGGCCCCGGCGAAGCGGTCTACGAGGGGCAGATCGTGGGCGAGCACGCCCGCGAGAACGATCTGGACGTCAACATCACAAAGGAAAAGAAGCTGACCAACATGCGCTCGTCCACCGCGGACGAGGGCGTGCGCCTCACCCCGCCCCGTCTCATGAGCCTCGAGCAGAACCTCGAGTGGATCCGCGACGACGAGCTGCTCGAGATCACGCCGAAGAGCCTGCGCCTGCGCAAGAAGTCGATGGGCGGGCGGCGGCGCTTCTAGCGTGGCGCGGTCACTTCCGATACTCCTGACCCTCGTCCTCCTCATCACTTCGGTCACCGTCGACGCGCAGACGCCGGCAACGACGTATCGGATCGGCCTTCTCAGCGCGTACTCGCGGACCAGTCCCGAAGCCGCGCATCTCTGGAGCGCGTTCCTTCAGGGAATGCGCGACCTCGGCTATGTCGAGGGCCGAAATCTGGTGGTCGAGAGCCGGTTCTCCGGAGAGCGGGTCGAGCGGCTACCGGCGCTCGCGGACGAGCTGGTCCGGTCGCGAGTGGACCTCATCGTGGCGGGTGCCCCGCCCGCGCCTGAAGCAGCCAAGGGCGCCACATCCACGATCCCGATCGTGATGGCGCTTCACACGGACCCCGTGACCAGCGGCCTCGTCGCGACGCTCGCTAGGCCAGGGGGCAACATCACCGGCATGTCGTCCATCGGCCCCGAGCTCGAGGCCAAGCGGTTCCAGATGCTGAAGGAGGTGATACCGCGGCTCTCCCGGGTCGCGGTGCTCACCGATCCGACTCTGTCGAGCCAGCGGGCGAACTTTCGAGTGCTCGAAGCCGCGGCGCGGGCATTGCAGATCCAGCTTCAGGTGGTCGAGGCGCGGGCTCCGCGCGACCTCGACACCGCATTCGCGGCCGCGACCAGAGAGCGGGCCGGCGCGCTCGTCGTCGTGAGCAGCCCGATGTTCTTCCGCGAGCGGGGGCGCATCACGGAGCTCGCGGTGAGACATCGCCTGCCCGCCGTGTACGGCATCAAGGAAGTCGCCAAGCTCGGGGGCCTGATGACGTATGGAGTGGACTTCACCCACACGTTCCGGCGCGCCGCCACCTACGTCGACAAGATCCTGAAGGGCGCCAAGCCGGCCGACCTGCCGGTCGAGCAGCCGACCAAGTTCGATCTCGTGGTGAACTTGAGGACCGCCAAGACGCTGGGGTTCACGATCCCCCCGCAGGTGCTCGCGCAGGCCGACGAGATCATCGAATGACCGCGCCCCTCGCCGGCTAGCCTACGAAGGTCAGGAAGAGGAAGGCCCCGAAGATGACGAGGTGCACCGCGCCTTGCATCATGTGCGTGCGGCCGGTGCCGAGCGTCACCGTGATCACCAGGAAGGTCAAGGCCAGCATGATCATATCCTTGGGCGCGAGACCGAGCGTCAACGGGAGCCCGGCGGCGATGGCCGTCACGACGACGACCGGGACGGTGAGCCCGATGGTGGCCAGCGCCGAGCCGATCGCCAGGTTCATGCTGGTCTGAAGGCGGTTGGCGCGCGCGGCACGGAGAGCGGCCCAGGCTTCCGGCATCAGGACCACGATCGCGATCACGATGCCCAGCGCGGCGTCCGGCGCCCCCGCGCGCTCGAGCAGGCGCTCGATGGCCGGCGACAGCTTCTTGGCGAGCCCCACCACCGCCACCAGCGAGGCGAGGAGCAGGACGAAGCTCATCCAGGCCTCGCGGGCCGCCGGGGGTCCCGCGTGCACGTCGGGGTCTTCCGCGTCGGCTCGGGGCAGGAAGTAGTCTCGGTGGCGCACGGTCTGGATGAAGACGAAGATCACCCACAGCGCACCCGACGCCACCGCCACGAAGATGAGCTGCGATGCGCTCAGCGTTCCCGCCGACGTGGTCGTCGTGAACACCGGGACGACCAGGATGAGCGCCGATAGCACCATCAGAGCCGCGAGCCCTGCGCCGGCTCCCTCGACGCGGAAGCTCTGCTCGTGATGCGTCAGGCCCCCGAGGAGAATGCAGATCCCGACGATTCCGTTGCAGATGATCATCACCACCGCATAGATCGTGTCGCGCACCAGGGCTGGGTCGGAGCTCGCGCTGCCGAACATCACGGACAGGAGCAGGGCGGCCTCGATCACCGTCACGCTCAGCGCGAGCACGAGCGTGCCGAAGGGCTCGCCCACTCGATGGGCCACGACCTCGGCGTGGTGGACCGCCACCAGGACCGACGCGATGAGCGCGGCGGCGCAGAGCAACCCCAGGACGGGACCCACGCCGACCGCGACAGCGACCACGAGAAGGGCCAGGGACAGCGCGGGCACGACCCAGGTCCATGCCGACATGTCGAGTCGCATCATATCGAGAGTGGCAACAGCTCCACGGTGAGCTCGAACGGCTCCTCGTGGTCGCCGTAGCCCAACAGCTCGCGCGCGCCCGCGCCCGGGGTGGCGGGCGCAGCGGGATCTAGCAAGAGACGGTACGAGCCCACCGCGGGGAGGAAGAGCGCGTGCTCCTCGCGCTCGGGCAGGGCGAGAAGCAGGCTCTCGCCGCCCGCCACGCCCGTGAAGACGAGCCCCCGGTCGGCGGTCCAGCCGTGGGCGCCCGCGCCCGCGCCGGCGCGGATGTGCTCGCGCAGCACCTGCACCCGCGCGGTCTCGCCGAGGTGCGGGGCGAGGCCGGCGCCCTCGTAGAACCAGCCCTGCTCGTCGGGCGCGTAGGCGCCCGGCGTCTGGCGATCGGCGCCCATGCCCCAGATGCGCCCGCGCCGGCTGGGCTCGAAGAAGGAGCCGAAGGTCTCATGGGGCAGGGTCGGCACGGGTTCGAGGCGCAGGCGGCAGAGCTCGCCGCCGAACGCCGGGACGACCAGGGACGTGATGCGCACGGCGACTGCGCCCACCGGCACGATCAGGAAGCTGGCGCGGAAGAGACCGGGCTCGAGCGGGCTCGCGAAGCCGGGCCCGGGGCGATAGAGGAAATCACTCCACGACCCGGCGAGCGCAGCCGCCCACCGCCGCTCGGTCTCGGGCAGCGTGACATCCACCGCACGTGTCATCGAGCGGCGGGGCTCAGCGGCCGCGCGGGCCTCCGTGACGCCCACCGCCGGGCCGCCCGCCGCCGGGTCGCCCACCGTGCCGTCCACTACCCCCTCCGCCGCGGCGATCGCCCGGCCGCCCGCCGCGCGCCGCCATGCGGGCGCGCTTCTCCTCGGCGTAGCGGCGCCGCTCCTCGCTGGTGGGCTTGATCTCGGGGAGGAAGAGGTCGTCTTCGGCCCACTCCACCGGGATCTTCTGACCGATGAACTTCTCGATGGGCTCGAGCGCCAGCGCTCCCGCCTCGTCCACCAGGGAGAGCGCCTTGCCCGCGGCGCCCGCGCGCGCGGTGCGCCCGATCCGGTGGACGTAGTCCTCGGAATCCTGCGGCAGATCCCAGTTCACCACGTGGCTCACGCCCTCGATGTGGAGGCCGCGCGAGGCCACGTCGGTGGCCACCAGGATGGGCAGCTCCCCTTCCTTGAAGTCGGCGAGGATCTTGAGCCGCTTCTTCTGGTCCACGTCGCCGGTGAGGGCGCGCGCGAGCCAGCCGTTGCGCCCGAGGCGGTCCTCGAGCCGCCGCGCTTCTTCGCGCGTGTTGGCGAAGATCAGGATGCGGCTCCCGCCTTCACGGCGCAGGAGACCCAGGAGCAGGTTGAATTTCTCCTCGCGCCCCACGTGGTAGAGGAGCTGCTCGGCCTTCTCCGCCGTCTTCTGCTGGGGCGTGATGGTGATCTGGGTGGGATTGTTCATGAACTCCCACGTCAGCTCCATGACCCGGAATGACAGCGTGGCCGAGAAGAGAAAGGACTGGCGCCGCTCGGGCTTGGGCAGCCGCCGCAGGATGAACCGGAGGTCGGCGATGAAGCCCATGTCGAACATACGGTCGGCCTCGTCGATGACGAGCACCTCGACCTTGGCGGGCGACCAGATGTGCTGCTTGAGATAGTCGATGAGCCGGCCGGGCGTCCCCACGAGCACGTCGCAGCCGTCGCGGAGCGCGTCGCGCTGCTTGTTGTAGTCGATGCCGCCGTAGACGGCGAGGATCTTGAGCCCGGTGTGGCTGCCGAGCAGGCGCGCGTCGGCCTCGATCTGCACCACCAGCTCGCGCGTGGGCGCGATGATCAAGACGCGCGGCGCGGTCGCACCGGCCTTGGGCGGCGCGGGATCGCGCAGGCAGCGCGTGAACGCGGCGATGAGGAAGGCGGCGGTCTTGCCCGTGCCCGTCTGCGACTGGCCCGCCACGTCCTTGCCCTTCAGCGCCAGCGGCAGCGCCGCCTCCTGGATCGCGGTGGTGGTGACGAAGCCCGCGTCGCGCACCCCCGCGAGCACGGGGTCCGGCAGGTCCAGCGACGTGAACTCGAGCGGGCTCATGATTCGCTCGGCGGCACATCCGCCGCCACCTGGGGCACCGCCTTGGGCGAGCGCTTGCCGAAAATGCGGGCCGAGATGATGCCGATCTCGTAGAGGAGACAGAGCGGCCCCGCCATCAGCGACTGATTGAAGATGTCGGGTGTCGGGGTGAGGACCGCGGCAATGATGAAATTGATGAGGATCGCGTACTTCCGGTTCTTCGCGAGGAACTTCGGGGTGACGATCCCCATCTTCGACAGCATGGTCAGGATGAGCGGCAACTCGAACACCGCGCCGAACGCCAGCGTGAACTTGATGATGAAGTCCACATGACTCGACACCGAGATCATCGGCTGAATGCCTTGGTCCTTGCCGAAGTTCAGCAGGAACTGCAGCGCGAAGGGGATGACCACGAGGAGCGCAAAAGCGCCGCCGGCCAGGAAGAGGAGCGAGCCGAAGATCACGAAGGGCCCGGCGAAGCGCCGCTCGTGCTTGTGGAGGCCCGGCGCCACGAAGGCCCACACCTGCCAGAGGATCACCGGCATGGCCATGAAGATCGCCATGACCATGGAGATCTTCATGCTGGTCCAGAAGGCCTCGGTGGGCGTGAGCGCGACCAGCTTGACGTCGACCTTGTCCAGGGGCTTGCGGAGATAGACGAGCACGCGGTCGGAGTAGTGGAACGCGATGAGGATGCCGATCGCGGTGGGGACGAGGCTCCAGATGATGCGGGTGCGGAGCTCCCCCAGGTGCTCCAGGAACGACATCTTGCCTTCGTCTTCGGTTGTGGCCATCACCACTCGTCGAGGAAGTGTCGAAGCTGCCCGACGCCGCGGCCGGCCTGGAACCCTTCGCGGATGGCGCGGGTCACATAGGCCTTGGCGCGGGTGATGGCGTCGGTGAGGGAGTAGCCGAGGGCCAGCCCCGCCGCAATGCCGGCGGAGAGCGTACAGCCGGTGCCGTGGGTGTTTGTCGAGTCCACGCGCGCCGAGACGAAGGTCTCGAACGCGCACCCGTCCCACAGGAGGTCCACCGCGTCGCCCTTCAGATGGCCGCCCTTGACGAGCACGTGGCGCGGGCCGAGCCCGGCGATGCGCCGCGCCGCCTCTTCCATGCCCGCGCGATCCGTCACCGGCACGCCGGCGAGCGCTTCCGCCTCGGGCAAGTTCGGCGTGACGACGAGGGCCAGCGGCAAGATGCGCGCGATGAGGGCCTGGCGCGCGTCGTCGCGCAGGAGCGGATCACCCGACTTCGCCACCATCACCGGATCCACCACGAGATTCGCGATGGGCCGCTCGCGCAGCACGTCCGCGATGGCCTCGATGATGGGCGCGGTCGAGAGCATGCCGCACTTGGCCGCATCGGCGCCGAAGTCATCCAACACCGAGCGGAGCTGCTGGGCCACGAACGCGGGCGGAAGATTTTCCACGCCCTGCACGCCGACGGAGTTTTGGGCCGTCACCGCGGTGATCACCGAGGTTCCGAACACCCGAAACGCCGAGAAGGTCTTGAGGTCGGCCTGGATGCCCGCCCCACCGCCGGAGTCCGACCCGGCAATGGTCAGGGCGCGGGGGATACGCATGGCGCTCTAGTATACGGGATGGCGCGTCCGCGCCGCCAACGCTTTGCGGACGCGGACTTAGCCGAGGGGCCTCAGTACACCCCGATGATCGAAAGGCTGATCAAGTGGGCCGGCCCAAACTCCCGCCGGACTTCAGGGAAGGCGTTGTACGAATACGCGATCTCGGCCTGGATGGCCTTCAGCAGGTAGATCCCCACGCCGGTGCTCATCGACATCTTGCCCTGAGTGTCGACCGTTCCGCCGGCGCGGAGCACGATTGACCTGATAGGCGAGATCTCGATGCCAGTGTAGAGGCGACCGACCTCGGCGGACCCCTGGTCCCCCGAGAGCTGGAGATATTGGGCGTCGGCGAACAGGCTGAACCAATCCTTGGGCTGCCAGCCGGCGCCCCCCCGCACATTGATCGATCGCACCTCGTCCTTGACTGTCGCGCGCACGGTATCGGGCCCGAACGGAGGGGGAGGGAGAAACGCGGTGACCTGAGACTCCGGCCGGCTCCAGCTTCCGGTCACGAACAAGCCGAGCAGCCACTGAGGGTGAACCCGACCGACGACTCCGAGCTGGCCCTCGACGCCGACCGTATCCGTGATAATACGGCGCGGAAAGTCGAAGAACAGGTCGTTGACCCCCAGCGTCGAATCGATGAACCTCACGCCGGCGCCCACGGACAGTCGCTCCGGGAGGAGGCTCCGCGAGTAGCGGATGGTGATCTCGTTCGAGTGCAGCGCAAAATGGTCGCCCTGGGCGCTCGAGACGTCGCGAGAGTCCGTGCGGGAGTAGAACGCGGTCAGCGTGCCCCCGAAGGGCGGCCGCCAGGACCCTGAGACAGAGCCTCCGCTCAGAGATGACCCGCCCCCAAACGCGATGAAGCTCCCCGTGGCGCTCCCGACGACCGTGAAATCATTCGGCGGCTCGCGCTGGAAATCGTCCGCGGCTGGATTCGGGGACGATCCATATGGGTACGCCGCGGTGGCCGAGCGGGCCACGACATCGGTGAAGACCGATGCGCGATCCAGCGCGAGACGGATCCGGAAGCTCAAGGGCTCTCCCCGCCACTCCCACGCCGGGGCAGGGTCCGCGATGCCGCACGCGAGCAATGCCGCCGCGCACAGCGTGCTCCCATGCTTCATGCCGCGTGCTCGATGGAGTACACCGAGAGCGGAGCCGAACGGCCGCGGAGGGACATCTCTCCGCGCCGCGTCAGCCGGAGCCGATCGAGCCACACCTGGCCGTTGGGCCGGCTACCCCCGGCCCGCCGCACGGTCGCTTCGCTCACCAGCACGGGAACCCCCAGCTGCTTGGTCAGGGATTCGAGCCGGGACGTCGCATTCACGGCGTCGCCGATTACCGTGAACTCCAGGCGCGAGCCGCTGCCGAGACAGCCGACGATCACGTTCCCAGTGTGGACGCCGATGCCGATCGCGGCGATGCTCTCGTCGCGCGCAAGCCGCTCGCCATTCAAGCGGTCGATCGCGCTGAGAATCTCCGTGGCCGCGGTGATGGCTCGTCGTGGATGATCCGCGCTATTCTCGAGAGCGCCGAAGACGGCCAGCATTCCGTCGCCGATGAACTTGTCGACCGTGCCTCCGTTGGCCGCGACGATATCCGCCAGACGTCCCTGAATATCGCTGAGGTAATCGAGGAGCTCGTCCGGCGAAAGCCGTTCGGAGAGCGCCGTGAAGCCGCGCAAGTCAGTGAGGAGAACGGTGGCATCGAGCAGCCGCGGCTCGCCAAGCACGCTCAACGGATCGTGGCGCGCTCGCTCGATGAGATGCTCAGGAAGGAATCGGCGGAAGATCGTCCGGCTCACTTCCCCCTCGAGCGAGGCGCGCACGACCCTCGTGAGCCAATAGCCGAAGAGTCCCGAGACGACGATGGCAAGCGTCACATGGCTGCTACGTGCCGGCGGCACGCCGTTCATGAGGGAGAGCGCGTTGAACGCCAGGAGCGCGGACACGGTGCTCATGACGGCGGAGGCTCGGCGTAGCCGAAGGCCGCCCGAGAGAGCCAGAAGCGCGCAATACACCGCGACGTCCTCGATGCCTTGTCCAAGGATCAGCGGCTCGACGGTCGCCAATATCGCCCCGAACGCGGTCAGGACGATGATCCCGTCGATACCGGGGAGGACGAGCTCGGAGCCCCGAGGGTACCAGCCCCGGCGGAGCAGGATCATGACGACGAGGGCCCAGGTAAGCCACCCGAAGTCGACGAGCGACGCGGTGGGCGGGAGGCGCTCGACATCGATGATCGACGGCCATGCGATCGCCAGAGAATTCAGGGCGGTGACGCCGGCCAAGGCTGCCACGCGGACATATGCCAAGCGAAGCTCGATGCCAAGCGCCTCGCGGCTGAGAGTACGGCGAACCGAGGCAGCGACTTGCTGGCGTGTCCGATCGAAGGCGCGGCTCGTCATGTTCCCTCCCCGTCACGCAAGCCGCGTGAAGCCGTCGGCGCTCCAGCGCTCGCTCCCCACCCCGTGGTGCACGAAGAAGAGGCCGTCGGGATCGTACCGGTCCTTGATGGCGAGGAGGCGTGGATCGTTGGCTCCCCAGTACGCGTCTCGCCACTCCTCGAAGAAATTACTCTCGGAGACGTAGGAGCCGGCGCCGGGCGCTACCCGCCGGATCTCTTCCGTGGCGCGCTGGATGGCGGCGGCGCGGCCGCGCGCGGTGACGACGTCAGGCTCGTGACCGCGCATACCGGGATACCCGGGCGGGCCCGTGGCCGCGCTGATCGCCAGCCGGGCGGCGCGCAGGCTATTCATCCTCCCCCTCCGCCTCGCCCTGGGCCTTCGTGTGCGGGATCACCACGGTGAACTCGCCCCGCGCCGTGCCTTTGCCGAAGCGCTCGGCCAGCGACGTGGCCGTCCCCTCGACGATCTCCTCGAACTGCTTGGTCAACTCTCGCCCCACCACCAGGGGCGCCTCGCCGAAGACCTCGCCGACCGCGCCCAGCGTGGCGAGGATGCGATGGGGGGATTCGTAGAAGACCAGCGTGGTCTCGAGCTCGCGGAGCGCGCGCAGGCGATTGAGCCGGCGCCCGGGCTTGATGGGCAGGAAGCCCTCGAAGACGAACCGGTCCGCGGGCACGCCCGCGGCGGAGAGCGCGGCGATCACTGCGGAGGGCCCGGGGATCGGCACCACTGGCACGCCGGCGGCTCGCGCCTCCTTCACGAGGAGGAAGCCGGGGTCGGAGATGCCAGGCGTGCCCGCGTCGGTGACGAGGGCCACCGACTTCCCGTCGCCGAGCACGCGCAGCAGCACCGCGCCCTTCACGCGCTTGTTGTGCTCGAAGTAGCTCGTCACCGGCACCGAGATGCCGAAGTGACTCAGGAGCGTGCGGGTGCGGCGCGTGTCCTCGCACGCGACGAGCGCGACCTCCTTGAGCGTACGGAGGGCGCGGAGCGTGATGTCCTCGAGATTGCCGATCGGCGTGGCGACGACGTAGAGCGTGCCGGGGGCCGTCACGGCCCGTATTCTGGCATACTGACGCGGGCTGCCGATGCGAGTCACCGTTCACACCCTTGCCGAGCGTCCCGAGCTGGCCCGCCACAATCGTCGGCTGCATGTGAGGGGGGCGTGGCCGCGCTTTCTCGAGGACACGGCCCTGAATCCGCTTTTCGACGAGGTGGTGCGCGGGCGCGAGTTCGCCGAGTTCCAGCTCGGGCTCTGGGACGCGCGCGGGCGCGTGGTCGCGGTGGGCGACACCGTCCCGTTCCGGTGGGACGGCACGACGGGCGATCTCCCCCACCGCATCGCCGACGTCGTGGCGCGCGGCATCGACGGCCGCCACAAGGGGCACGCGCCCAACGCCATGTCCGCGCTCGCCGCGGTCGTGGACCCGCGGCTGCGCGGCAAGGGGCTCAGCACGCGGGTCATCCAGGAGATGGGCCGCATCGCCACGCGCCACGGGTACCGTGCCCTGGTCGCGCCGGTGCGCCCCACCCTCAAGGGACGCTATCCGCTGGTGCCGATGGAGGAATACGTGCGCTGGCGCGCGACGGGCGGCGGCCCCTTCGATCCTTGGCTGCGCGTGCACTGGCGGCTGGGCGCGCGCGTGGTGAAGATTGCCCAGCGCGCCATGGTGGTGGAGGCCTCGCTCGCGCAGTGGGAAGAGTGGACCGGGCTCGACTTTCCGGTGAGCGGCCACTACGTCGTGCCCGGGGCGTTCAATCCCGTCCGGATCGACCGGGCGCGGAAGCGCGGCGTATACGTCGAACCCAACGTCTGGATGCGCCATCCCGTTCGCCACGGGCTGCGCCGAGGATCCCGATGACCACCGTGAAGCTCATCGAGTACGCCGAGGCGAGCGCGGAAGTGCGCGCCGTCTACGACGACATCATGACCACCCGCAAGACGGACTGGATCAACAACTTCTGGAAGGCCCTCGCCCATCACCCTCCCACGCTCGCGCGCACCTGGGAGAGCGTGAAGCAGACCATGCAGCCGGGCGCCCTCGACCCCCTCACCAAGGAGATGCTCTACCTGGCGGTCAGCGCCGCCCATAGCTGCGCCTACTGCATTCATTCGCACACCGCCTCCGCCCGCAAGGCCGGGATGACGGAGGCGATGCTCGGCGAGCTGCTCGCGATCGTCGGCATGGCGAGCGAGACCAACGCGCTCGCGGAGTCCTACCAGATCCCGGTGGACGAGCGCTTCAGGGTGTGACGGACTACCTCGACCGCCAGCCCTGGGACCCCAGCCGGCCCGACGTGGTCTCGGCCTTTGACGAGCTGCCCCTCTGGTCCGCAATGGCGGGGCTTTTCCTGCTGGAGCATCTGCCGCTGGTCCGGGGCGCTCGCGTGCTCGACGTCGGCTGCGGCACCGGCTTCCCGCTGCTCGAGCTGGCGCAGCGGCTCGGCCATCCCGCCATGGTCCACGGGCTCGACCGCTGGGGGCCCGCCCTCCAGCGCGCGCGCTTCAAGGCGGGCGTCACCGGCGTCGCCAACGCGGTCCTCACCCGCGGCGACGGCGCCGCCATGCCGTTCCGCGACGCCGGGTTCGACCTCGTCGTCTCGAACCTCGGGATCAACAACTTCCCCGATCCCGACGCGGTGTTCCGCGAGAGCCGGCGCGTGCTCCGGCGCGGCGGCCGGCTCGCCCTCACCACCAATGTCCAGGGCCACATGGCCGAGCTCTACGCGGTGTTCGAGGCCGCCCTGGCCGAGCGGGGACGCCCGGAGCGGCTCCAGGCGCTGCGTCGGCACATCGCGCACCGGGGCACCGCGGCGACCATCGCGGGGCGACTAGGCCAGGCGGGATTCCGGCTCGCCCGCGCCGTGGAGCGCGACGTCTCCATGCGCTTCGCCGACGGAAGCGCGCTCTTCCGCCATTATTTCATCCGGCTGGGTTTTCTGGACGACTGGCGGGGCGTGGTCGCGGGGGAGGAGGAACGTGAAGTCTTCGCGGCGCTCGAGGACGGGCTCAACCGCGTGGCGGCCGAGCGGGGAGAGCTGGCGCTGACAGTGCCCCTCGCCTACGTGGAGGCGGAGGCGGTGTAGGCCGCGGCTAGTCGAACCGGTACCCGAGCGTTGCGCCGAGGATGTGGGCGGCGTAGTCTTTCGCGTCGGCGCCGAGGAAGATCGCGCCCACGTTCGGCAGTGACGGCTTGGGCTCATCCGTCTGCCAAGATGGCGGCCTGGAACGTGTCGATTGAGCTGCTCTAGCGGCGTGATGTCGACCATGAGGTCGACGCGGTGCTCCTTGCGATCGGCCTGGTTGAACCTGCGTCGCTGATAGGTCTGCGAGCCAGCCCCCGCGAAGCCCGGCGGCGCGCCGAAGTTCTCCTTGAGCCGCCGACGATCAATCCACCGCGGTCACGTCATGGCAACCTCTTGGTCTTCAGCTCGGTCAGCACGGCGATGGCCAGCAGCACGAGCGCCGCCGCGAACAGCGGCTGAGCCAGGAACATGAACAGCGTGAAGGCGATGGGCCTGGCCCGCACGAGGACAATGGCTGCCAACACGTTGAAGACGATGGCGAGGACGATGGCGGCCTGGAGCATCTTGACGCGGCGACCCGCCTCGTTCACAGGCGCGCCTCCTTCTGCTCCGGATGGGCGGGCGCGTGACACTCGAGGCAGGACGTCTTGCCGCTCATGAGCTCGGCCATGATCGGCTTCTTCGTCTCGGAGTTGAGAAACTTCTGCGACTCGCCGTGGCAACCGAGACAACGCACGTTGGGGTACGGCGCGGCGATCTTGATGGGGAGATGGTAGGTTCCGGTGGTGTAGTACCAGACGTGGCGGAGCCCGCCGAGCTTGGCCCGAAGGGTGCCACCGAGGCCGTAGTCGGAATGGCAGGTGTAGCACTGGTTCTCACGGATGTAGCGGTTCTTGAAGTGGGTCGCGGCCAGGGTGTCGCTCTTGACGTCTTGGAGGTCGCGCACGAACGGGGTCATCACGTGACAGGAGCCGCACGAGGCGACGGTCGCACTGGCTTCCAGTCCGTGGGCGAAGGTCATGAATGCCACCATGATCGGCACGAGGCCGACGGCCACCAGCAGCAATCCCCACATGCTCGCCGGGGCGCCCGTGGCTCGCAGCCGCCACCACGTCCAGAGGAGCAGACCCACGTTGAGAGCAACGAGCACCAGCCCCATGCCCTGCAGCCACTGGCTGGTCGTCCCGATCCAGCCCTGGGGCAGTGGGACATCTGCATCAGCCGCCCATACCGCGGTGGGCGCGAGGAGCGCGCCCAGCAGCGGCAGCAGCAGCCGGATCACTTCTGCTCCTTGCCTCCCGGGTAGTCCTTCAGCCAGTCGGCCTTGATGTTCTTGGACTTCTGCTTGTCCTTCTCGGCCATCATCCACTTGCCGCGGTCGTTCAGATCGTCCGGCTTGAAGGTTTCCTTCTTCGGCATCGCGCTGGTATGGCAGTACTGGCAATTTTTGGCCGGCATGCCGGCCTTCTTGCTCTCGGTGAGGAGCTGCGGGGTAGCCGAGGCGGGCAGCACTGAGGCCAGCATCAATCCGGCGCCCAGGGCCACGGTGGCGAGGGGGCGATTCATCCGCGTGTCTCCTTTTTGACTGCGCGCTTTTGACGACGCGCACAGGGCATCTGAGCCGGCGCGAGTCTAATCGAAAGGGGGCGTAGACGCCAGCAAGACTTACGGCCTACGAGCTCCCCCAGACGGCACATGTTCCGAGCTCCCTTGCTTCTACTGGGTGCGCCGGACCCCCTGCAGCAGGGCTATCAGATCCGCCATTTCCTGCGCCTGGAACGTCGGCCACGGCGCCTTGCCTCCCGCCGGGCTGGGCGCGGTCACCGTGGTGTGGTTCCACAGGTCGGCCAGCACGCGCGCGGGGGTGGTGGGGCCGGTGGCAGCGGTGAGATCGCTCGCGGGCTTCCCGCGCTCGCCGAACACCCCGTGGCAGCCGAGGCAACCCTTGCTCGACAAGATCGCCCACCCGCGATTGGGGCTTCCCCCGCCCGCGAAGTAGCCCGAGGAGTAGAGATAGGCGACGAGGTCGGCCATCTCCTCCGGCGTGAGCTGGGGGACCGTGATGCTCCGCGACGCCATGGCGGTGGTCATCGCCGGCGCCTTGTTCCACATCGCGGCGGCGAACTCGAGCGGGCTCCGGCGCGCCCCCTTGTCGGTGAGGGAAGGGCCCACGCTGCCGCCCGTTCCCCCCGCGGCGTGGCACTGCACGCACTGCTTCTCGGCGAAGAGCGTCCGGCCGGCGCTGGCGTCGCCGGGCACGACGAACACCATCCCGGCGGCCGCACCCGTCGCGGGCGAGAGATAGGCGATGAGATCGCGAAGCTCACCGGCGTTGAACGTCGGCCGCTGTATGCCCTTCGCCTTCATGGCGTCGCCCATCTGAGGGCCGTGATTCCACATGGCCGCCGCTGCGTAGAGGGGGGAGCCGAACTGCCTGAGCCCGGACAGGCTGGGCCCGGGGCCCGTGCCGCCGTGGCAATCCGCGCAATGCTTGGCGGAGAAGAAGCGCTTGCCGCTCTCGGCGTTCCCGGGCCGGTCGAAGTAGCCCAGCGTGTAGAGGAAGCCGACGAGATTCTTGGCCTCGTCCGCGTCGAGCTTGGGCCGGGAGATGCCCATCTGCTGCATGCGCTGAGTCATCCGGGGCAGGTGGTTCCACATCGCGGCCGAGAGGTCGTAGAAGGAATGCGGCTTCGCGATGCGGCCGAGGTCGGGACCGACCTTCCCGCCGGAGCCGTCGATGGCGTGGCATTTCGCGCAGCCCTTGGCGTCGAAGACGCGGGCCCCGGCTACGGGATCCTGCCCACCGCCCGATGTCTGCGACCAGACGAAGCCCGCGGGGCAGGCAATGAACGCGACGGTCAGGACGAGGATTCCCACGAAACGCGCCATAGATCCGTCGGGAGTGTACTCGATGCGGCCGGGCAATTCCAAGGAGAAACCCGCGCCGGGACGGTCGCTACGCCGACTGCTCTTTCTGCTCCTGGATCAGGATGGGACGCTCGCGGGACAGGATGACCTCGCGGGTGATGATGCACTCCTTGAGGCCGGGGATGGAAGGCAGCTCGTACATCACCTCGAGCATGACCTCCTCCAGGACCGCGCGAAGGCCCCGGGCGCCGGTGCCCCGCTTCATCGCCTCGCGCGCCACCGCCGCCACCGCGTCGTCGGTGAACTTCAGGCGCACGCGCTCGAGATCGAAGTATTTCTGGTACTGCTTGATGACGGCGTTCTTGGGCTCCTTGAGGATGCGGACCAGCGCCACCTCGTCGAGGTCGTGGAGAGTGGCCACCACGGGAAGCCGGCCCACGAACTCGGGGATCATCCCGAACTTGAGAAGGTCCTCGGGCTGCACCATGGCGAGGAGATCGCCCACCCGCCGCTCCTCGCGGCTCTTCACCTCGGCGCCGAAGCCCATCCCGCTTCGTCCCACGCGGCTCTCGACGATCTTGTCGATGCCCACGAAGGCGCCGCCGCACACGAAGAGCACGTTCGTCGTATCGACCTGGATGAACTCCTGGTGGGGGTGCTTCCGGCCTCCCTGGGGCGGGACGTTGGCCACCGTACCCTCGAGGATCTTCAGGAGCGCCTGCTGCACGCCCTCGCCCGAGACGTCGCGGGTGATCGAGGGGTTCTCCGACTTCCGCGCGATCTTGTCGATCTCGTCGATGTAGACGATGCCGCGCTGGGCGCGCTCCACGTCGTAGTCCGCGGCCTGGAGCAGGCGCAGGATGATGTTCTCCACGTCCTCGCCCACGTAGCCCGCCTCGGTGAGCGTGGTCGCGTCGGCGATGGTGAATGGGACCTGGAGCATCTTGGCGAGGGTCTGGGCGAGGAGCGTCTTGCCGGAGCCGGTGGGGCCGATCAGGAGGATGTTGGCCTTCTGGAGCTCCACGTCCCCTGCGTCCGCGCCGGCCTCGATGCGCTTGTAGTGGTTGTGGACGGCGACGGCGAGGACCTTCTTGGCCCGCTCCTGGCCGACCACGTACTGATCGAGCACCTGCTTGATCTCGGCGGGCTTGGGGAGGCTCCGGATCTCCCGACTCTTTTCCTCCTCCCACTCCTCCGCGATGATGTCGTTACAGAGCTCGATGCACTCGTCGCAGATGTAGACGGTGGGCCCGGCGATGAGCTTGCGGACGTCGTTCTGGCTCTTGCCGCAGAACGAACACTTCAGCGAGCCGCCGCCCTCGCGCTGGCGGGCCATGCGTTACTTCTGGGCAGCCACGGCCGCGACGGCCACGTCGCTCACGGGACGAGGGGTCGGCTTGGAAGAGATCACCTCGTCGACGATCCGGTAGTCCTTGGCCTGCTCGGCGGTCATGAAGAAGTCGCGGTCGGTGTCCCGCTGGATCTTGTCCATGGACTGGCCGGTGTGGTGCACGAGGATGCGGTTGAGCTCCTCGCGCATCCTCAAAATTTCCTTGGCCTGGATGTCGATGTCGGTGGCCTGGCCCTGCACGCCGCCCAACGGCTGGTGGATCATGATGCGCGAGTGCGGCAAAGCGAAGCGCTTGCCCTTGGCCCCTGCGGTGAGGAGGAGCGCGCCCATCGACGCGGCCTGGCCCATGCAGATCGTGGAGATGTCGGGCTTCACGTACTGCATGGTGTCGTAGATCGCCATGCCCGCGGTCACCGAGCCGCCCGGCGAGTTGATGTAGAGGTTGATGTCCTTGTCGGGATCATCCGCTTCGAGGAAGAGCATCTGAGCGATGACGAGATTCGCGATCTCGTCCTCGATGTACGTCGGGAGGAAGATGATGCGCTCCTTCAGGAGCCGCGAGAAGATGTCGAACGCCCGCTCCCCGCGGGGCGTCTGCTCGACCACCATCGGAACCAGGCCCATCGGACGCCTCCTTGCCATGCTCAGTAGTGTACCTCAGGCAGTGATCTGCGCCTTCTCGATCAGGAAGTCCAGCGTCCGGGCTTCCCGCAGCGAGAAGCGAAGGCTGTCCAGGTCGCCGCTCTGCTCCATCATCCGCTTGACCGCGGGAGCCGGCCGCTGGGAGGCCTGCGCGAATTTCTCCACCTCGGCGTCCACGTGCTCCTCCCCGGGGGCCAGTCCTTCCTTCTCGGCGATGGCCTCGAGCAGCAGCGCCCGCTTGACCGCCTTCTCCGCGCCGGGTTTCAGGTCCTCCAGAAGCTTCTTGTAGTCCCAGGGGAGCCGGTCCGGATCCACCCCCTGTCGACGCAGCCGCTCGCGGGTATGCTCGATCTGATGGCCGACCTGCCGGAGGACGAGGGCCTCGGGCACCTGGAAGTCGTGAATCCCGAGCGCCGCCTCGACCACCGCGTCCTCGAGGCCCACCCGGTTCTCACGGTCGCGACGGGCCTGGAGGTCCTTGCGCAGCTCGGCCTTCAGCGCGTCGAGGGTCTCGAAGCTGCCCAGGCCCTTGGCGAACTCATCGTCGAGGGCGGGCAGGATCTTCTCCTTGACCTCCTTCACCGTGACCGTCGCCTCGCCGGCCTTGCCGCGCAGCGCCTCGCTGCGATGGTCGTCGGCGAACTTGAGCCGAACGGTTCGGGTGCCGCCGGCGGCCAGTCCGATCACCGCCTCCTCGATCTCCGGGAGCACGCTGCCCTGACCGAGAAGGAAGCTATAGTCCTTCTCCTCGCGCGGCTCCATGCCCTCGGGCGTGAGGGTGTAGTCGATGATCACGAGGTCCTTCAGATCGGCGGGGCGGTCGACCGCGCGGAACTCCGCGTGCTGCTCGCGGAACTGCTCGATGGCGGCGTCCACCTCGTCGTCCCCGAGGGGCTTGGGGGCGTGCGTGACGGCGAGCCCGCTGTAGGCGCCGAGGGTTATGGTGGGCTTGATCTCCACCACCGCGGAGAATGAGAGCGGCGAGTTCTCCTCGAGCGTGACTTCCTGGAGATCCGGCTCCTCGACGGGCTTGAGCTTCGTCTCGTCCAGCGCCTGCCGATACACCTCGGGAATGAGGCTGCGCGCCACTTCCTGCTTCACGTCATCCGAGAAGTGCAGCTTGATCATGCTGGGCGGGACCTTCCCCTTGCGGAAGCCGGGCAGCCGCGCCTCGCGCTGCACCCGGTTGAAGGCCTTCTTCCAGGCCGCCGCCACCACCTCGGGCGCCTCCTCCACCTGGAGACGCCGCTTGCACGCCCCGACTTCCTCGACAGCGACTTTCATCGTGGCTCCTGATTGGGATTTCGCTCCCGACTTCGCGCACTTCCTGGCGGGGCGACGCTCCCAAGAATAGCACAGCGGTCGAGCGGCAATTCGGGGCGGGCGGGCGCAGAACGGCCCCCAGGGATGGGGCCGTGCGTGGGAAGTGGGCGCTAGCCCCAGAGGCTCGGGGTTTACGAGGAGGAGAGAATGGTGCGAGAGGGGGGAGTTGAACCCCCACGGGTTGCCCCACTGGATCCTAAGTCCAGCGCGTCTGCCAGTTTCGCCACTCTCGCGCGAGAGGTTTCCGAGGCGGGGGACGACGACGAGAATAACACGCGGCGACGTGGCCCCGGCCGTCCTCAGGTCTTCAGTCGCGGGTCCAGCGCGTCGCGGATGCCGTCGCCGAGGAGGTTGAAGCCCAGCACGGTGAGGAAGATCGCGGCGCCGGGGAACGCGCCGAGCCACGGCGCCTGCTCGAGATAGCCGCGGCCCATGGACAGCATGATGCCCCACGACGGCGTGGGCGGCTGCGTGCCCATGCCGAGGAAGGACAGCGCTGACTCGGTGAGGATGCCGAAGGCCACCGAGAACGAGGACTGCACGAGCAGCGGGGCCAGGCAGTTGGGCAGGATATGCAGGATCACCAGCCGTCGGTCCGAGGCGCCGAGCGCGCGCGCCGCCGCCACGAAGTCGTTCTCCTTCACCGTGAGGACCTGCGCGCGGATGAGGCGCGCGAAGTTCGGCACGAACACCACGCCGATGGCGAAGAGGGCGTGGATCAGCTTGGGCCCGAGCACGGCGGTGATGCCGAGCGCCAGCACCAGCCCCGGGAATGACAGAACCACCTCGAGGGCGCGCATGAGGACATTGTCCACGCGGCCGCCGACGTAGCCGGCGATCAGGCCCAGCGGCAAACCGATGGACAGCGCCACCGCCACCGTGAAGAGCCCGGCCTGGAGGGACACGCGGCTGCCGTGGATCACCCGGCTCAGGATGTCGCGCCCGATGTCGTCGGTGCCGAAAGGATGCTTCGCGGTGGGCGGCGTCAGCACCTCGGCGAAGTCGGTGGCCACCGGATCGTACGGGCTCAGCAGGGGGGCCAACGCGGCCACGAGGACGAAGAGCCCCACCAGCGCGGCGCCCACCAGCCCCACGATGCTTCGCCGGAACTGGCCCAGCGCGATGGTGCCCAGGCTGGTGCCGCCGAGAGCCGCCGTGCGGGTCGCCATCAATGCACCCGGATCCGCGGATCGAGATAGGAGTACAGGATGTCCACCACGAGGTTCGCCACGACATAGCCCACCGCGAGGAAGAGAATCACCCCTTGCACCACGAAGAAGTCGCGGCTGAACACGGAGTCGATCATGAGCCGGCCGACGCCCGGCAGCGCGAACAGGCTCTCCGTGATGATGGTGTTGCCGAGCAGCGCGCCGATCTGGAGCCCGATCACCGTCACCACCGAGATCAGCGCGTTCTTGAGCGCGTGCTTCCCGATCACCAGCCGGTCGGCGAGGCCCTTGGCCTGGGCGGTGCGGACGTAGTCCTGACGCAGCACCTCGAGCATGCCCGAGCGGAGCTGGCGGGTGACGAGGGCGGCCAGTGCGGTGCCGAGCGTGATCGCGGGCAGGATCAGCGAGCGGGTCCCATCGAAGCCCGAGGGCGGCAGCCACCGCAGCACGAGGGCAAAGACGTAGATGAGGATCAGGCCCAGCCAGAAGTTGGGCGTGGAGAAACCAAAGAGGGCGAAGAAGGTGCTGGCGAGGTCCACGCCAGAGTTCCGCTTCACCGCGGAGATGGTGCCGAGGGGCAGCGCGATGGAGAGCGAGATCAGCATCGCCATCCCGATGAGGCGGAGCGTCACGGGCAGCCGCTCGACGATGGCGGACACCACCGGTTGATTGGTTCTCACCGAGCGCCCGAGATCGCCCTGGACGGCGTGCCCCAGCCACTCGCCGTACTGGACGACGAGCGGCCGGTCGAAGCCGAGCTTGGCGCGGAAGCGGGCGAGGTTCTCCGGCGTGGCCTCCTCGCCGAGGAAGAGCACGGCGGGGTCGCCGGGCAGCAGGTGGATGAACGAGAACACCACCACGCTCACCGCCAGCAGGAGCGGCACCGTGGCGAGCAGGCGCCGCCCGATCAGCTGGAGCATGCGCGGCCGCGCGGGCTACTTCTTGTCGAGCCAGACCCCCTTGACGCGAATCATGCCGTCCGAGATGTGCTCGAAGCCCTTCACCTGATCGCCCCACACCTTCACCTCGGCGTCGTGGTGGATCCAGATGTAGGGGGCGTCCTCGGCGGCGATCCGGGAGATCTGGGCGTAGAGCGCCTTGCGCTTGGCCTGGTCGCCTTCCGTGCGCGCGGCGTCCAGCAGCTCGTCCATCTTGGGATTGCTGTAACGCACCCGGTTGAGGCCGCCCTTGCTGTGGAGGAACGCGTGAACATTCCCGTCGGGATCGGGCCGTCCGGACCAGCCGATGCGCAGCGCCACGAAGTTGTGGCTGTTGAGGTCGGCGAGGAGCTTGCCGAACTCGAGCTGCTCGATCTTCATGTCCACGCCGACGTCCTTGAGCTGCGCCTGGATGATCTGGAGCTCCTGCACCTGCGCGGGCAGCCCCTTTACCGTGAACGAGAAGCCGTTGGGCATCCCGCCCTCGGCGAGCTTCGTCTTGGCCTTGGCGGGGTCACGCCGCCAGTCGGAGAAGTCCGTGTCCTGCGCCCACATGCTCGAGGGGAACGGACCCCAGGCCGGCGTGCCGAGCCCCTGATACGCCACGCGCTGGATCACCGTGCGGTCCACCGCGTACCAGATGGCCTGGCGGATCGGCTTGCTCGTGAAGGGCGCCACCTGGTTGTTCAAGTGCATGCCTTGCCACCAGAGGCTCGGGATCTCGGAGACCTTGATCCCCTTCTCGCTCTTGGCCGCCGCCACGTCCTTCGGCGCGATCTGGTGCATGACGTCGATCTGGCCCGTGCGCATCGCGGTGAAGCGCACGGACGGGTCCGGAATGGGCCGGTAGATCACCTCGTCGAGATGGGGCAGGCCCTTCTCCCAGTACCCCTCGAAGCGCTTGATCGTGAGGTGGTCGTCCTTCACCCACTCCGCGAAGCGGAAAGGCCCGGTGCCCACGGGATTGCGCGCGTAGTCGTCCTTGTACTTCTCGACGGCGGCCTTGGACACCATCATCCCCGCGCGATCGGTGAGGACGGACAGCAGGGGCGCGTAGGGCGCGGACAGGGTGAGCTCCACCGTGTAGGGATCGACCACCTTCACGTCCTTCACGGGAGCGATCTCGCTGCGACGGGGCGAGGCCAGGGCGGGATCGCGCATGCGGTCGAAGTTCCACTTCACGATGTCGGCGTTGAAGTCGGTGCCGTCGTGGAACTTGACGCCGCGGCGGAGCTTGAAGACGTAGACGAGCCCGCCGGACTTGACCTCCCACGACTGCACGAGCTGCGGCACGATGCCGAACTTCATGTCGATGTCGAAGAGCTTACCGTAGATGTTGTTGTAGACCTGCCGGTCCACCGCGGCGGTGGAGAGATGCGGGTCCATGGTCGTGTTGTCTGCGTCCATCCCGATGCGCAGCGTCCCGCCCCGCACCTGCGCATCCGCCGGCGCAGCCGCGAGCCAGAGTCCCACCGACGCGAGCACACCCAGGAGCTCCATGCGCCACCGACCCGCCATACAGGACCTCCTTGACCGCGTGGGGAAGCTGAGAGGTCGTTCCGGGAAAACCAACGCGGCGAGTCTACTCCCGGTTCCCGAGCGGGTCACGCGGATTTCTTGACCGTGAGGGCGCCGGCCCTCTACCCTCGACGACGTGACTGGCTATACTGGGGCGGTGAGCCCGGCCCTTTCCTCCGAGCAGCACGCCCGCTACGCGCGCGACGGCTTCTTGGTCCTCCCCGGGCTGCTCTCCTCCGCGGAGGCCGCACAGCTCGGCACGTGGACCGACGAGCTCACCGCCTGGCCGGAAGTGCCGGGTCGGCACATGGTCTACTGGGAAGCCCACCGCACCGAGCCCGGGCGCCGCGTCCGCAACCGCATCGAGAATTTCGATCCCTATCACGACGGCTTCCGCGCGCTCTTCGCCGGGCGGCTCGCGGACGTCGCGGCCGCGCTGCTCGGCGGGCCGGTGGCGCTCTTCAAGGACAAGATCAACTTCAAGATGCCGGGTGGGACCGGCTTCGAGCCGCATCAGGATCAGCAGGCGGGCTGGTCGGTCTTCGCTCCGCTCTTCCTCACCGCGCTCGTGAGCATCGACGACGCCACCGTCGAGAACGGCTGCCTCGAGCTCGCGGCCGGCCAGCATCGGCGCGGCCTCGTGGGCGCCGAGTGGAAGCCGCTTGGCGAGGCCGAGACGGCGGGGATGCGCTTCGATGTCTGCCCGACCCGGCCGGGGGATGCGGTGTTCTTCGATTCCTACGTGCCCCACCGCTCCGCGCCCAACGGCACGGACACGCCCCGCCGCGTGCTTTACGTCACCTACAACCGCGCCGCCGACGGCGACCACCGGCTTCGCTACTTCGCCGAGAAGCGCCGCGCATATCCGCCCGACTGCGAGCGGGAGCCCGGCCGCGAGTACGTGTACCGCGTGTGAGCCCGCGGCCCCCTTCAGGGGGCGGGACGCCGCCGGATGAAGTTGATCGGCTTGAGCGACATCACGACCTCGCCGTCCTGGTTCAGCAGCTCGCAGAAGGTCTTGATGAGCCCCCGGTCGGGCTTCGAGCGCGACGGCGTCGCCTCCAGCACGGTCGCGCGGAATCTCAGGGTGTCCCCCGGCCGCACCGGCTTGAGCCAGCGCAGCTCGTCGATGCCGGGAGAGCCCATCGACGCGGCGTCGCGAAACACCGCCTCGTAGAACATGCGCATGAGCAGGGAGCCGGAGTGCCAGCCGCTCGCGATGAGCCCGCCGTAGATCGACTGCTTCGCCGCGTGCTCGTCGACGTGGAACGACTGGGGATCGAACTCGCGGGCGAAGGCGAGCACTTCCTCCTTGCTGACGGTGCGGGAGCCGGCCTCGACGACGTCGCCGACCCTGAAGTCCTCGAAGTAGCGCGTGGACATGGAGAGCCTCAGAGAAGGGGCCGCGCGAGCGCGACGAAGCGAGGCACGTCGGGCTCGGGACCCTTGAGCAGCACGGTGGCGGTGGCGGCGACGGAGGCGCCCGCGCGCCCGAGGAGGCGACAGGCGGCGCGGACGGTGCCTCCGGTGGCGACGACGTCGTCCACGAGGAGGACGCGCCGGCCCTCGACGAGGGCGAGGTCGAGCGGGTCGAGCACGAGCGCCTGGGCGCCCGCGGTGGTGATGCTGGTCGCCTCTTCCACGAGGGGCGGACGCGGCGCGCGCGGCATGTAGTTCTTGAGCCCCTTGCGAAGCACGACGTAGCGGTCGAGGCCGAAGAACTCCACCAGCACCTGCACCATGCCCACCGCCTTGGACTCCGAGCACACCACGGTGTCGAAGGATTCGTCGGGCGCGATACCCTCGTCGGCGAGGCGCTCGTAGAGGAGCTGACCGCAGCGCTGGTTCAAGCGGCCCTGCCCGAGCAGGTTGAACGAGGCGATGTAGTGGCGGGCTCCGTGGAGCCGCGTGATCGGACGGTCGGTGGTGAGAGCGCGAGGCGCCACGCGTAGCTCGTACCAGCCGACCACGTCCCCCGGCCCCTGACCCGCGGCGGCCGCGGCGCCACTGGCTCCGTCGGCGAGCATCCATCCCTCGGCATCGGCCAGCTCGCGGGCCAGCCAGGCCGCCTCGGCGGGCCCGCCCGCGTCCAGGGTGGTCAGGCACTCGATGCCCGCGTCGCGGAGGGCCAGGCGCGCCTCGTCGTCCACCGCGCTCCGGGGCAGCACGGCGGCGCGGCGGGCCGCCGCTCGCGGAGCGAGCGCGGCCACCGCCCGCTCCGCATCGGGGTAGGCGCCGATGACGGTCTCGCTCACGCCGCCTCGCGCAGCGCCGACTCCACGGCGGCGGCCATGTCGAGCGTGCTCGCGGTGCCGCCGAGATCGCGCGTGCGCACGCGCCCGGCCTCGAGCACCCGGCGCACCGCGGCCCGGATGCGCTCGGCCGCCGCCGCCTCGCCCTCGTCGCGGAGCAGCGCGCACGCGGCAAACGTCAGGGCGAGGGGATTGGCGCGGTTCTTGCCCACCACCTCGCGCGGCGCGCCGTGAATGGACTCGTACACGCGCAGCGGGCCGCCGTGCCACACGCCGTGATTGATACCGACCGTCGCGGAGATCCCGCCGACCAGCCCCGCGCCGAGGTCGCTCAGGAGGTCGCCGTAGAGATTGCCGGTGACCAGCATCTGGAACTGGGCGGGGTTCGACACGAGCTGCATGCAGCAGTTGTCCACGATCATCTCGCGCGGCTGGATCTCCGGGAAATCGCGCGCGGTCTCCCGAAAGCACTCGAGGAAGAGGCCGTCGGCGAGCTTCAAGATGTTCGCCTTGTGGATGCAGTGGATGGCCTTCCGGCCCTCGACGCGGGCGAGAGCGAAGGCGAAGCGGCAGATCCGCCGGCACGCCGCTTCCGTCACCACCTTGATGCTCTGCACCACCCCGGGCACGATCTCGTGCTCGCCCGCCGCGTAGAGATCCTCGGTGATCTCGCGCACGAGCAGGATGTCCACGTTGCGGAAGCGGGCGGGAACCCCGTCGAGGTTCCGCAGCGGACGCACCGAAGCAAAGAGCTCGAGGGCGCGGCGCAGCTCCACATTGAAGTTGGTGTCGTGGCTGCCTGGCGGGTTCAGAAGCTTGGTCTTGAGGGCGCGACCGGCCTCCCGCACCGCATCCAGCATGGCGGGCGGCAGGGGCGGCAGGCCCGAGTCCATCGCGGCCTGGCCCGCCTCGAAGACCCGCCAGCGCACCTCCACGCCGGCGGCGGCGACGATGCGTCGCACCGCCGCCTCCTCGTCGAGACCGACGCCGCCGCCCTGGATCAGCACGAGATCGCGGGTCACGCGGCTCTCCCATCCAGGTTCGCGATGATCTGGTCGGTGAGGCTGCGGGTGGTGCCCTGCCCGCCCAGATCGCGGGTGAGCCCGTGGCGGGCGGCGAGGGTGCGCTCCACCGCGGTCTCCACGCGGCGGGCTGCCTCGCGATGGCCGATGTGGTCGAGGAGCAGCGCGGCAGAGCGGATGATCGCAATCGGGTTCGCCAGCCCCTTGCCCGCGATGTCGGGGGCGCTCCCGTGCACCGCCTCGAACACCGCGTAGCGCGCGCCGATGTTGGCGCCGGGGACCAGGCCGAGCCCGCCCACCAGGCCCGCGCAAAGATCGCTGATGACGTCCCCGAAGAGGTTCTCCATCACGAGCACGTCGAAGCGCGAGGGATCGAGGGCCAGCTCCATGCAGACGCTGTCGATGCGACGCTCCTCGAACTCGATGAAGGGATACGCATCGGCGACGTCGCGGGCTGCGTCGAGAAAGAGGCCGTCGGACAGGCGGAGCACGTCCACCTTGTGGCAAAAGGTCACGCGCCGCCGCCCCTCGCGCCGGGCCAGCTCGAACGCGAAGCGCACGATGCGCTCGGCGGCGGCGCGGGTAACGATGCGCAGGCTCTCGATCACGCCCGGCACCACTACGTGCTCGAGGCCGGAGTAGAGCCCTTCCGTGTTCTCGCGCACGACCACGAGGTCCACGTGGTCGAAGGGGACGGTGACGCCGGGCAGGGTGCGCACCGGCCGCACACTCGCGAAGAGGTCCAGGCCTTGGCGCAGGCGCACGTTGATGGAGCGGAAGCCCTCGCCGATGGGCGTGGTGCACGGGCCCTTGAGCGCCACGCGGTGCCGCCGCACCGCCTCCAGCGTCGCCTCGGGCAAGGGATCGCCGGACCGCTCGGCCGCGGCGACGCCGGCGTGCGCGATCTCCCAGTCGATGGTGACGCCTGCCGCCGCGACGACTTCCTGCGCCGCCGCCGACACCTCGGGGCCGATGCCGTCGCCGGGAATCAGCACGACCTTCATCGCCGATCACTATATACTGCTTCACCCTGGAGGCTCCGGCATGGCCTGGATCGACGAAACGCACGAGGACACGGCGGACGGCACGCTCAAGGACGCGTACGCGCGCATCGTGCGCGCGCTCGGCCGCGTCATTCCCTTCTACCGTGCGTACAGCGTGAGCCCCGCGCATCTCCACGCGCACCTGGATTTCTACGAGCGCCTCGGCAAGCTCGGCGTCCTGCCGAAGCGGCGAAAGGAGCTGATCGCCGTGGCGGTCTCCGCGGAGAACGGCTGCCGCGACTGTACCCAGCTCCACTCCGGCCTGCTCCGGGCCCATCGCGTGGACGAGACAGTGGTGGCCGCGCTCGCCGCCGACCCCGGCCGCGCTCTCGCGGATGGGCTCGTGACCGGACCCGACGCCGTCGTGGTCGCCTACGCGCTCAAGCTCACGCGCACGCCCCGGGCCATGACATCCGCCGACGTGGACACCCTCCGGGGCGCCGGCCTCTCCGAGCCCGAAATCTTCGAGGTGGCGCTCCTCACCGGGTATTTCAACTACACGAACCGCATCGGGGTGGGGCTGGGCGTCGAGCCGGAGTAGCGCGGCTTCGGTGATACTCTGCGGCCACGGAGGAATCCATGACCCGCATCCGAATCGCTCGTGTCGTGCTCGCGCTGCTCGCCGCCGTCATTCCCTTCACGATCGCGGGCCGGGCCGCCGCTGCGCCCGAGGGCACCATGACGTGGGGCGTGCACGTGACCCTCGCCAATCGCTGGCTCGATCCCGCGGAGACGGAGGCGCTGGTCACGCCGTTCCTCGTGCTCTACGCCATCCATGACGCGCTGGTGAAGCCGATGTCCGGCGTCGCCTCGGGGCCGAGCCTCGCCGAGTCGTGGACCGTGTCCAAGGACGGCCTGACCTACGACTTCGCGCTGCGCAAGAACGTCAAGTTCCACAACGGCGATCCGCTCACGTCGGAGGACGTGAAGTTCTCCTTCGACCGCTACAAGGGCGCCGCGGCCAAGCTCATCAAGGACCGGGTGAAGGAAGTGCAGACGCCCGATCCGTACCGCGTCCGCATCGTGTTGAAAGAGCCGTGGCCGGACTTCATGGCCTTCTTCGGCACCACCGCGTCCGGCATCGGCTGGGTCGTGCCCAAGAAGTACGTGGAGAAAGTCGGCGACGAGGGCTTCAAGAAGGCGCCCATCGGCGCGGGACCGTACAAGGTGGTGTCGTTCAACCCCGGCATCGACCTGGTGCTGGAGGCCTTCGAGGGCTACTGGCGGAAGGCACCCGCGGTGAAGCGGCTCGTCTTCCGCTCCATCACCGACGAGGCCACGCGCGCCGCCGCGGTGAAGCGCGGCGAGGTGGACATCGCCTACCTCGTGTCGGGGCCCATCGCGGAGGAGCTCAAGCGCACGCCCGGCTTCAAGGTGGCCTCGCCGCTACCGTCCCTGGGCAAGTACTGGCTCGACTTCCCCGAGCAGGCCAACCCGAAGTCCCCGTGGCATGACCGGCGGGTGCGCCTGGCCGCGAGCCTCGCGGTGGACCGCAAGGCGGTGAGCGACGCGGAATGGCTCGGCTTCGCGCGCCCGTCGGGGAGCATCGTCCCCAAGGCCATGGAGTTCGCGCTCGACATCCCGCCGGCGCCGTACGATCCCGCCAAGGCCAAGGCGCTCCTCGCTGAGGCGGGCTTCCCCAATGGCCTCGACGCGGGGGACTTCACCCCGTTTCCTCCCTACTTCTCGATGGGCGAGGCCATCGCCAACTATCTCCGCGCCGTCGGCATCCGCACCTCGCTGAAGACCATGGAGCGCGCCGCCTTCCTCACCGCCTGGCGGGAGAAGAAGATCCCCGGCGTGATCATGGCGCTGGTGGCCCCGGCCGGAAACGCGGCCACCCGGCTCGAGCCCTTCGTGACCCGCGACGGCTTCTACTCCTACAGCGTGATCCCCGAGGCCGAGGATCTCTTCATCCGCCAGTCGCGTGAGATGGACCGAAAAAAGCGCGAGGCCATGCTCCAGCAGATTCAGAAGCTCATCGCCGACCGCGTGACCCACGCGGCGCTGATGGAGTCGGCCTTCCTCTGGGCGGTCGGCCCGCGCGTGGAGGAATCCGGGATGAGCCTCATCCCCGGGCACGCCTACTCCGCGCCCTACGAGGACGTGAAGGTCAAGAGGTAGCCGCGGACGCGGGCGCGCCGAGGGCCCGCAGCACCGCGGCGAGATTGTCCTCGACGCTGGCCACGCGCTCGATCCGGAGCACCGGCCCGGGCAGCGTGGCCAGCCACTCGTTGTGCACGCGCAGGCTGCGGATCTCGAGCCCGCCGTCGTCGTAGCCGGCCGCCCAGGCGAGGAACTCGGTCGAGCCTTCGTGCATCGCCCCCCCGGGGCCGATCGTGTCCGCCCCGTACCGCGTGATTTCCCGGGCCCGCAGCCGCTCCATGCGGAGATCCTTGGGGATGTAGAGGAACACCACCAGGTCGAAGAGCGGGATGAATCGATCGCCCCAGCCGCAGAGCGAACCCGAGAGGACCCACCCTCCGGGCCGTTCGAGCTCGGTGCGGAGCAACGCGGTCCGCGCCACCGGTTCCCGGATGTGCTGGAAGGGAGGATCCGACGGGAGCCAGAAGTACGTGTCGGTGTCGTGATGCGGGCAGCCGAAACGCCGGGCGAGCGCCGCCGCCAACGTGGTGGTGCCCGAGCCGGCCGCGCCCAGGATGTGGATACGCTTGGGCATTCCGGGCGATTCTAGCCCATCGTCACGCTAGCGGTTGACGCTTGCACTGATATCCGATGCGGGCGCGTCAGCGCCCCAACAAGACGCGCGCCGTCGACCTTATTCGCGAGGATCGCGACCGCTGAGCCGGCGCCGCTCGGTTCGCGAGCGCCCCGCGGCCTACGGCTCGGTCGTGGTGGACGCATCGATCACCGTCCAGTGGTTCGCGCGCGAGCCCGACTCGAATGCCGGCGCTGCGCTGCTCGAGGGCTCCCGGCCATTGCTCGCGCCCGATCTGATGCCCCTCGAGGTCGCGAGCGCGCTCTGGAAAAAGCCCCGACACGGTGATGTGGCAGAGAGTGAGGTATCCGCCGCGATCGCGCGCTTGCTCGACGCTCACATCATCTTCACCCCCACGCGCACCCTGCTGCTCGCGGCAACGCGGCTCGCTGTTCGGAGCGGTCACCCCGTGTACGACTGCGTGTACGTGGTCCTCGCCACGGAACACGGGGCGATGCTGGCGACCGCCGATGCGCGCCTGGGCCGGACCGCACTCGCCCAAGGCCTCCGGCTCTGGAAGCCCTGAGCCAACGCTCAGCGGCGCTTGAGCGCGCGCTCCATCTCGTCGAGATGCTCCTTGCGATGCTCGGCGCGATCCAGCGAGACCGGCATGCCTGCCGCCTTGTTCTTCTCGATGAGGTCATCGCGCAGCCCCGCGATCTTGGCATCGGTCGCGCGCGCGATCGAGAGCGTCAGCTCGGCGGCGCGTCGCGGCGGCATCGCGAGGAACATCGGCTTCGAAGCGTCATTGACCCAGTCGACGGACGCCCCGTCGATCGCCACGGGGGCCTGACCGGTCTTCTCCCATTGGTCGAGGAGCAAGAACGCGCGCTGATCCCAAAAGGCGATGTGCGCGAGCACCCCCGCCACCGTCCAGCCCGCCGGGAGCGGGCGCTGGAGGTCGGCATCGCTCTGGCCCGCGACGAAGGCCTCGAGGCGGGCACGCTGCGTATCGTTGAGGGCATTGTGGCTGCGGTCGACCGCCATGGCGGACCTCCTGGGAAAGAGTGGTTCCGGGACATTAGACCCTGCCGACGTCCCGTTGTGAAGGACCCTCGTGGCCGAGCTAGGCCAGGCCGCGCCGCGTGAGGTCCACGATGGGGAGATCGCGTGTGCGCTCGTCGGCGGCGGTGGCGCGCTGCAGCCGCTCCGCGGCGGCCCGAACCTTACCATGGATCTCTTCCGCATCCACATTGCTGAAGCGGCCGTCTCGGTAAATGATCTTGCCGGCCACCATCGAGAGCTCCACGTTCCGCCCCGTCTCCGCGTAGACGAGATTGGCCACCAGGTTGCGCGCCGGGCGTAGCAGCACGGGGGCCAGCGGCGGACGGGTCAGATCGAGGAGGATCAGATCCGCCTCCTTGCCGACCTCCAGCGAGCCCACGCGGTCGGCCACGCCCAGCACCTCCGCCCCCTCGATGGTCGCGCTCCGTAGCACCTGCCACGAGGGAATCGCCAGCGGGTGCTCGGCGCGGATCTTGGGATGCATCGCCGTCGCCCGCATCTCGCTGAAGATGTTGTGCGAGTTGTTGCCCGGGGCCTGGTCCGAGCCCAGCGCCACGCGCCCGCCCAGGCGCTTGAAAAGCGCGGCCGGCGGCATGACCCCGTCGATGATGCCGATGGAGTTGGCGCAGCAGACCATGCCGGCGCCGGCCTTCACCACCGTCTCCACCTCGGCCTCGGTGGCGGTGGAGAGGTGCACCGCGATCAGATCGGGTGCCAGGAGCCCGATGGACTCGAGGTAGGGAATGGCGCGCAGCCCGAAGCGCTGCTGGGTCGCATTGTTCTCCCGCGGGTCCTGCGCCACGTGGAGATGCAGCCGGCAGCCGCGCTGGCGCGCCTCGGCCTGCACGCGCAGCAGCATCTCCCTGGACAGAAAGTCCGCCGCGTGCGGGCCGAAGATCACGCGGATGCGTCCCTCGTCGTGGCCGTCCCACTCCTCGTGAAGTCGTAGCGAGCGCGCGAGCGATTCCTTCCCCGCCTCCGCGTCCAGCGGCGTGGGATCCCCCGGCTTCCAGCCCTGGGCGATCCACCGCTCGCGATTGGCGAAGTTCCGCTCGCTGATGCTGTCACAGACGACCGACCGACTGCCCATCAACGCATGGCTGCGCACCAGCTCCCCCATGGGCCGCGTGTAGTCGGCGAACGTGGTGGTGCCGTTCGCCACGCCCTCCATCAGCGCCCACAGGGTGGCCAGCGGCGCATCGGCGGGATCCACGTTGCGCAGCATGGGCCCGTAGGCCGAGTCCATCCACCTCTCGACCTCCTGGGCCCACCCTCGCCCCAGCACCGCCGCCGAGTGCAGGTGCGCGTCGATTAGGCCCGGCATGACGAGGCGATCGCGCCCGTCGAGCGTCGTGGTGGCGGGGCCGTGCGCCTCGACCTCTCTTCGCGGCCCGACGGCGACGATCGTGCGCCCACGGATGCCGACGGCGCCGTCTTCCACGAAGCCGACGCCGGGGCCGGCCATGGTGAGGAGATGGCCCCCGGTTATCAGCGTGTCGAGCATGACTACTCGATCACCTGATCGGCTCGCTGGAGCAGTGAGGGTGGGATCGGTTCAGCCGCAGCGCTCGAGCCGTCCTGAGATTGATGATGAGCTCGAATTTGGTCGGCTGCTCCACGGGCAGATCGCCGGGGCTGGCGCCCTTGAGGATCTTATCGACGTAGATCGCAACGCGGCGAAACAGATCACGGCGATCGGGCCCGAAGGAAATGAGCCCGCCGGCATCGACATAGTCCCGGAGCGAAAAGACCGTCGGCAGGCGATGGCGGGATTCCAGGTCGACGAGGCGCCGTGCCTGCGTGTTGAAGACTGGGGTCGCCCACGGCAAGCGCTCCCGCGCGCGCGCGTCATGTTCGAGAAGGCCCGATCGGGGGGGAACCGCTCGGGCTTTCCCTGGGCATCTCGGTATTCGATGACGAAGCTTTTGCCTTCGACGTAGCCGAGATCTCGCAATCCCTGCAAGAAAGCGGCTCGGACGGAGATCTCGCTGGCCAGGTTGATCGACAGGTAGCCGATTCGAGGGACCCCAAGTCCCGGCTGCGCCTCGGCGGCGAGCGGCACGGCGAGCACGGCCCCGCCCAGCACGCTGATGAATGCCCGCCGATCCATCACTCGATTACCTGATCCGCCCGCTGCAAAAGCGACGGGGGCATCGTCAGGCCAAGCCTCCTCGCAGTCTTGAGATTGACGAGCAGCTCGAACTTCGTGGGGCGCTCGACGGGGATGTCGCCGGGATTGGCGCCCTTGAGGATCTTGTCCACGTACGTTCCCGCGCGTCGAAACGACTCGATGAGGTCCGGTCCGTACGAGATGAGGCCGCCCGCTTCGACGTACCAGCGGAACGCGTAGACCGCGGGCAGGCGCCGGTTCGCGGCCAGATCGACGACACGACGGCGGTTGTTGTCGAACACGGGAGCGGCCAAAACGCTCAGGGCCTCGGCTCGAGCCTTGGTCATCTCCGAGAAGGCCCGATCGAAGTCTTCCGGCCGGCGCGCCTCGACGATCTGAAGCCGGATCCCCAGCGTGCGTGCCGCGGTGTTCGCCCCGGCAAGCCGCTCCTTGCGCCCCTGGTCGGACAGAGAATCCGGATTCAGGAGCAGGGCGACCCGACTGGCTCCCGGAACCGCCTCCTTGAGCAGCTCCAGCGACTTCGCAACGAGCTCCGGGGCGACGAGCGAGGAGCCGGTGAGGTTGCCGCCCGGCCGCGCGAAGCTCGTGACGAGTCCGTCCATGACCGGATCGGCGACGGCGGGGAACACGATGGACACGGTCGTCGTCGCCCGCTTCGCGGCCTGAGCGCCGGCGGTGCCGGAGGTGGCCACGATGACGTCGACCTTGAGCGCGATCAGCTCGGCAGCGAGGGGACGAAGCCGTTCCGGCTTTCCTTCAGCGTCACGATACTCGATCTGCAGGTTCTTGCCTTCGACGTAGCCGAGGTCTCGCAGCCCTTGGCGGAAGGCTTCCAGGGGACGCGGGTCACCGCCCTTCAGGTCGAGCGTCAGGTAACCGATGCGGGCCACCCGGTCCAATCTCGCCTGCGCGCCGGCGGCGAGGGGGACGGCGAGGCTTCCGCCCAGCGCGGCGAGGAACGCCCGCCGGGCGATCACTCGATCACCTGATTCGCCCGCTCGCGCAGCGCCGACGGGATGGTGAGCCCGAGCCGCTTGGCCGTCTTGAGGTTGAGGACCAGGGCCAGATTGGTCGGCTGCTCGATGGGCAGGTCCCCGGGCTTGGCGCCCCTGAGAACCCGGTCCACGTAGACGGCACCGCGCCGGTACATATCGACGAAGTTCGGCCCATAGGACATGAGGCCGCCCGCGTCGACCCACTGCTCCTGCGTGGACATCGATGGGAGTCGATGCTTCACCGCGAGCTCGGCGAGCCGCATCCGGTTGAGGAAGAATATCGGATGCCCCATGACGAGGAGCGCCTCCGCGCGCTCCCTGTCCATCGCTACGAAGGCGCCGTCGAACTCGGCCGGCTGGCGGACCTCGAGAAGCTGAAGCTCCAGCCCGAGCGACTTGCCGGCGGCCCTGGTCGCCTCCAGCATTCGCGGATAGGTGGGAGTACTCGTCGGATCCGCGAGGACCGCCACGCGTCGGACCTTGGGAGCGACATCCTTCAACAGCTCCAGCTGCTTGCCGAAGATGTCCATGTCGAACGTGTAGGAGACGCCGGTGACGTTGCCTCCCGGGCGCGCGAGGCTCGCCACGAGCCCGACCGCGACGGGCTCGGTGAGACTCGTCCCGACGATCGGGATGGTGCTCGTGGCCTTCCTCGCCGCCAGCGCCGCGGGTGTCGGATTGGCGAAGATGAGGTCGACCTTGAGCCGGACCAGCTCTTCCGCCAGCGCGGGCAACCGCTCGGTGCGGCCGTCGGCGTAGCGGTACTCGATGGCAAGGTTCCGCCCCTCGATCCACCCGAGCTCGCGCAGCTGCTGCTTGAATCCTTCCAGGGGACGGGTATAGATGCCGCTCCCACTCTGGCTGCCGATGGAGAGCCAACCGATCCGGACCACCTTCTCCGCCGGCTGGGCTTCGTCGGTCAGCGGCACGGAGAGCAGAACGAAAGCAACCAGTGCCGCGAGCGTGGTCCGGACGATCATCGTCCTCCGCCGGGCGCACAGGCGCGGCAATCCGCGCCGGCCCCCACGTACCCGTTCACCGCATCCTCCCGCGCCCGCGCGGGCGCCCGCTCGCTCGGCGGGCCGTAGCCGCCGGCGCCCGGCGCGTGCATGACCACCTGCGACTCCGGCTCCGCGATGAACGTGCCCTTGGTGTTGAGCCGCCGCTCCGTGCCGTCGGGCGCAATCACGCTCACGCGCGAGCCCGCGCCAGGGCCGCCGCCGGCCAGGCCGAAGGGCGGCGTGACGCCGCGCTCCATGCAGACGCTGACCTGCGCGGGATTGCCGAGGATGCGCCAGACGCGCTCGACGCCGCAGCCGCCTCGATACTTCCCCACCCCGCCCGAGTCGGGGAGCACCGCATAGCGCTCCACGCGCACCGGGAAGGACATCTCCAGGATCTCGATGGGCGTGTTCATGGTGTTGGAGATGCCGCTCGACATGCCGTTGACGCCGTCCTTGGTGGGGCGGGCGCCGAAGCCGCCCTTGATCGTCTCGTAGGAGACGAAGCGCGCGCCGGTGCGGTAGTCGACGCCGCCCACGGTGAGGATGGCGGACGTCCCCTGCGAGCAGGCCATCACGCGCTCCGGCGCGAGCTGGGCGAGGGCGCCGAAGAGCATGTCGGCCACGCGGTGCGAGATCTCGTGGTTGGCGAACACCACCGGCGCGGGCGCCTGCGCATGCACCACGGTGCCGGGCTCGGCATGGAGCTCCACCGGGCGCCAGCAGCCGGAGTTGGCGGGGACCAGGTCGGTCGGATCCGCCACCATCTTGATCGCACAGTAGATGCCGGAGGCAGTGACGTTGAGGGGCGCGTTCATGGGGCCGGCGACCTGCTTGTCGGTGCCGCGGAAGTCGACGGTGAGCGTGTCGCCGCGCTTGGTCACCGTCATGCGGATCTTGAACGGGCGATCGGTGCTCTCGCCCTGCTCGAGCACGCCGTCGCCGTCGCAGAGCTCCTCGAAGGAGGCGGTCCCGTCGGGTAGGCCTGCGAGCATCGCGCGCATCATGCGCTCGGAGTAATCGAGCACCTCCTGCATGATCTTGAGGAGCCGCCCCGCGCCGTACTTCTTCGCCAGCTCCTGGAGCCGCGTCACCCCACGGAGGTTCGCCGCAACTTGGGCCCGCAAGTCACCGCGCCGTTCCTCGGGCGTCCGTACGTTGGTGAAGATGATGGCCTCCACGTCCGCGTTGGGCACGCCCGCCTTGACCAGACGCACCGGCGGCAGCCGCAGGCCCTCGCCGTAGATCTCCGTCGCGGTGCCGTAGGAGCCCGGCGTGTTGGAGCCGATGTCGGGCCAGTGCGCGCGCACGCAGGCGAAGCCGAGCAGCGTGTCCTCGTGAAACGCCGGCATCACCACGTTGACATCGGGCAGATGGCTCCCGCCGAAGTAGGGGTCGTTGTGGATGAAGACGTCGCCGGCCTCGAAGGACGGGAAGGCGCGGATCACCGCCTTCACCGCGAGCGGCATGGAGCCCAGGTGAATCGGCAGGTCCGGCCCCTGCGCCACCATCTCGCCGCCCACGTCGAAGAGGCCGCACGAGTAGTCGCCCGCGACTTTGAGGAGCGGGGAGTAGGCGGTCTTGGCCAGGACCACCTTCATCTCCTCGGCGGCACAGTAGAGCGCGTTCTTGACCACCTCGAACGTCGCGGGATCGGTGCCCGATATGGCGGTCATGGCCGCGCCTCCTGCGTGAGATCGATGAAGCCGCGTTGATCCGCACCGGCGCGCCAGCCCGGCGGCACCACCACGGTGGTGTCCATGGCCTCGATGATGAGGGGACCCGCCCGTCGCGCGTTGGGGGCCAGCGCCTCGCGCGGGATCACGTCGCAGCGCACCGTGCCCGTCTCCTTGAAGTAGACGTCACGCGCGGCGACCGCGCCCTCCGAGGCGGGCCCGCCGGCCCCGGGTAGCGCGTGGACGCGCTTCGCCACGTCCAGCGCCTCCAGCCGGCCCACGGCGGCCACGCGCAGATTCACGCACTGCACCGCCTCGTCCGAGCTCGCGTGGCCGTAGGTCTGCCGGTGCTTCGCGTGGAAGTCGGCGGTCAGCCGCGCGAGGCTCGCCGCGGTCACCGCGCCCGCCGCCATCGGCACCGTCAGCTCGTAGGCCTGGCGGCCGTAGCGGCAGTCGGCCGCGCGCGTGATCTCCCAGTGCGCCTCGGGCACGCCGGCCGCGCGCAACATCGCGCGCGCCGATTCCTCCATGGCGGCATAGGTCGCGGCCACGTCCTCCATGCGCGCCTCGTCGAGCCGTGCGTAGAACGTCTTCACGTAGTCGCGGCGGAAGTCGGAGGCGACCAGCCCCAGCGCGGAGAAGCCGCCGGGGATGGGCGGCACGATCACGCGCGGAATCTCGAGCTCCTGGGCCAGACGGGCCGCGTGCACGGGACCGGCGCCGCCGAAGGCCACCAGCGTGAACTCGCGGGGATCGTGCCCGCGCTCGACCGAGACGATGCGAAGCGCCGCTGCCATGCCCGCCGTCACCACGTCCACGATGCCGGCCGCCGCCTCGAGCACCCCCTGCTTCAGCGGCCGCGCGATGCGCGTCTCGATGGCAGCGTGCGCGCGCGCGAGATGCACGGGCAGCGCGCCGCCCAGCAGCGCCACCGGGTTGAGATAGCCGAGCACGAGGTCCGCATCGGTCACGGTGGGCGCCTCGCCGCCCTGGCCATAGCAGACCGGCCCGGGCTCGGCGCCCGCGGACTCGGGCCCCACGCGCAGCGCCCCGCCCGGATCGATCCACGCGATGCTGCCCCCACCCGCGGAGACCTCGGCAAGATCGATCACCGGCACGCGGATGGGATGGCCGGTGCCGTGCATCCAGCGGCGCGCACTGGCACCGCCGCCCACTTCGTATTCCGACGTCGTGCTGACCTCGCCGTGCTCGATGAGGCTCGCCTTGGCGGTGGTGCCGCCCATGTCGAACGAGATGAGGTTCGGCAGCCCGAGCCGTCGCCCGATGAGCTGCGCGGCGATGACGCCGGCGGCGGGGCCGGACTCCACCGCCATGGCCGGCATGGTGAGCCCTTCCGCCACCGTGAACACGCCGCCAGAGGAGCCCATCACGTACGGCGAGGGAAAGCCCTGGCTCTTCACCGCGGACTCCAGCCGATCGAGGTAGGAGGCGAGGATGGGCCCGACGTAGGCGCACACCGCAGTGGTGCTGGTGCGCTCGAACTCGCGGATCTCGGGCAGCACTTCGCTGGAGAGGAATACGGGCACACCGGGCAGCGCGGCGCGGAGCCGCGCGCCCACCGCGCGCTCGTGCGCGTCGTTCAGGAACGAGTAGAGAAAGCACACCGCCACCGCCTGCACCTCGTGGCGGCGGAGGAAGTCGACGGCCCGCTCCACATCATCCATCCGAAGAGCCGTCACCACCTGCCCTTGCGCGTCCAGGCGCTCGCGGATCTCGAGCCGCAGGTGCCGCGGCACGATCACGTGCGGACCGTCCTGGAAGAGGTCGTAGAGGCTGGCGCGCGCCGAGCGGCGGAGCTCGAGCACGTCGCGCATGCCCTGCGTGGTGAGGAGCGCGATGCGCGCGCCTTTTTCCTCCAGCAGCGCGTTGGTCACCACGGTGGTGGCGTGCGCGAGGAGCGAGACCTGGGAAGGCACGACGCCGTGGCGCCGCGTGGCGGTATCGAGGGCGTCCAGGACGCCGCGCGCGAAATCGCGAGGCGTCGTCGGGACCTTGACCACGTCCAGGCTGCCGGTGGCCTCGTCCGCCACGACCACGTCGGTGAAGGTGCCGCCGATATCCACGCCGATGCGCCAGGTCATCGCGATGATCCTTTGATGGGAGGGAGCGAGGGACGCACGCCGCTGAGCCGCGCGAAGCGCCGCGCGAGCCGCTCGCCGAATCTCGAGGCGTCGATGCGGGTGAGCGGCGTGCCCTCGCGCGCGGCGAGGAGGCGCTGCTCGGCCACGCGGAGGAAGCCGCGCATGCACGCTAGGGCTTCGTAGTAACGGAGGGCGGACGAGGCGAGCGGGGCCGCGCGCCGATGCCCCATCATGAAGCGCCGCACCAGGGCCAGCCGCGCCGCGCGGACCAGCCACGTCATGGAGCGCGGCACCTCGGCCAGGTCCACCGGCGCGTAGCGCAGGATGACCCGCGAGCTCGCCACGTCGCATTCAGGCTCGGCGAAGAGCATGTTCGGCCAGTCCAGCACACCGGTGAGCTCGAGTCGATCGCTCACCAGCAGATTCTGCGGGTGGAAGTCGCCGTGGCAGACCACCGTCGGCCCCTCCACCGTCGGCCGGTGCGCGCGGAGCCAGCCGAGCGAGGGCGCCAGGCCCACGAGCGCGCTGCGCGCCACGCGCCGCTCGTACTGGGCGAGCTGGCCGTCCACCGTGTGCTCGCGGCTGCCGTCCGGCATCGCGCCCTCGATGGCCTTCAGCACCGGCTCGGGATCGAGCGCGTGCAGGCGCCGCTGCGCCCGCACGAGCGCCCGCGCCATCCCGAGGCGGCGCATTCCCAGGAGCGGCCGCCCGGGCAGGCGCTCCATGATCAAAAAGCCCGCGCCGAGGATGCTCGGGTCCGCGCTGGCCAGCGGCGCGCGCGGCGCCGGGAAGCCCTGCTCGGCGAGCGCGTTCTGGATCGCCTGCTCCCGGAGGGCGCGGCGCGGATCGGAGTGCGGCGCCATCACGCGGAGGACGAGCGGCCCGGACAGGCTGGGGGGCACCCCGACCAGGCGGAGCGAATAGATCGTGGTGTCGAAGCCTCCCGACACCGGCGCGGGCGGCTCGGCCAGCCCCACGCGGGCGCCGTCGAGCGACGCGCTCAGGTATTCGACGAGCCGGGCCCCGTCGATCACGCGAGCGCGCTCACGACGCCCGGCCGAGCGTGGTCAGCGTGAAGGCGTGGTCCAGGGCGATCTCGCGAAGGAAGTCATAGCGGCCGGACGCGCCACCGTGCCCCGCCGCCATGTTGATCTTGAAGAGCAGGAGATGGTCATCGGCCTTCCGGTCGCGCAGGCGCGCCACCCACTTCGCGGGCTCCCAGTACATGACCTGGCTGTCGTTGAGCGCGGTGCGCACGAGGATGTTCGGATAGCGCCGCGCGCCGAGGTTGGTGTACGGGCAATAGCGCTTCATGTACTCGTAGTGCTCGCGAATCTTGGGATTGCCCCATTCCTCGAACTCGCCCACCGTCAGCGGTAGGCTCTCGTCGAGCATGGTGTTGATCACGTCCACGAAGGGCACGCGCAAGAGCGCGGCGTGGAACAGCTCGGGCCGCATGTTCAGCACCGCGCCGATGAGGAGCCCGCCCGCGCTCCCGCCCTCGATGGCGAGACGGGGGCTCGCGGTGTAGCCGCAGGCGACCAGGTGCTCGGCGCACGCGATGAAGTCGGTGAAGGTGTGCGTCTTTTGCAGCATTCGGCCAGCGTCGTGCCAGCGCTTGCCCATGTCCCCGCCGCCGCGCACGTGGGCGATGGCGAAGGCGACACCCCGATCCAGCAAACTCAATCGGTTGGACGAGAACACCGGTGACGCCACGATGCCGTAGGCGCCGTAGCCGTTGAGGAGGAGCGGGCTCGACCCGTCGCGCGGCGTGTCCTTTCGGCAGACGAGCGAGATGGGCACCCGCGTCCCGTCGGACGTTACGGCGTGGATACGCTCCACCCGATAGCGCGTGGAGTCATAGCCCCCCAGCACCTCCTGACGCTTGAGGAGGTGCAGGCGGGTAGTGCCCATCTCGTATTCGTAGATGGTGGGTGGAGTGATGAAGGACTGATACGCGAAGCGATAGCCCGAGGCGTCGAACTCGGGATTCGCCTCCGCCTCGATGTCGTAGGCCGGCTCGGGGAACTCCACGTGGCGCGAGGTGCCGTCGGCGAGGGAGACGACGCGGAGCCGGTTGAGGCCCTCTTCGCGCTCGAGCGCCACGTAGTGGGACGCGAACACGTCCACGTCCTCCAGCATCACGTCCTCGCGGTGCGGGATCAGCTCCGTCCAGCTCTCCACGCCGGGGTCGCGCTCCGGTGCGTAGACGAGGCGGAAGTTGCGGCGTCCCCCGGCGTTGGTGCGAATGTAGAAGCGTCCGCCCTCCGGCCCGATGCCGTGGTCCACCTCGTACTCGTGCTCCTTCTCCCGCGGGAGGATGGTGCGCCACTCGGCATCCACGCGGTCGGCGGGAAGGAAGCGATGCTCGGTGGTGGTGAACGAGCGCGAGGCGCACAGGACGAGGGCGCGGCTCCGCGAGCGCCACACGCCGAGGCGGAACAGCTCGTCGTCCTCCTGCCAGAGCAGCACGTCGTCGCGGTCGCCCAGGCGATGACGCCACAGGCGATGCGCGCGCTTGGCGTCGTCCTCGGTGACGTGGAAGAGGGTCGCGGAGTCCGCCGCCCATGCCACCGACGACACGCGCTCGATCCGGTCGGACAGGAGCGCGCCCGTCCGGAGATCCTTCACGTGGAGCGTGTACTCGCGGAACCCGGTGCTGTCGAGCGTGTAGGCGAGGAGATGGCCGTCGTCCGACACCGAGTACATGCCGAGGGCGAGGAACGGCAGCCCGACGGCGAGCGCATTGAGATCGAGGGTGACCTCCTCGGGGGCGCTCAGGCTGCCGGTCTTGCGGCAGTAGATCGGGTATTGCTTTCCCTTCTCGGTGCGCGCGTAGTAGAAGTGCTGGCCCCGCCGGTAGGGCACCGTCTCATCGTCTTCCTTGATACGGCCGAGCATCTCCGCGTAGAGCGCCTGCTGGAACGCCTCGGTGGGCTTCATCACCGCGTCGGAGTAGGCATTCTCGGCCTCGAGGTACGCGAGGACCTCAGCATCCTCCTTGCGGCGCAGCCACTGGTACTCGTCCACCAGGCGGTCGCCATGCACCTCGGTCACCCGGGGGTCCTTCCGGGCGCGCGGCGGCGCGGGGGCGTCGGGGGTCCCGGGGCTCACGCTATCCATATAACACGGTAAGATGAGCCCCATGCCGGGCGCCCAGCCCTTCGAAGATATCGAGGTCGTCGAGTTCGGCCAGTTCATCGCGGTGCCCTATTGCGCTCAGCTCCTGGCCGACGGGGGCGCGCACGTGATCAAGATCGAAGCGCTCGAGGGCGATCCCGTGCGCCTGCTCGCGCCGCTGGCGCCCGGCGAGACGCGGCACTTCATCTCGCGCAATCGCGGCAAGCATTCCCTGCCCTTGAACCTCAAGCACCCGGGCGCTCCGCGCATCATCGATGCGCTGCTCGCGCGGGCGGACGTGGTGCTGACGAACTTCCGGCCGGGGCTGGCGCGCGAGCTGGGCCTCGACTACGCGACGCTCGCCCCGCGCTATCCGCGCCTCGTCGTGGGCAATGTCACCGCGTTCGGTCCGCGCGGGCCCGACGCGCTCCTGCCCGGCATGGACCTCGTGGTGCAGGCGCGCAGCGGGCTCATGACGGCGAACGGCCGCCTCCAGGACGGCAACCCTGCGGTGGGCGACCCTCCCGCGGCGGACTACATGTGCGCGATGACCCTCGCCTTCGGCATCGCGTCCGCGCTCCTCCGCCGCACGCAGACCGGGCGAGGGGCCGAGGTGGACGTGGCGCTGCTCATGGCGGCCCTCGTGCTCCAGAACAACGGCATGGTGCGGGTGGACAAGGCCGACAAGCCCGTGCTCGACGACCTCAACGCGCGCCTCGCCGAGCTCCGCGCGCGCGGGGCGCCGTACACGGAGCAGGCGAGCCTGGTGCCGCAGATCCGCACGCATGCCATGGTGCGCGTGTACTACCGCACCTATGCCACCAAGGACGCGACGCTCGCCGTCGCGTGCGTGAGCCCGAGCCTCCAGCGCGCGTTCATGCGCGCGGTGGGAATGAAGGATCCCGCCCACGAGCGTCCCATCACGGAGCCTGCCGAGCTCGGGCGCCACTATCAGGCGCTAGGGGCCTCGATGGAGGCGCTCATGCGGACGCGCACCACCGCGGAGTGGAAGGCGACGCTGGATGCGGCGGCGTTGCCCGCCGCAGGCGTGAAGCTGCCCATCGAGATGATGGAGGACGAGCAGGCCCTCGCCAACGACATGCTCCACGATCTCGACCATCCCGCGCTGGGCACGGTGCGGGTGGTGTCCACGCCGATACGGATGGACGGCGGGGCCTTCCGCCCCTCGCCGGCCACGCGCCCGCTCGCCTCGGAGACGCGCGACATTCTCACGGGCCTGGGCTTCACGCCGGACGAGATCGCCGCCATGCTGCGCGAAGGCGCCACGCGCGCGCCGTAACCGCGGGCGGAGGCCGGCATGCCGCAGATCGACGTGCTCTTCGCCCGCTCCTGCGGCCGGCACGATATCGTGGGGCTGATCCGCCGACGCCTGCCCGCCCTCGACGTCTTCGCCTGCCCTGCTTCTTCGATCACGAGCCGGCGGTGCGGCGGCTGCTCGCCCGCGGCGCCCGCGTGGACCAGCCCTCGGTCAACGCCATGCGGGTGATGCCGCTGCACTCGGCGGCGGCGGCGCGCTCGGTGACGATCGCCCGACTCCTCATCGAGCACGGCGCCCCCGTGAACGCCCGCCAAGGCGAATCCGGCGGCTTCACTCCGTTGATGGAGGCCGCGCTCAACGGCCACGTCGAGCTCGTCGAGCTGCTCCTCGCGTTCGGCGCGGATCCGACCCTCCGCGACGCCGGGGGCCACTCGGCCGCGCACCATGCCCGCTCGGGGGGGCCACGAGCACGCGGCGCGCCGTCTCGGCCCCAATAGAGGTCCTGCCCGGCTCTCGGCACTTCTTGGTAGGAGGAGGGGGATGGATCTCGCCACCTTGATCGGTCGGGCCCAGCAGCAGGATCTCGACGCGTTCGCCGAGATCACGCGTCGGTTCCAGCACATGGCCTTCGGCTATGCCGTGACCATCCTGGGCGATTTCGGCCAGGCCGAGGACGTGGTGCAAGAAGCCTTCGTGGCCGCATGGTTCGGGCTCGCGCGGCTGGAGGACACCGCGGCATTCCCCGGCTGGCTGCGCGGCATCGTGCGCCACCGGGCGCACCGCGTCCTGCGCCGCAAGCACCTCGAGGACCTGCCGCTGTCGCAGGCGGACGGCGTCGCCGCGGAGATCCCCGAGCCCGACCGGCGTATCGAAGACCGGCGGCGCGCGGGCGCCGTGCTGGCCGCCATCACCGAGCTGCCGGAGCAGCTTCGCGAGGTGGTCACCCTCTTCTACGTGCACGAATGCTCGCAGCAGGACATCGCCACGTTCCTGGACCAGCCTCTGACGACGGTGAACAACCGCCTGCACGTCGCGCGAACCCGGCTGAAACGAAGGGTCATCACCATGGTGAAGGACACGCTGGCGTCTCATGCATTGCCGGACGACTTCGCGGCACGCATCGGCCGCATCGTGCGGGCGCGGCCGCCGCTCATCGAGGCGCGCTTCGACCCCGCGACGCTGCCCGAGGTGCTGACCGAGCTGGCGGTGAGCGACGAAAGGGAGCGGCGCGCCGTCCCCGCGTTCGTGGTGCAGCGCCTGCCGGACGGCGTCGTCCGCGGCGTGGTGACCGCGCCGGACGCCGCGCCCGCGCCGGGGATGACGGTGCTGAGCGCAGGCCGGCAATCCAAGCGGCCGCTCGGGCGCGAGGCCTTCGAGCGCACCGTGCGGACGCTCGCCGAGCCCCCGCGTGATGACGAGAGCCCGCGCACGCTGCTCGAGACCGGCATCAAGGTCATCGACGTGATGTGCCCACTGATGAGCGGCGGCACGGTGGCGGTTGCGGGGGAGTATCGCGCGGGCACGGTGGTGGTCGTGGAGGAGCTGGTGCGCCGGCTCGCCGGCGGGAGCGGGCGGCTGTCCATCTTCTCCGTCGTTCCGCTGCCGATCACCATGCCGTTCTCGGAGATGTGGGAGAAGGAGGGCTACAGCGAGGGCACGGTCGGGGCGGTGCAGACCTTCTACCTGCCCGGCGAGAGTCAGCCGTGGACGACGGAGCGGCTGGCCGATCTGGTCGGTGTCGACGCCGTGATCCGGCTTTCGTATCAGCTCGCGCAGCTGGGCATCTATCCGACGCTGGACCCCCTGACCTCCCGCGCGCGCCTGCTCGAGACGGGCCTGGTGAGTCGCGAGCACCTCGATCTGGTCACGCGCGGGCGGGCCGCGCTGGCGCGGTTCCTCGCCACCCCCGAGGCGCCGCCGCCCGGCGGGGACGCGACCATGTGGGATCGCGGCGGCAAGCTGCTGCGCTTCTTCGCGCAGCCTTTCTTCGTGGCCGAGCCCTACACCAAGCGGCCCGGCCTTCACGTCTCCCTCGCGGACGCCCTGCTGGGCTGCCGCGCCATCCTCGACGGCGAGTGCGACGATCTTCCCGCCGAGGCGTTCTATTTCACGGGGACGCTCGAGGACGTGCGCCGCGCCGCGGCCGCTCGGCAAGGAGGAGCAGACGCGGGGAGGTCCGGCGGAAGCGCGAGCCGTTGAAATCCCCGTAGGCGCGAAGGGGTCGGAGCCCCGCCCCGCGGAGGTGACGGCGCCACTGGGCGCGCGTCCAGAGGCGAAGCCGAAAGCGCTTGCGGGTGACCCGCGGCGCGCCGCGCGCGGTCCCGTCGCGGCGGACGACGAGCCAGGTGGCCTCCTGCACGTTCGTACGGCGGTCCACCTCGAGCGTCCAGAAGACGTGGAGACCGCGCCGCGGTCGGCGCCAGGAATGCGTGGGCAGCGTGGCGTCGTACGCCGGGTTGCGGTGGTCCATCAAAAGCCGGCCGCCGGGCCGGAGCGCGCGGGCCATGCGCCGGAGCACCGCCACGTTCTCCCCCTCCCTGAAATAGCCGAAGCTCGTGAAAAGACAGATCACCGCGTCGAACTCGGC
>DATJFY010000122.1:0-72131 GCA_035495415.1 Verrucomicrobiia bacterium
CCCAGCCCAGCTGGCGGTGTGTGGCGAGGTTGGCGGACGGGAGATCCTCGACGTTGGTTGCGGCAATGGGTATTTTGCCCGTGCACTGGCCCGACGTGGGGCCCGTGTTGCGGGAATCGATATCTCGCCGCGCATGATCGAGCACGCAACGCGGCAGGAGGCGGCCGAGCCGCTCGGGATCGAGTATCGGGTTCTCGATGCGGCGCTGCTGCCGGCAGGCTTTGCCGCGCAGTCGTTCGACATGGTGACGTCGTGCATGGCCTTGCAGGACATGCCCGGCGTCGAGAACGTGTTTCGGGTGTGCACACCCGACTGCGGCCCGGTTGTCGATTCGTCGCCTCGATCACGCACCCGTGCACCGATACGCCCTTCCGCGTGTGGGAGAAGGACCAGAGCGGCGCGAAGCGATGGTTGTGCATAGATCGCTACTTCGAGCGCGGGTCGTTCGAGTACACCTGGAGTGAATGGGGACAGGACCTCACGACGGAGGGGTTCCGGGCGCCTCAGGAGGATTGGTTTGGCTGGATTCTCGACGCCGGGTTTCAGCTGAGGGCCTTCAAAGAGCCGCGCCCGACCGATACGGCGCTTCGGACGCGGCCCGATCTGGAGGATGCGGCACGGGTGCCGTACTACGTGGTATTCGACCTCGTGCGGCCTTGACGAGCTAATCGGGCAGGGGAGCGGCTTGGTACTCCGATGAAGTTTGACGTCTACGGGCGCTTTCAGGTCGAGGTTTTGTGGGAGAACGACCACTGGGTCGTCTATACGCTCGGGATCGGAACGCGGGTCCGTTCCGCCTTCGTCATCCCTTCGTCCGTGGCAGCCAATGCGGTGGGGACGTACCTCGATGATCTGCTGCACGAGCTCTCCGGTCCCAACCAGAGTGTGCGTCAGGTCTCGTAGGGTGATTTCGTGAGGCACACCCGCATGGTCGTCTCTCTCATCGCCCTTCTCCTCACCGTGCTCGCCGGGCCGCTCGAAGCGCAGCGGGAGAGGGTATACCGCGTCGGTTATCTCACCGTCCCTTCTCGGGAGGCGGCGCAGGACGGCGCCAATGCCTTCGAAGCCGGCCTGCGGGATCTGGGCTGGATCGTGGGCAAGAACGTCGTCATCGAGTACCGATTTGCCGAAAGCAACCCCGATCGTCTTCCCAGTCTCGCGGCCGAGCTGGTGCGCTTGCGTGCCGATGTCATCGCGACGGGCGCGTCCCCCGCCGTGCTCGCGGCCAAGAACGCCACGAAGACCATCCCCATTGTCATGATGTTTCCCGGCAATCCGGCCGCCACCGGTCTGGTGGCCAGTCTCTCGCGGCCCGGCGGTAACGTCACGGGTCTTTCCAGCAGTGGGGGGGCAGAGATCTACGGGAAGCAGCTGCAGCTGCTCAAGGATGCTTTCCCGAGGATTTCGCGAGTCGCGATCCTCATGAATCGGACGACACGTGACTTCCACGCGCTCGGGATGCGAGAAGTGGAGATCACGGCTCGGCGGCTGGGATTGCAGCGGACCGTCATCGAGGTGGGAGGACCGCACGAGTTCGACAAGGCCTTCGCCGAGATGGCCAAGAGCAAGTCAGACGCCATTTTCGTTCCAGCTGACCCGTTATTTCATCAGCATCGAACTCGGCTTGCGGACCTCGCGGCGCAGAGCCGGCTGCCGGCAATCTGGGGGATGAGGGAGTTTGCGGAGGCCGGCGCTCTCATGGCCTACAGCACCAACCTCAACGAGCTGACTCGTCGCGCTGCTGTCTACGTGGACAAGATCTTGAGGGGTGCCAAACCCGCGGACCTCCCGATTGAACAGCCGACGAAGTTCGATCTCATCATCAACCTCAAGGCCGCCAAAAGGATCGGCCTGACATTTCCGCCTTCGCTGCTGCTGAGAGCCGATCAGGTGATCGAGTGAACGATGAGGAGGCCTCCATGTCCGCGGAACAGAACAAGGCGATGGTCCGGCGCTTCTTCGAGGAAGTATGGAATCACGGGGAGGACGATGTCGTCGACGAGATCTTCGCTCCCACCATCCTGTTCAACGGGCAGTCCATCACGCGAGAGGCACTCAAGCGAGGGTTGGCGGGACGTCGTGCCGCGTTTTCCGACATCCACGTCACGGTGGAGGATCAGGTCGCGGAAGGTGAGAAAGTGTCGACCCGTCGCACGTGGCGGGCCACGCATCGGGGTCCGTACCGGGGCGTCGCGCCGACGGGCAAGCAGATCACCTGGACTCAGATCAGCGTCGTACGATTCTCCCATGGGCGCGTCGTGGAGGATTGGGCAGTGGCCGACGAGGTGGGCATCCTTCAGCAGTTGGGCGCTCTGTCGGCGTGAGCCACCACGTGAGCCACGACCGGGATGACCGAGGTCCGTAGAGCAGACCCGACGGCCAGACGCGCGGCCGCGCTCATGCTGGTCGGCGGGATGTGCGCGGGCGCCCTCTTGATCGCGATCTTTATGCGATATCGCGTCCCATTGGGCGAGTGGGTGCGTGCCGACCGAGCCCAACGGGTCAGGCTGATGTTCCTGCTTCTCACCGCGCTGGTCGCGGGGCCGCTGCTCGGACTCGCGGTCTACCTGTGGTCGCTGGGCGAGAGGATCGTTCGGGCTCGGGAGTTCCCCCCGTCCGGCCTGCGCGTGATTCGTGATACACCTGTCATCACCGGTGCGAAGGCGGTCGTTCGAGGTCGTCTGCTCAAAGTGCTTGCGATAGCCTGTGCCATCGCATCGATTGTGTTGGCTGGTTTGCTGTGGGGGCTCGAGCAAGCGGTGGCAGAGGACCTTCCCGCGCAGCTGGCTCGCACGGCCGCGGCGAACGGATGTCAGGCCCCGCCGACCGACTACGTCGCCGGCTACTTCGGAGCGGACGATTCGCTCGGTGGCGTATTCTGGTGTCGTGCGAACCTCGACGACCTGGATCCGAGGTATCTCATTATCGTGGTCGATCGGGATACCGGGCGGCGAATGAGCTGCCCCAACACGATGGAGTCGGTGAATCGGCCGTTGGGTCTCAGAATCCTGCGGGATGTTCGTGTCCCGCTTTCGCAATTCCACTCTCCTTCCGAGTGGGCAAAGGTGGGGCCGATTGGCCGTTTTGCCACCGGCCCGGTGATCGATACCGGCGACGGCGGTATCGGCGAGCAGTGGATCTGTTACGACGGCGCCTGGCTCGTCCACGTCTACCACTAGAGGCCGACGGATGGCGATTTCGATCCTGGAGCAGGTCAAGATCCAAGCGAGGATGCTGGTTCCACTCGTGAAGGCCTTGCAAGCCGAGCTGGGCGAGGAGCGCGCGAATCGCATCGTTCGAAACGCGCTCGGCGACATGTTCCGAGAGCTCGGCGAGAAATTCTGGCGTGCGCAACGCGCACCCAATCTCGGCGCCAACATGGCCTCCGCGTTCGAGAAATTCTCGGCCGGCGGCGCCCTCGACTACGACGTGCAGAAGCAATCGGTGGACGCGTTCGAGGTGAACGTCACGGGGTGCCGCTACGCGCAGTTCTACAAGGAGCTGGGCGCGCCCGAGCTGGGCTTCCTCCTGGTGTGTAGCTTGGATTTTCCGATGGCCGAGGGCTTTGGACCCGACGTGAAGCTCACGCGTACGCAAACCATCATGCAGGGAGCCAGCCACTGTGACTTTCGTTACATCCGGATCAAGTCCGAGTGATGGATCGGCGCGTCTTCCGGAGTAGCCTTACTCTCGGCGTCGTTGCGATTTCGCGTGCTCGTGGGTGGCAACCTCTTCTCGCAAACGCGCCGCCTCGCCGAGCTGGCGGCCAAGAGTCGTCTCCCCGCCATGTATTCGCTCCGGCCGCAAATCGAGGCGGGCGGGCTGATGGGCTACGGCTCCGACACCGTCGAGACGTGGCGACGTGCCGCCACCTTCGTCGACAAGATCATCAAGGGGGGCCGAACCCGCCAAGCTGCCCGTCGAGCAGCCAACGAAGTTCGAGCTCGTGGTGAATCTCAAGGCCGCCAGCGCCATCGGCCTCGCGATCCCGGAGGGAGTGTTCCGGCGCGCGGATGAGGTCCTACAATAGGCAACGGATGCCATCGGAGCTCCTGCTCGCGTGAGCCAGGACAGCGTGCGCGGCAGTCGTCGCGCGGTCCTGGCCGTCTTGCTTCTCCTGAGCCTGGCGCGCCCGACGTTCGCCCAGCTCCCGGAAGCGAAGTACCGCGTCTTTCGCCCGGATGGTCCTGGCGCCCGTCCGGCGGTCGCCTTCCTGTCCGGCTGCGACGGCTTCGCGCCCCCGAACGCGCCGACCCGGTACGAGCGCCGGGCCGAGCAGCTGCGGACGCAGGGCTACGTCGTGATTTTCGTGGACTACCTCGGGCGGCGCGCCATGAAGAGCTGCGGCCCGACGGTGTCGCACGACGCGGCCGCGCAGGATCTCGTCGCGGCAACGGCATGGCTCAAGGCGCAGGCCGGTGTGGATGCCTCGCGGATCACCGCGATGGGCTGGTCCTATGGCGGCCGCGCGGTGCTGACGGCGCTCGCCGGTCAGCCGCCGACGTCGCTGGGCTTCTCGCGCTCCGTGGTCTACTACCCCGACTGCCGCGCGCTCCGGCCATGGAAGCCGTCGCTGCCCGTGCTGATGCTGTTGGGCGGCGATGACGACATGACGCCGCCGCAGCTCTGTCAGGACGCGGTGAAGCAGGTGGCGGCGCCCGCCTCCGTGAAGGTGGTCGTCTACCCCGGGGCGCTCCACGGCTTCGATGTGTCCGAGCTGCCCGCGAAGATGCGGTACGGCTTCGCGACCATGGGCTATCATCCGGAAGCAGCCGCCGCGTCGACCAAAGAGGTCGAGCAGTTCCTTCGCCGCTGATGTTGGAGGATGTTATGTGCCGAGCCATCAAGACACTGCACAATTTCAGGCCACCCGCCACCGAGGACGAGATCCGGGCGTCGTCGCTCCAGTTCGTCCGGAAGCTGAGCGGGTTCACGCGGCCTTCCAAGGCCAACGAAGCCGCCTTCGCCCGAGGCGTGGAGGACGTGATGCAGGCTGCGCGGACTCTGCTTCAGTCACTCGTCACGACCGCGCCGCCGCGCGACCGCGAGGTCGAAGCGTCGAAAGCTCGGGCGAGGGCGGTGGACCGGTTCCGGGACGCGCCGCCTCGGGAGCGGGCGGGATAAGGAGATGCGATGACGCGAGGAAACCGGATCGTGCTCGTAGGTCTCGCGACACTGCTCCTCGCAGGGTGCGCATCGTCGGAAAAGACCGGCGGCGTGCTTGTGGTCAACGAGGAGAGCCGGGTGCAGGGCTGCCGGGCGGTGGGAACCGTCTCCGATGACGACCTGGGAGACCTTCAGAAGAAGGCGGCCAAGCTTGGGGCCAATACCGTCCTGCTCACGCCACAGCGAAAGACCAAGGGCGGCTACTTCGGTCTGCAGGACTACATGACCGCTGACGCCTACGCCTGTCCGGGCACTAAATGAAGCTCGCCGGCGCACGCGCCGTGTGAGCGCGTGCGCCGGCGTCGGAAACTGCGGCTAGCCCTGCAACAGGATCGGATCAGAGCGATCGTATTCCTGGGCCCAGTCCACTACGGGAGCATCCGGGGGCACCGGGTTCGCCGGCGCGGCCACGGCCTCGGAAGGCCCGTAGGTCTGAGGAACTACTTGCGTCCGCTCATAAGCCCATGCCGTGCCCAGCACGGCGAGCAGGACGAAGCTTCCGACCGCCATCGACCGTCGAGTCTTGCTCATTGCCGCATCCTCCGTCTGAGCGTTGCTGATTAGGACGACCAGCGTAGGGGCACGAACGGTGCCAAGGCCCGCAGGGAGGGCGGGCCAAGGCCCTTTCGGTGGCGGACACATCATCGGCAAGCCGCTCGGGGAGGAATCCATCCCCGCCAAATCAACATCATAGAAACCAGCCCGCCGAGGTCCCGGCCAGGGCTTTCCGAGCGCGCCGCGAGAGCCAGAGACCGTGGAAAGGCGCCCGGCTCAATGCCCGGACCTCGGGCGGCCGCGGGCGTTCTGCCGGAGAGGGGGCCCCGCGTCCTCTCCTTGACGACTCTCCTTGACGACTCCATCCAATATCGTGGATACTTCCATCCACTATGGGAGAGGCGCCACTCGACGTGAATCAGCGCATCGCCGACCGGGTCCGCGAGCTTCGGGCGGGGCAGAGCCTCTCCCTCGAGGCGCTGGCCGGCCGATGTGGAGTGAGCCGCTCGATGATCTCCCTCATCGAGCGCGGGGAGAGCAGCCCCACCGCGGTGGTCCTGGAAAAGCTCGCCGCCGGCCTGGGGGTGATGCTGGCCTCGCTCTTCGATTCGCCGACCGCATCCGCGCCGGCGGCGAGTGGCCCGGTGGCCCGCCGGGAGGATCAGCCGCTGTGGCGTGACCCCGCCTCCGGCTATCTCCGGCGGAACGTCTCACCGCCCGGTGTGCCGCAGCCCATGCAGATCGTGGAGGTCCGCTTCCCCGCCGGTGAGCGCGTCGCCTTCGAGACGGGCGGGCGCGACATGCGCGTCCACCAGCAGGTCTGGGTGCTCGAGGGCACGATCGACGTCACGCTGGGCGAGGAGCGGCACCGGCTGCGCGAAGGCGATTGCCTCGCCATGCAGCTCGACCGCCCGACGATGTTCCACAATCCCACGCGAAAGCCCTCGCGTTATGCGGTGGTCATCGCGTCCGAGGGGCGCCGATGAGCACTCCCGCCTGGACTCTCCAGCGTCTGCACAAGGTCGACGACGCGCAGATCGAGGGACTGGTCGACGTCCTGATCGATTGTGTCGAGGGCGGCGCCTCGGTGAGCTTCATGTGGCCGCTGACCCGCGAGCGGGCGCGCGCGTTCTGGCAGCGTGTCGCACGGGGCGTGGCGGCGAACGAGCGGGCTCTCGTGATCGCAGAGGACGCCGACGGGGTCTGCGGCACCGTGCAGCTGATCCTCGACCAGCCGGAAAACCAGCCGCACCGCGCCGATCTCGCCAAGATGCTCGTGCATCGCCGCGCCCGCCGTCGTGGCCTCGGCGGGGCCCTGATGCGCGCCGCCGAGGCCGCAGCGCGCGACTGCGGCAAGACTCTCCTGGTGCTGGACACCGCGAGCGACGACGCCGAGCGCCTGTACGAGCGCGAGGGGTGGGTGCGCGTGGGGGTCATTCCTGGCTACGCCTTGCTGCCGCACGGCGGGCCCTGCGCGACCACCTACTTCTACCGCACTCTCTAAGGGCCGGGAGCTCGCGCGCCGGCCCGGCGCCGCGGTATCGTGTCCGTGAGCGCGATGACGCACGAGCGCCTCGCCGACCGCCCGGGCTTCTGGCTGAGCGCCGCGCGCTGGCTCTTCAGCGGCGCGAACTCGCTCGCGCATTTCGTGCCGCTGCTCGCGGTGAGCCCGTTCTCTCGCGACTTCGCGTGGCGGATCTACCGCCACTGGGGCCGCACGATGTGCCGGATCTTCGGCATCGTTCCCGTCCTGCTCGACGACAACGTGGGCAGCCGCGCCGCCTCGGGGGCCTGCCTCTACGTCTGGTTGAACCAGACGAGCCTCGCCGAAGTCCCCGCGTTCGCCTCGCTACTCCCGCCGTGGTACACGATCGCGAACGTGGAGTATGCGATCATGCCCCTGTTCGGCTGGGCGATGCTGCCGCTGCGCAACATCGTGATCGTTCGCCAGTGGAAATGGCAGGCCAAGCGCGGCATCGAGCGCGCGGCAGCCCGCCTCGCGCACGGCGAGCGCTGGGTGGTCAGTATCGAGGGGGCGCGGAGCCACGACGGCGAGCTCCAGCCATACAAGAAGGGACCGATCGTGATGGCGTTGCGGAGTCATGCGATGATCGTGCCGCTCGCGGTGCGGGGCGCGCGGGAGGTCATGCCGCGCGGCGACTGGCGGCTGCGGCCCGGACGTATCGAGGTGCATCTCCTTCCGGCGATTCCCACCACCGGATTGAGCTTGGAGGATCGGGAGGCCGTCCTGATCCGCCTTCGCGCGATGGCCGAGAGCGAGCTCGCGCATCGATGAGCGGGTCCGACGGGCTGTCTGAGATCAAGAGCTACCGGGCGATCGGCCCGCGCCTGGGCACGGCGGGCCAGCCCACGCCGGGCCAATTCGAGGCCGTGCGCGCCGCGGGGTTCGAGGCGGTGATCAACCTGGCCGTCCCGACCTCGCAAAACGCCCTTGCCGACGAGGGCAGCATCGTCGCGGCGCTCGGCATGTCCTACGTCCACATCCCGGTCGACTTCAAGGCGCCGACGTCCCAGGACTTCGGCAGGTTCTGCCACATGCTGGAGGCGTTCAGCGATCGGCGGGTGTTCGTCCACTGCGCGCTCAACATGCGCGTGTCGGCGTTCGTGTTCCTCTACCGGATCCTGCGCGAAGGCGTCGCCCCCGCCGCGGCGGAGCCGGATCTCCGCGCGATCTGGGAGCCCGACGGCGTGTGGAGCCGGTTCATCGCGGCCGAGCTCGCGCGCGGCGCCGGACCGGCGGGGTAACCGGCATGCCCGCGATCGAGGCCAAGGCCGAGATGCTGATCCGCCGTCCCGTGGGGGAAGTCTTCGAGGCATTCGTCGACCCCGCCGTCACGACGCGAATCTGGTTCACCAAGAGCAGTGGGCGGCTGGAGCCGGGCAAGCGGGTGCGCTGGGACTGGGAGATGTACGGGGCATCCGTCGAGGTCGACGTGAAGGCGGTCGAGCCGAACCGCCGGATCCTCGTCGAATGGGGCGCCTATGGCGCGCCGACGACCGTCGAATGGACGTTCACCGCCCGCGCGGACGGGACCACGTTCGTGAGCATCGTGAACAGGGGCTTCCCGGGCAGGGTGGAGCAGGTCGCGACGCAGGCGATATCCTCGACCGAGGGATTCACGCTGGTGCTGGCGGGGCTCAAGGCGCTGCTCGAGCAGGGCGTGACCCTCCATCTCGTGGGAGACCGGTTTCCCAAGCCGGCCGAGTGATCCCGGCCCGGTCGGCGCCGCCCGGTTCCGCACAGTTTTCGCGCCCGCTGCGCTATCGTAAGCGGCGTGATCCGTCCTCTCGTCTGGATCATGGTCGCGTTGTGGCTCGCCGGTCTCGCCCTGGTGGGCCTGCTCTCGTCCGATGTGGGCGCCGCCATGTCCGGCAAGGGAGGCCTCGGGTCCTGGACCCAATCCGGGCTGGTAGGCTACGTCATCGTGACGCTCGAGGCCGCGCTCCTCGCGGTGATCGCCAAGCCGTGGAGCGGCCTCTCCTCCGGTCGCACCGCGCTCGCCACGATCACCGCATCGGCCCTGGCCTTCATCAACTACTCCTTCAACGTCACCGCGCGCGACGATACCGGCGTGATCGCGGCGGTGTTCGACTGGGCGCTCCTCGCCGCCATCGTTTGGGGCATGATCTTCGCGTTTGCCCTCGGGCGGGCCTCGGGGCAGCGTCAGGCCTGAGCGTCCGGCTGCCGGCTGGGGCCGCGCATGGCTGAGCTCAGCAAGGCGGCCATCGCCGCCGGCGCGAGCGCGGCGCGCCGGGCGCTGCTCGAGCGCGTGGCGCGGTCGGTGAGCGCCAGGACGGCGCCGGACGTGCTGCGCGTCGGGATCGACGGCGTCGATGGCGCGGGCAAGACCACGTTCGCCGATGAGCTCGCCGCGGCGCTCACGTCGGCGGGACGGCCGGTCATCCGCTCCGGCGTGGATGGATTCCATCATCCGCGGGCCATCCGCTATCGAAGAGGGCGCGAGTCGCCGGAGGGATTCCTTCGCGACTCTTACGACTACGCGACGCTCGCCGCCGTGCTACTCGAGCCGCTGAGCCCGGGCGGCAGCCGCCGTTACCGGCGCCAGGTCTTCGACGTCGAGGCGGACCGCGCGGTGCACGCGCCCGAGGAGCGCGCCCAGCCCGGCGCCATTCTCCTGTTCGACGGAATCTTCCTGCACCGGCCCGAGCTCCGTGCCTTCTGGGATGTTTCGATCTTCCTCCGCGTGGAGTGGGCGCGGAACCATCGCGCGCGAGCCTCGGGCGGTGTGAATCCGCCGGACGAACATCAGCGCCGCTACGCCGAGGGGCAGGCGCTCTACTTCCACGAGTGCCGGCCGTGGGAGCACGCCACCCTGGTCATCGACAACGACGACCTCGCCGCGCCATTCCTGGTCCATCGCATCGAGCGGCTCGTGGGCTCGCCCGCCGGCGTACTGGACGCCCTCGTCCGCGAGAGCGAGAAAGAGGGGCTTCGCCTCCTCCGACGCCTCGTGAGCGAATGGTCGAGTGGCGCGGAGCGGCTCGAAGGGCCGGGCGAGGCCTTGTTCGCGGCCTGGCAAGCGGGCCGGGCGGTTGGCGTCTGCGGGCTCGCGCTGGACGCGTATGCGCGCGCGCCGGGTATCGGCCGAGTCCGTCACCTGTACGTCGGCCAGGCCGCGCGGCGGCTGGGCGTCGGCGCCGCGCTCGTGCGCGAGGTGATCCAGGCCGCGCGCGGCGCGTTCCACATGCTGCGCCTGCGCACGCGAAACCCCTCCGCGGTGACGCTCTACGAGGGGCTAGGATTTCGTCCGGCTCCCGAGGCGGCCGATGTCACCCACGTCATGGAGCTCGCCTGAGCGCATCCGCGGGGCTTCGCGGCGTCAGTGTCCCGCGCCCGCGTCGGGGCGAAACCGGATGCCGGCCCGTGCGAGCCCACCGCTCACCCCGATGGGCGTGCCGTCGGCTCGCCAGCACGCGGCGCCGGTCAACGTCCCGTCGCCTTCGAGCGCAATCGCATTCATGCCGCCCGCGACCGCGCGCACCGCGACGACCCGGTGCCCGCGCGCGGCCACCGCGTCGCGGATCTCCCGCGCGATGCCGTCCTCCATCTCGAGGTCCTGGCCCTGTGACCAGATGCGCGGCGCCTCCACGGCCTCCTGGAGGCTCATGCGGTGATCGATCAAGTTCACCACCGCCTGGAGCACGGACGTGAAGATGCGCACGCCGCCGGGCAGCCCGAGCGCCCAGCGCGGCCGCCCATCGCGAAGCACGATGGTGGGCGCCATGCTGCTGGTGACGCGCTTGCCCGGGGCCACCGAGGCGGGATGCCCCGGATGCGGGTCGAAGAGGGCCATGGTGTTGTTCAGGAGCACGCCCGTCCCCGGCGCGGTCGCCTTGGCGCCGAAGAGATTGTTGATGGTCTGGGTCATCGCCACGACGTTGCCGTCCGCGTCCGCCGCGGTCACATGGGTGGTGTGGGCGGAGCCGGCGGCCGCCGGCGCCACCGCGTAGTCGCCCGCGCGGTCGGCCCGGATCGTCGCGCGCCGCGCTGCCGCGTACTCCTTCGAAGTGAGGCGCGCCACCGGGATGTCGACGAAGGCGGGGTCGCCGGTGCAGGCGTTCCGGTCGGCGAAGCCGATCTTGAGCGTCTCGGCGATCAGGTGGAAGTAGTCGGCGCTGCCGAAACCGAGGCCGGCGACGTCGAAGGCCTCCAGCACGTTCAGCATCTCCACGAGGTGGAGGCCGCCGGCGGTCGGCGGGGGCGCGCCGGCGATCTCATAGCCGCGGTAGCTCCCGCGGATCGGAGCGCGCTCGACGGTCTGATAGCAGGCGAGGTCGTCCGCGGTGAGGATGCCCCCGGCGCGGACGATGTAGTCGGCAATGGCCGCACCCAGCTCGCCGCCGTAGAGGACGTCGGGCCCCTTCGCGGCGATCAGGCGCAGCGTGGCGGCATAGTCGCCCTGCACGACGAGGTCGCCCGCCTTGAGGGCCGCGCCGCCGGGCAGGAACGTGCGCGCGGTCTCGGAGAAGCGCGCGAGGTCCGCCGCGGTCTCGGCGACCGCCTCCACCAGATAGGGCGTCGCGCGGAATCCGCGCTCGGCGTGCCGGATCGCCGGCTGCATCACCGCCTCGAGGTCGAGGCGGCCGAAGCGATCCACCGCCTCAGCCCAGCCCTTGAGGGTGCCGGGCACGCCCACCGCGAGCGGGCCGATGACGTTCACGTCGCCCTCGGCGCGGAGATAGTCGGGCCAGGTGTCCGACACCGGCCGGTACATGTCGGGGCGCGCCGCAGCGGGGGCGACCGTGTAGTTGTCGATGACGAGGTGCCGGCCGTCGGCGAGGCGGAGGTGGGTCATGCCGGCGCCGAAGATGCCCACCATCATGGGCTCGACCACGGTGAGCGCGAACAGAGTCGCGACGGCGGCATCCACCGCGTTGCCGCCCGCCGCCAGCATCTCGGCGCCCGCCGCCGCACCGAGGGGATGGTTGGCGACCACCAATCCCCGCGACGCGACGGCGGGGCGCTTCTCGCAGACGATCGTCACGTGGTCGCGATGTCGCTGGACTGCATCCGCTTCACGCCCGCCGCCTGCATGTCGGCCCACGCCTTCGCCAGCGAGCCCTGCACGTCGATGCCGCGGCAGGCGTCCTCGATGACGGCGGCGCTGAAGCCAGCCTTACGCGCGTCGAGGGCCGACCACGCCACGCAGAAGTCGGTGGCGAGGCCGGTGAAGTAACAGTCGGTGAGGCCGCGCTCCTTGAGATAGCCGGCGAGGCCGGTCGGCGTCTTCCCGTCCGCTTCCAGGAACGCCGAGTACGAATCGATCTCGCGGCGGTAGCCCTTGCGGATGATGAGCTCGGCGTGCGGGATCTTCAGCGCTGGGTGGAGCTCCGCGCCCTGGGTACCTTGCACGCAGTGATCGGGCCATAGCACTTGATCCCCGTAGGGGAGCTTGATGGCCTCGAAGGGCTTCTTGCCGGTGTGGGTGGAGGCGAAGGAGACGTGCCCGGCGGTGTGCCAGTCCTGCGTGAGGATCACGTGCTCGAAGTAGCCCGCCAGCTTGTTGATGAGCGGGACGATCGTGTCCCCGTCCTTCACCGCGAGCGAGCCGCCCGGGGTGAAGCAGTTCTGCACGTCGATGACGAGCAGCACGTCCTTCGGGCCCGGCTTGATCGCGCCCGACTGCGCGCCCACGCGCCCGGCCCGGCCCGCCATGAGGGCGGTGGCGAGCCCGGCGGCGGTGATTCCCAGGAATTCCCGGCGATGATGCGTCATGGTCAGGTCCTCCTCCGGCCGCCTGCCTCGACGTGCGACGGCCCTATCGTGGCGCGAGTATAGCGCTCAGCCGAGCTTGAGGATACGGGGCAGCACGAGGGTGACCCACGGCACCAGGATCACCACCAGCAGCCCCACGCACATCATATAGACATACGGCATCATGTCGCGGGTGGCGCGGTCCACCGGAACCTTCGCGATGCCGCAGGCGATGAAGAACCCCACGCCGATGGGCGGCAGGAACAGACCGATGCCGGTGGCGGCGACGACCACCGTCGCGTAGTGGATCACGTCGATGCCCAACCGCTGCACCACCGGCATGAAGGTGGGCAGCAGGATCACCACCGCGGGCAGGCCTTCGAGTACCGCGCCCAGCGCGATGAAGAGGATCGAGGTGAGGATGAGGAAGACGAGGTTGCCGCCCGGCACCGCGAGCATCAGCCGTAGCAGGGTCTGGGGGACCTGCTCCACCGCGAGGATCCATGCGACCACCGCGGCGGTGCCGAGGAGGAAGCACACCGCGGCGGTGACCACCGTGCTGTGCACGAGGATGCCAGGCAAGTCGCGCCACTTGATCTCGCGGTACACGAACACGCCGACGATGAAGGCGTAGACGACGGCGAGCACGGCGGCCTCGGTGGGCGTGACGGCGCCCCCCAGGATGCCGCCGAAGATGATGGCGGGCAGCCCCAGCGGGATCACCGCGTCGACGAACGCGCGCCAGATCGCCCGGAGCCCGGCGACCTCCCGCGCCTCGAGCCCGCTGCGCCGGGCGTCGTACCAGATGTAGACCATGATGGCGAGGGCGAGGACCACCGCGGGCAGAAACCCGGCCGCGAACAGCGCCGCGACCGAAACGTTGGCCACCGAGCCGATCACGATCATGAGAATGCAGGGCGGGACGAGGATGCCCATGGCGGATGCCGCCGAGACCACGGCCACCGCCTGCTCGGGCCGATAACCGGCACGCAACATCGGCGGGATCATGGTCGAGCCGATGGCGGAGACGTCGGCCACCGTGGAGCCCGAGATGCCGGAGAAGATGTACTCCGCCACCACCACCGCCATGGAGAGGCCGCCACGGATCCAGCCCACCAGCACCTGGGCCAGCCGCACCAGGCGCACCGCGATGCCGCCCGTCTCCATGAGGGCGCCGGCGAGGATGAAGAGCGGGATGGCGAGGAGCACGAACGAATCCACGCCCTCGAAGATCTGCTTCACGATGACGGTGAGGGGATACTGACCCGACCAGTAGAGCCCCACGAAGCCCGCGGCGCCGATGACGAAGGCCACGGGGATGCCGAGAACCAGCAGGGCGGCGAAGGCGATCCCGACGAGGACGACCATCAGTGGCCGTCCGCGAGGGGCGCACCGCGCAGCGCGCGCCAGAGGTGCCCCAGGCTGAAGAGGATCACGAGGACGCCGCCCACCGGCACCGCGAGATAGACGTACTGCTTCGAGAGCCCCATCACCGCGGTCTGCTGGAACTGCCCCAGCTCCACCAGCTTCCAGCCCTGCTGGATGAGGATCCAGCCGAAGCCCATGACGACGAAGATGCCGAAGACCACCGTCACCCGCTGGAGCCCGGCGGGAAAGCGGTCGACGAGGAGATGGAGGCGGAAGTGCACGCCGCGCTTGACGCCCACCGCGGCCCCCAGGAACACGATCCACACGAAGAGCAGCCGCGCGATCTCGTCGTACCAGGTGAACGTGCGCACGAGCACGTAGCGCGAGAAGACGCCGAGGAAGACATCCGCGCAGAGAGCGACCATCATCACGAGCAGGACGCCCTCGACGATGTTGCCGAGCGCGCGGCGGATCACCGGGCCGCTTGGTCGGCTCGCTACTTGCCCGCGGCGGCGATGGCCGCGTTGAGCTTGGCCATGAACTCCTTGCCGACCTTGGACTCGACGCTGTCGTACACCGGCTTCATGAGGGCCTGGAACTGCTTGATGTCCTTCACCTCGTTGATCTGAGTCCCGGCCTTCCGCATGATGTCGAAGTCGGCCTTTTCCCGCTCGACCTCGATCTTCCGGTTCGCGTCGCACGCCGCCCGCATCGACTCGTCCAGCGCCTTCTGCAGATCCGCGGGCAGCGCCTGGTATTTCTTGAGGTTGGCGAACCAGCCGATGGGCGGATAGGAGTGACGGGTGAGGGAGTAGTACTTCGTCACTTCCTGGAACTTGTCCGAGGTCACCGTGAAGGACGGCAGCTCCATCCCGTCGATGGTGCCCTGCTTCATGGCCAGGTAGACCTCGACGTAGGGCATGGGGACGGGGTTCGCTCCGAGCGCCTTCATGAGCGCGATGTAGGTCGGCGACTCCTGCACGCGGATGGTCTGGCCCTTCATGTCGTCCGGCACGACGATCGGGCGCTTGTTCGACATCATGTTGCGGAAGCCCCAGCCGCCGCCGAAGCAGAAGGCCTTGACCCCTTTCGCCTCCATCTTCTTCAGCAGATCCTGTCCGACCGGGCCGTCCATGACCTTCCACACCTGCTCCCGGCTCGACCAGAGGAACGGCAGATCGAGCGCCTGGTAGGAGGGCTCGAACATGCCGCCGATGGGCGCGGAGCCCACGGGCACGATGTCGATGGTGCCGAGCTGCGCGCCCTCGAGATGCGCGGCCTCGCCCTTGGCCAGCGAGTTCCCGATGTGCAGCTCGGTCTTCATGCGCCCCTTGGACTTCTCCTGGAGCGCCTTGTCGAGCGCTGCGGCGGCGAGGTTGACCGGGCTGTCGGGGCCCACGCCGGTGCCCACCTTCCAGACGATCGGCGCCTGGGCGTCCGCGGGCGGCGCTGGCGCGAGCGTGATGCCGCCGGCGAGGGACACGGCGAGACACAGCACGAGGGTGAGCAGTCGCGTCATCGCGGAATCTCCTCCGGCTGAGTGCGTTCGCATAGAGGGCCGAAAGGCCATGGGATCCGGCCCTCCTCGTAACACGCGCCCTCGGGGCGGTCAAGGGCGCGTTCCGCGGGGAGGCCGGGTTGGGGTACGCTCGGGCGCGGGAGGAACCGACATGACGCGATCGCGAAGAAGCGGCCGGGCCATCCAGGCGGCCCTGCTCGCGGTGGGGCTGCTGACGGCGGGAGCGTGCGCGCACCCGGAGTCCGTGGTGCCGTACGTGTGGACGCCGGATGACGTCGCGGCGCACATGCTGCGGCTGGCCGATGTGCAGCCGAGCGACGTGGTATACGACCTGGGCTCGGGCGACGGGCGCATCGTCCTCATCGCGGCGCGGCAGTTCGACGCGCGTGGCGTCGGGATCGAGATCGAGCCCCGCCTGGTCGAAGAGAGCCGCGAGTCCGCCAAGAAACTCAAGGTCGACGACCGGGTGGAGTTCATCCAGAAGAGCTTCTTCGACGTGGACGTGAGCCCGGCCACGGTGGTGACGCTCTATCTCGGCCGCGACCTGAACCTCCGCCTGCGCCCCAAGCTGCAGCGCGAGCTGCGCAAGGGCTCGCGCATCGTCTCCCACGAGTTCGACATGGGTGACTGGACGCCCGACAAGACCATTGCCGTCCAGGGCAAGGACAAGGTCTACCGGCTCATGCTGTGGACGGTGCGCTGACACGAATCCTGGCGGGCCTGCTCGCCGCCTCCCTCTGCACGGCGGGCTGCGGGAGCGGCGCCACGACGTCGGGTCCCCCGCCTCCGGCGCCTTCCCTCCGACCCGAGGACGCTTCGGTCCCCGGCGAGGTCGTCTCCGAGCCCTCGACGCTGCGCTCGCTCGCGGTGCGCTGGCCCGTGCGCGGCGACGCCAATGCCAACGCCACCGTGGACGTGGAGTACCGGCCGGCCGGCGAGACGCCGTGGCGGCCGGGCTATCCGCTTTTCCGCCCGTACCCGGAGCATCAGTCGCCCGCCCTCCGCGTGGCCGGGGGCTGGCTCTTCGCCGGCAGCATCGTGGACCTCACGGCCGACACGGAGTACGAGGTGCGTCTCACGCTGCGCGATCCCGACGGTGGTGGCGCCGAGCGTGTCGTGCGTTTGCGCACGGCCGCCGAGCCGCGCGAGCCCGCGGGGCTCGCCGTGCGGCACGTCGCCCCCGGCGAGGGCGGGGGCACCGGCGCCGCCGCCGATCCCTTCCGCGGCCTCGCCGCGGCGGAGACCGCGGCCGCGCCGGGCACCGTGTTCCTCCTCCACGCCGGGGTCTATCACGCGCCATGGCGCGTGCCGCGGTCGGGCGAGCCAGGGCGGCCCATCATCTATCGCGGGGCGGGCGATGGCGAGGTGATCCTCGACGGTGAGGGGAGCGAGCGCGCGGTGAACGCGCAGGGCGTGCGCCACGTGTGGCTCGAGGGCGTCACCATCCGGAACGCGCGCTACCTCTTCGTGGGAAACGGGGGCAGCCATCTGGTGGTGCGCCGCTCGCGCTTCGAGGTGACGCGGGTGGGCTTCGAGGCCATCACCGGCGGCTACGAGGAGTCCCGCGGCTTCTTCGTGACTGACAACGTGTTCATCGGGCCGTCGAAGTGGCCCCGCCCGCCCCGCATCGAGCCGTACAACGCGATCAGCGTCTCGGGCGCCGGCCACGTGATCGCGTGGAACTACATCCACCGGGTTGCCGACGGGGTGCACGGCACCGAGCATGGCCGGCTCTCCGCGAGCGACATCCACAACAACGACATCGAGCTCTGCACCGACGATGGCATCGAGGCGGACTACGGTGACGCCAACGTGCGCGTGTTCGAGAACCGGGTCACCAACTGCTACTCGGGGGTGAGCGCCCAGCCGATGCACGGCGGCCCCCTCTACGTGTTCCGGAACGCCATGCTCAACGTCGAGTACTCCCCGGTGAAGCTTCACAACGACACCGCCGGGGTGTTGATCTTCCACAACACGTCGGTGCGGGTCGGCCGGCCGTTTCTCATCGATCCCGCCGGCGAGACGGTGAACGACGTGGTGACGCGCAACAACCTCTTCGTCGGCACGAGCGGGCCCGCGCTGTCGTCCACCGGCAAGATGATCCGCTGCGACTTCGACCATGACGGCTACGCGTGGGAGGTGGGGCCCTTCGCGCAGTGGAACGGGCGGACCTATCGCACGCCGGAGGCGGCGCGGGCCTCCGGCCAGCTCTACCGTCGGGACGGCGCCCTGCAACTGGCGGAACGGCGGCTCTTCGCCAGCGGCCTCCGTCCGCCCGCGGACTTCCGGACCGCGCTGCCGCGCGAGGCGAACGATCTGCGTCTTGCGGCGGGCTCGCCCGCAGCGGGGAAGGGCGTGGCGTTGCCGAACTTCTCCGACGGGGTCACCGGCGCGGCGCCGGCGCTCGGCTGCTGCGAGCCGGGCCGGCCCTTGCCACACTACGGCCCGCGCCGGTAGCGCGAGCCCCGCGCCCTACGCCGTGCGGGCGCCCCCGCGAGGGTCGCCGACCTCGAGGACCTTGCGGCTCTGATTTTCTCGATAGCGCTTGAGTGCCTCGCGGAGCCGCGCATCCTTGACGGCGAGGATGGCCACCGCGAAGAGGCCGGCGTTGACCGCGCCCGGCTTGCCGATGGCGAAGGTGGCCACGGGGATGCCGCCCGGCATCTGCACGGTGGAGAGAAGCGAGTCCATCCCCTTGAGCGAGGCGGACTCCATGGGCACGCCGAGCACGGGCAGGGTGCTCTTGGCTGCGGTGACGCCGGCGAGATGGGCGGCGCCGCCCGCGGCGGCGATGATCACCTCGAGCCCGCGTGCCTCCGCGGTCGAGGCCCATTCGAGCAGCGCGTCGGGCGTCCGGTGAGCGGAGAGCACCCGCACCTCCACCGGCACCTTGAACGACTCGAGGGTCTCCACCGCGCTCGCCATGACGTCCCAGTCCGACTTCGAGCCCATGATCACGCCGACCTGTGCATTCATCACCCCGGATTGTAGCAAGGACGGCGGCCGCGTGCGCACCGTGTGTTATACTCCCGTGGGTTTTTTCTCATGATTTCCGGGAGGAACGGTTGACCGGATACCTGCCAGTCTTCATCTACCTGGGCCTCATCGTCGCATTCGCTGTCGTCTCGCTCGTGATGGCGGCCATTCTCCGGCCCGCCCGCCCCGATCCGGTCAAGCTACAGAACTACGAGTGCGGCGCGGAGCCGATCGGACAGGCGTGGGTGCAGTTCCCGGTGGGCTTCTACCTCGTGGCGCTGGTGTTCGTCGTCTTCGATGCCCTGGCGGTGTTCCTGATCCCGTGGACGCTCGTTCTCCGCGAGCTCGGGCTGCGCGCGGTAGGGACGATGGCGATCTTCCTCGCGCTGCTCTCTTTGGGCTGGGTGTACGCTTTGAGGGAAGGGATCCTCGAATGGAAGTGAAGGCACCCGTCCCCCAGATCCCGCCCCCGGTGTGGACCGAGTTCAAGGACCTCCAGGAGTGGGAAAAATACCGCCAGTCGCGGCCCGAAGGCGACAAGCACTCCGGGCTCTTCGAGGCCGTCACCGACGGTATCTACAACTTCCCGGGCGGCTTCGTGGTGACGTCGCTCGCCGACGGCTTCCTCAACTGGGCTCGCAAGTCCTCGGTGTGGCCGGTCACCTTCGGGCTCGCCTGCTGCGCCATCGAGATGATGGCGACCTTCGCCTCGCGCTTCGATGTGGAGCGGCTCGGCATGGTGCCGTGGGCATCGCCCCGGCACTCGGATCTCATGATCGTGTCCGGCACCGTCAGCATCAAGATGGCGCCCATGCTCAAGCGCATCTACGACCAGATGCCCGATCCGAAGTGGGTCGTGTCCATGGGCTCCTGCGCGAACTCGGGGGGGCCCTTCCGCCACGGCTACCACGTGGTGAAGGGCGTGGACCGGGTGGTGCCGGTGGACGTGTACGTGCCGGGCTGCCCACCGCCGCCGGAATCGCTCCTCAACGGCCTCCTGATCCTCCAGGACCAGATCGCGCACTTCCGGAAGACCGGCGAGCGCGCGAAGCCCTCGGCGAAGATCGACTGAGGTGACCTCCGCCCAGGCACGCGCCCTCATCCAGGACCGTTTCGGCATGGCCGCCGGCGGCGAGGGGAACGCCCTCACCGTGACGGTGCCGCCCGAGCAGTGGCTGGCCCTGGGACGCGCGGCGCGGGAGTCGCTGGGGTGCGGGTACTTCAACTTCTCCTCCGCGGTGGACTGGAAGGAGGAGGGGCTCGAGGTGGTGGCCCGCGTGGAGAATCTGGACGCGGGCTTTTCCCTCACCATGAAGACGCGGCTGGGTCCCGGCGTGACCAGCGTGGCCTCCCTGACGTCCCTCTGGCGCGGCGCCGACTGGATGGAGCGCGAGGGCTGGGACATGTTCGGCATCCGCTACGAGGGGCATCCCGACCTTCGCCGCATCCTTCTGTCCCAGGATTGGGAGGGGCATCCGCTGCTCAAGTCCTATGCGGTGGATACACCGTATCCACCCTACCGCTGAGGTGAGGCCATGATCCACGAGCTCCGCACCTACACGCTGCAGCCCGGGACGCAGGCGAAGTACCTCCAGCTCTCCGGGGAGGTCGGCCGCAAGATCCGCGGCGATCGGTTCGGCAAGCAGGAAGGCTTCTGGTACACCGAGTTCGGCACGTTGAACCAGCTCGTGCACCTCTGGAGCTTCCCCGACCTCAACGAGCGCGAGCGGCTCCGCGGCCTCCTCGCCAAGGACGAGGCGTGGAACAAGGAGTACGTGCCGCAGATCCGGCCCCTGCTGCTGGCGCAGGAGAACAAGATTCTGACGCCGGTGCTGCCGCTCAATCCTCCGCCGGATGCCGGCTGGGTCTACGAGCTCCGCTGGTACCGCACCCACGTGGGTCGCACCAAGGAGTGGCTCGACCACTTCACGGCGGTGATGCCCACGCGGGAGAAGGTCATGCACCGCGTGGGGCTCTGGCAGACGGACATCGCGCAGCTCAACGAGGTCGTGCACATGTGGGCTTTCCGCGATCTCAAGGAGCGCGCGGACGCGCGGGCGCGCCTCGCCAAGGAGCCGGCCTGGCAGGACTTCCTGTCGAAGTCCATCTCCTGCCTGGCCCACATGCAGGCCATTGTCCTCCTCCCCGCCCCCTTCTCGGCCATGCGCTAAGCGATGAGCGACCCAGAGGCCAGGAAAGTCGTCGAGCTGGGCTACGGCGGGAGTGAGCGCCTCACCATGAACATGGGGCCGCAGCACCCGTCCGCCCACGGCGTCTTCCGGGCCATCCTCATGCTCGAGGGGGAAACGGTGGCGGGGGTGGACGCGGTGATCGGGTACCTCCACCGCTGCCACGAGAAGCTCGGCGAGTCGCTGACCTATACTCAGTATCCGTCGATCGCGTCGAAGACCGACTACGTGGCGGCGATGACGAGCGAGCTCGCCTACGTTCGCGCGGCGGAGATCGTGGGGAAGTTCGAGGTGCCGAAGCGCGCGCAGTATCTCCGCGTGCTCGTCGCCGAGCTGCAGCGCATCGCCTCGCACTGCCTGTGGCTGGGCACGTGGTGCCTGGACATGGGCGGCGCCCTGGGCGGCGGCGCCACCGTGTTCCTCTATTGCATCCGCGAGCGCGAGACCGTGCTCGACCTCTTCGAGGCGCTGGTGGGCGCGCGGCTCCTGTACGGCTTCCACCAGGTCGGCGGTACTCGCTACGACATTCCCGGGGGCTGGGCGGACACGTGCCGGGCCACCATCACGACGATCGACGACCGGATCAACGAGTACGAGGACATGCTCGAGGGCAACGCTTTCTTCCTCGCGCGCACTCAGGGCGTGGGGGTGATTTCGCGGGCGCTCGCCCAGGAGGTCGGGATCTCCGGGCCGCTCATCCGCGGCTCCGGCGTCGCCTACGACGTGCGTCGCGCCGAGCCCTACTCCTCCTACGAGGACTTCGACTTCAAGGTGCCGGTGGAGACCGCGGGGGACTGTTACGCGCGCTACCGCGTGCGGATGCAGGAGTTCCGCGAGTCGATCAAGGTCGTGCGCCAGGTCCTCGACGGGCTGCCCGAGGGCCCGATCTCCTCGCGACCGGGGGTGAAGTCGGTGGGGCAGGTGCGGGTCGCCAAGGGCGAGGGCTACGCGCGCGTCGAGGGGGCGCGCGGCGAGGTCGGCTGCTACCTGGTCTCCGACGGGGGCGCCAAGCCCTACCGCATGAAGTGGCGCGGCGCCTCGTTCTCGAACCTCGCGATCCTGCCGCACATCATCCCGGGCCACAAGGTGGCCGACGTCGTGGCCATCATGGGCTCGGTGGACCCGGTCTTCGGCGAGGTCGACCGCTAGCCGGCCATGCCCGCCCTGCCCGCGGCGCTCTACTACTTCATCGTGGGATTCATCGTGCTCAACGCGGTGATCGGCATGGTGACCTACGTGACGCTGCTCGAGCGGAAGTTCGCCGCGCGCATGCAGTCGCGCATCGGGCCGTACCGGGTGGGCCCGCACGGGCTGCTCCAGCCCATCGCCGACGCGGTGAAGCTCATGATGAAGGAGGACGTGGTCCCGACCCTCGCCGACCGGCCCGTCTACAACCTGGCCCCGATCGTCTTCCTGATCCCGTGCATGCTGATCTTCGCCACCATGCCCTTCGCGCCCGGGCTGGGGGTCGCGGACCTCAACATCGGCATCCTGTTCTTCCTTGCCGTCTCCGCGATGGAGATCGTGGGGCTGTTCATGGCCGGGTGGGGGTCGAACAACAAGTACGCGCTCCTGTCCGCGATGCGCGCGGTGAACCAGATCATCTCGTACGACCTGCCCTTCATCTTCGTGGCGCTCGTGCCGGTGGTGCTGGCCGGCTCCCTGCGCCTGTCCGACATCGCGCAGGCCCAGACGGGCTTCTTCGGGGCTTTCATCTTCTACCCCGTGGTCGGGCAGCTCGCGTTCATCGCCTACATCGTGACCACGCTCGCCGCGGAAAACCGGGTGCCTTTCGACATCCTCGAGGCGGAGTCCGAGCTGGTGGCGGGCTTCCGCGTCGAGTACTCCGGCATGAAGTTCGCCCTGATCCAGCTCGGCGAGTACGCGCACGCCATCGGCACCTCCTTCCTGGGCGCGCTGCTCTTCCTCGGCGCGTGGTCGGGGCCCGGGCCGGCGTGGCTGGGGCCGCTCTGGTTCCTCCTCAAAGCGATGGCGGTCTTCCTCCTCATCACGTGGGTGCGCTGGAGCTTCGTGCGCATCCGGGTAGACCAGATCCTTGCGATTTCCTGGAAGCTCATGCTGCCGGCCAGCCTGCTCCTGCTGATGGCCACGGCGGCGTGGGTGGGCTGGCGGAGCGCCGGTGGCGCCTGAGACCCCGTCTCGGAGCTTCGCGCGCGAGGTCACTGACCTCGTGGGGGCGGTGGGCCGGGCGATGAAGGTCACCCTGATCAACCTGCTCCGCAAGCCGGTGACCGTGCACTATCCGGACGTCAAGCGCGAGTATCCCGACCGGTTCCGCGGCGTGCTCGCGCTCACCTACGACAAGGAGACGGGTGAGGAGAACTGCATCGGCTGCCGGCTGTGCGAGTACATCTGCCCGCCCCAGGTCATCAAGGTGGAGATGCTCAAGGCGGAGAAACGGAACTACGCCAAGACCTTCACGCTCGAGCTCTACGCCTGCGAGTTCTGCGAGCTATGCGTGCAGGTATGCCCGACCGACGCCATCATCATGATGAAATCGTTTGACGTGGCCACCGCGGACCGACGCGAGCTGCTCTTCGACAAGGACCGCCTCCATGCCGTCGGGCTACAGTTCCCCGCGTCCTGGGCCACCGGCAACCTGCTACGCGACATGCAGTCGCCCCCGAAGGCGGCCAAGGCCGAGCCCGGCAAGACCGCCGGAAGGACCGAGTGATCGAGCCGATAGCCTTCGCGGCCCTCGCCGTCGTTCTCATCGGCTCGGCGCTGGCCGTGGTGCTCACGAAGAATCTCTTCCACTCGGTGCTGTGGCTGGCCCTCACTCTCACCGGCACCGCCGGCATCTTCTTGTCCCTCGACGCGGAGTTCCTCGCCGCCGTCCAGCTGCTCCTCTATGCGGGTGGCGTGGTCACCATCGTCGTGTTCGCCATCGTTGTCACCGAGCGCCTGGTCGGCGACCGCATCACCCAGACCAGCCGCCAGCTCGTGAACGGGTTCATCATCGCGGCCGCGGTGCTCGTCGGCGTGCTCTCGTTCGTGCTCCGGTCCCCGGGATGGGGGCCGCGGCCCCCGATTCCCGGCGACCTCACGAAGGCGATCGGCCAGTTGGTGCTCACCCGCTTCGTCCTGCCGTTCGAGCTGCTCGCCCTGCTCTTCTTCGCCGCCCTCCTCGGCGCGATCTATTTCGCGCGGCCCGACGAGTGATCCCCGGGTCCATGCCCACCGCGCTGCCGGCTCATGTCCCCCTCCACGCGTATCTGGTCCTCGCCGCCGTCCTCTTTGCGATCGGCCTGTTCGGCGTGGTGACGCGGCGGAACATGATCGGCATCCTGCTCGGCATCGAGCTGATGCTGAACTCGGTGAACATCAATCTCGTCGCCTTCGCCCGCTTCAGCGGCGACGTGGCCGGCCTCGTCTTCGCCGTGTTCACGATCTCGATCACGGTGGCGGAGGTGGCACTCGGCCTCGCCCTCGTGATCCTCATCTTCCGGGTGCGGCGCACCGCGGTGGCCGACCACCTGGATCTCCTCCGAGGATGACGCCCGCGCCATGACCGATCCCGGCATCCTCGCCCTCGTCGCCCTGCTGCTGCCCGCCGTCTCGTTCCTCATCCTCGCCCTGGGCTATCCCTTGAGGCGTAGCGGCCGCGCCGCCGGCATCGTCTCCATCCTGTGCGCGGCGGGCGCCCTCGGCGCCGCGCTCCGCGCGTGGTCCCTCGAGACTCCCGAGGGCATGACGCGGATCGCCTACGAGTGGATTCCCCAGGAGGCGGGCTCGCTCGCCACCGTGGGTGTGCTCGCGGACGCCGACTCGACCCTCATGCTCGTCCTCGTCGCGCTGGTCTCGTTGCTCGTGCAGGTGTACTCGCTGGGCTACCTGGACACGGAGTCGCGCCCCTCGCTGGGTCGCTACTACACCTACCAGTCGCTGTTCGCGTTCTCAATGATGGGCCTGGTGCTCGCGCCGGGCTTCCTCCAGCTTTTCATCTTCTGGGAGCTCGTCGGCCTCTGCTCCTATCTCCTCATCGGCTACTGGTACCAGCGCCCGGAGGCGGCGCGCGCCGCGGTGAAGGCCTTCTGGATCACCCGGGCCGGCGACGTGGGGTTCGTCATCGGCATCGTGCTCCTCTGGTACCGGGCCGGCACCTTCGACTTCCTCGACCTCTACGATTTCGTGCGCGCGGGGCAGCTCCCCGTGGCCGGCCTCGGCGTGGTGACGTTCTGCCTCTACCTCGGCGCCATGGGCAAGTCCGCCCAGTTCCCGCTGCACGTCTGGCTGCCCGACGCGATGGAGGGCCCGACGCCCGTCTCCGCGCTGATTCATGCCGCCACCATGGTGACGGCGGGCGTGTACCTCCTCCGCCGCACCATCTGGCTTTTCGCGCTCACGCCGGACGTGCTCCACCTCATCGCGTGGATCGGCGCGTTCACCGCGCTGCTCGCTGCGGTGCTCGCCTGCGTGCAGTCCGACATCAAGCGCGTGCTCGCCTACTCCACGGTGTCGCAACTCGGCTACATGATGACGGCGATGGGGGCGGGGTTCGCTGCCGCGGGGTTCCTCCATCTCCTCACCCACGGGATCTTCAAGGCGCTGCTCTTCCTCGGCGCGGGGGCGGTCATCCACGCCGTCGGCAGCAACGACATCTACCACATGGGCGGGCTCCGGCGGGCCATGCCCCAGACGGTGATCGTGTTCCTGGTCGGCACGCTGTCTCTCGCCGGCATCCCGCTCTTCGCTGGCTTCCACTCGAAGGAAGAGATCTTGGGGTCGGTGTGGAGCGGCGGCCTCCTCGGGCCGTTCTGGATGCTGGTGGCGGCGGCGTTCCTCACCGCGTTCTACATGTTCCGGGTGGTGTTCATCGCGTTCTGGGGCGAGCGCCGCGGCGGGCACGGCGCCCACGGGGTCGACCACCACCTCCACGCCGTGCCGCCGGCGATGACGATTCCCCTGTGGATCCTCGCGGTGATCTCGGTGGGCATCGGGATCTTCTTCCTGCGCCATCACGCCGAGCCCGAGTTCACCGCGCCCGCCTGGCTCACCCCCCTCGCGGTGGGCGTCGCCGTCGCGGGCATCCTCCTCGCCTGGCTCACGTATCAGGCGCGCGTGATCAGCGCGGACCTGCTCGCCCGGGTATTCGCGCCGATCCGGCGAGCCGCCCTCGCGCGGTTCTGGCTGGACGACCTCTTCGCGGGGCTCTACCGGCATGCGCTGCTGGCCTTCTCCCGCCTCATCGGATGGACCGACCGTTACGTCGTGGACGGGATCGTGAACGTGCTCTCCGCGTGGACGCTCACGTGGGGCGACCGGCTGCGGCGCATCCAGTCGGGCTTGCCCCAAGACTACGTCTACGGGGTCGCGGTGGGGCTGCTGCTCCTCCTCATCTGGGTGCAGTGGCCGCGATGATCGCCCTGCCCAACCTCTCCCTGATCACGTGGATGCCCTTCATCGGGGCGGTCCTCATCATGTTCGGCGCGCGGCACAATCCGTTCCTCGTGCGGTTGATCGCGGTGGTGACCACCGGCATCTCCCTCGTGCTCTCGCTCCGCATCTTCTGGCTCTACGACCGCGAGGCGGCGGGCTACCAGTTCTACGAGGAGCTGTCGCTGGTGCCGCCGCTCGGCATCACCTATCAGCTCGGCGTGGATGGCATGAGCCTGCTCATGGTGCTCCTCACCTCCATCATCATCTTCGCGGGGGTGTGGGCGTCGTGGACGGTGAAGGAGCGCAGCCAGGAGTTCTACGCGCTCCTCCTCATCCTCGTGACCGGCGTGTACGGCGTCTTCGTGTCCCTCGACCTCTTCGTCCTCTTCCTCTTCTACGAGATCGCGGTGCTGCCGATGTACCTCCTCATCGGCATCTGGGGCTCGTCGGGCGAGGTGCGCCCACAGGGGATCTTCGCCTGGGCCTTCCGGCGTACGGGGGTGGGGACGAAGGAATACGCGGCGATGAAGCTGACGCTCTACCTCCTCTTCGGGTCCGCCTTCATCCTCGTCGGGATCCTCGCCCTCTACGTGTCCGCGGACTCCTCGTCCTTCTCCCTGCTGGAGCTGGAGCAGGTGCGCTTTTCGCCGCAGCTGCAGTCCTGGGTGTTCCTGGCCTTCTACGTCGGCTTCGGCATCCTCGCCGGCATCTGGCCGCTTCACACGTGGTCGCCCGACGGCCACGCGTCGGCGCCCACCGCGGTCTCCATGCTGCACGCCGGCGTGCTCATGAAGCTCGGGGCCTACGGCGTCGTGCGTTTGGGGATGGGCCTGCTCCCCGACGGCACGCATCAGTGGATGTGGCTCGTCGGGACGATCGCCTGCGTCAACATCGTCTATGGCGCGCTGTCCGCCATGGCCCAGGTGGACCTCAAGTACGTGATCGCGTACTCGTCGGTCTCCCACATGGGCGTGGTGATGCTCGGCGCGGCGACCCTCACCGAGAGCGGCCTCAACGGCTCGGTGTTCCAGATGTTCGCCCATGGGATCATGACCGGCCTCTTCTTCGCCCTCGTCGGCCTCGTCTACGAGAAAGCGCACTCGCGCGAGATCTTCCGCATGGGTGGCTTCGGCGCCATGATGCCGGGCATCGCCACCGCCTTCACGATTGGCGGCCTGTCCTCGCTGGGACTCCCCGCGACGGCCGGCTTCGTGGCGGAGTTCCTCACGTTCCTCGGGGCCTGGCAGTCACGCTTCCCGTGGTGGCTCTTCCCCGGAGTGCTCGGCGCGTTCCTCACGTCCATCTACGTCCTCCGGGTGACCAAGCAGATCTTCTGGGGCCCGCCGGCCTCGGACCCGCACTTCCATCATCTTCCCGACGCGCGCGGTCCGGAGTGGGCGGCGCTGGTGATCCTTGTCTTCGTGCTGATCCTCTTCGGGGTGGCGCCGGGCATCGCCATCGACCCTGTCGACACCGCGACCGTGCCCCTCCTGACGCGATTGGGTGTGCTCCCATGAGGGCGTTCAGCCTCGAAGCCGGCCTGCTCGTGCTGATGCTGATCGTCTTCGTGGGCGGCCTCTTCGGCCGCCGCGACGATTCCCGCCGGGTGGGGGTGGTCTCCGCGCTGGGCTTGGTCGCGCTCTTCTACTGGTCGCTTCGGCTCGGCCCCGGCGCCTCGTACTGGAGTGGGGCGTACGTGGTCGACGAGCTCGCGCTCTTCGCCAAGCGGCTGTTCCTGGGGGCCACGGTGATCGGGATCCTGGGCTCGCTGACGTTGCGGGCGCCCGCCTTCGCCCGCCGCGCGACCGAGTACTACCTGATCATGCTATCGTCGCTGCTCGGCATGCTGGTGCTCGCCTCTGCGCGCGACCTCATCCTTCTCTTCGTGGCCTTCGAGCTGATGTCCATCCCCCTCTATGCGATGGCGGGCTTCCAGAAGCGGGACAGTGAAGCGGTGGAGGCCGCGCTGAAGTTCTTCTTGGTGGGTACGGTCTCCTCCGCGCTCATCGCCTACGGCCTCTCCTTCGTCTACGGCGTGACCCGCACGACGCTGATCTCCGGCATCGGGCCGGCGCTGGCCGGTGGCTCTCCGCTGCTCGTCCTCGGGCTCGTCATCACCCTCGCCGGGCTCGGGTTCAAGATCGCCGCGTTCCCCTTCCACATGTGGGTACCCGATACGTACGAGGCGGCCAACGCCCCGTTCGTGGCCTGGCTCTCGGTGGCGCCCAAGGCCGCCGGCTTCGTCGTGATCTTCCGGCTCTACCTGGAGGGCGTGGGCGACCGCGTCGTGCTGTGGGTACCGGTGGCGGCGGGGCTCGCCGCGGTCACCATCGTGGCCGGCAATCTCATGGCGATTCCGCAGCAGAACATCAAGCGCCTGCTCGCCTACTCCGGCATCGCCCACATCGGCTACATGCTGATCGGGCTCGCCGCGGTGTCGGCGAGCGGCGTGGCGATGATGCTCTTCTACCTGGTGGCGTATCTCTTCGGCAACATGGGCGCGTTTCTCGTGGTGGAGGCGGTGTCGCAGGCGGAGGGCTCCGACAACATCGCGGCCTACCGCGGTCTCGCCCAGCGCTCGCCCGTACTCGCCCTCGCCATGCTGCTGTTCCTGCTGTCGCTGGGCGGGATCCCGTTCGTCGCCGGGTTCTGGGCCAAGCTCTACGTGTTCTGGGCGGCCGCAGAGAAGGGTCTGTACCTGCTGGTCCTCCTCGGCGCGGTGCTCACGGTCGTCGCGCTCTTCTACTACCTCCTGGTGGCCAAGCGCATGTACATCGACGCCCCCGAGCGTCCGGGGCCCATTGCGGTGCCTCCGCTCCTCGCCCTCGGCATTCTCATATGCGGACTGGGCGTGGTGGCCATGGGCGTCTATCCCAAGCCGTTCGTTCTCACGGCGCTACGGGTCGCCGCCGCGATATTCTGAGGTCCATGAAGTCCGGACCGGGAGCAACAGCGACCGCGCTGCTGCTGATGGCCTGCGTGGTGCTCGCTGCGCCGCTCGCCTGGGCCCAGGCTGATACCACACGCTATCCCGTCGACGATCCCGCTGACATCAAGGCGGGCGCATTCTTCGTCGAGTACAGCGGCCTCGTGGTGCCCAATCCCTCGTTCGAGGCGGAAGAGGCCCGCGTCATGGGCGGGCCCGAGCGTCAGGCCGAATTCGCCACCGCGGCGAGCGCCATGGAGACCAATCTCCTGGGCCGAGAGCTGATGCGCGGGCTGGACGCGGTGCGGAGCGCCGCCCTCTCGATCCGCGTGCTGCGGGCGCTCTTCCGCGAGGACGAGGCGTTCTACCAGCAGGTCGGCGCGGCGCGGCACGTGGTGCGCATGCGTGACGGCAGCGAGCGCAGCCTGCCCCTCGTCAACGCCTGGCGGCTGCAGCGGGGCCTCGCGCGCGCCGCCGCGCGCGAGCTGTCGACCCGGCAGGGCGCCCCGCAGCTTGCCGGCGACTACGTCGCGCAGGCCGAAGGCGCAGGCTGTCCCGTGGAGACGGGGCCGGTGCAGGTGATCCAGCAGGGCCGCGCGGTGGAGGTGGTGCGCGACGGCCGGCTCCTCGCCGCGGGCGTGGTCGGCGAATCCGAAGTCGTCGCGATCGCCAACGAACAGCGCTTCGCCACCATCACCAAGGGGCCGGACGGCGCCCGGATCGAGGCGCCGGACCGGGCATCGGAAATCTACCTCGGTGGGTTCGGCACCGGGGACATCGCGCTATTCGGGAGCAATTTCAAGAGCTGCAGCCTGACCCTCGCGCGCGTGCGCTGACCACCGTGCGGCCTCAGGCGCCAAGCCGCCGCGCGAGCCGCTACTGCAGGTAGACGAGCGCGGCGAAGGAATGACGCGCCCCCCGAAGATCGTGACCGCGACGTGGCCCGCGAACAAGCGCTGGGTGCGCGCGAGCGCGCGGCCCGCGGCGGGCCAGCGGAGATCCCAGGCGCTCGAGCAGCGGGCGGCCCCGGAGCCGTCCCGCCCAGTAGCCGAGGTTGTCGCCGACGATTGCGCCCACGCCGGCGAGCGTGATCTCGTTCTCGAGGAGCGGGCCCACGAGGACCAGGACGTAGCCCCAGTCGACAGCAGATCTTCCAAGTGGCTCATTCTTTCCGCACGACCCAGATCTCCTCCGAGGGCCAGCGCCGCGCCCACTCGAGCGTGACGAAGGTGTAGCGGCCGGGTGATCCCCCGGCCGGCGCCTGCAGCTCGGCCAGGCGCTCGATCCTGAAGCCCGACGCGCGGAAGAGGCGGATCCACTCGCCGTGGGGCAGATCGAACTCCACCGAACCGTCATCCGACCAGTCGACGCGGTGCAGGCCGAAGGCGGCGCGCACGAGCCGCTCGCCCGCCCGCTCGCCATCGTCGGGTGTCGTGAGCAGGCGCAGCAGCCCGTTCTTCAGGAAGACGAGGAGCCCGCCGGGACGGAGCAGCCGCGCCGCCTCGGGGATCCAGCGATAGGGGTCGCACCAGATGCTGGCCCCGTACTCGGAGATCGCGAGATCGAAGCTCGCGTCCGGCCGCGGCACCGCTTCCGCGTTGCCGTGAATGAGGGGAAACGCGAGCCCGTGCTCGCGCTGGAGCTCTCGCGCAGTGTCGAGCTGCCGCTCGGAATTATCGATACCGACCACGCGAGCGCCCTGCCGGGCCAGCCAGGCCGACAGGTAGGCGGTGCCGCAGCCGAGCTCGATGACATCGAGCCCCCGCACCGAGGGCAAGGTCTGGAGCTCCCTCTCCGGGATCCCCCAGATCCCCCAGGTCAGGCGGTCCTCGGCCCAGCCGCGCCGGCCCGCCTCGACGAACTCGGCCGCGAGCACGTCCCAAGCCTGCCGATTGCGCCGGACATGGTCCGGAATCTCATTGGACACGGGCGCTTCCTCCCTTGCTATACTGTGTACCGACCAGTTGGTACAAAATCTCCTTGGGGGTGAGCCGAGCACGCCATGGGCACGGAAGCCAGAAGCGCCAAGGCCGCAGCGACGCGGGACCAGATCCTCGACGCCGCCGGACGGCTCATTCACGTGCGCGGATATCACAACACCTCGCTGGACGATGTCTTACGAGAAAGCGGCGTCGGCAAGGGCAACTTCTACTACTACTTCAAGAGCAAGGAGGGACTGGGCTACGCCATCATCGACCGGGTGGTGCAGGCCTTCCTCGAGCGCACGCTGGAGCCGGCCTTCGCCGACACGGAGGCTGACCCCGTCGAGCAGATCCAGGCCTTCCTCGACCGGCTCGTCGAGATCCATCGCCGGCGCAACTGCGTGGGCGGCTGCCCCATGGGCAATCTCGCCTCGGAGCTGTCCGACGTGCACGAGGGCTTCCGCCAGCGCCTGGCCGAGATCTTCGACCACTGGCGTGTGAAGCTCGCCGACGCGCTCGAGCGGGGCCGCCGGCGCGGCCGGCTTCGCGCGGACCTCGACGCGGCAGCGGCGGCGGGGTTCGTGGTCGCCTCGCTCGAGGGCGCGATCTTGATGGCGAAGGTGACGCGCGACATCGCAGTGCTCGAGAAATCGGTCGCCGAGCTGAAGCACTACCTGGTGTTCTACACGGTCAGCTGAATGGAATCGACACGATGCGCGCCGACTCGATCGGCGCGCGGGAGAGACACGACCATGAGTACCCCGACGCCGGACGCGGCGGCGGCCCAGGCGCGCAGTGTTGCCGCCGGCCCCCGGCGCCCCGACCCGGATGCCGGCCTCGTCGAGAAGCTCCGGCGCGGCGATATCGACGCGCCCGATCTCCTCGTGGAGACCTTTGGCGACCGCGTGTACCGCCTCGCCATCCGTATCACTGGCAACGAGCAGGACGCCGAGGAAGTCGTGCAGGATGCCCTGTGGACGGCGGCGCGGAAGATCGACACCTTCAAGGGAGAGTCCGCCTTCGGCTCATGGCTGTATCGCATCACCGCCAACACCGCGTACCAGAAGCTGCGCGGACGGCAAGCCAAGAAGCACGAGGTGCCGTGGGAGGATCTGTTTCCCACCTTCGACGAGCTCGGCCAGCACGTGGACCCGGTGAGCGATTGGTCCCCGAAGGCGGAGGAGCCCGCCCTGCAGAACGAGCTCCGCACGGTGCTGTCGACCGCGATCGACGATCTGCCAGAGGACTACCGCACCGCGTTCCTCATGCACGACGTGGAGGGGCTCTCGAACCCGGAGATCGCGGAGTCCTTGGGGATCAGCCTGCCCGCGGTGAAGTCGCGCGTGCACCGCTCCCGCCTCTTCCTGCGTCAGCGGCTGTCCCGGTACCTCACCGCGGCCTGAGCGGGACCGCACCCGTCCCCGCAAGTCAGCGCCGATCTTGACTTGTCGGGGCGGGATGTGGTCTTATTGGCCTTCGCGGCGAAACCACAAAGCGTAGATATCCGAGGAAAGGCGTCGACGTCATGGATGCGGTGATCGCGACGGGCGGCAAGCAGTACCGGGTCACGCCGGGGCAGGTGATCAAGGTCGAGCGCCTTGGCAAGAGCCAGGGCGAGTCGGTCGAGTTCAACCAGGTGCTCCTGGTGAACCAGGACGGCAAGGTCACGGTCGAGCCCCAGGCGCTCAAGTCGGCCAAGGTCACCGGCGAGGTGGTCGTCGAGAAGCAGGGCGCCAAGGTCCTCGTCGTCAAGTTCAAGCGGCGGAAGAACTATCGCCGGCACCGCGGGCATCGGCAGATCATGACCGCGGTCCGCATCACCCAGATCGAGGTGTAGGGTCATGGCGCACAAGAAGGGCGTCGGCAGCTCCCGCAACGGCCGCGACTCCAATGCGCAGCGGCTCGGGGTCAAGCGGTTCGGCGGCCAGTTCGTGACGGCGGGGAGCATCATCGTCCGGCAGCGCGGGACCCGGTTCAAGCCGGGCGTCAACGTGGGGCTCGGCGTGGATCACACGCTCTTCGCGACGATGGACGGCTACGTGCGCTTCGAACGGAAGGGCGACCACAAGTACGTCAGCATCGCCCAGCAGCCCGCCTGACCCGCCCCCCACGGCGGGGCGTCTCCCATGTTCGTCGACGAGGTCAGTGTCTTCGTGAAGGGCGGTGACGGGGGCGCCGGCTGCGTGAGCTTCCGCCGTGAGAAGTACGTCCCCCGCGGCGGACCCGACGGCGGGGACGGGGGCGACGGCGGTGACGTGGTGCTCCGGGCCGATCCCGCCATCACCACCCTGCTGGACTTCCACTACCAGCGTCACTACACCGCGGAGCGCGGCCAGCACGGCAAGGGCGCCAACCGCCACGGCAAGAGCGGCGCCGACACCGTCCTCCGCGTGCCGCTCGGCACCGTCGTGCGCGAGCGCGACAGCAACGAGCTCCTCGGCGATCTCACCCATCCGGGGCAAAGCCTTGCCGTGGCTCACGGCGCGCGCGGGGGGCGTGGCAACGCGCGCTTCGTCAGCTCCACCAACCGCGCGCCGCGCCGCGCCGATCTGGGCCGCGCCGGCGAGGAGCGCTGGATCGCGCTCGAGCTGAAGCTCCTCGCGGACGTCGGGGTCATCGGCTTTCCCAACGCGGGCAAGTCGACCCTGGTCTCGCGCGTGTCCGCGGCCACGCCGAAGATCGCCGACTATCCCTTCACGACGCTGGCGCCGACGCTGGGCATCGTGCGCGTGGACGAGGCCGAGTCGTTCGTGATCGCGGACTTGCCCGGGCTCATCCCGGGCGCCGCCGAGGGCAAGGGCCTGGGCCATCGCTTCCTGCGTCACACCGAGCGCACGCGCCTGCTGCTGCACCTCGTGGACCTCGACCCGAGCCACGGCCGCGACCCCGTGAAGGACTGGCAGGCGATCCAGGACGAGCTCACCGCGTACTCGGAGGAGCTGGCCGGGCGCCCCCAGATCGTGGTGGGGAGCAAGGCCGAGCTACCCGGCATCGCGGCCCGGCGCGCCAAGCTCGAGAAACACTGCGCGCGGCGCGGGCTCCCGTTCCTCGTCATCTCGTCGGTGACGGGGTTGGGCATCCGCGAGCTCATCGCCGATGTGGGAGCGCGGCTGCGGGCGGAGCGATGGGCGGCCGCCGCGCGCTGAGCCGGATCCGCCGGCTCGTCGTCAAGGTCGGCAGCGGGCTCATCACCGCGCCGGGGCAGGGCCCCGACGCGAAGCGGATCGCCGCGCTCGCCGCTGATCTCGCCGCCGCGGTGGGCGAGCGGCGCGACGTCGCGCTGGTCAGCTCGGGCGCCATCGTGACTGGCATGGCCCGGCTGGGGCTCCCGGCCCGGCCACGCTCCATCCCTGAGAAGCAGGCCGCCGCCGCGGTGGGGCAGTCCGCCCTCATGTGGCACTACGAGCAAGCGTTCAAGAAGCACGGGCTCCAGGTGGGCCAGGTGCTGCTGACCGGGCAGGACGTCGCCGATCGCGGGCGCTATCTCAACGCCCGCAACACCCTCCTCGCGCTCATGGACTTCGGCGTGCTGCCCATTGTCAACGAGAACGACACGGTGGCGGTCGACGAGATCAAGGTCGGCGACAACGACAATCTGGCCGCACTCGTCGCCCATCTCATCGACGCCGACCTTTTGATTCTGCTCACCGACGTCGATGGGCTCTACACCGGCGATCCCCGGCGGGATCCCGAGGCCCGGCGCCTGGAGACGGTGGAGGCCATCACCGCGGACATCCGGAACCTCGTCTTCGATCGGGAGGGCGGCGTGTCGGTGGGGGGGATGAGCACGAAGCTCGAGGCGGCGGAGAAGGCGGGCGCCTCCGGCATCCCCATGATCATCGCCAGCGGCCACGAGGCGGGCGTGGTCGCGCGCATTCTGGGCGGGGAGCCGGTGGGCACCTACTTTCAGCCGCGCGACGACCGCCTTGCCGCGCGCAAGCGCTGGATCGGCTTCGCCGTCCGGCCCCGCGGCCGCCTCACGGTTGACGCGGGCGCCAAGAAAGCCTTAACTGAAAGCGGAAAGAGCCTCCTGCCGTCGGGCCTCGTGGAGGTCACCGGGGAGTTCCAGGCGGGCGAGGTGGTGGCGCTCGCCGAGGCGGGGGGCGCCGACTTCGCGCGGGGGCTGGTGAACTATGACGCCGCCGAGCTGCGCAAGATCCGCGGCGCCAAGACCGCCGACATCGAGCGCGCGCTTGGCTACAAGGGCCTCGGTGAGGTGATCCACCGGGACAACTTGGTGGTGCTCTGAGAGACGGGGAGAGGATGGAGCCACGATGACGATGGACATCGCCGCCGCGGTTGCCGCCAAGGCGCGGGCGGCCAAGAACGCGTCCCGCGCCCTCGCGCTGGCCACGACCAAGCAGAAGAACGACGCGCTTGGCCAGATGAGCCGCGCCCTCGAGGAGAAGTCCGCCACGATCCTCGAGGCCAACCGCGCCGATCTCGAGCACGCCCGCAGCAAGGGCTACGCCCGCGCGTTCGTCGATCGACTCACCCTCACCGACACGCGTATCGAGGAGATGGCGTCGGGAATCCGCCAGGTGGCCCTCCTGCCCGATCCGGTCGGGGAGACGGTGGACTCCTGGCGACGTCCCAACGGGATCGAGATCTCGCGGGTACGCGTGCCGCTCGGCGTGGTGGGCTTCATCTACGAGTCGCGTCCCAACGTCACCGCGGACGCCGCCGCGCTCTGCCTCAAGTCGGGCAACGCGGTGGTGCTGCGCGGCGGCAGCGAAGCCCTCGAGTCCAACACCGTGATCGCCCAGCTCCTCGCCAAGGCCGCCGAGAAGGCGGGGATCCCCGGCGATGCCCTCCAGTACGTGGACGTGGCCGACCGCGCCGCGGTGATGGCGATGCTCACCCAGGATCGCTATCTCGACCTCATCATCCCCCGCGGGAGCGAGGAGTTCGTGCGCCTCGTGAACGAGCGCGCGACGGTGCCGGTGCTCAAGCACGACAAGGGCCTGTGCCATCTCTTCGTGGACGAGGGCGCGGACCTCGAGATGGCGGTGAACCTCACCGTGAACGCCAAGGCCCAGCGGGTGAGCGTGTGCAACGCGCTGGAGACCCTGCTCGTGCACGCGGCGACGGCGGGCCAGTTCCTGCCCCTCCTGGCGCCCCGGCTCGCCGAAGCCGGCGTCGAGATGCGCGGCGATGCACGCACGCGCGTCCTCGTGCCCGCGGCCAAGGCCGCGCAGGAGGCGGACTGGGACACCGAGTACCTGGACTACATCCTCGCCATCCGCGTGGTCGACGGCTTCGACGAGGCGGTCGCCCACATCCGGCGACATGGCTCGGGGCTGGCCGAGGCGATCGTCACGCGTGATCTCCGGCGCGCCCGGCGCTTCACGCAAGAGGTCGACGCCGCCGCGGTGCTGGTGAACGCCTCCACCCGGCTGGTGGACGGGAGCCAGTTCGGCATGGGCGCCGAGATGGGCATCGCGACCTCGAAGCTGCACGCGCGCGGCCCGGTGGGGGTGCGCGAGCTCACCACCACCAAGTTCGTCGTGATCGGCGACGGGCAGATCCGGGAGTAACGCGCTGGCCGCACGCATCGGCGTGTTCGGCGGGTCGTTCAACCCGATTCACTTCGGGCATCTTCTCGTCGCCGACGAGATCGCCGAGCTCCTCCCGCTGGACCGCGTCCTCTTCGTCCCTGCCGCGTCGCCGCCCCACAAGCCGGCGGCCGACCTGGCCCCTGCCGCGCATCGCTTCGAGATGACGAAGCGGGCGGTGGGCGAGCACCCTCGCTTCGAGGTGTCCGACCTGGAGCTGCGGCGCAGCGGCCCCTCGTACACCGTGGACACCCTGGAGGCGCTGCGCGAGCGCGGGGAGCTTCACCTCCTCATCGGGTCGGAGACGTTTCTCGATCTGCTCTCCTGGCGTGAGCCGCGGCGGGTGGCGGCCCTGGCGCGGCTGATCGTCGTGCCGCGCAGCGGAAACGGCTTTGACCCGGAGGGCCCGCTCGCTCAGAAGGTGCTGAAGGAGCTCGGTCTCGGTCATTTCGTTTCACCATCAGCGGAGGCCCAGACCTCGTATCCGCTCGCCTCGCCTCCGGCGGCGGCTCGCCAAACGCCCCCGCTCTCCGCGAGTCCGCGGACACCCGTTCTGGCGCCCGTGGCCTCGCTGCCGATCTCGGGCTCGGATCTGCGCAAGCGCGCCCGCGAGGGCCGCAGCCTCGTCTACCGGATGCCGCTCGCCGTCGTCGCCTACATCCGCGAGCACGGCCTCTACCGGGACCCCACGTGACCCCCCGCTCCGCCGAGGCGGTGGCGCGGCTCGCCGCGCGCGCCGCTCTCGACAAGAGGGCCGTCGACCTCGTGGTGCTCGATCTCCAGGGCATGTCCTCGCTCGCCGACTTCTTCCTGGTCTGCACCGGCCGCTCCACCGCCCAGATGGACACCATCGCGGAGGCGATCGCCATCGCGCTGCGCGCAGACGGCATCCGCGTGCGCCACCGCGAGGGGACCGCGGAGTCCGGGTGGCTGCTTCTCGACTACGGCGACGTGGTCGTGCACATCTTCGGCGAGGAGCCCCGCGCCTTTTACGGGCTCGAGCGCCTGTGGGGCGACGCGCCGGTGCTTTCCGTCGAGCGGGGAGTGGGTTCCAGGGATTGAATTTGCCCGGGGGCCATGGTACCTTCCGCGACTACCGCGCCCCGCGGGAGTGACGTCGCAGTCGTGCAAGGAGGCGGAAATGAGGAAGGAACGCCTGACCCAATTCCGGAAGAAGCTGGAGGAAAAGCATCGCCAGCTCGTGGACGAAGTGGGAAGAAACGTCCTCTACGGAAAGGGCCCCGAAGACGACTCCATCAAGGATCTGGGCGACCAGGCCTCGAGCGCATACAACCGGGAGTTCCAGTTCGAGCTGGGGAACGGTGACCGCCGGCTGCTGAAGGAAGTGGCGTCCGCGCTGCAGAAGCTCGACGATGGCAACTTCGGCGCGTGCGAGCGGTGCGGGGAGACCATCGCCGAGAAGCGTCTCGAGGCGCTGCCGTTCGCCCGCTACTGCATCGACTGCCAGCGCGCCGTCGAAGAAGAAGAGCGGACGGCCGCCGGCTAGCCGCCGTCGTCGTCCCGCCGCCCCGTGTCCCTGACCTTCGTCATCATCCTCGCGGTGGGCGCCTTTGTCGCCGGCGTCCTCCTCTCCATGATCGTCGCCTCTCTCGGGGCTCGCGCGCCGCGCACCCCCCGCGTGGAGGCCGAGCCGGTGGATCCCCAGGTGGGCGAGCTGTACGCGCAAGGCTTCGACGCGCAGCGCGCGGGCAAGCAGACGGAGGCCATGACGGCCTACCGCGCCGTTCTGCGCCGCGACCCCGGCCACGGCGAGACGCATGCGCGCCTGGGGGAGCTGGCGCGGGAGCGCGGCGACGACCAGTCCGCGCTGCTCCATTCCCTCCAGGCGCTGCGCGGCGACGACCGTCCCGAGGCGCTGCTCGCCGCCGCCGATGCCTACCGGAAGACGGGTCGCCCCGATGACGCCATCGCGCTGTACCAGGACGTCATCGCGCGCGACCCCGGCCACGTCGTGGCGCTCCGCGCCCTCCGTGATCTCGCCGCCGACGAGAAGCGGTGGGCGGATGCCGTTCCCGCGCAGGAGCGACTCGTCGCCGCGGTGAGCGCGGACGAGCGGGCCGCCGAGCAGACTGCGCTGGCCGGCCTGCACTACGAGCGCGGCCGCGCGCACGTGGCCGAGGGCGATCTGGTCGGCGCGATCGCGGCCTTCCGCGATGCGCTGCGTGTGCAGTCGGACTTCGTCCCCGCCGCGGTAGCCCTCGGTGACGCCTATCTGCAGACCGGCGAGCCCGCCCAGGCCCTCCGGGCGTGGGAGCGCGCCGCGGACGCGCAGCCGGCGCTGCCGCTCCTGTCCCGGATCGAGCATCAACGGCGCGAGGAAGGGCGGCCCACGCGCATGATCGCGCTCTACCAGAGCGCGGCGGCGCGGCAGCCCGACAATCACGCCATCGCGCTCGCGCTGGGACGCGTCTACTTCGACCTCGCCATGCTGGACGAGGCGGTGGAGCAGCTGGAGAAAGTGGAGGTGCGCGCGCCGGATCTTCCCGTGATCCACGCCTACCTCGGCATGGTGTTCGAGCAGCGCGGCCAAGCCGCCGCGGCCCTCGATGAGTACCGCCGCGCCCTGCGCTCGCTGTCGAGCTTCGACTGGCCCCACCGCTGCACGGCCTGCCACGCCGAGCACGCGGGCTGGGCGGACCGCTGTCCGTCATGCCATCGCTGGAACACCCTCCGGCCTTAGCGCCGCCACGCCGGCGCGTTCCCCTCTGGCGGCAGTGGCTCACCGCCGCCGTCGACCTCGTCTTCCCCCCCTTCTGCCCCGTGTGTGCGGTCAGGCTCAGCGCCGGCCGGCGCGATCCGCTGTGCGGCGGCTGCTGGGAGCGGCTGGAGCGTATCGCGCCACCGTGCTGCCGGCTGTGCGGCGCGCCCGTCGGCGGCGCGCCCGTCGAAGGCTACGCGGGGCCGGACGCGGGCCGCTGTGGCGACTGCCAGGGACGCCGGCCGCCCTGGGCGTACGCGCGTGCCGCCGTCCGCTACGGCGAGGTCGCGCGCGATGCGATCCACGCCTTCAAGTTCGGCGGCCGGCGGGCGATGGCCGGACCCCTCGCCGCCCTCGTCGCCGACCTGGGGCCCGCGCTGCCGCTGGGTGCGGTGGACGTGATCGTGCCGGTTCCCCTCCATCCCCGTCGCGAGCGCGAGCGCGGCTTCAACCAGTCGTGGCTGCTCGCGCGCCGGCTCGCGGATGCCTGGAGTCTCACCGCCCGGGGTGACGTGCTCACCCGCCGCGTGGCCACCGCGCCCCAGACCGATCTCGGCGCGGCGGCGCGCCGCCTCAATGTGCGGGACGCGTTCGCGATACGGCGGCCCGAGCTGGTGGCGGGCCGCCACGTGCTCCTGGTGGACGATGTGCTCACCACCGGCGCGACCGTCAGCGAATGCGCGGTGGCGCTTCGCACCGGCGGCGCGGCCACGGTGGGCGTCGTCACGGTGGCCCGCGCCGGCTGACCCCGCCCCGTTACCGCGGCTTGCGCCCCCCCGCCGGCGCCCGATATAATGACGGCCTGACGCTCGGAAGTATCGATCATTGCTCGTGTAATTCAATCCGACACTTCGACAGCGAGGAGCCGACATGGCAGTGCGAGTGGGGGTCAATGGATTCGGGCGGATCGGGCGAGTGTTCTTCCGGGCGGCCCTGACGAGCAAGGACATCGAGGTCGTTGCGGTGAATGACCTCGCTGACGCCAAGACGCTCGGTCATCTCCTCAAGCACGACTCGGTGCACGGCGCGCTCACCGCCGAGGTGTCGGCCAAGGGCGACACCATCACCGTGGATGGCCGAAAGGTCCGCGTGTGCTCGGTGAAGGATCCCGCCGCGCTCCCGTGGGGCGAGATGGGCGTGGACATCGTGGTGGAGTCCACCGGCATCTTCCGCGACAAGGCCACGTCGTCGAAGCATCTGCAGGCGGGGGCGAAGAAGGTCGTCATCACCGCGCCCGCGAAGGACCCCGACATCACCGTGGTGTTGGGCGTCAACGAGGGTAAGTACGATCCGGCCAAGCACGAGCTTGTCTCGAACGCCTCCTGCACGACCAATTGCCTCGCGACGGTCGCCAAGGTCCTGCTCGACACCTTCGGGATCAAGCGCGGCTTCGCCTCGACCGTGCACTCCTACACGAACGACCAGCCGATCCAAGACTTTCCCCACAAGGATCTCCGGCGCGCCCGCGCGGGCGCGGTGAGCATGATCCCCACCACCACCGGCGCGGCCACGGCGGTCGGGCTGGTGCTGCCCGAGCTCAAGGGCAAGCTGGACGGGATCGCCATCCGCGTGCCCACCGCCAACGTCTCGGTGGTGGACCTCACCGCCGAGCTGGCGAAGCCCGCGACGGCGGATCAGGTCAACGAGGCCTTCCGCGCCGCGGCGAGCGGGCCCCTCAAGGGCATTCTCGACGCCACCGACGAGGAACTGGTGTCCGTGGACTTCAACGGCAACCCCCACTCCTCGATCGTGGACCTGCCCTCCACCTCAGTGGTGGACGGCAATCTGGTGAAGGTTCTGGCCTGGTATGACAACGAGTGGGGCTATTCCTGCCGGGTGCGGGACCTCATCCGGTACATGGCCGGATCGTTGTAGTCCGATTGGCCAAGCTCAGCGTCGCGCAGGTCGACCTCGCCGGGAAACGCGTCTTCCTGAGGGTGGACTTCAACGTCCCCCTGAAGGACGGGCGCGTCTCGGATGACACCCGCATCACCGCGGCGCTCCCCACGCTGCGCCATTGCCTCGATCACGGCGCCTCGGTAGTGATCGCCTCGCATCTCGGCCGGCCGAAGGGCAAGCCCGATCCGGCCTTCTCGCTGGCGCCCGTCGGGACGCATCTCGAAGGTCTGCTCGGCCGCCCGGTGCCGCTTGCGCCCGATTGCGTGGGGCCGGAGACCGAGTCCCTCGCGCGGGCGCTCACGCCGGGGCAGGTGCTCCTCCTCGAAAACCTCCGCTTCCACGCCGAGGAGGAGGCCAACGACGAGGCGTTCGCCCGCGGGCTCGCTGCCCTCGCGGAGGTGTACGTCGACGACGCGTTCGCGGCGGCCCACCGCGCGCACGCCTCGATCGAGGCGATCACGCACTTTCTCGAGCCCGCGGCGGCGGGCCTCCTCATGAGCCGCGAGCTCGAGGCGCTGGCTCGCATCTTCGAGCATCCCAAGCGACCGCTGCTTGCGGTGCTGGGGGGCGCGAAGGTGTCCGACAAGCTGGCCCTCGTCGACAGCCTGCTCGACAAGGTGGATGGGCTTCTCGTGGGGGGCGGGATGGCCTTCACGTTCCTCACCGCGCTGGGGCACGACGTCGGGTGCTCGCTGCTGGAGCGTGACCGCATCGAGGCGGCGCGCAGGGTCCTCGATCGCGCGCGGGCGCGCGGCATCACGGTGCGGCTGCCCGTCGACGTGGTGGCGGCCACGGGCGTCGACGCGGCCTCGGGCCGGACGGTGTCGGTGCGGGAGATCCCGCGCGACCTCATGGGGCTCGACATCGGCGACGGCACCGTCTCCCAGTTCGCGGCCGCACTCAAGTCCGCGGCCACCATCGTCTGGAACGGCCCCATGGGGGTCTTCGAGAAGCCGCCGTTCGCCGCTGGCACCCTCGGGGTGGCCCGCGCGGTGGCGGGGAGTGGCGCCTTCTCGGTGATCGGGGGCGGGGATACCATCGCCGCCGTGCAGGCCGCCGGCGTCACCGAGCGGATCGGCTACATCTCGACGGCGGGCGGCGCCTTCCTCGAGTTTCTGGAGGGCCGCGTGCTGCCGGGCGTGGCCGCCCTCACGGACGCGCCCTGATGCGCACCCCTCTGGTCATCGGCAACTGGAAGATGAATGCCGGTCGCCCGGCCGAGGCCCGCGAGCTCGCTCAGGCGGTGCGCGACGGGCTCAAGCGCCTCCGCGGCGTCGAGATCGGGCTGTGTCCTCCCGCGACTGCGCTCGCTGCGGTGGCGGAGGTGCTCGCAGGCTCGCCGCTGCTCCTGGGCGCGCAGACCTGCCACTGGGAAGATTCTGGCGCCTTCACCGGCGAGGTCTCGCCGCCCATGCTGGCGGCCGTGGGCTGTCGCCTCGTGCTCGTGGGTCACAGCGAGCGGCGTCAGCTCTTTCACGAAACAGACGACGCCGCCAGGCGAAAAGTCCAGGCGGTGCTCCGTCACCATCTCACGCCGGTGCTCTGCGTGGGGGAGACCGCCGAGGAGCGTCGGCAAGGGCTCACCTTCACGGTGGTCGAGGGACAGCTGCGCGCCGGATGGGCCGGCCTCGGCGCCGAGGACATCGCGCGCTGCCTGCTCGCGTACGAGCCGGTGTGGGCGATCGGCACCGGCCAGAACGCCACGCCGGCCCAGGCCGCGGAGGTGCACGGCTACCTGCGTGGGATCCTCTCGGAGCTCGCCTCCAAGGAGGTGGCGCAGAACGTGCGCATCCTCTACGGCGGCAGCGTCAAAGCCGACAATGCGGCCGAGCTCGCGCAGGAGCCGGAGATCGACGGCGCCCTCGTGGGGGGCGCGAGCCTCCAGGCCGCCGGCTTCATCGCCATCGCCAAGAAATCCGCCGCGAAGAGCGGCGGCGCAAAGGAGTAAGACCGCCGTGTTCACCCTTGTCGTGATCGTCCACGTCATCGTGTGCCTGATGATCATCGCCGTCGTGCTGCTGCAGGCGGGCAAAGGCGCCGACATCGGCTCGGCCTTCGGCGGCACCGGCAGCCAGGCGGTATTCGGCTCCATGGGCACGCCGACCCTGCTCGGCAAGATCACCACCGGCGTCGCCATCGTGTTCATGGCGACGTCGTTCTGGCTCGCCGCGCAGGGCAGCCGCCGGACCGGTTCCACCATCATGCCGGCCACCGTGCCCCCGGCCGCCGCGCCGACGGCCCCCGCGGCGCCTGCCCCGGCCGCGCCCGGTCCGGCGGCTCCCGCGCCCGCTCCCGCCGGCCAGAAATAGGCGCGATGCGCCGCCTCGCCGGGGTCGCGACCGTGCTCGCGGCCCTCGCCGCGCTCGTGGCGGGCTGCGGGACGCCGGCCGATCCCCGGGCCGACGCGGCGCTCGGCGCGGGCGGAGAGCGCGCCTACGGGGACACGTTCGTGGAGGCGTCCATCGGCGATATCGGGGCGCTGATCCCGAGCCTGGCCACCGACGCGCCATCGCACGAGGTCGGGGGGCTGGTCTACGACCAGCTCATCCGAGCCGACAAGAACGTCACGTGGCTCCCGGCGATGGCAGAGTCGTGGGAGTTCACGCCGGACTGCCTCGACCTGACGTTCAAGCTGCGGAAAGACGTGAAGTGGCACGATGGGCAGCCCTTCACCGCCGCGGACGTGGTCTTCACCTGGCAGACGCTCGTCAACCCGAAGACCCCGGCGCCCTTCAAGGAGAAGTTCCTCCAGGTCAAGGACGTGAAGGCGCCGGATCCCTACACCGTCCACGTCACGTACGCCCAGCCGTTCGGGCGTGCCCTGGAGTCCTGGGACGAGTACGTCCTGCCCAAGCACCTCCTCGAGGGCTACGTCGCCGACGGCAAGCTGCGCGAGTCGCCCCAGAACAAGCACCCCATCGGCACCGGCCCGTACCGCTTCAAGGAGTGGCGTAGCGGCGAGAAGGTCGTGCTCGTCGACAACCCCGACTACTACCTCGGCCGACCGTACATCGCGCGCATCGTCTACCGCGTGATCCCCAGCCAGGCCACCATCTTCCTCGAGCTGAAGGCGCGGGGGGTGGACTACTCCGGGGGCCTCACCGCCATGCAGTACGTGCGTCAAACGGAATATCCGGCGTTCCGGAAGGCCTACAACAAGTTCCGCTACCCCGGCAACGGCTACACGTTTCTCGCCTTCAATCTGAAGGACCCGCGCTTCGCCGACAAGCGCGTGCGCCAGGCCTTCGCTCACGCCATCGACAAGAAGGAGTTGATCGACGGGGTGGCCATGGGCCTGGCCCGTGAGGCCACCGGTCCCATCCGGCCCACCAGCTGGGCCTACACCGATCGCGTGCCGCGCTACGCGTTCGACCCGGCGGAGGCCAAGCGCCTCCTCGGCGAGGCGGGCTGGATGGACCGCGACGGCGACGGGGTGCTCGAGGACAAGGCCGGCCGCCCGTTCGCGTTCACCATCCGCACCAATCAGGGGAACGACGAGCGGAAGCGCATCGCGGAGATCGTCCAGCAGCGGCTCAAGGACGTGGGCGTCAAGGTAGAGATCCAGACCATCGACTGGGCCTCCTTCATCAAGGAGTTCGTGAAGCCCCGGAAGTTCGACGCCATCGTGCTGGGGCTGGGCTTCGGTGCGGATCCCGACCAGTACGTGCTCTGGCACTCCTCGCAGACCGGCCCGGAGCAGATGAACCGCACCGGCTACTCGAATCCCGAGGTCGACACGCTCCTCGAGAAGGGGCGCGCCTCCTGCCGGCGCGAGGACCGCGTGCAGACCTATCACCGCATCCAGGAGATCCTCGCCGAGGACATCCCCATGATATTCCTGTTCGTGCGGGACGCGCTCCCCGTGGTGGCCTCCCGCGTGCGCGGCCCCGATCCGGGCCCCGCGGGGATCATGTGGAACCTGACCGAGTGGTACGTCCCCAAGCCGCTACAGGTCTATACCGCCGGCTAGATGGGGCTTTTCGTCCTCCGGCGGCTCCTGCTCGTCGCCCCGCTCCTCATCGGCATCACCTTCATCTCCTTCGTGGTGATCTCGCTCGCCCCCGGCGGCCCCCTCGACTTCCTGGAGGCGGACAACCCCGACCTCTCCCCCGATGTGAAGCGTCAGCTCACCGAGCTCTACGGGCTCGACAAGCCGATCGTGGTGCAGTACGGGCACTGGCTGCTCCGGATCGCCCGGCTCGACTTCGGACGCTCGTTCCTGCCCGACGGCCGGCCGGTGCTGGCGAAGATCGGCGAGCGCATGCCCGTCACCCTCGCGCTCAATATCATCGAGCTGATCATCATCGTGACAGTGGCGGTGCCCATCGGAGTCCTCTCGGCCACACGCCAGTACTCGCTCTTCGACAAGATCACCACGATCTTCGTCTTCGTGGGCTTCGCCACGCCGGATTTCTGGCTCGCGCTCCTCCTCATGGCGCTGTTCGGCGCCCAGCTCGGCTGGCTCCCCATCTCCGGTCTCCGCCACATCAACGCGGAGTACCTGCCGTTCTGGAGCCAGCAATGGGATCTCCTGAGCCACCTCGTCCTGCCGATCACGGTGGCGACCTTCGGCGGGCTCGCCGGCTTCTCGCGCTACATGCGCCAGAGCATGCTGGAGGTCATCAGGCAGGACTACGTGCAGACCGCGCGCGCCAAGGGCTTGTCGGAGGAGGTGGTGATCGGCAAGCACGCGCTCCGCAACGCCCTGCTGCCGGTGGTGACGATTCTCGGCCTCTCGCTGCCCGGCCTCATCGGCGGCAGCGTGATCATCGAGTCCGTGTTCGCCATCCCGGGCATGGGCCAGCTCATGGTCCAGTCGATCTACGCGCGCGACTACCCGGTGGTGATGGGCAACCTGGTGATCGTCTCCGTGCTCACCCTCGTCGCCAATCTCTTCGCCGACCTCGCGTACGGGCTGGTGGATCCGCGCATCCGGCTGGGCCGCCGGCGCAGCCGGTAACGCGATGCCGCGCGGCCGGCGTGAGCAGATGGTGGCGTTCTGGCGCATGTTCGCGCGCAACCGCCTCGCCGTCATCGGGGGCGTGGTGGTGGGGTGTCTCTTCTTCCTCGCGGTGCTGGCGCCCATGCTCGCGCCCTGGGATCCCAACAAGCATGACATGCGCATCATCCTGTCTCCGCCGTCGTCCCAGCACTGGATGGGGACGGACCAGCTCGGGCGCGACGTCCTCTCCCGCGTGCTCTACGGCTCGCGGGTCTCGCTGGCCGTCGGCTTCGTCTCGGTGGGCATCGCCACCCTGGTCGGCATCCTCCTCGGCGCCGCCGCCGGCTATCACGGCGTCTGGGTGGACGCGGTGATCATGCGCTTCGTCGACCTCATGCTCGTCTTCCCCCGCTTCTTCCTCCTCCTCGCCGTGCTTGCTTTCTTGAAGCCCTCGATCTGGACGATCATGGTGGTGATCGGTCTCACCGGCTGGATGAGCGTGGCACGGCTGGTGCGCGCGGAGTTCCTCACCTTGCGCGAGCGCGAGTTCGTGGTGTGGTCGGAATCCGTCGGCGCGAGCGCGCCGAGGGTGGTGTTCCGCCATATCCTGCCGAACGCCCTGGCCCCCGTGCTCGTCGCGATGACGCTCGGCATTCCCGCCGCCATCCTGATGGAGTCCGGGCTGTCCTTCCTTGGCCTCGGCGTGCAGCCGCCGCACGCCACGTGGGGCAATATCCTCACCGAGGGCAAGGACTCCCTGGAGATCGCGTGGTGGATGACGGTGTATCCGGGTCTGGCCATCCTGATCACCGTGCTGTCCTATAACCTTCTCGGCGAGGGAATACGCGACGCCCTCGATCCGCGGCTGCGCCAGACGCGCGTGGGCCGCGCCCTCCGTCTCGGCCGCTGAGCCGGACGCCCGTTTCGTTGACAAGCCGCGTCGCCGCGGGGCATACTTTGCGCTCGCTGGCGCCGAAGTGGCGGAATTGGCAGACGCGCACGTTTGAGGGGCGTGTGGGGCAACCCGTGGGGGTTCGAGTCCCCCCTTCGGCACCAACCTTCCCTGGCTTCGACCTCAGCAATCGTGCAAAACTGGGATCAGCCGTCCCCGTTCCGACCGGGTCGAAACGACCGCCCTGATACCCGCCGGCGGGTCGCCTCACACCCCAACTCGCGCCCAACACTGAAAAATCGCTTCCCCCGCCAGAGGGTGAGTGCGCGGCACTCGGGTTGCTTGCGTAGGGTGGAGCCGAGGGGGGCCCCATGAGCCGGGTCGACCAGCGCATTGCCGTGCTTGCCGAGACCTCAGCTCTGCTCGGCGAGGTCAATGGCGCCGCGCAGGTCCTGGCGCGGATGACTCGGCTGGGTCTCCCCTATCTCGGCGATCTCTGCACCATCGACCTCGCTCTGGACGATGGGAGCCTGTCGCGGGCGGCGAGTGCCCACGTGCTGGCGGAGAAAGAACCGCTCGTGGCGGCACTGACTCCCCGCGAACGCCTCGCCGCAATCGCGAGGCGGCGCGCGGCGGGCGCGTTCGGCACCGGGCTGGCGGTGCTCGACCGGCTCGCCGTGAGCGCCGATCAGCGGGACCAGCTCGAGCGCCTGGGCCCGCGCGCGTGGCTGTGCGTGCCGCTTCTGGGCTCCAGCGGCGTGCTGGGCACCGTGACCTTCGCGGTGACGGAGTCAGACCGTCGCTACTCGCGCGCGGACCGTCGGCTCGCCACGGTGCTCGCGAATCTCGCCGCGGCGGTCATTCAGAGCGCCCGGCTCCGCGACATTGCCGCCGAGGCGCGTCGGGCAGCGGAGTCGGCCGCGCGCGCCAGGGACGAGTTCCTCTCCATCGTCTCCCACGAGCTGCGCAATCCCCTCAACGCGATGCTGGGCTGGGCCACCCTGCTCGAGAGCGGGCGGCTCGATGCGGAACAGGCGCGCCGGGCCGCCCGCATCATCCTCAGAAACGTCGATGCGCAGGCGCGGCTGGTGCAGGACCTTCTCGAGATGTCGAGCGCGGTGATGGGCCGGACGCGCCTCAGCATGCGCACCGTCGAGCTGCACACCCTCGTGCTCGAGGTTGTGGATGGGCTCCGGCCCGGCGCGGAGGCGAAGGGCGTGCGGCTCGAGCTGCGACTCGAGTCGCTCAGCCCGGTGGTGAACGGCGACCCGGACCGGCTGCGGCAGGTCGTCTGGAATCTGGTCACCAACGCGCTCAAGTTCACGTCGCCGGGCGGGCACGTCGTGGTCGCCCTGGGTCGGGTGCAGTCTCATCTCGAGCTTCGCGTGAGCGACACCGGGCAGGGGATCCATCCGGACCTGCTGCCCCACGTCTTCGATCGCCTTCGCCAGGGTGACAGCACGTCCACCCGCGCCCACGGCGGCCTGGGCATCGGGCTCGCGCTCGTCCGGCACCTCGTCGAGCTGCACGGCGGCGCCGCGCGCGCGGAGAGCCCGGGAGAGGGGAAGGGGGCGACGTTCACGGTGACCCTGCCCCTGACCGCCGTCGAAATCCGGGGTCCCACCCACCCCCGCGGGCCGCTGAATGCCGCCTCGTTGAAGGGCGTGCGCGTCCTGGTCGTGGACGACGATCCGTCCGCGGTGGAGCTGGTGGTGGAGACGCTGACGCAAAGTGGGGCCGAGGCCAGGGGTGCGGGATCCGTGGCGGACGCGCTGCCCTTGCTGGCGGCGTGGCGGCCAGCCGTGCTCATCTCGGACATCGAGATGCCGGGCCAGGGCGGCTATGCGCTCATCCGGGAGGTCCGGGCCCTTACGCCCGAGACGGGAGGGCGTACGCCGGCGGTGGCGCTGACCGCGTTCAGCCGCCCCGAAGACCGGGTGCGCATTCTCCGGGCGGGGTTCAGCCTCCACGTCCCCAAGCCGGTCGATCCGGAGGAGCTGATCGCCATCGTGGCCACCCTGGCGGCGAACGACGCCGCAAAGGAGGAGCGACCGTGACGAGCGCGGACCGGCCGGTGATCGCGGTCTTCAACTCGAGCGACGACACCGTGGAGCTGCTGCGCACGGCGCTCGAGCACGAAGGCTTCCAGACCGTGGCGGGCCACATCCCCGAGCTGAAGAAGGGAGAGCTCGATCTGCTGCGCTTCATCGAGCAGCACGGGCCCCAAGTCATCGTCTACGACATCTCTCCGCCTTACGAGCCGAACTGGGCCTTTCTCCGCCTCGTCCGAAGCTCCCAGGCCGCCCGCGGCCGGCGCTTCGTGATCACGACCACGAACAAGTCGGCGCTGGACGGGCTCGTCGGCTCGACCGAGGCCCTCGAAATCATCGGCAAGCCCTACGATCTCGGCCGGGTCATCGGCGCGGTCCGGCTCGCCGTGGACGCGCCGGAGCCCCGCTAGCCTCCCTCGCGACGCCCCGCATCGCCCGCCCGCGCCCCGGCGGGAGCCTGTTGGCGGCTTGTGAAAGCTATGCCATAATGACCCCCGCCAACGGGGAAAAAGGACAAGACCTGATGGGAATTACGCTCCCTCTCCTGAATCCGTCCACGCCGCCCGCGTCGCCCAAGCCGCCCTGGCTCAAGGTGCGGGCGCCAGGGGGGCCGAAGTACCTACGCCTCAAGGGCCTCATGCGGGAGTGGAACCTGCATTCGGTGTGCGAGGAGGCGCACTGCCCGAACATCGGCGAGTGCTGGGAGGACCTCACCGCGACGTTCATGATTCTCGGCGACGTCTGCACGCGGAACTGCGGGTATTGCGCGGTCACCCATGGCCGTCCGCAATGGGAAGACCGCGAGGAGCCGGAGCGCGTGGGCCGGGCGGTGGGCGAGCTCGGGCTCGAGCACGTCGTGATCACGTCGGTGAACCGTGACGACCTCGCCGACGGCGGCGCCGCGCACTTCGCGGCCACCGTCGACGCCATCCGGCGCCACGCGCCGGGCTGCCGCGTCGAGCTGCTGATCCCGGACTTCCAGGGTGGCGCCCCCGCGCTCGCCACGGTGATCGCCGCCGCGCCCGACATCCTGAACCACAACACCGAGACCGTGCCGCGCCTCTACAAGGTCGCGCGCCACGGCGGGCGCTACGAGCGCACGCTCGAGCTCTTCCGCCGCGCCCGGCGGGCCGCGCCGGATCTCCTCACCAAGTCCGGCATCATCCTCGGCCTGGGCGAGGAGCGGGACGAGCTGGTGGCGACGATGCGCGATCTCCGCGCGGTGGACGTGAACATCCTGACCCTGGGGCAGTACCTCCGTCCGTCGGCGCAGCACTTGCCGGTGGCCCGGTACTACCATCCGGACGAGTTTCGCGAGCTGGCCGGGATCGGCCACGAGATGGGCTTCGCCCACGTCGAGTCCGGGCCGCTGGTGCGCTCCTCCTATCACGCCAAGTCGCAGGCGCGGGGACTCTGAGTTGCCCTTCTTCCAGCTCTTCTTGGTGTTCGCCATCGCCGCCGGCGTGGGCGCGCTCCTCATCGGCATTCCGTCGCTGATCGCGCCGCGGCGCTTGACCGCGGTGAAGCTCGAACCGTTCGAGTGCGGTAAGGATCCCGTCGACCTGCCCGAGGGCCGGTTCCCCATCAAGTTCTCGACGATCGCGATCTTCTTCATCATCTTCGACATCGAGATGCTGTTCCTCTGGCCGTGGGCGGCGCTCTACGCCGCCCATCGCGGCTGGTTCCTCTTCAGCGAGATGATGGTGTTCCTCGGCATCCTCATGCTGGGCTTCGTCTACGTCTGGAAGAAGCGGGGGCTCGAATGGGAGTAGGCGGCGTCGGCGGGTTCTTCACCTCGAAGCTCGATCAGGCCATTGGCTGGGCGCGGAAGTACTCCATCTTCCAGTACCCCTTCGTGACCGCGTGCTGCGGCATGGAGTACATGGCCACCGCCTGCTCACACTACGATGTCGACCGCTTCGGCGCCGGGCTGCCGCGGTTCTCCCCGCGACAGGCCGACGTGCTGTTCGTGGTGGGCACGATCAGCCACAAGATGGCGCCGGTGCTCAAGCGGATCTACGATCAGATGTGCGAGCCGAAATGGGTGGTCGCTTTCGGCGTGTGCACCTGCACGGGCGGCTTCTACAACAACTACGCCACCGTCCAGGGTATCGACACCATCATTCCGGTGGACGTCTACATCCCCGGCTGCCCGCCCCGTCCCGAGAGCGTGATCGACGGCCTCATGAAGCTGCAGGACAAGATCGCGGCGGGCGCGCAGCGCTTCTAGATCACCGACCCCCGCAGGAGAGACTCGACCCATGGACGGAGGGGCCATCCTCGCGCGGCTGAAGACGAAGCTCGGCCCGCGTCTCACCGAGACCCACGCTCACCGCGGCGATCACACCGCGGTGGTCACGCGCGAGGGGATCGTCGAGGCGCTCGCCTTCTGCCGGGACGAGCCCGAGCTGCGCTTCGATCTGCTCTCCGACCTCACCGCGGTCGACTACCTGCGCTACCCCGGTCGCGAGGACGGGCCGCGCTTCGACGTGGTCTACCATCTCTATTCCATTCCCCACCGGCACCGGGTGCGGCTGCGCGTGCCCATCGAGCAGGACGATCCCGTGGTGCCGACGGCGACCGGACTCTGGCCCATCGCGAATTGGCTCGAGCGCGAGGTGTGGGACATGTTCGGGATCCGCTTCGAGGGCCATCCCGACCTGCGCCGGCTGCTGCTCTACGAGGAATTTCAGGGCCACCCCCTCCGCAAGGACTACCCGATCGAGCGGCGTCAGCCCTTGATCGGGCCAATTGTTTAGCGAGCCGCAGCCAAGGGCGAGGCGAGCAATATGAACAGTGGGGGCCGAGCGAAGCGAGGCAAGCGAGCCGCAGCCAAGGGCGAGGCGAGCAATATGGGACTCCGGAAATGAACGAGCGCACGAGCAGAGAGATGTTCCTGGGCGAGGGCGCGACGCCGGCCGGCGAGAGCGGTCACATGTTCGTGAACCTGGGTCCGGCCCACCCCGCCATGCACGGGATCATCCGCATCTTCGCCGAGCTGGATGGCGAGACGGTGGTGAAGACCGACGTCGAGATCGGCTACCTCCACCGCGCCTTCGAGAAGGACTGCGAGATCGGGCCGTACAACAACGCCATACCCTACACGGACCGCCTCAACTACGTCTCGCCGCTCATCAACAACTTCGGCTATGCGAGCGCGGTCGAAAAGCTCCTCGGCATCGACATCACCGACCGCTGCAAGTACATCCGCGTGATCATGAGCGAGATCTCGCGCGTCTGCGACCACCTCACCTGCGTGGGCGCCTCCGCGATGGAGCTGGGCGCCTTCACGGTGTTCCTCTACATGATCAAGGCCCGCGAGTTCCTGTGGGAGCTGGTGGAGGACGTCACGGGGGCCCGGCTCACCATCTCCTACGGCCGCGTGGGCGGCGTGAAGGCCGATTTGCCCGCCGGCTTCGACTTGAAGGTGAAAAAGGCCTTCGGCGAGGTGCGCGAGGTGCTCGACGAGGTCCACACCCTCATCACCGCGAACCGGATCTTCATGGATCGCATGGTGGGCGTGGGCGCGATCTCCGGCCCCGACGCGGTGGCATGGGGCATCACCGGTCCGCTGCTCCGCGCGACCGGTGTCAACTACGACCTCCGCAAGGCGCAGTCCTACTGGGCCTACGACCGCATGCAGTTCGAGGTGCCCCTCGGCAAGAACGGCGACAACTTCGACCGCTACCTCGTGCGCATGAAGGAGATGGAGCAGTCGATGCGTATCGCGGAGCAGGGGCTCGACGGCCTGCCCGGCGGATCGATCCAGGTCGACTGGGAGGGCAAGGCGATCGATCCCGCCGCCTACGTCGATCGGGGTAAGCAGGGCAAGACGGAGGGCCTGCTGCTCGTCCCCATCCAGCTCTCGCCGAATCTCCAGGGCCAGGGCCGCGAGGCCCAGCAGCGCGTGAACGCGCCCGACAAGAAGGTCGTGCTCCCGCCCAAGGAGACGACGTACGGCTCCATCGAAGGCCTGATGAATCATTTCATGCTGGTGATGGACGGCTACGGGATCCGTCCCCCCGCCGGCGAGGCCTACGTCGCGGTGGAGGGCGCGAACGGCGAGCTGGGCTTCTACGTGGTGTCCGACGGCACCGACCGGCCGTACCGTGTGCATTGCCGCCCGCCATGCCTGCCGCCGGTGGCCGCGCTGCCGCGCATGATCGAGGGCCAGATGATCGCCGATATCATTCCCACCTTCGGCTCCGTCAACATGATCGGCGGGGAGCTCGACCGCTGATGCCCGATCCCAAGCGTCCGGAATTCACCAGCGAGCAGCTGGCGGAAGTGCGCCGGCTTCAGGGGCTCTATCCCGACAAGCGGGGCGCGCTGCTGCCCGTGCTGCACCTCGCCCAAGACGCCTTCGGCTACATCTCGCTGGACGTCGAGCGTTACGTGGGCACGCTGTTCGATCTCTCGCCCGCCCACGTCCACGAGGTGGTCACGTTCTACACGCTGTTCTTCCAGCAGCCCAAGGGCCGCCACATCGTCTCGGTGTGCCACAACCTCTCCTGCCACCTCCTGGGCGCCAAGGACATCATCCAGCACGTGAAGGAGCGGCTCGGCGTCGAGCCGGGTGAGACCACGCCCGACGGCAAGGTGACGTTCCTCACCGTGGAGTGCCTGTGCGCGTGCGAGCAGGCGCCCATGATGCAGGTGGACGATCGCTACGAGGGGCTGCTCACCACCGAGAAGGTGGACCGCATCCTCGGGGGGCTCGCCTGATGGCGGAGAAGATCCTCTCGCGGAACTTCGACGTCCGCGATTCGCACACGCTTGGGGTCTACCGCGACGCCGGCGGGTACAAGGGCTGGGAGAAGGCGCGCGGCATGGAGCCGGCCGCGCTGACCGAGGAGGTCAAGAAGTCGAACCTCCGCGGGCTCGGCGGCGCCGGCTTTCCCACCGGGGTGAAGTGGGGCTTCATCCCCAAGGGCTCGACGGCGCCGAAGTACCTCGTGGTGAACGCCGACGAGGGGGAGCCGGGCACCTTCAAGGACCGCTACATCCTCGAGCGCGACCCCCACGCGCTCATCGAGGGCATGATGATCGCGGCCCGCGCCATCGACTCGCGCCTCGGCTACGTCTACATCCGGGGTGAGTACGTGCAGCCCTGGCGCATCTTCAGCGCCGCGCTCAAGGAGGCGTACGACGCGGGCCTCCTCGGCCTCAGCGTGCCCGGGGGCGGCTTCGACATCGTCGTCCATCGCGGGGCGGGGGCCTATATCTGCGGCGAGGAGACGGGCTTGATCTCGTCGCTCGAGGGCAAGAAGGGCTGGCCCAAGGTGAAGCCGCCGTTCCCGGCGGTCAAGGGCGCCTTCGGGCAGCCGACCATCGTGAACAACGTCGAGACCCTCGCCTGCCTGCCCCATATCCTCACGCGCGGCGCGGAGTGGTTCGCGGGGCTCGGCACCAAGACCCAGGGCGGGACGCGCCTCTACTCGGTGTCCGGCCACGTGGTCCGCCCGGGCGTGGTGGAGGCGCCGGTCTCGGTGACGCTGCACCAGCTCATCTACGAGCACTGTGGCGGGATCCGCGGCGGCCGAGCCCTGAAGGCGGTGGTGCCCGGCGGCTCCTCCGCGGCCATCCTGACCCCCGACGAGATCGACATTCCGATGGACGTGGACGGGCCCAAGAGCAAGGGCTCGATGATCGGCTCCGCCGGCGTGATCGTGATGGACGACACGGTATCGATTCCCGATGCCCTCATGGTGGTGGCGCGCTTCTACGCGCACGAGTCGTGCGGGCAGTGCACGCCGTGCCGCGAGTCGACCGGCTGGATCTACAAGATGGCCCACCGGATCGTGGAGGGGAAGGGGCGCAAGGAAGACCTCGACACCATCCTGGACGTGGCCAAGCGCGGGGCCGGCACGACCATCTGCGCGTTCTACGACGGCGCCGTCGGCCCCTACATCAGCTACATCGAGAAATTCCGCGAAGAGTTCGAGGCCCTGATCCGGAGTGGCGCGCATGCCTAAGGTGACCATCAATGGCAAGGAGATCGAGGTCCCCGCGGGGACCAACCTCATCGAGGCCGCGCGCGCGGCGGGCGTCGAGGTGCCGCACTACTGCTATCACCCCGGGCTCTCGATCGCCGGGCAATGCCGGCTCTGCATGGTGGACATCGACAAGGTGCCGCGGCCGCAGATCGCCTGCAACACGCAGGCCGCCGACGGGATGGTGGTGGAGACCGAGACGCCCCGGGTGAAGGACACGCGGCGCTCCATGATGGAGTTTCACCTCATCAACCATCCGCTGGACTGCCCGGTGTGCGATCAGGCGGGCGAGTGCTGGCTGCAGATCTACTACATGAAACACGGGCTCTACGACCCGCGCATGACGGACGAGAAGGTCCACAAGCCCAAGGCGGTGCCCCTGGGACCCCACGTGATGCTGGACGCCGAGCGGTGCATCCTGTGCTCGCGCTGCGTGCGCTTCTGCGACGAGATCACCGGCACCGGCGAATTGGGCATCTTCCAGCGTGGAGACCATTCGGAGATCGGGCTCTTCCCCGGCACCGCGCTGGAGAACCTCTACTCCGGCAATGTCATCGACATCTGCCCGGTGGGGGCCCTCACCGACCGCGACTTCCGCTTCCAGGTCCGCGTTTGGTACCTCGACACCACCCGGAGCCTCTGCAACGGCTGCGCGCGCGGCTGCAACGTCGAGATCCACACCAACCGGGAGCGCATGCATCACAACCAGGGCAAGCGGGTGGCGCGCCTCAAGCCGCGCTACAACGCCGAGGTCAACCAGTGGTGGATCTGCGACCTGGGCCGCTACGGCTTCCGGTGGATCGACGACGACAGTCGGTTGACCTCGCCGAGCGTGAAGGCCGACGGTCAGCTCGTGGAGACGACCTGGGAGGACGCGCTTGGCGTGCTCGCGGAGGCCCTCGGCCGCTACCGCCCGGAGGAGATCGGAGTGCTCGCCTCGCCCCAGATGTCCAATGAGGACCTCTGGACGCTTCGGCGGGTTCTCGACGGGCTCGGCGTGGCCAACCGCGACTTCGCGGTGCCGCCCCGCGAGCCCGGCGAGGACGACAAGCTGCTGCTTCGCGCCGACAAGAACCCCAACACGCGCGGCGCCGAGCTCCTGGGCCTTGGCCCGGGCGCGGGCGGGCTCGACGCGGGGGGCATCCTGGACGCGGCGGCCGAGAAGAAGGTGAAGCTCCTCTGGGTGCTGCACCACGATCTGATCAACTCGGGCTTCGCCGCCTCACGGGTGACGGCCGCTCTCGCGGGCGCCGAGCTGCTCGTGTTCCAGGGCACCAATGCCAGCCTCACCTCCGCACGCGCGGGGCTCGTCCTCCCCGCCGCGGCCTACGCCGAGTACGACGGCACGTTCACGAACTTCCAGGGCCGCGTGCAACGGTTCCGGGCCGCGATGACGCCGCTGGGTGGGGCGCTGCCGCACTGGCATATCCTCTCGCGGCTGCGCTCCCGAGTGCCGCGTCTTGCCTCCGTCGCCGACGCCGCGCTGGCCGTCGAGCGTCCCGACCAGGTCTTCACCGCGCTCGTCGGGGCGGTTCCCGCCTTCGCGGGCATGAGCTACCGCGGCCTGGGGGACACCGGCCAGCTGGTGAAGGCGTGACGCCGGCTGACCTGATGCAGGGGTTGCCCGGCGACCTCATCGCTGCCGCGATTCCCGTGGCCTTCATCATGTTCGTGGTGCTGAACTTCGGCGGGCTGCTCACCTGGGTGGAGCGGAAGCAGTCGGCGATCATGCAGGACCGGATCGGGGCCAACCGCGCCTCCATCCTCGGCTTCCGCCTCCTGGGACTCCTCCACCCGCTCGCCGACGCGGTGAAGATGCTCACCAAGGAAGACTTCATGCCGGCGCGGGCGGACCGGCTGCTCTTCAAGCTCGCGCCGTTCGTCTCGGTGTTCTTCGCGCTGACCGCCTTTGCCTCCATTCCCTTCGGGGACACCCTGCACCTCTTCGGGCGGGACATCCCGCTCCAGGCGGTGACCCTCAACGTCGGCATCCTCTACGTGCTCGCCATGCTCTCGCTCGGCGTCTACGGCCTCATGATGGCGGGCTGGGCCTCCGCCAGCAACTACGCCCTCCTCGGCGGGCAGCGCGCCGCCGCGCTCATGATCTCGGCGGAGATCGCCATCGGCGCGTCGATCATGGGCGTGGTGATGGTCTACGGCTCGCTCGACCTCCAGGACATCGCCCGCGGCCAGGGCCAGCCGCTGCTGCCTCGCGTCTTCGGGAGCTGGATCCCCGCGTGGGGCATCCTCACCCAGCCGCTCGCCTTCTTCCTGTTCCTCACCGCGGGCATCGCCGCCACCAAGCGCATCCCCTTCGACACGCCGGAGGGCGAGTCCGAGATCATCGGCTACTTCGTGGAGTACAGCGGGATGAAGTTCGGCATGTTCGCGATGGCCGATTTCCTCGAGACGGTGGTGATCGCCGGGATGACGACCGCACTGTTCCTCGGGGGCTGGCAGGTGCCGTATCTGCAGGCCAGCGGGTTCGTGTTCCCCTGGGGGGCGTCGGTGGCCCTGCCGCATCTCGCGGTGGTGGGCCTCCAGGTGGGCTCGTTCCTCTTCAAGGTGGTGGTGCTGATCTGGTTCCTCATGCTGATTCGATGGACCCTGCCGCGCTTCCGCTACGACCAGGCGATGCGGCTGGGCTGGCTCGGTCTCTTCCCGCTCTCCATCCTCAACATCGTCCTGACCGGTATCGTGCTGCTCGCGCTGGGGAGATAGACGGATGCCCACCCACTATCAGACGAGTCGCGCCGAGATGGATCCGCGCCACTCGAACAAGCTCTCACTACGGCAGCGCTTCTATCTGATCGAGGTGCTGGTGGGGCTCAAGCTCACCGGCGTGCGCTTCTTCTCGAACATGTGGAAGCACACGCTGCACATGTTCGGGGTGAAGGGCGCGCGGGGAGCGGTCACCATCCAGTACCCCGACGAGCGGCGGCCCTACGCCCCGCGCCTGCGGAGCCTGCACCGGCTCGTGCGCCGTGAGGACGGCTCACCGCGCTGCGTCGCCTGCATGATGTGCGAGACGGTGTGCCCCGCCCACTGCATCTACATCGTGGCGAGCGAGCACCCCAACCCCGACATCGAGAAGGTGCCGCAGCGCTTCGATATCGACCTCGGCAAGTGCGTGTTCTGCGGTTTCTGCGTCGAGGCCTGCCCGGAGGACGCCATCCGCATGGACACCGGCATCCTCGAGTTCTCGTCGTTCAGCCGCCGCGGCATGGTCTACGACAAGGAGACGCTGCTCGCCCTGGAGCCCGCGCGTCCGGACGGCGCGCCGACGTCCCCCGTGCCCATCCCGGCGGACCGGAGGGTGTGATGCCGTATGCCGGCTTCCTCCTCCTCGCCATCGTGGTTGGGGGCTCCGCCCTCGGCGTGATCCTCGTGCGGAATCCCATTCACGCCGCCCTGCTCCTCACCGTGAACCTCGCCGGGGTGGCCGCGCTCTATCTCATGCTGCAGGCGCAGTTCCTGGCCCTCGTGCAGGTCATCGTGTACGCGGGCGCCATCGCGGTGCTGTTCGTGTTCGCGATCATGGTCCTGATTCCCGGCAAGGAGGAGACCGGTCCCGATCCCCTTCGCGGGTACCGCTGGCTCGCCGTGCCCCTCGCCGGCCTGCTCCTGCTGGAGACGCTGCTCGTCCTCCGGTCCTCCGTGCTCCAGTCCGCGTCGGTGACGGCCGCGCCGAATCCCAGCGGCGAGCCCCTCTACCGTTTGCTCCTCACCGACTTCCTCTTCCCCTTCGAGGTCACCTCCGTGCTCCTGCTCACCGCGCTGGTGGGGGTCATGGCGCTGACCAAGCGTAAGGTATCCTGATCCCATGGTCCCCGAGTCCTACTACGTGGCCCTGTCCGCCGGCCTGTTCGTGATCGGCGTGCTCGGCGTGCTGATCCGGCGCGACCCGCTCGTGATCTTCATGTCGATCGAGCTGATGCTCAACGCCGCGAACCTGGCCCTGGTGGCGTTCGGCCACCGCCACGGGTCGGTGGACGGGCAGGCCCTCGCCTTGTTCGTGATGGCGGTGGCGGCGGCGGAAGTCGCGGTGGGCCTCGCCATCATCGTGGCGATCTTCCAGCTCCGCCGCCGGCTCTCGGTGGACGAGCTCTCGGTGATGCGAGGCTAGGCCGCACCACGCGGGTTCGGTAGGACGGCTCGACGGGATTGTCCAGGAGGACGTGACTCATGGCCCAGGCGAAAACCATAGTGCTGGCGCCGCGGCTCGATGCCGAGCTTGCCCGGCGCCTCGTGTCGCAGATGGCGCTGATCCGGCGCTTCGAGGAGAAGGCCGCCGAGATGTACGCGCTGGGGAAGATCGGCGGGTTCCTGCATCTCTACATCGGCCAGGAGGCGGTGGCGGTGGGGGCGACGTCGACCCTCCGGCCGGACGACTACGCGGTGTCGTCGTATCGAGAGCATGGGCATTGTTTAGCCAAGGGCTCCGACCCCCGCAAGGTGATGGCCGAGCTCTTCGGCCGCTCCGGCGGGCTCTCCAAGGGCAAGGGCGGCTCCATGCACCTCTTCGACAAGAGCGTGAACTTCCTGGGCGGCCACGGCATCGTGGGCGCGCACCTGCCCCTCGCCGCGGGCGCGGGGTTCGCGATCAAGTACCAGGGGGGGGACCAGGTCGTGCTGTGCTATTTCGGCGACGGCGCGGTGCCGGAGGGCGAGTTCCACGAGTCGATGAATCTCGCTGCCCTGTGGAAGCTGCCGGTCGTCTTCATCTGCGAGAACAACCGCTACGCGATGGGCACCGCCATCCACCGGGCGCTCGCCCAGACGGAAGTGTGGCGGTTCGCCGAGACGTACGGCATGCACGGTGAGGCGGTGGACGGCATGGACGTGCTGGCGGTGCGGGACTGCGTGGGCCGGGCGGTGGAGCGCGCACGCAAGGACAAGGCCCCTGCGCTCATCGAGGCGCGCACCTACCGCTTCCGGGGTCACTCCATGCGGGATCCCGCCGGCGCGGTGTACCGGACCAAGGAAGAGGTGGAGCGCGAGAAGCAGCGTGACCCCATCGCAGTCTTCACCGAGCGCTGCCTCAAGGATGGCGTCCTCGCCGATGCCGACGTGAAGACGGTCGAGAAGGACGTGAACGACCTCGTGGACGAGGCGGTGGCGTTCGCCGAGGCGTCCCCCGAGCCGGCCCCGGAGGAGCTGTTCCGGGACGTCTACAAGGACTGACGCCATGGCGATCATGACGTACCGGGAGGCGCTGAACCAGGCTCTGCGCGAGGAGATGGACCGCGATCCGCGCGTGTTCGTGATGGGCGAGGAGGTCGGCCTCTACGACGGCGCGTACAAGGTGACGCAGGGTCTCCTCAAGGCCTACGGGGACAAGCGCATCATCGACACGCCGATCTGTGAGTCGGGCTTCACCGGGATCGGGGTGGGGGCCGCGATGCTGGGTCTACGCCCGGTCATCGAGATGATGACGTTCAACTTCTCCATCCTCGCTCTCGACCAGATCGTCAACTCGGCGGCGAAGATGTGTTACATGTCCGGCGGTCAGTACCCGATCCCGTTGGTGGTGCGCGGTCCCGGTGGCCCGGCCGCCCAGCTCGCCGCGCAGCACTCCCAGAGCATGGAGACGTACTTCTATCACGTGCCCGGGCTCAAGGTGGTCCGGCCCACCACGCCCGCCGACGCCAAGGGACTGCTCAAGTCGGCCATCCGCGACGACAACCCGGTGATCTTCATCGAGGCGGAGACGCTCTACGCGGTGAAGGGCGAAGTCCCCGACGACCCCGACTTCACCATCCCCCTCGGCAAGGCCATCATCCGACGCGAGGGCACCGACGTCACGGTGATCGCCTACATGGGCATGATGTACCGCGCCATGGAAGTCGCCGAGGAGCTGGCCAAGGAGGGCATTTCCTGCGAGCTGGTGGACCCCCGCACGCTGCGCCCCATGGACACCGACACCATCGTCTCGTCGGTCAGGAAGACGCATCGCGCCGTGGTGCTGGAGGCGGGCGCGGGCTTCGCGGGCATGGGCTCGGAGATCGCGTCCGAGATCACCGAGGAGGCCTTCGACGATCTCGACGCGCCGGTGGAGCGGGTGACCGGCGAGAACGCCCCCATGCCGTATGCGAAGAACCTGGAGCGCCTGAAGACGCCCTCCAAGGAGAAGATCGCCGACGCCATCCGCAAGGTTTGCTATCGATGATCACGAAGGTCGTCATGCCCAAGCTGTCCGATGCCATGGAGACCGGCAAGGTCATCAAGTGGATCAAGCACGAAGGGGACAGCATCAAGGGCGGCGACATCATCGCGGAGATCGAGACCGACAAGGCCAACGTCGAGATCGAGGCGTTCGGGGCGGGCGTCCTGCGAAAAGTCGTGGTGGACGAGGGGGGCGAGGTGCCGGTGGGCGACCTGATCGCGGTGATCGCCGAGCCCGCGGAGAATATCGATCCGGTGCTCGCAGCCGCGCCGAAGGCTCCGGCCGCACCCGCGCCCGCGGTGACCGCCGCGCCCCCTGATCCCGCCAAGCCCGCGGCCGTGCCCTCGGCGAGCGCGCCGGGCGCGGTACCGTCCACCGAGACCTACAAGTCGGCGCCCGAGACCGGCAAGGTGGTGCCGATGACGCCCGAGTCCGGGCGGCCGCAGCCCGCGCCGGCGGCGGCCGCGCCGGCCGCCGCGCCCACGGGACCACGCCTGGTCGCCTCGGCGCCCGCCGGCGCGCCCGCCGCGGGCGCACGGGTAAAGGCCTCGCCGCTCGCGAAGAAGATCGCCGCGCAGAGCGGCGTGGATCTGGCCGGACTGCACGGCAGCGGGCCGGGCGGCCGCATCGTGCGCCGCGACGTCGAGGACGCCCTCGCCGCCGGGCCGGCGCCGGCCGGCGCGGCGGCCCCCGCCGCCCGGGCCGCCGCGCCCGCGCGCGCCCCGTTCGTCGTCCCCGCCCGCACCGACGCGGAGTACGAGGACGTGCCGCTCACGGCCATGCGCGCCACCATCGCCAAGCGCATGCCGCTCTCGAAGGGGCCGGTGCCGCACTTCTACGTCACCTCCGAGGTCGCGATGGACCGGGCCGGCGAGCTGCGCGCCGAGCTGAACGCCCTCGACGGCAGCCCCAAGATCTCGGTGAACGACCTCGTGATCCGGGCTTGCGCCCTCGCGCTCATGCGTCATCCCGGCGTCAACGCCTCGCTGCAGGGGCAGGCCGTCCGCATGCATCACCGGGCGCATATCGGGCTCGCAGTGGCGCTGGATGCCGGGCTCATCACGCCTGTGCTGCGCGACTGCGACGTGAAGCCGCTGGTGCAGATCGCCGCGGAGGCGCGTGACCTCGCCGACCGCGCGCGGGCGGGCAAGCTCCGCGCGTCCGAGCTGTCCGGCGCCACCTTCACGATCTCGAACCTCGGCATGTTGGACGTCGAGGAATTCTCCGCGATCATCAATCCGCCCGAGGGCGCGATCCTCGCGGTGGGCTCCATGCTGGAAAAGGCGGTGGTGGTGGACGGGGCCCTCGCAGTCGGCCGGCGCATGAAGATGACGATCTCCTGCGATCACCGCGTGATGGACGGGGCGATGGGGGCGCGCTTCCTCCAGGACGTCAAGCGCCTGCTCGAAGAGCCCCTGCGGCTTCTGGTCTAGCGATGGCCGCGGCCCAGAAATTCGACGTGGTGGTGGTCGGCACCGGGCCCGGCGGTTACGTCGCGGCGATCCGCGCCGCCCAGCTCGGCCTCAGCGTCGCCACTGTCGAGGACGACCGTCCCGGGGGAGTCTGCCTCAACTGGGGCTGCATCCCCACCAAGGCGCTGCTCCGCAACGCCGAAGTGGTGGGCCTCGTGTCGCGTGCCGAGGAGTACGGAATCACGGTGAAGGAGTGGAAGGCCGACTACGCCCACGCCGTGCAGCGCTCCCGAAAAGTCGCCGACCGGATGGCAAAGGGCGTCGAGTTCCTCTTCCGCAAGAACAAGATCGCGCTCTTCCCCGGACGGGGCGCGCTCAAGGCCAAGCACGTCGTGGAAGTCGCGGGCAAGGACGGCGTCCAGGCCCTCGAGGCCGCTCGCGCGGTGATCCTCGCCACCGGCTCGGAGCCGAAGTCGCTGCCCGGCGTCGCGATCGACGAGAAGACGGTGATCTCATCCAACGGGGCGGTGCGGAACGAGAGCCGCCCCGCGACCCTGATCGTGATCGGGGCGGGGGCGGTGGGCATGGAGTTCGCCGACGTCTACGCCGCGTATGGCACCCAGGTCACCGTGCTGGAGGCGCTGCCGCGCGTGCTGCCCGTCGAGGACGAGGAGTCGTCCGCCCTGATCGCGCGCCTCTTCGGGCGCCGGGGCATCACCATCCGCACCGCGGTGCGCGTGAAGTCCGTGACGTCGGGGGCCGGTGGAGTGACGGTGGACGTGGAGGCCGAGGGCAAGACGGAGACGCTGCGGGCCGAGCAGGTGCTGATGGCCGTTGGCCGCGCCGCGCGCGTCAAGGACGTGGGGCTCGAGGCCTTGGGCGTCGCGATGGAGCGCGGGTTCGTCACCGTCGGGCCGACCGGCGAGACCTCGGTGAAAGGAATCTACGCTATCGGCGACATGGCGGGCCGGCAGCTCCTCGCCCACAAGGCGATGGCCGAGGGCGTGGTGGCGGCGGAGGCGATCGCGGGGCACACCCCGCGCCCGGTGGACTACGGCAACGTGCCGTCCTGCACGTACTGCCGCCCCCAGGTCGCCTCCGTCGGCCTCTCCGAGTCGGCGGCGAAGGGGAACGGGCGCGAGATCAGCGTCGGGAAGTTCCCGTTCACCGCCAACGGCAAGGCGGTGGCCCTGGGCGAGACGGACGGCTTCCTCAAGGTGATCGCCGACAAGCGCACCGGCGAGATCCTGGGCGTGCACATCGTGGGCCCGGAGGCGACCGAGCTCATCCACGAGTTCGCGGTGGGCCGGACGCTCGAGGCCACGCTGGAGGAGCTGATCCATACCATCCACGCCCATCCCACCCTGTCCGAGGCCGCGCTCGAGGCGACGCTCGCGGCGCTGGGCCAGGCCATCCACATCTGATGGCCCTCGCGCGCTGATGGACTTCGAGCTGACGCCGGCGCAGCAGGCGCTGCGCGCGCGGGCGCGCGAACTTGCCGACGGCGCGTTCCGGGAGCGCGCTGCGCGCTGGGATGCCGAGGAGTCCTATCCCTGGGACAACGTGAAGGACCTCGTGCGCGCCGGGTTCATGGGGATCACGATCCCCAAGGCGTACGGGGGACCCGGCGGCTCCGTGCTCGATGTGCTGCTCGTGGTGGAGCAGGTGGCGCGCGCGTGCGGGGTCACCGCGAGAATCGTGGTGGAAGGCAGCCTCGGCGTGGTCGGCGCGCTCACCGCCTATGGGACCGACGCGCAGAAGCGCCGCTACTTCCCCTGGGTCTTGGAAGACGGCGAGAAGCCCGCCATCGCGATCACCGAGCCCGAGGCGGGCTCCGCCGCCACCGATCTCGCCACGCGGGCCGACGAGGCGCCCGAGGGGTGGACGCTCGGCGGCGAGAAACGCTGGATCACCGGGGCCGGCACCTCGCGCCTCTACCTCGTGTACTGCCGGATGAGCGCCCGCGCGGGCGCGGAGGGCATCGGCGGGCTCCTCGTCGAGCGCGACACGCCCGGCTTCGCCATCGGCGAGCGCGACCGCACCATGGGCCTGCGCGGGATCCCCGAGGGGCGGCTTCACTTCGAGCGGTGCCGCGTGGGGCGCGAGCAGCTCCTGGTGGGGCCGCCGGACGGCTTCAAGAAGCTCATGCGCGCCTACAACAGCCAGCGCCTGGGTGCGGCCACGGTGGCGCTGGGTCTGGCCCAGGGCGCCTACGAGCAGGCGCTCGCCTACGCGCAGGCGCGGCGTCAGTTCGGGCGCCCCATCGCCGACTTCCAGGGCATCCGGTGGAAGCTCGCGGAGATGGCGGTCGCCCTGGACGCCGCGCGTTTGCTCATCCATCGCGCCGCGTGCACCTCGGTGGATGGATTCCCCGACCCGCTGGAGTCCGCGAAGGCCAAGACCTTCGCCGCCGAGATGGCCCAGACCGTGACCAATCAGGCGCTCCAGATCCACGGCGCCGCCGGCTACGGACGCACGCTTCCGCTCGAGCGCATGGTGCGGGACGCTCGCATGTTCGCGATCGGCGGGGGCACCGTGGAGATGATGCGGAACCTGATCGCCGACCGGATCCTGCCCGGCAAGGCGGACTTCCGCCGCTAACCGCGCGAGGGGGCGACTCATGGCCGAATTCGTCATCGAAGGCCGGGCGCGCACCAAGGGACGCGTGCGGCCGGGCGGCAACAAGAACGCCGCGTTCCCCGCCATCGCCGCCGCGCTGCTCAGCGCCGACCCGGTGACCTTGCGCAATCTGCCGGACATCGACGACGTCCGCACGATGCTCACGATGATCCAGGCCATGGGCGTCACCGTCGACCGGGCCGACCGGCACACGATCACCATCCGCGCGGGCAGCTTCCGGAGCACGCGGCCGGATCCCGAGCTGCTCAAGAAGATCCGGGGCGCGCTGGTCCTCATGGGGGCCCTCCTCGCGCGCGAGGGCCGGGCCGAGCTCGGCCATTCCGGTGGTGACCAGATCGGCCGCCGGCGCGTGGACACGCACGTGCTGGGGCTGAGCGCCCTCGGCGCCGAGGTGCGGAGCGAGGGCGGGGTCCTCCATCTCGCCGCGCGCCGCCTCCGCGGCGCGGACATCCTCCTCGACGAGGCCAGCGTCACCGGCACCGAGAACGTGATCCTCGCCGCGGTACGGGCGGAGGGCACCACCGTGCTGCGCAACGCCGCCTCCGAGCCCCACGTCCAGGACCTCTGCCATCTGCTCGTGGCGATGGGGGCACGCATCGAGGGCATCGGCTCCAACGTGCTGACCATCCACGGCGGCGCGGCCCTTCACGGCGCCGACTTCACGCTGGGGCCGGACTTCATGGAAGTGGGGAGCTTCATCGTGCTCTCCGCGGTGACCGACGGCGAGGTGCTCATCGAGGGCGTGCGCCGCGAGGACCTCCGGATGGCCCTCAACGTGTTCGGCCGGCTCGGCATCGCCACCGAGTATCGAGGCGACGATCTCTTCGTGTCGGGCGCGCGCCCGCTGGTGATACAGAGCGACCTGGGAGACGCCATCCCCAAGGTCGACGACGGACCCTGGCCCGCGTTCCCCGCCGACCTGATGAGCGTCGCCCTGGTCGCCGCCACCCAGGCGGAAGGCGCCGTCCTGTTTCACGAGAAGATGTACGAAAGCCGGCTCTTCTTCGTGGACCGGCTGATCGGCATGGGCGCGCGCATCGTGCTGTGCGACCCCCACCGCGCGCTCATCCACGGGCCGTCCCGGCTCCGGGGGGAGCCCGGTGGCATCCCGAGCCCCGACATCCGCGCGGGTATCGCGCTTCTCATCGCCGCCCTCTGCGCCGACGGCCGCACCGTCATCCGGAGCATCGAGCAGATCGACCGCGGCTACGAGGACATCGAGACCAAGCTCCAGGGCCTCGGGGCTCGCATCACCCGCCGTTGATGACAAACAGTCGAAATCGGCCGCCGCCCGGCGTCGTAGAGGGTGAGACGGGCGGCAGCCCCGCCCGCAGAAAGGAGCGACGCATGAAGTACATCCTTCTCATCCACGGCAACGAGCAGGCCCTGGCGCGGCGCGGCGAGGCGGAGATCAAGCAGGTGGTCGGCCAGCACATGAAGGTGGCACAGGATCTCCGCACGGCCGGCAAGATGGTGGCCAGCGAGCGGCTGCGCCCGCAAGCCGAGGCGACCCGGATCCGCGTGAAGGCCGGGCAGCCCCAGCTCACCGATGGCCCCTTCGCCGAGACCAAGGAAGTGATCGGCGGCTTCTACTTGATCGATTGCCCCTCCAAGGCGGAGGCGATCGAGTGGGCGTCGAAGCTCCCGATCGTGGAAGACGGCTTCATCGAGGTCCGTCCCGTCTGGGAGATGTAGCGACGGCTCTCGGCGGCGCGGGGTACCTGGTCGAGCACGTCTTCCGGGGCGAGTACGGTCGACTTGTCGCCTCGGTCGCGCGCATGCTGAGTGACCTCGATGCCGCCGAGGAAACCGTGCAGGAGGCGCTGGCGGCCGCGCTCGTGCGCTGGCCAACGGACGGCCTGCCCGACAATCCGGGCGCCTGGCTCATGACGGTGGCGCGCAACCGCGCACGGGACCACCTGCGGCGGCGCCGCCGCAACGCCCGGAAGGCCGAGGCCCTCGCGCGCGAGTCCGATCCCGCGACGGACGAGCCGGGCGAGACCGAGGCGCCTGCGGCCATCGCCGACGACCGGCTGCGCCTCATCTTCACATGCTGTCACCCCGCGCTGGCGCCGGAGAGCCAGGTTGCCCTCACCTTGCGTCTCGTCGGCGGGCTCTCGACGGGCGAGATCGCGCGCGCGTTCCTCGTGTCCGACACCACCGTTGGACAACGTATAGTCCGCGCGAAACGGCTGATCCGGACCCGGCGCCTGCCCTACGCGGTACCCGAGCCGGCCGAGCTGCCCGCGCGCCTCGCCTCGGTGCTCGCGGTGATCTACCTCGTCTTCAACGAGGGCCACACCGCCCGCGAGGGGAACCGGCTGTTGCGCGACGAGGTGTGTGATGAGGCCTTGCGCCTCGGCGCGATGCTCCTCGAGCTGATGCCGCACGATGCCGAGGTGCTCGGCCTCGCCGCCCTCATGGAGCTGACCGCGGCCCGCGCCCCCGCCCGCACGGACGCGCACGGCGACGTGGTCCTCCTCGCCGACCAGGACCGCACGCGGTGGGATGCGGCGCGCGTCGCGCGCGGGCTGGCGCTGCTCGAGCGTGCGGGCCCGCTCGACCAGGCGGGCCCATACCGCCTGCAGGCCGCCATCGCTGCCTGCCACGCGCGCGCGCCGGGCTGGACGGCCACGGACTGGCCCACGATCGCGCGGCTGTACGCCCGGCTGGAAGGGCTCACCCCGTCGCCGGTGATTGCGCTGAACCGCGCCATCGCGGTGAGCATGGCGGAGGGACCCGCGGCCGCGCTTCCCGTGCTCGACGCCCTCGATGGCCCGGCCCTGGCGGGGTATCACCATCTTCCCGCGGCCCGCGGCGACTGCCTGCGCCGGCTCGGCCGCTGGGCCGAGGCGGCCCAAGCCTACCGACGCGCGGCGCGGCTCACGCACAACCGACGCGAGCAGGCCTTCTTCGGGGCGCGGGTCGTCGAGTGCGACGCCGCGGGCGCCCCCCGGCCCTCACGTCAGTGAGGATCGTGCAGCCAGGGCAGGTGAAAGAAGAGGGCGTAGCCGTTGATGGTGAGGGTGGTGCCGATCACCGCGAGGACGAGGCTGAAGTAGAACACCGGACGTGACTTGGAGAGGATCGACACCGAGGACATCACGATGGCGATCTGCAGGAACACCTCGGCGAGGTCGAAGTAGGGATCGCGCGTGGAGTTCTTGTCGCGCACGCCCTCCAGCTTCTTGGCGTCTTTCTCGATGTCCTTCTTCTCGGCCGCGTAGCGCTTCTCTTCCTCGTCGAACTTCTTGTCGAGGGCCTCGAGCTGCTCGCGGGCGTCCGGCCGCAACGCTCCGCCCTTCTCGGCGAGATCCGCCTCCAGCCGGAGCTTCTGGGCCCGGTAGAGGTGCTCGCGCATCACCTTGGCCTGGTAGAACGCCCACTGGTCGGAGGACTTCTGCTGGGCGAGGAGCATCTCCTTGGTGGCGTTGTTGCCGCCCATCGAGGAGATGGAGAGGATGACGGCGAAGACCGCAGTCACGAGCGCGACGCGCCGGCCGAACCGGTCCTCGCCGCGCTCGTGGAGCTCCTCGGGGTTCGGGACCTCGACCTCCGCCATCCGCGGCTAGAGTCCGGGTCGCCCCTGTGAAATCTCGTCGCGCATGGCCGCGCGCCCCGCCTCGAAGGCGGAGATGAGGCGGTTCGATTGCTCCTCGAGATATTCGCGCCCCCGCTCGAACAGATCCCCGGCCCTCTCGCGTGCGTCGCCCGCGTGCGTCTTCGCGCGATTCAGGAGCTGGCCCCCCTGCTCGGCGAGCAGCTCGCGCGTCTCCGCCCCCGTCTTCGGGGCGAGGAGCAGGGCCGTCACCCCGCCCGCCACCGCGCCGAGAAAGAACCAGCCGAGGTAGCCCGCCGCATCCATCCCGCTCCGATCATCTGCCATGTTCATGACCTCCCTCCGAGCCGCGTCAGCGTTCGCGACTCTTGAGCCGTGAGACGAAAACACCCAGTCCGCGTCGCAGCCCGCCCGCGAGTCCTACGACCTGGCCCACCCGCGAGATGCCCGACACCAACGCGACAAGCCGCGCGATGCCGGTGGTGATGTCGTCGAGCCGCCGGATCACCACACCGAGGCGGTCCAGCTCCACGGTGACCTGATGGGACAGGACCCGGAACTCCTCGGTCAGCGCCCCGAGCTGGGCCGCCATGGGGCGGATCTCGCGCTCCACGAGCTGGAGCACGCCCTCGACCCGCTGCAGCACGCGGCGAAGCGACACGAGCGCCATGACCAGCGCCACCGTGACCGCCACCGCACACAGGACGAGGACGGCCACCGCCAGCGGGCCCATAGGGCGGTGAGTATGGCAAGCAGGGGTGGGGAAGTCAACCGGCTCGCCCGTGAAGGCCTCGTGTTCATTGACTTTCCCGTCGGTGCCTTTCTATACTGCAGGGGCTGCGACACGGCACATCGTCGTCTGAGTGGAGGTGCCCACGCCCTTGCCCCTCGAAGATCGTTTCGCGGAGTTGCGCCGTCGCAATGAGGCCGCCGACCTCGGCGGGGGCGCCGACCGCATCGAGCGACAGCATCGCGCCGGGAAGAAGACCGCGCGCGAACGGCTGGAGCTTCTCCTCGACAAGGGAAGCTTCGCCGAGATGGACAAGCTGGTCGTGCACCAGAGCTCCGACTTCGGGATGGACGCCCAGCGCATCCCCGGCGACGGCGTGGTGGTGGGCTCGGGACGCATGCACGGCCGGCCCGTCTTCGTGTTCGCGCAGGACTTCACCGTGTTCGGCGGCTCGCTGAGTGGCGCCTATGCGAGCAAGATCTGCAAGGTCATGGACATGGCGATCAAGGCGGGCGCGCCCGTAGTCGGCCTCAACGACTCGGGCGGCGCGCGTATCCAGGAAGGCGTCGAGTCGCTGGCCGGCTACGCCGACATCTTCCTGCGCAACACGCTCGCGTCGGGCGTCGTGCCGCAGATCAGCGCCATCATGGGACCGTGCGCGGGCGGTGCCGTGTATAGCCCGGCGATCACGGACTTCATCCTGATGGTCGAGGGCTCCTCGTACATGTTCATCACCGGCCCCGACGTGATCAAGACCGTGACCCACCAGGAGGTCACCAAGGAAGATCTCGGCGGCGCGCGCACGCACAACACGCGCAGCGGGGTCGCGCACTTCGGCTGTGAGAGCGACGAGGCCTGCATCGGCGTCATCCGCGAGCTCTTGTCGTTTCTTCCGTCCAACAACCAAGAGGACGCGCCGCTGTGCGAGACGAGCGACCCGCTCGACCGCCAGTCACCCGAGCTCGACACGCTCGTACCGACCGAGCCGACCAAGCCCTACGACATGCGCGAGATCATCCTGCGCACGGTCGACGAGGGCCGGTTCCTCGAGGTGCATCAATCCTACGCGATGAACATCCTCGTGGGCTTCGGCCGCTACTACGGACGCAGCGTGGGCATCGTCGCGAACCAGCCCAACGTGCTGGCCGGCTGTCTCGACATCAAAGCCTCGATCAAGGCGGCGCGCTTCGTACGCTTCTGCGACGCGTTCAACATCCCGATCGTGACCTTCGTCGACGTGCCGGGGTTCCTGCCCGGCACCGATCAGGAATTCGGCGGCATCATCGTGCACGGCGCCAAGCTGCTGTACGCGTTCGCGGAGGCGACCGTGCCCAAGCTGACGGTCATCACGCGCAAGGCGTATGGCGGCGCCTATGACGTCATGGCTTCCAAGCACCTGCGCGGCGACGTCAACTACGCCTGGCCGGGTGCCGAGATCGCGGTAATGGGCGCCAAGGGCGCGGTCGAGATCATCTTCCGCTCCGACATCGGCGATGCCGCCAAGATCGCGGCGCGCACCGAGGAATACCGCGAGAAATTCGCCAATCCCTTCGTTGCCGCCAACCGCGGCTTCATCGACGACGTGATCATGCCGCACGGCACGCGCCGGCGGATCTGCAAGGCCCTGAAGACGCTCGAGACCAAGCGCCTCGACAATCCCTGGCGCAAGCACGGCAACATTCCGTTGTGATGGGATGGCTGCGAGATTGACGCCGGAGGAGCGGATGCGGCGGGCGCGGTCGGTGCGGCTGCACGTCATCGTGGCGCTGCTGACCCTGCTCGTGCTGATCGCCGTGAACGCGATCTTCACCCGCGCCTATCCGTGGTGGCTCTGGGTGCTGACGGCCTGGATGCCGCTGATCGCCGCACATACGGCCTGGTCGATGGGTCTGTTCGACCGCAACAAGGAAGGCTCATGAGCAAGCTGTTCGACAAGATCCTGATCGCCAATCGCGGCGAGATCGCCTGCCGGGTGATCCGCAGCTGCAAGCGGCTCGGCATCAAGACGGTGGCGGTCTACTCCGAGGCCGACGAGGCGGTGTTCATCGGCCCGCCGCCCGCGACCCAGTCCTATCTGCTGATCGACAGGATCGTCGACGCTTGCAAGAAGACCGGTGCGCAGGCGGTGCATCCGGGCTACGGCTTCCTGTCGGAGAAGCAGGAATTCCAGAAGGCGCTGGCCGCGGCCGGCATCGTCTTCATCGGACCCGACGCGCACGCGATCTACGCCATGGGCGACAAGATCGAGTCCAAGAAGCTCGCGCAGGCGGCGGGCGTCAGCACCGTGCCGGGCCATCTCGCCGCGATCCCCAACCCCGACGAGGCCGTCAAGATCGCCAATACCGTCGGCTATCCGGTGATGATCAAGGCCTCGG